>NZ_FMTT01000093.1 GCF_900100345.1 Paenibacillus tianmuensis | reverse complement strand
GGATACCTTATTTTGGTTAATCAACAGGCGTGATCGGGGAAATACATCGGTTTAATCATGCAAAGAAACTAGTCGCTTTTGCAGGCATTGATCCCAGTGTGTATTCATCCGGGAAATTCACGGCAACAACAAATCGAATCACAAAACGTGGCTCCAAACGACTGCGACACACCCTATATCTTGCAGTTTTATGTGGGCTAAGACGTTCTGGAAGCAAGAAGTTAAGGGTGTTTTATGATAAGAAACGTAGTGAGGGAAAACCTTATCGAGTGGCAGTCGTTGCTTGTATAAACAAGCTACTCCATTGGATATTTGCCGTTTTAACACATAAAGAATTCTTTATAGATATCGTCTAGAATCCAGAACATTTCTCTAGAAGAAAAGCCTTCCAGCAAGGATAGGAAGGTTATTAGCTATGCTTAGTATAAGACTATAATTCAAAGAAATTAAGAGAAAAATATTGACAAGATATTAGCTGGTTTTAGTTGAGTAACCTGCCTTATCTCTACGATACGGTTCATACTAAAGTTCTCCGTATTATGCGTTGTAATTTTTATCTATACACAGGTGTTCACAAAGAATTTTCAGTATCTTTCCTCTTTAAATTTCATCTAAAATTGATGAAAAATATCAACAACTCGAAAAGTTTGACAAACCAACATTAAATCATCACTAAAAGTAAGATTGTGTAAACCTAGCTCCCACGTGAAAAATTTAACGTGCACTTCATACCAATATGTATAGCTTAAATCGCCTTCACCTTCATTTTTTGCAAAGTCAGCAGTCACTTCATTCATTTTGAGAAGTTCAACGTTGGTGTATTGAATAATGGCTACAGGTTGATTGCTTCCGTCTAATACAATATCGTATTGTCCCTGTTTAGGCAGTTCCTCATTTTCAAACTCATATACACAGTGTGCAGCACATGTTGCCGTTTTTTTGCCATCAACAACAAGCTTTGCTAATTCATCGCCCATTTCCTTAGAACCATCTCCAAACATCCAAGCCGCAGGAACTTCTATATTTAGGTTTTCCTTTTGAGCATACGACTGCCAATATTGTCCAATTGCATTTGTTGTCATGATGTTCTCTCCTTGTTTTGATCCTTCAGATCAATTTAATATAATATAATATAATATAGTGTAATTATAACAATTAATTCAACTTGCGCAGCTTGAATTTGGAAAATAAGCATCTTTACTTTATTCATGAGTTCTTTAAAGGATCGCTTTCAACTCTTACCTGCCCATATTCTAATACATTATTTTAACTAAAATTCGGCAATCAGTTCATACTAAACTGCCTTTATTCGCCGGACAAATATCACTATCGTCTTAATCTGCTGATATAACTACTATCAAGCACAATTTCTTTTCTTATGGTGAGTACCATCACTTGTGATACGGTTCGGCTTATCGTTCTTTTTGCAAATTATTGGTTGAAATAAACAATCAATTTTATATTACTACATGCGCATCTAAGCTCTATTACTTTTGATTATATAGTTAATTTGTGGAGGACTTGAAGAACTGATCCATATTATACGAGGTCGATTTTAAATTAATATTTTTATACTGAGGGTTGAGCTCAACATGTTCATCCATTACTTTCTGTAATGATTCAAAAAGTAAAATCAACTGGTTATGGTATTCAATAAGCTCAGTATGAATTTCATCAATTGAGTATATTCTACCATTTTTATAGAGATCTTCACCCCTAAACAGCTCACCATTAATGTATTGAATATCAGTAGTCTGTTCATCTCCCATGTAGGTATTTATAACTTTAGCTATAACTATATCGGGTGCGGTTTCGTCAAATATTTCTCGTTCAATAACGGGATACACGCCTTGCTCTGCCAATAACTTTTTTGAGTTCACTTCAAAATCATCATTAATCTTCAACTTTAAAGTTGATTTAATAATGAATTCACTAAGCCTTAAGTTCCGATTATGTTTTAAATCGTTAGCAATTCTTCTTATATTCACAGACCTACTAGCATTAACCCTATACGTATTATTAAAAGAGATTAAGTTAGCTAAAAACTCTTTAACACGTTGCTCTTTCATAGATGTTAGCTTGCTAATGACATCTTCGTATTTACATAGGCTCTCAGCTTTTTTGACCCATCCTGAACCATTGCGACGAATTCCCTTTTTACCTTTCCATAGTCTAAATAAGAACCAAGGTATTTGAATAAACAAATCAAAACAACCGTTGTAATCAATTATTGCATGTCTAAGATGTGTCCCGAAATAATATTTAATAATCGCTCATCATCAATAACGTGTTCCGTTTTATCAGAGTAAGTTAACGATAGACTTGCATCGCCTAACGTTTGTAAAAAATCTGTTACTTTCATAATTGCTATCCTAATATCCATACCCTCAAGTTCCATATATAACTCAGCATCGCCATATGGGTGCGGGTTATCTTTAAGCATAAAAATCACTCCTTTTTATACTAGAATTATACCTTTTATTATTTAAATGTGGCAATCTGCCCCAATTATATTTAGTCGTACATATAGATATAACGACTATAACCACCACTATTTTTCCATTACTACTTTCATGCTTAATTAATACTTTTTTTAAGATGAACCAATTATTTATAATCATCCTTATTATTCAATATCATTATCCACTTTTTACACAGAACTATTTCATCTCACATAACATTTTATAAGGTATCGTTAACTCAAATCTTTCCTTTACCATCACTTGTGATACGGTTCAGCATATCACAATTAAACTCTCCTGCCCGTTAGCTCAATGAAGTGCAACTAAAGTTTTTCGTAAATCTGAGCATAAGCCTTTTTCATTTCTTCTCGTAATTTTTTGTTCTCGTTATCCAGTGCTTTGATTTTGCGTTTTAACGTTTCGATGAGTATATCCTTATTCGCATCATTCATCTCACGCTTTATTTGCTTTGGAGTAGGTGCTTGTGATTGTTGACGGCGTAAGGATTCGATCCTCTCGCGGATATCTGAATGGTTATTTGAACACTCCCACGACCTACGCTAATGGCGCTGAGGTGGGGGATTCTTGCGAACAGAGAAGCATCCTTCTCTTCTTGAGCAAGCGATCCCTGCGGTTCCCGCAGTTCAGCCCAT
>NZ_FMTT01000090.1 GCF_900100345.1 Paenibacillus tianmuensis | reverse complement strand
ACTTTCTCGAAACTTTTTGAGCTTTGCTTTTTTGGCTTCTGCCATGATTTTGTTGAAGTAGTTCCACTATCATGAGTTTTCAGACACGCCCTAATTATTTTTACAAGGTTTGTACTTTTAATTACACCCAGTGATAATTGTTCCATATTTATTATATGATGGTTCGAACAAATCAAAATGATCTTGGCGAAATATCCACACAATGATTATGTTATAATAAGAGAAAGATTGCATACAGGTGGAAGGTGAAATGGCATGAATCGGGTTCAAGATTTAAGCAAACTAATCAAGCTTACTGGTGAACGTGCAAAATTGGATGCAAAAGCAAATGGGACTTACATTGTATATAAAACAGATAAAGGTCAAATCGTCAGAGAATACGCAAATGGCGAAATCGTACCAGTAAAAGATCCGGGTGTAACTCATGAATGAGCCTTCTTCAATGCTGTATGTATTTGCTGGGAATAATGGCAGTGGTAAAAGTACAATTCGAAATTTGATTGTAGACAGGCTTGGTATCAGTATTAATATCGATCCTGATTCCCTGGCCCGCAGTTTTGATGCAGATCAACCGGATCGTCGCAAAGTATCCGCGGGTAAAGAAGCGATCAAACTGGCTAGGGACTGTATAGGCCATACTCGTGATTTTTCTATAGAAACAACGCTAGCAGGTGGAAATGTAATACGACTTATGCGGGATGCCAAGGCTAACGATTTTGAAGTGATGATGTTTTACGTGGGACTTGGTGATTATCGGCTAAATATCGAACGTGTTGCCGCGCGAGTTCGAAATGGCGGTCACAATATACCAACAGAAGACATTATACGAAGGCATACAACGTCAATAAATAATCTTCTATCTCATCTACATCTTATTGACCATTTGGTCGTTATTGACAATAGCCAGGCAACTGGTGAAATTGTGTTGCAAGTAGAACATCGTATCCTGAGATATCAGGTTACCCCACTCCCGTTATGGGTTCAAAATATTAAGGAACATCTTACAATTTGAAAACCAAACCCTTCGTTTTTGTCCATTCCTCTTCATATTTTTTATTGATTGCTGACTCGACAGGAATCTATGCAGTTTGTTGCCGCAGCAATGGCGAATACAAGATATCAAGTCACTTTCCGATGTCATTGAGCAGTGAAAGCCAAATTATTGATAATGATTAGGGAGCTATAAGAAACCATTTTGGTTTATTTATGGCTCTTTCTTTTACGCATATATGATTAAAAAAGAAGGGGAGGAGTAATATAAACCATCGGTGTCTCTCTGTAAGCATGGTTATTCTGAGTGTTAGTTTCTTGCTTTGATTTTCTTTTTTTAGATATATTTTCAAAGTAAATAATAAGAAATATAATTATAGTTGGCGTAAATAATGGGGAAATTAAATTTCATAATTAATTTGGAAGTAGAGTATTGTTGAATTTGATACTGGCCGTATGTATCTGAACCAACGAAACAAAGAATAGGAGGAATATGGTGCCCAGTTATGATTTTCATAAATCATTCGAACCTTTGGAATTCCAAAAATTTGTTAGGGATATTGTACAAATTAGAGAAGGTATCACTTTAGAGTCGTATAAAGAGGGAAAGGATCAGGGGGTAGATGGAGGATACTTCCACGAAAATTATTCCTTGGTTCTTCAAGCAAAAAGAACAAAATGTGACTTTCGGTCACTTCTTCGTCTACTTAAAAGAGAAAAAGAGAAGATTGAAATAATAAATCCAGACAGGTATATTTTGGGAGTTGCTATGAATCTGTCAAGGAAACAGAAAGATGAAATAACAGAGCTATTTTACCCATATATAATAAATAGTGATGATATTTTAACTGAAGAAGATTTTAATAACTTGCTTGGGCAAGAGTTGTATAAATCAATTGAAAAGAACTACCAGAAATTATGGATGCCAAACACGAATATACTTCAAAATATGTTAAATAGCACATTCAACAGCGTTCTTTTGCAAGAATCGATTAAAGAATTCGAAGAAGCTCTAAGAAGATCAGAAGTTTTTGTAGAAACTCAAGTGTATGGCAAGGCATTGAAAAAACTGGAACAAGAAAGGGCTATCCTCATATCAGGGGAACCGGGGATGGGGAAGACATCGCTTGCATATCAGTTAGCGAAATATTTTATACAATACAGAGGATACAATAATTTCTTTTGGGTTAAATCGGTAGACGATATTTATACTGCACAAAGAAGCTCAAAAAGGAAAGTTATTATTTTTGACGATTTTTGGGGAAGTATCTTTCAAGAAAGTTCGTTAGCTGGAAGAGATGAAAAGAGACTGGCCAAAATTTTAGAGAGAATTAAGGATGAAAGGGAATGCGTTTTAATCTTGACAACAAGGGAATATGTATTAAAACAAGGTTTGGAAAAGCATGCCGATCTTAAGGAAGTAGTTGAAAAACACAAGTTAGAATGCAGACTGGATGAATATAGCGATGTTGAAAAAGCTAGGATCTTTTTTGGACACTTAAAGCAGTCAAAATTAAGTTGGCCACAGACAAAAGAACTATTTGGCCAACATAAAGAAATTGTGAGACATGCCAATTACAATCCAAGGGTCATTGAAATGTTTCTACAGAATGTTGAGATAGATGAACATCCTGAGGAATGTCTGGAACGTTTTTGGGGCTATTTGGAGAGCCCGGAAAACTTTTGGCATGCCATATTTAACAATCTGTCTGCTGAGGCAAAACTGCTTTCTGTTATATTGTTGATTTCACCGATACCATCTTTAAGTGATCATGCAAAGAAAACGTACAACAAATGTTTGGAGCAATTGCAAGGAGTTATAGAGAAAAAGAACTTTAAGGAATGTTTTGAGGAATTAGAAAAAACGGTTATTAAATCGGTAGCACTTGAAGATGGGAGCATTATCATTAAGTTCCAAAATCCATCAGCGAAGGATTACATATTTAATTATTTACGTAGGCATATAGATCACTACTTTAATGTTTTATTAAATGGAAGCTACTATTATGGACAACTGCTATATCTAATAAATCACTATTCCGATGAGCTATCAGACGGAAAATATAATATGTTAATGAAAAGATGCATTGAAAATTTTGAAACAATGCCTATGATTTTGGCAGATTATAGCGAATATTTAGATGGAAACGAATATGAATATTACGAAGAGAGTTTGCGGGAAACCAGACTTTCTCGTTTTTTTGATTTAGTTTGTCGTTACAAAAAAAATAAGTTGCGTGAGTACCATGATTTTTTTGATAATTTTATAGAGCAATTCAATGAACAAATGAAAAATAAATGGATGCGCATCGAGACGTACGATCTAGAAATATACCCCAGGGTAATAAAACGATGTTTTGAGAATGGAATAAACTTTAATGGTCTAAACATTATTTCAATATACTTTGAGAGAGTATGTAATGAAGTAAGATTTTTAGAGTTGGATTATTTTGAAGTAATTTTTCCAGAAGAATATCGCGATTTTCTTATGAAATATAGATGTTCCATTCAAGATCACATTGAAATTTATTATGAAAACGCATTGAACTTTGTTGTAGAAATGAATGATGTGATACATTATAAGTATCTATGTAACGAAATACCACAACAATTGAGCAAGTACGGACTTCCCTACACAGAGAGAATTAAAGAAATGGTTGAGCAATTTTCCAGTTACTTAGAAGATGAGATTACGGATGAGAACGAAGATTATGATCTAGAGGATGATGAGCATCAAGAATTGGAGCTAGCCTATAATCAAATTGTTGATATTTATGAAAAAGAAATATTAGGTGAGGAATCATACCTCTGGGAAGAGGATGTACAAGATTTTATTCGCAACAGTAGTATAAATGAGTCATTGAAAAATGAACTGATAGAAATACAACAAAGCGAAGATTACTGGTATATTCGTGAATTTATAGAAGATGAAAAATCATTTTTATTTTTAGAAAGAAACTTGCTTCAAAGCGGAGGAATAAGCAAGAATGCACTTTTGTTTATTGCACAATTAATAGCTGGAATTACAATGAATAGTGGTATTTCTCAAAAGAAAATAATAGGTTTTCTTATAGAAATGTGTCCTGATGTTATGTATCGTGAGAATGCACTGTTAACCAAAGAAGAAATAATGTCAACAGAAGCTTATATATTATATTTTGAGTACGAGGAACGATATTTTGAGCAGTTAGTTGAGAGTGGCTTGTTTGTTAAGCAAGGCAGATGGTACGAATTAGTTAATATTTTGCTTGTTATGATTCCTTATGGTTTGTCAGTAGCAAATATGGAAAAAGAAGAAAAGATAGATTACTACAACTCTGTGGATATGGCAAATGAGTGGTCAAAACTACGGATTAGAAAAAACAAAGAAGGTCTAGTGGAGGTTAATACATATCTAGGTGAATTTGGATTTTACTATTATGAGAATTCTCATTGGGAAAAGATCTTTTTTAAAATGTTCCTTGAATTAGATTCGGCTGATTATTTAGAGCACTATGTGCTTCCGATGCTCCAATCATACTACGAATTAATAAAAAGAGAAACAACGTTAGAAACGGTGGCAAATATTCTTAATGATCTACACTTTAGGGCTGAGATAAATAAGCATGGTGAAAATGTTGGTAGCGTGACATTGGTTCAACCTGTATGGAGACTAATCGAAAGTTTAGGGATGGCTTGCACTGATGATCTGGTCCCTGAAAAATTTTCAGAGGAACAAATGAAATATACTGAGGAAAGATTTGAATTAGTTCAAGATAAAAGGGGAGAAGTGTATCATATCAATTTTGCGGAAATTGAAAACATGGAAATAGTTTCGAAGTTAAAATTGGATAAAGCTGCGGTTAAAGTATATATACGAGCACGCCTGTTGATTAACCAACTTTTGGGATATCAAGACGTGAGAAATAGACGTATTTATCCAGAATCTTAGTAACAGCAATGAGCCATTCCGCCTGGAATTGATTCTCTTGCATGAGTTCCTTAAATCGGATGAGTGGCATGGACTTGCAAGCGATGATGAGCGATTTGGAATGGTCATATAGCCATCTCAAGACGACATACGTCATGAGTGCAGCGAACAACTGGTTGAATACGGCATTTTTCGTGGATCCAAACAGAACAGGGACATTCAAGTTTTGCTTGATCCATCGGAAGAAAACTTCGATGCCCCATCTTGCCTTGTAC
>NZ_FMTT01000084.1 GCF_900100345.1 Paenibacillus tianmuensis | reverse complement strand
GTGCGATTTACCGTGACATTTCGCTGGAACAAATTCATTCGGCAATTCTGGAAGTGTATCACGATATTGTCAACTCCGGAGGTGGAGAGTAATGCTCTTGGTAACTCTGTTTTTCATCTGGATTCCGATGATCATCATGAATGCCTTGGTTCCTTTTTGGTCCCATCCCGGTGTTTTTTTCGGGATATTGATTCCCAAGGAGCATATGAGGCATCCCAAATTGCTTGCGATCAGACGTAATTACTGTGTTGCAACTGTCATCGCGGCAGTCCTGTTGATGGGACTATCCATTCTTTGCGTGCAACGCGAAGCCATGACTATGACGGCTTCGATTGTTTATCTTATTCCCGCTTACTTTGTGGTTCACGTGCTGATCTACCTACAAGGATACAGAGGGGTAAAGCGATTAAAGAAGGAAAACCAATGGATGATGGAAGAACCATCCGTCATAGCTGTTGACACTTCGGAACATTGGTCAACGGTTTCGAGAATGTGGAGTCTTATTCCGTTTTGGCTTATTGCAGCCAATATTGTCTTTGTCGCGTGGAATTATGACCAGATTGCAGCTAATATTCCTATTCATTACAATGCTTCCGGTCAAGTGGATCGAATCACGCAAAAATCGATCGGGATCATCTTTGCCCCTAATCTCATTCAATGCTTGATGGCGCTAATTATGGCGGGCGTACAAGAGGCTCTCATCCGGAGCAAACGGCAGGTTCATCCGGAGCAGTCTGAATCAATCAATAAGATAAGACAAAGCTCGAGACGCTATCAAGCCGCTGTTATTCATTTTATTACTTTAATTTCGCTGGCGTTATTTGCTTCTGTTCAGTTTTCGATTGCGGGGTTTATTGATTCCAGTCTGACCAACTGGATACTGATTGCCGCCATACTTCTGATTTTTGCCGCCCTAATCAGCTTGCCGATCGTTTTGAAAAAAAATCAGGCCCTTATGGCTGGAGCCAATACTCATATCGTGTTTCCAGACGCCGGTTCGGATGAGCATTGGAAGTGGGGATTGTTCTATGTCAATCGGGACGATCCGGCGCTGTTCGTTGAGAAAAGGGGCGGTATCGGGGTTACGGTCAATTTGGGCTGGCTGACCGGCTGGTTTTTCTTGATAGCTCCCCTGATTTTTGCAGGAGTCATTGTTCTTTTTAGCTTCCTTTGAAATAGGATCGGCTATTTCGATGCCTTTACGACTCCACTCCCCCTTCGAATAACCCCCTAGTATAATATTTTCCAAGTCATGGATGTTGGTTATACTTCCCTTTAAGCCGACCGTTTCCACGGGTATTCTACGGTCAGCCTTAAAGGGGAGTTTTAAACAAGAACTAGCCAAATATCGATTACTACAACCACAAACGAATGAAGGCAAAATTAAAAGGCATGAGCCCGGTTCAATACCGTACTTATGCCCTACAAGCCGCCTAATTAAATAACCATGTCTAACTTTTTGGGGTCACTTCAATTTATTCTGCTCCGCTTTTATCTGATTTAGTAACATTTGTCCTTTATTCTGCATATTATTGATTGCTTCACTAATTGTCATTTTATCTTCCACTACTTGCTGAATTAAATTATTCGTAATTTGGTCGAGGAGAACACTGAATTTTTCCGGAATCTCTGAATCGTTTTGTATACTGAGTGGTTTTAACAAATAAAAGGGTTCTAGGCTTCTTCCATCTATTTCTTTCGAAAAAGCTACTCTGCTTAATAATTGTCCTTGATCATGACCCGATTGAATTTTTGCAGCAGCATCACTATTAATATACTTGACTAGCTTCCAGGCAACGTCGGGATTAGCAGATTTGCTATTTACTGCAAAGATATTCGATAAGAAAATGCCCATTCCTTCGTTAGGATTACTTGGGTCAACAGGTACAGAAACAATATCCCAGTTAACAGGTAATGGAGTATCTTTGAGCTGCTGGGCGTGTAAAATGTTGTTAATAAAATACGAAGAATCTAATTTCATGGCTAATCTACCAGTTAAAAACGGATCTTGTTTCAACTGCTCTTCAGGGCCTAAGGGTTGTAACGGCTTATTCTCTGAATATACAGTTTTTGTTTTTAATACGTCCACTGTTGTTTTTACAACATTACTCCAGGAATCAGTATTCATATTTATCGTTGAGTTATTCATATCCAACTTCCTCAATCCTTTGGTTACCCCCATTGCATTCATAAGAGCTGAACCGGCCGGTTCATTTGAAAAAGCAGAGAATCCATAAAGCCTGTTAGACCCATCATTTGTTGGAAAGCGTTGTGCTAATTGTAATACTTCTTCCCAACTCATTTTATTTCTTGGATAAGGAATTCCATATTTATCAAAAAGATCCTTGTTATAATAAATAGCCATTGAACTAAAGAAAGGAGTCAATCCATAAATCTTCCCTTTCCCAGATGACTTAATTTGTTCTATAACACTGGGGGCTATTTTATCTACGTTAAAGTTATCTTTTTTGATATAAGTGTCTAATTCTAAAAGGCTCCCTGAATCTATCATATTTTGAAATCGCTTAGAGTTTTCAAGTAGGACTACATCTGGATTACCTTGTGAGTATATTTTCTGAAATTCTTTTTCACTATCGGCTCCAAGGTTATAAATGGATGTCATGGGGATTACTTGAACATCTATATTGGGATACATACTAGAAAATACATCTCCATAATCACGTTTAAAAGTTTTCTCATCTAAGTACATAATTTTAATGTTTCCTTTTGCTTCTGAGGCATCTTGTTTAGGTTCGAATAAACTGCATCCTGAAATCAAAAGAACAATAATTGAAACAACAACGAGTTTATGAGACTTCATAAAATTTAACTACCTCCAAAAATAAATTTAAGCTCCTCTATTATCTTAACAGGAAAAGTAATATTTTTCCTCGTGAAAACAACAACCCTCGCTATTTTGTAACAAAATTCCTTTAAATGTATTAAAATCAAAAAATATTATAATAAATTGTAATATGATAACAACAAAGTTAGGAGGTGAAAAAAATGGGATGTCCTAAAGCTTATTCAGATCGTTCTATTGTTAATGGTATTTCTGGATGCGATGCTCCAAGTCAATGCCGTAAATCAAATTCTAGTGGCAAGACAATAGACCCTGGTAGATTGTACACAAATCGATACGAGCGTTGCTGTAATTCTACTAATGGTTGTTTGGATGATTCTTACTACGATACTATCTATGCTGGTTGCTGCTAATTTTTAAACAGTAGAAAAAATATACCGATAACTAAATTGTCGGTATACTCGTTATTTTTCTTGACATGATCTCTCATTAAAACGGTTTCTACAAATTCATCAGAAGAAATTCCTTTCTCGTCCCGAATTGTAAAAAGGTTATGGGATCGCCGTGGCCTACGGTTATTTCTTCCTCGCCCAAGTAAACAAGGGAACCCCACAAATTCATGATTTCATTGGATTTATAGGTTTCTTTTTCGCTGTGAAGATTTAGCATGAAATGATCTGCTTGTTTGGATACGCTGATTTCGGCTTTCGTCAACTTGTTCACATGACGAACAATATAAATATCTTTCTTTGCTTCATCATAATGTACTTTGCCACCCATATTTTCGGCAATGTAGCGTATAGGAACATAGACAGAACCGTTATAGTTGAGAATCTCAAAACCCCCGTTCTGCTTATTGGTAGGTTGATTATTGAAATAGATTGACCTAGGGAATAAATGCGCTCGTATGGAATCGGAACTGCTTGCAACGGAAGCAACTGAAATACAGCCACCTGCGATAAGCGCCAAAAGCAACTTTTTCCTCAAAATCATTTCATCTCCTAGTTTATGGGGGGGTTATGGATTTTACACTTTTCTCCGTAATAAGTTGCGGTTTAGTATTTAAAGTAGGTTACTTATAGCTCTAAACAAGGAAAAAATAGTTCTAAAAGTAATATTTATATATTATTACAAATATTGCATATTCATAGTGTAATATAAAAAATACAAACTAAAGTGAGAAAATGAACATGCTTCCTGTGATTGTGTTGGCAACTGGACTTGTTATAACAAGTCCTGCGCCAAGCACTTTTGCGGCAGAATCAGTTGCTACAAAAACGGTATCTGGTGGGTGGAGTGAAAAGAGTGGTTACTTCATCCATAATATGGTATTTTTTGCCGAATGATACGAAGAAAACTATATCATTTCAAAAGTTTTTCTGAACAAAATAGATAGTTTTTCATATTAATAAATACTAGTTTGATAGTATATTATGGTCACTAATTACTTAATATATAATTTTTCAATAAAAGTTAATAAACAAGGAGGTTTGACCAAAAAAAGTTAATATATTCTTTAGCAAGAGAGTTCACATGATTTTAATGATCTCTTATCCATAATTTTCAACCTTCTTCATGATCCCAGCCTCATGATTTTCTTCTAAGTTAAAACTCTCAGGTAAATGCTACTTATTTCCCTCATCCTTGTTGTTCCGTTCCATGAATTGTTTCTTTGGCTTCGGGATTAATCGTATGTTTGTTCAATTTACACAGGAGGTTAGTCCAAATGAATACTATTACACCGGATAAAAACGTGAAGTGGGGTGTATTGTTTTTAGCTATTGCCGGTTTTTGGGCATATATTTTTTTCGCCGCCATTCATGCTGTCATGCCAACAAACCCCATCACTTTACCGACTGGCAAAACCTTGGGAATCGCGCTATGGTTTCCGCAAGGTTGGGGTTTTTTCAGTAAAAATCCACGAGAGCCGCAATTTCGTGTCCTTGATCTTTCCGATGGTTCATTATTGCCTGCGTGGCCTAACAATATGCCCGCAAATTTGTTCGGCATCAAGAGGTTTGGAAGAAGTCAGGGGATTGAGGGGGGACTGCTTGTCTCCATGATTCCTGAAACATCCAAAGGAAAATGTGAAGAAAGTCCTTATTCATGCCTCAACAAAGCGGATAAGACGTTAACTTTGAACAATCCGACCCCCAATCCGACGATTTGCGGAGAACTTGGATTTGTGTTTCAGGAGCCGGTTCCTTGGGCCTGGAGCAGCGGAGAGGAAAACATAGAAATGCCATCAACTGTAGTTAGGGTGAGAGTTGCATGCTCAGTAAATTAGGCGCGTACGCACACGGACTGGCCCGGAATACCGATCCTTGGACCAATGTATACGGTTTGGCGAGAACGTTGATTGCATTGGCATCGGCGTTAACTCTTTCTATTAATGATGCTCGGGTCTTTTTTCGACCTTATTCAGGCTCTTTAACTTATCCCAACTGTGAAGGTACGCTCAGTTTATTCTGCACGGTTCCTAACGATTATACCTACTTAAATCTTCTAAGATGGCTATGTGTTATCGGATTGCTTGTTATCGCTTCGGGTTGGCGTCCGAGAATCACGGGCATTCTGCATTTCTGGATCGCGTACAGTTTCAACGTCTCCGCACTTACGCTGGATGGCGGGGAACAAGTGACTACCGTCCTGACATTCCTGTTACTCCCGATTACCTTAACTGACCCTCGCAAATGGCACTGGCAAAAAAGTAAACCGATTGACCCGCTTTCCGATGCCTGGGTGACAAAACGGTTAATAGCAATTGTTACGTTTCATGCAATCAGATTTCAAGTTGCTATCCTATACTTCCACTCTACCATCGCCAAACTTTTTGAACCGACATGGCTGGATGGCACCGCAGTGTATTATTATTTGACGGACCCGATGCTGGGACTCCCTCCTTTTTTCTTGAAACTTGTCGATCCGATTCTTACTTCGCCTGCTGTCGTTATTCCTACCTGGGGAACACTCTTGCTGCAATCTTCTTTATTCGGCGCATTATTTTCCCCCAAAAAACATTGGAAATTTTATTTGACAGCGGCTCTCTTGTTGCATGAACTCATTGCTATCATGCTTGGCCTAATCAGTTTCTCGATGATTATGAGCGCTGCGTTAATTTTATATCTAGTACCGTTCGAACACCAGTTGCGACTCTTCAAAAGCTTCAAATTTTCTTTCAAACAAACACCCGATTTGGAACAAGAGTTGGCCGGCAGCGGGAAAGGGGTGAGTACTATGCAGTAGTTTACAGGCGACTCACTCCCTATGGTAATCCAAAAGAAGGGTGTGTTGGCGCCGGAATCACAGGTTGCTGGTCATCAACGTAACGAGGATGGAAAAATTTGATGAGGAGATGGTAATGGAATGAAGAGAATGTTAGCACTTTTTTTGGCAGTGATCTTGATTATGACAAGTTCTTCTGTATTCGCCGCAGGTACTGGTTCGAAACAAAAATATAGCGGCGAGCAAATCTTCCGCGGTTTGGTTTTTGGACAAGGGGAAGTAGCCAGACTTTTCCCTTCCATTTGGCCGGAAGAAATGCTGGTCAAATTAAGCAATCCGCAAGCCTTTGCCGTAACCGAACAGCTGGTGCAACAAATCAAGGAGCTGGATCCGACTTACTTTGACCTGCTTGAAAAGGCAGCGTATAGCGGAAACCATCTTCAGGTGAGAAATGCTTTAGCCCAAGGCGGAGAACTCGTTGAAAAAACAGTAAAAAATCTTCAGCTTAACCCTGATATCGGAAGAGGAACGGGATTATGCGCAGTTGCAGCAGTGGGTTACCTTGTCTATTTGGGCGCCGTGTTTACAACGGGGGCTGCCGTAACTCACGTTGCCCTCGTCAATGCGGCAGCCGGAGTTACTGTTTATTTGGCTGTCGTTGCCGGCAAATACTTATGGACGTCCTCCGCTTCTGCACATGATGCTTCCCTCAAACAAGATATGATCGTTAACAACGTTGTTAAGGCCTTTTCAAGATAGAAGGCGCACCTAAAGTTCAAAGAATGGCGCACACTCCAACACGTGTGTGCCATTTTTAAATTTCGAATTATTTCGCTAGGAGATGTCAAACTATGCAGACCGTAACAGATTCTTGCAGGATCGTATTCTTTGACGGAGAATGCAATTTTTGCAACGGATGGGTCAAATTTATTTATCGCAGAGATCCTCAGGGTGTTTTTAAATTTGCTTCTTTGCAATCTCCGGCTGCCCAAAGGATTCTGCTTCCGTTTAATCATCGTCTGGATCGCATTGATTCCATTGTGCTGGTTGAAGAAGGAAAATATTATACGGAATCTACGGCAGTCCTTCGTATTCTTAAAAGGCTTGACGGGCCGATCAAGTACCTTTACTTTTTAAAAATCATTCCTGCAAGTTTCAGAAATTGGGCTTACCGACTTTTTGCCAAAAAACGATACGCCTTATTTGGCCGACGGTATGAATGTGAGCTTCCGAGTAAAGCGTTAAGAGAGAGATTTGTCGACGTCTAAGCTTTGGGCATCAAGCTACATATGGGCATCGTTTTAATCCCCAATTGAAGATGACACCAAAAAATGGACTCATGAAATCAAATCCTATATTGACATCAATTGGCATTACTGCTATATACTATATATAACAGATGTTATTTCGGAGGTGCAAGGGATGATCATTCGAATTGAACCGGACTCGGAAGTTCCCATCTATGCACAACTGGTAAACAGCATTATTGAAGGTATTGTGAATGGCCGCCTACGCCCCGAAGAGCCCCTGCCCTCCGTACGAAGACTGGCAAGCGACATTGGCATCCATATGCATACGGTAAACAAAGCGTATAAAATTCTTGAACAAGGAGGATTTATTCAGATTCACCGCCGAAAAGGCGTCGTTATCCAAGCGGCGCGCAAAAACGAGGACACCGGGATGTACATCGATTATTTAAAGGTAACGCTTCGGCCAATCCTCACGGGTGCGATTTACCGTGACATTTCGCTGGAACAAATTCATTCGGCAATTCTGGAAGTGTATCACGATATTGTCAACTCCGGAGGT
>NZ_FMTT01000082.1 GCF_900100345.1 Paenibacillus tianmuensis | reverse complement strand
CAAATCGCGCAGATGTATAAAGCTCGTTGGCAGATCGAGGTATTTTTTCGTTGGATTAAGCAGCATTTAAACATTCCTACGTTGTTTGGGACAACAGAGAACGCCGTTTATGGTCAGTTATTTGCAGCATTGATGGTGTACGTTCTGCTGAAATGGCTGTTTGACTCCGTTTCTGCATCCATATCTCGGCATGTGGAACTCTCCTTTGTCCGATTTACACGTTTATTCGCTCTTCATCTGCTGCCTGCTGAATGGCTTATAAAGATTCAATATATTGTGCAGACACATAACCCCCAGAGGGTTGTTTAGATTACATAATTTGGTTAATCAACAGGCCTGGTACCACAAATAGGTAATGGTTTTTGCTAAAAGAAAAAGCCCGAAGGACATATGAGTTGGGACTTACGAGGTTATGTAAAGGACCTTTGGGGTCCCAATCATCTTCAGGTAAATGTACAATAAATGAAAAGTGTACAGACTGAAGTTTATTTTTTGTTGCTTCGATTTTAAGAATAGTTGCTTGGAGCAATTGTCGAAAATCTAATGGACCTAACTCATTTGATAGGGCCATAAAGTCCTCAAGTTGTGTGCGTATTAATTCAGGAGTAACTGGTTTGATCTGATCGGTATTGCTTGTTGGCGTTGGTTCATAAGATTTAAGATCGGCCTTCGGCTTATCAATTTTTTCACGTATTTCTGCAATGCGGGAACGTGCCTCTTCTGCACTATATAGGCTTGCACCTGATTCAAAGTTTTCTTGAATCTTCGTCTTACGAGCTTCTAAGTCACGGATTTGATTAAGAAGTGTATCAGTTTCATTTTTCGAGCCATACCCAGAAGACTTTATTAATTCATTAATTCGGTTAGTCAGTTTGTTTACAATCGACTCTGATTGTAATGTATCGGAGAGTCGTTCAAAAACTACCTTCTCTAACCAATCAGCAGGAATTGTGTTCGGATTACATATTGATTTCCCATTGTTATGGTATGCCCCGCAGACATCTTTTTCTCGTTCCGTCTTTTCTTTTTGCACCGTATAGGCTGGTCATAAATGTCCCGCATTCTGGACACTTCGCTAAACCTGTAAGGGGAAAAGTTCCTGAGTATTGGCGAGGGGTACCAGTTGCCCTTTGCTTTGCAACAGAATTTGCTTTGTCCCAAGTCGCTTCATCAATAATCGCTCCATGTACGCCTTTGCAGATAATGTAGTCTGGATTTTTACCATTTCGTCGTTCTTTCTCCCAGTTGATTACTTGATTATATTGGATATAACCTTTATAGACAGGATTTTTGATGATAGTGGAAACCGCCGTTATCGAAAACGCCTTGCCATTCTTGGTGCGGTAGCCAATACTATTCAAGTAATTTGAAATTCTTTTCGTTCCCCAGCATTCATCCGTGAATTTTTGGAATATTAACTTCACAATTTCAGCTTCTTGAGGGACAATAATCAGTTCCTTGTTAATACTCTTATATCCAAGCACTTGACCTCCATTCCATAAGCCTTCTTTTGCACGTTGGCTCATACCCATTTGGACGTTCTCCGCTAATTCTTCTCGTTGGTAACCGAAGCTAAGATATTGAATTGTAAGTTGGCATGTGGAGTTCCATATTCCCCTTCTTTAATACTAATGAAGCGGACTTTTGCAGAGTTGATTTCCTCGACGAGTTTCAACGAATCGGATAAGGATCGGCTCAACCTGGAAACTTTATAAGTGATAACTGCGGACAGTTTTCCAGATTTCAAATCATTCATCATTCGTTTAAGAGCAATCCGTTTGTAGGTGCTTTTCGCACTTAAACCCTCGTCAATATAGAGTTCATATTGAATATCTTCACCAAACATCTTTTTAGCAACTCGAATTCCTTCTTCAGCTTGTCCTTCCAGCGAGTAACCTTCCTGAGCCTGTTTATCCGTGGATACACGGATGTAGAGTCCGATGATCATAACGACTTGTTTTTTGAGCATGTTTAACATATTAGCTTACCCCTTTTTCTTTAAGATTTTTATGGTTGTTGGAACTTTTGCGGGCCATCGACTGAAACAATAACGATGCGATTGCATCCAAACTATTTGAATATTCAGTCATATTTGTTTGAATCGGTGTTTCTGTACTTTTGTTAGATGGTTTGTTTTTCATGTTTGCTTCCCTTTTCATGTTGTTTATTAGCTCTGCAGAACTTATGTCTTAAGTATATAAATCTACGGGATTCTGTCTATACGTTATGTGTTCGAGGTTTCGCGCTATAAAGCACTAAAGTAAAAAGGTAAAGCAAAATTACCGCATTTTTTCTCACATAATGAGTAGAAAAAGTTATAAAAACATGTCGCCTGCTTATCATATAAAAAGTCATTTTTAGACTTACATCATAAGAAAAGACATGGTTTAGTCATGCAGTGTGGTATGTAGGAGATCGCGCTATAAATAAAAACTACGGGTTCGCAGTCCCGACGCAAAAGAAACTGCCTTGGAATGTTTGATAACGTACAGTCAACTTCCTCGTTGCCGACCATAAAGGGCGGGAGGTGACCGTGCTATTCCCAAAAGGAATAGGGGGGCGGTACTTCTGATTGCATCTCTGCAATCACATTCAGGAGCGGTCTTGAATGCGAAGTATCGGGCGAAAGCCGTTCTGTGTACGTTGACGTGTGAAAGATATACTCAAGCGATAGGGATTGTACCGTTACAGAACCACCTTATGCAGAACGCTTTTTTTTGAGCGTTCTGCATGGGGGGGTTCTATTTCCCCTCAGATAGCCTAAGGCTCCTGGGATTGGTTGTTAAAACATTGGTGATTATGCGAAATCATCAGTTGTATATCGCTAAAGCAAACAAGCAAAACACAAGGAGCATCGCAAGTTACGACAGTTCTAAACTAAAGTAAAGTCGCCAAGATTGACATACTGCTCATTGAGGATGCGATCATACACTTCCTTAGCTTCAATAGTGTTGTTTAAGAATCTGAATGCCGAAGCCGCTACATACTCATTATCAAGATCGCAACTCAACCATCGGCGATCATGTAACTCCGCCATCTCCCCAGTGGTATTAGAGCCACCGAAAATGTCCAATACTGTATCACCTGGATCGGTCAAAAACTTAATAAAGAACTCAGGTAGTTTTCCAGGGAATCTTGCTGGGTGCCCTGTAATTTTCAGTTCTTTGCAGTAACGAAGGTACTTTGAATTACTTTCTGAGTTCGGTATCTGCAACAAATTTGAAGGAATTGCTCCACCGTTATCTTTGTTAAAACCTTCGCTTATATCGTGGCCAGATGGTCTTTCCTTGGCATCATAATATTTTTTTGAGTCCTTCAAAAGCTTTTGCATACGGTCAGAGTAAGGAGCAAGAACGTTTCGAACGTCTGCTTTTGGATTAGTTGATTTAGAAAACCACCATACCGTATTTACAGAGTCTTTTGCCCGAATTTTCCTTTTATTTACCCACTCAATCGGGCTTGGTAGTTTTGAAGAGTTATACCAAAAAAATTCTTCAGCCAAGTGAAACCCAATTTCTTCGACAAACTTAATAAGCACTTTGTAATTATACAGGGAACGGACAGGAACCCCTCGCTCATATGCACCGCCTAAATCTAAAACGAAGCTTCCGTCCTCAGTGAGCTTTTCTTTGACCTTAATGGCAAAATGAGTTAGCCACTCAATATAGTCATCGCCGACTTTATTCCCATAGGACTTTTGCCGCAACAATGCAAACGGTGGAGATGTCATTACAAGATTAACTGAATTATCTTCTAAAGAATCGAGTAGTTCTAAGGAATCACCATTATATGCTTTACCCAATTTTGTCTCATACGCAAGTCTTAAACTCATTTCAACAACTCCTATGCCTTGTTGCCACACTATAGTATGAATTTCACACTATAGTGTGAAGAATGCTTTTAATTATTATAATATAATTTTTCTTAGAATGGAACCGAACAATGTCGTTTTATGAGGAATAAACAATGAGCATAGAGAGCGATGATTTAGAAAAAGAATACAGCCAAGAGCTAAGGCTTCTGGGTGAACGCATTAGAGTCCTTCGGGAAAAGAGGGGGTATTCCCAGGAGACACTGGGATTCAAAGCGGGACTTCATCGCAATTATATAAGTCAGTTGGAGTTGGCACAACGAAACCCGACTTATACCACTCTTTTGAAAATTGCAAATGCACTATCTGTTGACGTAATTGATTTACTTAATAAAGGAGAATGATGGTAGTGGCTTTGCGACCTAAACCCAAGAAAATTGCCCACTTATTAGATTTGGCGAAGCAACTGCAGACCGAAGCAAATAAGCAGAATATAATTCATGTTTTCGATGATGGTGGTTACAGGGAATTATTACTGGTCAAGATGTTCGGGCTTACCAAAATACCAGGTCGTCATGGGGATGACGGTATAGACCCTGAAACAGGTTACCAGTATGAGTTGAAAACAGTCAATTTAGTTGATACATCTGGTAATCTTCGTTTGAAACCTGGAATTACTACTTGTCATCATGTAAATCATGAAATTATAGAAAGATATAGAAACGTTAAGGGATTCTTAATAGGAATCTTTTATATTAATGATCCTGCGAGGATCTACGAAATTCCGACTGAAGTATTTGAACCCTATTATTCGTTGTGGGAAAACAGATTAAATACAGAAAAAGGTCTCAATCATATAAATAATCCCAAGTTCCATTTCGAATATGTATTAGAGCACGGTATACTACATTACCATAATGAAAAGTACGATGATTTCTTTAATACTGGCAAAAACCGCACATGGAAAAAGGGAGCACCAGCCAAGCTTGATCTTTTCTAAATCATCAATTTGAAATCCCTTGAACCCTTATCACCCCATGTGATAAGGGTTTTTCTATGTCTGAAAAGTTATAAATATATTAGTCTATCAGAGCCTGTTCAAAAAGCCCCTTATCAGTTTGAAGACGGGAGCACAACCAGGCAAATGAGATGACAGTATTGGAAATGAAAGGGGGGGTAGAGGTGTCGGAGTTACTTCCTCGGTACCGCTTCATTTTCAGTCCCTGTTTTTGGAAAAACGTATCCCTTGTGTGGTGATTTGCATTTTTTTAATTGCGGTTTGGAGCCTTTTATCCTGCCAGCGGCAGCGATATTTGTTCCACTTGAATCTCTTGCAGCTTCTTGAAGCTGCAACATGATTCGGAGGCAGAATCGTCTCCCGAACATGTGCAATCATTCGCTCAATTAACCGAAACGCATCTCGCAGGATAAACCATTTCCCGACGTGTTCGGTTGTACGAACCGGCACCTTCTTGTGCTTCATCACGGAAGTCAGCAGGTTGGATTCTTGGGCAAACGCTAGTTCCACCTGCTTACGGAAATTCAGCATATGCTCTTGCAGCATGCTTCCTTGCGGTACAGGGCCGTTGAAAAATGGATTTTCCGTAAAGGAATAGCCAAACTGCTTCTCACAAAGGCCTTGCAGCGGACAGGCGGCGCATTTATCATCGTCTCCGCGAAACCAAGCGGTGTATGTATCTTTGTCGAATCCATCAAACACAAGGGCATGACCTTGCTCGCATTCCGGTTTTCCTTCGGGGGTGCAGTGTTCAGGAATGATGGTGTTTTTCTTGATTTCCGTCACGACGGCCACATCGTGTTTCAGGAGCGCTTCCTTCTGATCGTCGGCATCGAAATAACCCAAATCCGCCACCAGATAGTCAACCTTCAGTCCTTCGATTTTCTTCATCATGTCAAGGAGAGGCAACATCACTTTGACATCTGCTGTATCGTTAGGCAGGATGACCGAAAACAGGACGATCGGTCCTTTCGGGCTGGGACAAACGATAGAATGCTTACGGTAACCGACGAAAAACTTATTCTGGTTCGCCTTCGTTCGTTGCACACCGCAGGTGGCGCTTGTGTTTGTATCCGTTGACGTTGGCCCATATGGGCCTGGAATCGATACCTGTCAGCATCGGCAGTAGAAAGTTTTCAACGCCTGAGCAATGAAGTCGAACAGAATGGAATAAAACAATTCGGCGCCGACCTTGGCTCTGAAATTGCTCAGGCAGCTGCGAACCGGCACCTTTTTGATGTTAGGGACGCCGATAAAGTTGCGCCATGCCTGATTTTTCGGTTCTTTTAATTGCCTCACCAGCTCCCGAAACGAGGAGATCTCCGGTCGAGTAAAGTACAAATAATGCATCCGAAAGCAGATTCTTGGATCGATCGGAGGACGACCGCCCTAGTGGTAGGGCAGCAGTTCAAGCTGCAAGTCCATGAAAATGCACCTCGCGTTGTTGGTTTAATGGGTAGTGTGGTACTTCCATTCTACCATGTTTCGCATAGGTGCATTTTTGTTTTTTATCCGATATTATGCACTTTTTGAACAGGCTCTATCAGTATGATTAAGGAACAAAATAAACGGTAGGACATTACGTGGAGCAAATGCAACATCCTCGAGGGGGCTTAACGATAAGCGGGATAGGGGGTCTCACTCCACGCTCCCGATCCTTTCATCACCGTAAACGGTATGATGAAAGAAAGATCGGGAGTACGCTCAGAAAAATCGGCTACGCCGAACCGAGCAAAGCTCGTTTTTTCATCACCGTTCCGTTCGACCCCTAACGGGGGCTGTCATCAACATGTGTTACCGTTGCCGTAGCTGTATTATAGCAACAGAAAAACTGGTGAGATTCCATACAGAGGAGGAGGGCCGCATGGGGAGAGGAAGGAAGTCAAGTTATGTGAAAACAATAACAACTAAAGACCACAACATGCTTCATGTCTTCAGGTGCGTTGGCTATTTGACAGAACATCACTTGAAAGCCGAATTAGGGCAGAGAGAGAAACGCATACAGGCATATTTACGGGATGGATACATTGAGCGTTGTTCGGTCTATAACAGAAGTTCACATCAAATTAATGAAGTCTATCGTTTGACAACTAAAGGTAAGGAGTTAGGCCGAAATCAGTTAGCACTTGATATTTTTATCGTAGTAACTCAGTTAATCATGATCTAACTTTAGCAAATCGCTACTTGGTCTATCGGAAATTGAAAGATCAACTTGGATTACCGAGGCACAATTTAGAGAAATGCTAAATGACCGATTTGGGGAACTTCATAATCATGGACAAGACCGAACTGAGATATTATGTTCTCCAGTTGACGGAGGATATGTTTCCGCCGATGGTAAACTGACCTGTATCGAGGTTATAACATGTAATTACACACAATCGGAGGTAGAAGCAAAAACAGAATTTGTAGAGGGCCTTGGGGCAGAGTATCAACCGTATTACATTTAAGGGAGGGGAGCAAATGACAACGACAAAGCGAAAACAAGACCTATGTATCGAGAATCGTGCAATTATTGAGCTAATTTGGGAACTGGGTAGAGGGACTATGTTTAAGGTACACGTGATCGGTACATGGGGTTTTTTTTAACATGTACAAATATGAAACATGGGAAAGGCTAAAGGAGCTTGAAAGAAACAAGATTGTAGAACAAATAAAACTTCGTAATATCGTGGTTATCAAACTTAGGAAGTCTGCTGTTTGTTTTCTTTTAGGGAAAAATCGAGAAGAGATAGCTTCAGTTCAAGTAAATATCACAAGAATTATGAAATCTGCATTCATCAATGAAATAATTCACAAGCATATATGTGAAAAACGAATAAAGCCTACTTTTGAAAGGGTTAGGAATTATTATAAGACATCCAGCACTTTCTTATGTGCGGAAAAGGAAAACTACAAAATTCTTCAAAAATATCATGAAAAGGGGGTTTTTGGGGATTCAATACTCGCAGAGGTTGAACTACTCAGATATATTGAGGAATCAAACAAAGGTAATTTGAGGTCAGTTGAATCTAACGAGATTACTGATCCTTTACTCCAAAGGGCACATAACATGAACTGCATTCAAACTGGTGGAGTATATATTGATTTGGCCGAAAAAATCGGTTCTACTGTTACCCTACATGTCGCCATGCTGGACTTGAGCGGTTCACTTACTGGTGTAAAGGTATCGGAAAAACTTTTGAAGACTTACCACTATCTCGACATTTTCAAAAACGACAAGTTGCGGATTCATTTTGTTGTGTACACATACTATTGTTTAATTTGAATATCAAGTTAGCTCCGCTTGGCTTATGCGGTCAAATCGCCGTAGGTGACGGTATCGGTGGAAACACAAGCAGCCAGCAGGCGATTAAACATCTGACCTTCAAACTGCCGACGATTGGTGCGAAAGCAGAATTCGTTCAAATAGGATTGCAGATGCTTGGAATCTAAACCGTGAAACGTACCGGCGATAAAGGCTTTCGCGTTGGAAATCATCGTATGCAGCCATTTCAAATGATCAGGATTGTCCTTTACATTGAACCTGATCGGTTGGTGGTTATATTCTTTAGCGAGTGCATGGTACGAACGATACGCGTCGCTACTGATCGTCGAACCTGGTTCGATG
>NZ_FMTT01000079.1:14180-18029 GCF_900100345.1 Paenibacillus tianmuensis | reverse complement strand
TGGGGTATTGAAGTTTTCTTCAGATGGATAAAACAGAACCTAAATGTACCTGTTTTGTTTGGCACAACAATGAATGCCGTGTTCAATCAGCTTTTTGCCGCGTTAATGACTTACGTTATCTTGAAATGGTTGTATGATCACTCAAAATCATTTGTCATCCCTTGCAAGAGAATGCCCTTGATCCGTTTCACGGAACAAATTCAGCACGATCAACTACAAATTGAATGGATCATCGCCACTACCAAAGTGTTGGAAAAACATGTCTATTTGTCAAACCTCAAAAAACCAGTATCTGGTTAATCAACAGGCATGTTCCCCGATTTCAGATAGAATCGTTGCCGCGATTTTATTGCCAATACCGGGAATCGATTGGATAATCGAATATTCTTCTACTTCAGCAGAAAGGGCATCAATCTGTTTTTCCAAATAGGCTAGATGTCCTTGATACTGAAGCAATAAATCCACGTACAAATTAAGGCTTATGAGGTGGCTCTGATACGTTATTTTTTGAAAGGGATTGTTAATGGCTGCAGCCATTATGAGCTTAGCCTTCTCTTCCGCCCAACGATCAGAACGGCTTGGGCAAAGACATGCAATTCGATCCGAGAGTTTAGCTTCTCCAGCCTTTATTATGATCTCGGATGTAGAAAATTCCTTTAAGAAAAGCAGTGAAATTCTAGAATAGAGATCCCCGAAGATGTCTCTATAATCTGGAAATATTTGATCTAAGACGGCTTGAAATTGCAATTTAGCTTGAACATACATATCCGTAATGGACTCAAACTGCCTAGTTAGATGACGAAGGTTCAAGAGTTGAAAGTTCCTCTGTTTGTGAACCTCGAAGTCCTCTTTATAATACAATTCACAGAGCTGGTAGGCATCCACCGCGTCTGTTTTCACCTTGCGTAGACTAGATTTCTTCGCTTGATGAAAAATCAGTGGATTCACAACAATGAAGTCGATTTCTCGTTCTTCAAGGAACTGAATAATGGGTTCATGATAATGTCCTGTTGATTCTAAAATGACAACGGAGAAACCCCAGTTTTATTTTGAACGGTCTTCACTATGTTGAATAATTCCTCTAGCCCTTCCTGCGTATGAAGAAAACAGAAACTTTTACCGTAAGGTTGCCCTTTATTTAAGAATGCTTGACCTTCACTTTGACCTTTTGAGATATCCATACCAATGACTGGATTCATCATATTCTCATCCTCTCTGATTGCATGATCGCCGGTAACCCCTATGATATCTGCTTGCAGTTCCACAGCATCGCACGTGATGCGAGATCTAGTCTCAACCAGCCAAAACATGGTTTCTACAAGTAGGGGGCGAACAGTTTTAGCGACGGGATATGTTCCCAGGGACACGGACGTTCAGCCCCGGCTACCGTTTATTAGACCCACTTAATAAAAAGAGGTCAACCAGTAAAAACTGGCTAACCTCATAATACGACGGGACACGATAGTTCAATAAAAGAGAAGTTCTATGTAGAACCACTCCAATATGATATGCTCCCATCATTGTTGAAGTAGAAGTTTTTGTTTTTTCTACTGTCTACTATGATGGGAGCATATCACACTTCAACTAGAGTGGTTCTTTCTTTATATTTTAATGTAGATCTTATGGTCAAAGACAATGTTGCGCTTAGATACGTTACGGTGAACCGTACCATAAGTGACGGCGAAAAATTGGGGTCTCGAGATGGATATAGAGACTATAGGAGTGATGGAGAAAGGTACGATAGAGTTATGTTATCCCTCTAGAGATGGGCTCTAGGGGGGCTTTTATGCGACAAAACCGACAATGATTTCCAAATTCGTGGTATGATTGTGGTACGTATGGATTAAATATTCAAATGATGTAAGATAGATATTATTCTGAAGATAAGGGAGCACGTGGTATGCTTAAACGGGTATCAGGCAAAGAGGAAGATAACATTCGGGCGTTCGCAAAAGAGATTGTAGATTCAATTGCAGATGGAAGATATGGGTAAATTGCTCAAAAAGTTGATGATATGTTGGATTGGGACGTTGAGCTATTAAAAGAGGTCATCGAGAGTTTTAAGGAAGATAATGAGTTGGAACAGATCGATAGGTTTGATGTAGAATGTACCTTTAGGCCTGTTTATAAAGATGGCAGTGTTTATCAACAAGAATCTTTCTACCACTTTAACGATGGAAGCGGAATTTCTTACGAATATGCATTGACGACAGATGGCGAACCCAATGATTTGACTTTGAGTGTTGAGTTTCACTTTGAGGGTGACTATCTGAAAGTTATTTTTGAGAGTGGGATTACCGTACTTTAATGACATAGTATTTTCCATCCTGCCGTGAGTAAATTCTCCGTATGGGGGTCTGTACTTAGCACATTTACAATGTAGAGCGCAAGTTAAGGGGACGGCGAAAAAAGAATATTGTTTACGTTAACCAATTGGATTTCTAGGAGCTGTCACGCCGCGACATACTCCTCTTTTCATTTTTCGCCGATAGACTCGTTAAGCTGAACCTTATCACAAATAGTGGTAAAGCGGAGAATGGAGGTTGTCGTAGACGTATGTGAACTTAATCTTTTGGCATAGTTAAATAAGTAATGACCGGATGGCAATTGCTATCCGGTCATTTTCAATCTGATTACAATCCTGTACGCGTTAGCAGACGATATCATACTCAATACAATTGGCGTTGTTATTGGTGTCATTTTTTACGGCTCTATCAGATGGTTATTAGGCGCTTGCAGAAAAAGAAACACAAAATCTGTTCTGTTGATCTAACCTATCATTTTTCGTAGTTGGACAATTCTCATTTCATGGATTATATCGTCTCGCCTTGATGACAAGCATGCTCAAGTGTCTGGAGCACAGATAATAATTCCTGCTTTAGTTCTGGATCTGTAATACTACCTTCTTTATTTAGTTTCGAAGTGATGTGCGGTATTATCAATGTTCCTGATTCTACAATATCAGCATTAAGCATTTTAAGTGTAAGCAGAAGTGAAGCATTAGCTTTATCACCGCCCATTGGAGATGGTGAGGCACTGATTACCGCTGTAGGTTTATTGTATAACTCGCCTGAAGATACGAGCCAATCCAACGCGTTTTTTAACACACCAGGCACTCCATTCCCATATTCCGGTGTACATATAAGCACACCATCTGCCTCCTTAATATGTGTCCTTAATTCTCTGACCGGAACAGGTTCTTCGACAGCATCGATGTCTTGATTAAAATGCGGCAGGTCGCCCAACCCGCCATAGATGGTAAATTTAACGTTCTCCTTGGCTAATCCGATGATGGCATTCATTAGTGCTTTATTCGAAGAGTTTTGACGAAGACTTCCCGAAATAGCCAAGATTTTAATTTCTTTATCCATTTAACATCATCCCATTTCTTCTGTGATTTGATTATTCGCTAAGGAATCGTTGGTGTCTTCGGTAGAGGAGTTCACCCATTTAGCAACACTTTACAACATTTAACTTCCCACCGCAAGAAGTCTCCCACTTCTAAATCTTGCGAAGCTTGATGAAAGTGGGAGATGTTCGGTAGGCGAAGCCTAAAGTCTTTTTTATTGCCATATTTTCTATGATGAGATATAATCAGTCTTATATTAAAAGAAAGGCTGTTGTATCAATGAAATTAGATAGCAATAATCATTCGGTGTTCTCTCTGTATTATCATCTTGTTTTGGTTGTGAAATATCGTAGAAAAGTGATGGATGATACCCTATCTGACTATGTGAAAGAAATGTTTGTTCGATTAGGTGAAAACTATAATATATCCTTAGTCGAATGGAATCATGAGTTGGACCATGTGCATATTTTGTTCAAAGCACACCCGAACACCGAATTGTC
>NZ_FMTT01000079.1:0-12206 GCF_900100345.1 Paenibacillus tianmuensis | reverse complement strand
CCGCGTTCATTATTATTTCTGGTTATCGTAAACTATGGGGCATTATTCGTCATTTGTTACCGTGAAATATCTCATTTACTTGATGTAAAAATGCGAGTACATTCGTTGACTCGCTTCAAAATATACAGGCAAGCTTTCAATTCCAGCTTTTGCGCGCAGGAAAATATGTTGGGTGTGTGAAATGGGTATCAGACTTCTGATGTGATGTTTACTAAACTTAGATAGTGTGTAATGAGTCTATATTTGGCGGTGAGATACATGGATAGGTTGAAACACAGTGGATTCTATAAACTTAAATTCTTCATAACGCCAGAAGAATTTAAAAGTGTTTTGAAACTCTTTGAGCAGAAACAATAAAATTTACTTTACTTTTACTATGCAGACACCTGTACTGCTCGAACGTGTACAGGCTGAGCCGGTATCCAGAGGAGGAAGTGAGACATGAATTATCGGTAATCAAAAGAGATCGGGGTGCCTAATACTAGACACCCCGAATCCCTGATTAATTCTGGACAACAATTTTACTGCTGTGCGCTATACATGAATTTTTTTCATAATGCTTCCGGGTAAAGGAACACATCAAGCTTTATAGGACTATTATGCTGGCTAAAGTATTCGACGTGATACGTTCCAGGGAGAAGCGTTATATATTTTTCTCTAAATCTCCCGTTGCCTGGAAAGTCGAAGGGTCCTCTGCTCCCACGAAAGTCGTTTTCATTGATTAAATCGTACGCTACATTACTAATGGTACTGCCATCAAGAGAGTATTGCGAAACTTGTAATCTATATTGTGTAGGGGCAGTAATTGTGATTTTCGCATCGTCTCTCCTAATCCACCGTCCTCTTACTACATAATCATCCTTAATCGAGATTATATCGGATGCCGCAAGCTGCACTTGGTTTAGCCCTGCTACTCGCTGATCATTACCTGTAGTTTGTGCATTAGCAGTAGAAGCATCGAGTGGAGAAGCTACAATCCCGGCTGTAAGCGAAAGAGCCAGCAAGCCATTAACAACCAACTTTTTCAATACCAAACACTACCTTATAATGTAATATATTTCCTTTTTATATTAGCATGCATCTCTTGTGTTGTAAATGATTTTTTCTGTAATTTCATTAGCTACTGAAGATTTAAATAATTTTGACGGAGGTGCAAAGGATGAGCCAGCATAACTTACTCCTAGGATACCGCAAGGCGAAGAAGGACCTCATATCTTTGTACAACAATACGGTAGACAAAGAAGATCGCTCGCTGATTTCGGATATATTAGCGACTGCGAATTTGTTAAGCAGGGCTTGAGACTGGCCGCATGCCGGGGAACCGAAGGGGTATTGAGCGGCGTTCAGTATACCAGCGAACAAAGGTATGGGACCCTTCCTGGATGGAGCAATTGATTTCCAAGCCGGCGGGGCCGGATCGGGAGCTGACCGAAGACGAACGCTTCAAACTTAACGATGCGATGTGCAATCTGTCCGAACAGGAAAGACAATGCTTTGTACTGCATGTAGCCTTCCGGTTCTCAATGAGGCAGATTGCCGAGGAGTTGGATTTAACTTCCCTCCGAAAGAAGTCTCCCACTTCTAAATCTTGCGAAGCTTGATGAAAGTGGGAGATGAATTTCGGTAGGCGAAGCCTAAAAAGTCTTTTTTATTGCCACATTTTTTATGATGAGATATAATCAGTCTTAGATAAAAGAAAGTCTGTTATATCAATGAGATTAGACAACAATAATCATTCGGTAATATATCTGTATTATCATCTTGTTTTGGTGGTAAAATATCGTAGAAAAGTGATGGATGATACCCTATCTGACTATGTGTAAGAAATGTTTGTTCGATTAGGTGAAAACTATAATATATCGTTAGTCGAATGGAATCATGAGTTGGACCATGTGCATATTTTGTTCAAAGCATACCCGAACACCGAATTGTCAAAATTCTTCATCAATGCTTATAAAAGTGCAAGCTCCGAAAATCAGGGGATGAAGTGAGTTGATTCGACATAGCAAACAAGGCCTATAAGTTCCGTTTGTACCCAACGCTTCAACAAGAACAACGGCTTGCAAAAACCTTCGGTTGCGTTCGTTTTGTTTACAACAAAATGTTGGCTGAACGAAAGGAAACCTACGAGCAATTCAAGGATGATCAAGCTGCATTGAAGAAACAAAAGTTGCCTACACCTGCAAAATACAAGAGTGAGCATCCTTGGCTAAAGGAAGTAGATAGCCTTGCGTTAGCAAACGCTCAGCTCCATCTGCAAAAGGCATACCAAAACTTCTTTTCCAGACGTGCCGAATTTCCGAAGTTCAAAAGTCGCAAAGCAAGGCAGTCCTATACAACGAACGTGGTCAACGGAAACATCATGCTCTTGGATGGCTATATCAAATTACCGAAACTGAAACTTGTAAAAATGAAGCGGCATCGAGAAATTCCGTCACATCAGATCATCAAGTCTTGTACGGTTTCTCGAACAAAAACAGGAAAATACTATATTTCGATCCTTACCGAATACGAACATCAACCTGTACCAAAAGAAGTACAAGCTGTTGTTGGCTTGGATTTTTCCATGAACGGCTTATTTGTTGATAGTGAAGAGGGGAAGACAGCCAATTCCCCTCATTTCTATCGTCGAGCCTTGGAAAAATTAGCGAAGGAACAGCGTATTCTATCACGCAGAAAGAAAGGTTCTAATCGTTGGCATAAGCAGCGATTGAACATTGCAAAACTGCACGAAAGAATAGCAAATCAAAGAAAAGACTTTCTACATAAGGAATCACACAGATTAGCGAAACGGTATGATTGCGTAGTTATCGAAGATCTCAACATGAAGGGAATGTCACAAGCCCTTAATTTCGGCAAAAGCGTTGCCGATAATGCATGGGGCATGTTCACAACATTTCTCCAATACAAGTTAGAGGAGCAAGGGAAAAGGCTTATCAAAATAGATAAGTGGTTTCCCTCATCCAAAACATGTTCAAGTTGCGGTCAAGTGAAGGAGTCCCTACCTCTTTCTGAGCGTACATTCCACTGCGATTGTGGTTTTGTAGCAGATCGAGACTGGAATGCTTCGATTAATATCAAGCGTGAAGGATTGCGATTGTTAGCATAATCATATATAGAGCATGGAACAGGCTCGATAGCTAAGTAAATTTCGTACCGTTAGGTACGATTACCTTAGAAGCCCCCACCTCTAAGCAAAGCGTAGGTGGCGGGTAGTTCACAGAAAGGAACGGTTCATATAGAAACCGCTCGACGAAAAATAGAAGAAGCAAAAATGAGCAGCTTATTCCTCTTTGTGGGGTAACTTGCTTTTCTTTGTCGTACAAGAGCCACGATATAGTGAGAACTTATATCAGAGGCGATCAAGTTGAAAAATAAATATGAGATCCGAGGAGATATAACAGCCATATTTATAAAGTGGAAAGGAGCCCGTGCATAGGTAGTAGTGAAGGGAGATAATTATTGTAGACCAATGGTAACATTTGGGGCTTGGTAGTTATGATTCGGGTGGATTATGTTATGTCGAAATGTTAATAGAAAAGATAGGAACAGAGAACCTATTGGATTTAATAACAAAATAGTAAAATAAAGGTGAAATAAATATCTGGGAGGGGTATTTTATGAAACGGATAGGCAAACTACTTCTCTGCGCAGTCTTCACATTTTCGTTAGCATCAGGAGTTGCTTCTGCAGCAGAGTCAAACGTAAAGCAAACTGTACAGAGCCAGGATCAAAGTGTAAATGTTGAATGGATCAACCTCAAGGTGGGAGAAGAATCACATATTGGTATTAGACCCGTAGTAGACCGTTTGTTTGAAACTGAAATCGTATCAGGCACATCGGTTAAAATAAAAACCTTTCCTTGGATGAAGAGCATGATCAAAGTTTACGCTGTTGCAGTTTCTGAAGGTGAGACTGTTGTGAGGGTTAAACATAAATTTTCGGGAACCGTGACCGAAAAACATTTTATTGTATCCCGATAATGTTTAACTCACGGCATTAAGTTTCTGCTACTTGCGTACTTGTATTTTTGAGAAGAGCGGCGACGGATGTCGGCGCTCTTTTGTTGCACGCCCGGCGATGAACCAAAGTTACTGATGATTGACCACATCAACAATGATACCTTAGATAATCGTCGCTGCAACCTGCGACTTGTTACTAATTCACAAAACGGGGAAAATCGCAGAGGTCCGGCAAGGGGAAGTTGCTCTAAGGTTCTTGGAGTCCATTGGAACAAACAGCGGGGAATGTGGCAGACGAGAATTACTATAGAAGGTAAGCGAATATTTCTTGGGCATTATTCAGATATCGACTCTGCAGCTGATGCCATTCATAAGGTAAAAAGAAAAAAATCTTAATTTTTCCCTTACGTATGCCACTATATTGTGAGAATAAAAAAATGAAGCCCAGGAATGCTTTCCCACAAGGCCTAGGTCAATAGTAATATATTTGGTAGAATAAAACAATATTTTGGCAGGAAAAACCTCTCTTTTGTCGAATGATGGTATATAAGTAAAATCATTCGTGAAAAGGTGGTATGCATGGCTAGACGTAAGAGCAAACGAATGCAGGAAGAAGAGTTTTTACAGGGATTTATCGGATTAGCGGGCATAGGCTCGTTTTTCGTGACCTATTACTTTACCAAGTCACTTAGTCTTTCAACAACAGTTGCAATCAGCATCATAGCCATTGTAATCATTGTAATGGTAGTGAACCATAATAAAAAAGTCGAGCGGCTAAAGAAATCAGGCATTGCTGATATTGATAAGATGGATGGAGTGCAATTTGAGAAGTATCTTGGACATCTTTTCAGGTCTCAAGGATATGATGTTACGGTCACAAAAGCTACTGGAGATTATGGGGCCGATCTGATCATCAAAAAGAATGTAAGAAAGATAGTAATCCAGGCAAAGAGATATTCGAAAAACGTTGGGATTAAAGCGGTACAAGAAGCCCAGGCTTCCATTGCGCATTATGGGGCTTCTGAAGCGTGGGTTGTAAGTAACAGCGACTACACCGAAGCAGCGTGTGAGCTGGCCAAATCAAATCAGGTGAGGCTTATCAATAGGGAGAGCCTCATTGAAATGATCCTTCAGATGAATCCAAATGCTGCTCCTACGCCCAAACAGGTCATCGAACAACTGAGTACAGACAATATGATATGTTCTCGGTGTGGAAACAAAATGGTTCTCAGAAAGGGTCCCAAAGGTGAGTTCTACGGGTGCAGTAGTTTCCCAAAGTGTAGAAATACCAGTGCAGTATAACACTCATCCAACTGGTTGTGACCTCAGCAATCGAAGTAAGGATAGGATCGAGGGCGCCGACCGCACTTCAAGGCGATTGAGATGATGATGCATTGGCCCGATTGCTTGTCGAGCTAAAAGTCGGCGGAGTAGACATCTCGCTTTCAGGATTTGATATCGAGGAGATTGATTCCTTGATACAGGATTTCGGGATGGCTGAAGCAATCGATGTCGATCCACCCGTGATAGAAAATGACTTCGACGTGCAGCGCGCACTGGATGAGATCCAAGAGCCTGAGGCACACCGTGGGGATGTGTGGCAGCGACGATGCAACTGACCGGGACGATGTCCTGTGGCTCCTGAATGGCGCGGAGTCCGCTCTTGTGGTGACTGACCCGCCCTACAATTCGGCGAGGCTGGCCGCTGACAGGCGGGGGAAGATCATGAACGATGATATGCCAGCTGGCTCCGCTCTTGGTGAACCGCCGTGCGATGGACGAAAAACATGTGCAGGGATAACGAACGATATTGCTTCCGGGGCGAGGGGCTTTGGAGTGATTATCTCATGGAGAAGAGTGTCGAACTTTTGTCGGCAGCTTCTCTTTTTTTGCTTTTGTTGTATGCAGACATACTATGGGGGTGCCGAGACCTTGGGAGGAGGTGAATAAGTCTTTTCCCTAAGGGGCAAAGGAAACGTGCTGAAATATATACCTGAGTACGAAAAATGCGCCGACGAAAAATATCGCAAGAACCAGCATACAGATGATAAGTATTTTTTCGATCAGACGATACTTTTTCAAAATAACCACCTCTGGGAGCACTGTATCATTAAAATCTAAATTCTAAAAGGACTAACTTTGTTTAGTACCCCATATTTACCTAGAAAAATCTATCCAGCCTTCCCCGTTCAGGATCAAATAAAAGCGGTTGAAGCCGTCCGTGCTTAGCAGCCTCCGCCAATTCGGGGAAACCCTGTCGCAGTAGCTGGCGATAATAAGCTCCAACTGCAGCGTTTTGAAATAATTTTGAATGATCTCGTTCCGGTTTCCGCCCATGTTGACATTCCCCTTTCCTGTCTAAATATACTATTAAATGGGAATTTAGGATATTTCATGAAAAAGTCACAGATGCACATACTGCAAGGAGCCGGTTTTCGGTACGATGGGGGTAGCCTGGCAATAGAGGCAGCGTAGGCAAAACGATGATGAACCTACGAATAAAGGAAGGAAAGGAGGGGGTCCCGGCAAACATGAAGCCGTCGGAGTCGTCCGGCGGAATTTACGGTTGCAAACAAACATGGGAAAGGAGTAGATCAAGTGAACAACGCGAAGCAAGTGTGGCGCAGAACCGTATCATTGCTGCTCGCCTCTCTGTTATTTGCGTTTCAATGGGCAGGCAGCCGACAGCAGGACAGCGGCGGCCAAAGAAACCGTTGTACAATGGATTTTCAAGGATAAAGGAACCGACGGCGTATTCCCGGCAACAGGCGGGGTATACAAGACGTCGTCGACGGTTCGGGACGTAGGCACGAACACGGATCAATACACCTATGATTCCCAAGAGCGAAGTATCCGTAATCAAGGGTGGAACGACGGAACGGGCAAAAAGTATTGGCTGGCCACGTTATCCACCAAGGGCTTCGAGAACTTGACGCTATCGTCCCAGCAGACGTCATCCAGCACGGGCCCGCGGGATTTCAAGGTACAATTCAGTACGGACCAGACGAACTGGACCGACCTTCACGGGGGCAATCTGGTGCTGGAGAAGACGAACTTCAACTGCAAAAACAACAGCTGCAAGCTGATTGACGCTCCGCTCCCGAGCCAAGCCGACGACAACAGCCTGCTGTACATCCGCTGGGTCGTGAATTCGACGAAGAGTGTGAGCGGGGGGACCGTATCCAGTTCCGGCTCCAGCCGGATCAAGGATGTGATCGTCAAGGGCGACCGGAAAACGGGCGGCACGACTCCGACCTTAGGTGTGCAGCAGGCTCCCGCCAATGGAGCGAGCGACGTTGCGCCGAACGCGGCCGTCTCCGTCAAATTCAACAAAGCGATTGCTTTGAACAGCGGCCCGGGCATAAGCATCGTCGATCAGAGCAACATCTCCTTGGACAATTTGTCCGTTGGCGTTGTCAGCAGCGATACGCTAGCGATTAACCACCCGGATTTTGCCGAGGGCAAAGCATATACGGTTACCGTTCCGAAGGAGCTTGTCCGGGGAGCCGCAGACCATGTGCCTCTTACGAGTCCGATCGTCTGGAGCTTTACAACGAGAGGTGCTTCTGCGGCGGGTGCGCCGACTTTGTTGAATATGACCTTTAACGGGGATACGAAAACCAGCATCTCGTTTGACTGGTATACCGGGACGGACGTCACGGGGACCGTTGTTCAGGTCGTCGAGGCTTCCAAAGCTCCGGGAGGAAGCTTCACCGAACAGGAGGCGATGACCTTCACCGGAACGACGGAAATCGTGAAGACGCTGATGAAAAGCAGCGACCGAGGCTCGAATAAAACGACTTCGTTCGCGAACCACAAGGTGACGACGAATAACCTGAAGCCGGGCACGAAATACAAGTACCGAGCAGGCAGCGGAAGGGCGGACAGCTGGAGTCCGGTCGGCTCCTTCACGACCGACCATGCGAACAATCTATTTATACGACGGACACGCAAGGCTCCAGCAAAGGAAACTTTGAGCTGTGGCAGGATACGTTCCGCAGAGCGATCGATCATATCGGCGACCCGAAATTTATGCTGCTCACAGGCGATCTGGTCGATGACGGGGATTTGGAGCAGCAGTGGCAGTGGTTTTTGGGCATCCCGCAGAAAGAATTTGCGAACGTTCCTTTCGCCCCGGTCGTCGGCAACCATGAGATCGAGGATCACCCGAACAACAACTTCTACTATCATTTCAACCTGCCCAAAAGCGTCGGCACCAGCACCGAATACGGCACAGTGTATTCCTTCGAATACGGCGATGCGCTCTTCATGCAGATCAATACGCAGTACGAAGGCGAAGTCGATCCGTACAAGGCCGATGCGGGCTTTAAAGCGCAAGTGGACTGGTTGCGCAGCCAAGTGGCGAAGACGGACAAGAAGTGGAAAATCGTCGCAATGCACAAGGGAGCGTATTCCTCCGGGGATAACGGGGATGCGGAATCGGAACGCGTGGAATTTTACCGCAAATATTTGATTCCGGTCTTCGACGAATTAGGCATCGATATGGTGCTGGAAGGCCACGATCACCTGTATATGAGATCGCATCAGATGCTGGCCAACAAGGCGATCAAAGACGGTGTCGTAGACGGGCAGGGCAATGTGGTGAACCCGAAGGGCTCGGTGTATTTGATGGGCAATTCGGCGGCCGCCAAGTTTTACAAGATCAATCCGAACATCAAGGACTTTTTCTCCGTGAAAAACGCCCAGCCGAACAAAAAAATGTTCGTGGACGTTCAAGTCACGGACAGTACCCTGAAGTTCACCTCGTATACCGCCGCCAAAAACGAACCGCTGGCCGTTTACGACCAATACAGCATCAAGCGGACGGACGGCAAACCTGCCAAAGTAGAGAATGCCAAGGCCGAGCTGAAAAACCGCAGCGCCGTCATTTCCTGGAACGCCCCGGCGTCCACGTCCGAACCGGTCAGAGGCTACCGGATTTACGAAAAGAACGACAAAGCCGGCACGAACTGGAGCGTATACATTCCGGCGGTCAAAGGGCAGAGCGCATACCAATACACCGTCAATAACGCGGACCCGGCCAAAACGTACGACTTCGTCATCAAAGCGATCGGCGGAAGATCGAATTCCGACCCGGTGGAGGTAAGTACGGCAGCGAATCCGTGAGCTCAAAATCGCAGCCTTTGCTTGCCACAATCGTCTCCGGGTACGAGCTACAAAAAAGTGCTGCCCGACAGTAGAGCGGCGTAGCGATATACGATGGAAGGCCGATCTTTTAGTAGAGGTGTACCGCAGTGAAATGACCGCATTCCGTGTCGGATATGCGGTTTTTTTGCTTGGAGAAAAGGGATATGGCGGAGCCGTCGCGAATGGATAAGAGGCCTTCTGTTTTGAATCATACACGCACATTCGTAGAGGACGAAACAGCTTCTTTTATGGACGCTGAACGCCATCGGCATTCCGCTTATGAATAAATATAAATTTTGAGATAGAATCAGGAGAAGGAGGGATTTCGATGGACAACGCCCAGCCGGTAGCCTTGGTCACAGGCGCGTCCAGCGGCTTCGGCTTGTTAACGTCGGTCGCGCTTGCGCGCGCTGGCTATAGAACCGTTGCGACGATGCGCAATCCGGACAAATGCGAAGCGCTTCAGGAGCATGCGGAGCGCAGCGGAGTGCAGGAGCTGATCGACATCATGCCTCTGGATGTTACCGATCATGAGGCGATCGGGCAAACCGTCGGTTCGATTGTCAAAACGTACGGCCGGATCGACGTGCTCGTGAATAACGCCGGTTTTGCCGTCGGCGGTTATGTAGAGGATGTGCCGATGGAGCAGTGGAGACAGCAGCTGGAGACGAACGTTTTCGGAGTGATCGCAGCGACCCAGGCCGTGCTTCCGCATATGCGGGAGCGGAGGTCCGGGTGCATCGTCAACGTCAGCAGCGTCAGCGGCCGCATCGGCTTTCCCGGCTATGCGCCTTACGGCACGTCCAAGTTCGCCGTGGAAGGTTTCAGCGAGTCGTTAAGGCTCGAAATGAAGCCCTTCGGCGTTCACGTCGTGCTCATCGAACCGGGCGCCTACAAGACGGACATTTGGCAAAAAGGCTTCGCCTCCATATGCACCTCCGAAGCTTCGCCTTACCGGCATTTGCTTGAGAAGGTGCTGCGATACTCGAAGCAAGCTGCCGCTACCGCCCCGGACGCGGCGGAGGTTGCGGACACCATCGTCCGCGTCGTCCGCTCGAAGCATCCCAAGCTGCGTTATCCGCTCGGCAGAGGGGCTAAACTGAGCCTGGGAAGCAAGGGGCTGCTCCCTTGGCGGTGGTACGAATCGATTGTGCTGCGCCTGCTCAACAAATGAAGACTTAGAGGGAGGTGCCGTTCAGGCATCTCTTTTTTAATGAGCCGAATTCACAATAAGCGCAGAAGCCGCTATAATTAGGAGATACTTTTGCATCGCAGGGAAGGGAAGCGAGTACATGTTTGTGCGTAGGGAAAGCTTGGGTCAGTACATTCGGCTTTTTCCGGTAACATCGGCTATCATTTTGATTCAATTACTGGTGATGGCGGCAATGGAGTGGTACGGATCGTCCTCAGACGGCGAAACGCTGCTCCGGTTCGGCGCCATGTTCGGTATTCCAGGCTTCGAGCCGGAACCGTGGCGTTATGTGACGGCCATCTTCGTGCATATCGGGTTCCAGCATCTGCTTTTTAACAGCTTCGCCTTGTACGTGTTCGCGGCTCCGCTTGAGCGCATGCTCGGCTCCTTTCGCTACGCAGCGTTTTATCTTGCAAGCGGAATTGTAGGGAATGTGGCCAGCGCTTGGCTGCACTCGGGCAACTATATCGGAGCGGGGGCGTCGGGCGCGATCTACGGCGTGTATGCCGCTTACCTGTACTTATCGGTATTCCGCCGCGATCTGATCGATTACCAGACGAAACAAACGGTAAGGACCATCGTGATCGTCGGCTTCGTTTATTCCTTTTTCGTCCGGAATGTCGACATTTACGCTCATGCCGGGGGCTTCGTCGGCGGGTTGGCCGTATCGGCACTGATGACCTTATTCGTCAAGCGAAGACGGCGTAGGGAAAGCTGGGACGAGCCCGGAGCGGAGTAATGCAACGGACGCGCGTTAAAACGGTGCTTGAAGACGATGGGAAGAGCAACAGCGGAAGCGGAGAGCATTTAAGTGTGTCGAAAAAGATCGATGCTCCCCGGGATTGCAGGGGAAGTCTATTATGGCAAACGAAAAGGGGCTGCCTCTTCAAGTAAATTCCACTTGAAAGACGCAGTCCCCGAACCGAGCTACTTTAGTTACGATCTAGTTTTGACGGCTAATCCGCTGAAAGAAATCGGACCAACAACGTCGGCTCTTGTATTTGCGGTTTGATTTTCCGCGGTCACGATATAAACATGATTGCCTGATCTTACGTTCTGGTCTATCGCTTGGAAAGTAACGGCATAGTTTTGTTCGGAGCCTGCGGATTCAATGCCTTGTTTCGTATTAAAGATTTCTCTTCCGTCGCGGAAAATTCTAAACAGGATTTGAGCGATGCCGGTAATCCCTCGGACACCGACCGTTGCTACCAGTTCAACCCGGTTTGGACGAGCATTTACAGGAATTCTTATGCTAATGGTAGCCAATCGAACTTTTCTAGGCGATCGAGGGATGGTAAAAGATCTGGACAAATTGAAGGTTTGAAGTGGTTCAACCGCGGCCTTATCAAGAATGCGAACCAAATGATCATCTCCCTTAGATTGACATTGTGGAATGGATAGTTCAAGTTATGTAGGAAACCTATGGGGTGTTTGGGTAAATTGGAAAATGATATAAAAATGGGTGCAGCGAGTTCGCGGAAGGGATAGCGGGGAGAGGCGGGCTTAGTCGGGCAAAAAGGTCTTCCGTTTGGGTGTTTAACTTCCCTCCGAAATTCATCTCCCACTTCTAAATCTTGCGAAGCTTGATAGAAGTGGGAGATGAATTTCGGTAGGCGAAGCCTAAAGTCTTTTTTATTGCCACATTTTCTATGATGAGATATAATCAGTCTTATATTAAAAGAAAGGCTGTTGTATCAATGAAATTAGATAGCAATAATCATTCGGTGTTCTCTCTGTATTATCATCTTGTTTTGGTTGTGAAATATCGTAGAAAAAGTGATGGATGATACCCTATCTGACTATGTGAAAGCAGGCCTGTTGATTAACCAAATTATGTAATCTAAACAACCCTCTGGGGGTTATGTGTCTGCACAATATATTGAATCTTTATAAGCCATTCAGCA
>NZ_FMTT01000078.1 GCF_900100345.1 Paenibacillus tianmuensis | reverse complement strand
AGATGCCGAATCTTGCGCGGTTTGTTGCGGCCGTCACGCTTCACCTCTTGTTCAGAATGGCAGATGGGGCAAGGTTGTTTGGTGGCTACAGGCAATGCCTCCAGATGAACTTCTTGGGCATCCATCGAGACGATTTTTTGAAGTTTTAGCTCTGGTAATCCGAGCAGTTCGTTGATATACTGGAGTGGCATCTGTCATATCCTTTTGTTGTTTTGGTAGGACTTACAACAATACAGGATTTGCAGATGTTTTTCCATTTTAATCCTCGTTCTACACTCATTTGAATTCGTCAACCGCTAATTTTGGTTTTGAGCCGTGAAATCAACTCCAAAAAAACCGTTACCCGAGCGGACTGACCGCTTCGGTAACGGTTTTTTTGGATAGAGAGCGATATATCGGCACCTAATGATTTAATCCTTCTACTGGTCATCCTCCCCCTGATCGTCCTCTTTCTTTCGGGAATCGTCCGACTTGTTATCGTCTTTCTTCTTCGCATCTCCGGCCGGCTTTTTATTGTTGGCGTCGTCCGTTTTCCTGCTGTCGGATTCCTTCTTTTTATCCTGTTCCTTCTGTTGGTTTTGCTCTTTCTTTTTAGATTCGTCAACGCGCCGGTCTGCATCGTCGCGCCGGCGCTCATCGTTCGATTTGGTGGACTCTTCCTTCTTCCGGTCGTCCTCCCGGTCTTTCGAATTCGAACCGGAACGGTCGTTCTTTTGTCGATCGTCCTCTTTTTTCCGGTCGTCTTCCTTCTTGTCGTCGTTTTTGTCGCCGGAACGCGACGTGCCGGGATTCGTCGTTCCCGGCTTCGTGCCCGCAGGAGGCGTACTGCCTGACCTTGTATTGATCGGCGTCGTCTTTCCTTGGTCTGCGGATTTGTCGTCTCTATCGCTGCCCCGCTTATTGCCGTTTCTATCGTTGTTTCTATCGTCGTCTTTATCGTCGTCTTTGTTTTTGTCTTTTCCGCCGTTCCCGGTCGTGCCTCCGGTTTTTTTCGGATCGTTCTTCGAATCGCTTCTCGAGTCGTTCTTGGAGCTGTTATTCTTGGGGTCGTTTTTCGAGTCGTTTTTCGAATCGTTTTTGCCGTTCTTTCCATTCTTGCCGTTGTCTTGCTTGCGGTCTTTCAGCTGTTCCTCCAGCTTCTTGTCCAGCTCTCCGTTCTTCTCTTCCTCCACCATCTTCTTGATGTCCGCTTTTGTCGGAAGCTTATCCGGTTGAATGAGCTTGGCCACTTCCGGCTTCTGCTTGGAGATCTGCAGGACCGATTCTCTCTTCAATTCGTCGAGGGTTACGCTCTCTCCGTTGCTTTTGGCATTCAAATATACGGTGTACTTGCCCATGGAGATACCGTTCTGGGAGGCGGCCTCCCGCACCTCCTGCGGCGCGGCGAACGAAGCGATCTGGTAAGCTTCGACTTTAGTCGGGTGCGCCTCTTGGATGTGCTTGGTTACCTGCTTGCGCAGCTTCTCGGCAATGCCAACATCGCTCACCTGGCCCTTAGACCCGACGACGGTACTGGCAATGACGATCTCCGCCTCTTGCTTGGCAAGCGGGCCCTGCTCGGCCTTGTCCAACAGCTTCGAGGTGACGGCCTCCAGCGTTTTCCCTTTGTAGTCGACCTCCTGCGCCAGCACCGCTCCATCGTCGTTAAGCCCCCGCAGCTCGAGAACGTTCTCTTCGACGTCGATGCCCATCTCGATGCTCGGGTTAATGTCCATCGAAATGTAAGCTACCACCTCGGGACTGCCCAACTTCCCGTTGAAGCTGGCAAACAAGACCAGACCGAAGACGACGGCTGCCGCTATCGCCGAACGGCCGGCGACGGAAGGACTTCTCCAATTGATGCCGCTATCCGCATAAACGATCTCTTCGCCGATTTCGCAAGTCCGCTTCTTGCGGGACACCCGCTCGAACTTGCCGTCCGGACGCATCACAATGATGCTTTTTTCCGTGATTTCCATCACGACCCCTTTATTCACGGACATCTTCCCCTTTTTCATGATCCTCTCTGATATGTAGGTAATCTCTGAGATACGGATAAGGTCCTTGATATATCAGAGCAACAGCAATAATAAATTTGCGGTTTCGTTCCAGCGTCTTGCGCGAAACCTTCACTTGAGCCAGCAGATCCTTAATCGGAAGCATCCGCTTGGATAGCATAAGCCGCATCAGCTCGCCGTCCTTCGAAAGCGTCTTGGCAATACCGAAAAGCGCCTGACGCGAGTCGTCGTGCTTAGGGGAAGCATCGACCAAATCTCCGAAGCGGATACCGAATTCGGACAGACAGCGGTTCAGATCGATAATCTCGCTGCGCCGTTCCTCCATTCCCTTCTGCTTCTCGTACTGTTCGACAGCCTGATGGATTTCGACCGGATTGACAATGTTGTCCTCCTCGTCCTCCACCTCGAACGTGCTGTACGGAATTTGCTGCGAGAAGCGCTGTTCCTTGCGGACATAATCGATGAGCCGCCGGCGGATGACCTGTTCGGAAAATCCGAGAAACGACCTTCCGGCCTGCGGCGAAAACTGATTGATCGCTTCATTGAAGGCGCCGAGCGCGATGCTGAACTCATCGTCCCGGGCCGGGTCCACATATCTTTTGCAAAATCTGCTCGTTACCTTCGCAACATAAGGTTGGTAATCGGTGATGAATTGATTGCGAAGGCGTAGATCACCTTCTTGAATCAAAATTACGATTTGTTCCGGCGTTTGCGCATCCGCGGAATCCGAGTGGTGTGCCTGGCGTTTTCCGAGAAATTTCTTAAATAAAACCAGCAGCAATCGTTCCACCTCTCTGCTTAAAAATTTCGCTCTCACTTATACGATTACGGGGGTCATTTCGAGGGCTGGACGCCTATATTTTCTAAGGAATTTTTATGTCGGTCAGGGCAGCTTTTCCAACCTGGTCAGCCGCAAAAAACGTCCCTATCCAAGCCGCAGCCGCGGCAGGCTTGCCCGGGCGCCGGACCGCATCGCCATGCGGCTGCAGCGCCATGCTCACATGGGCATACGGCACCGCTGCCGGCGCTGTTTTTGCCTGCAAAGAAGCTTAGCGAAGAAGGGACGTTTTTGCAAAAGGTTGGTTCTGTTAAGACAGGCCACGCATGGTCTTTTTATTCTTCAGCTTGTGACGGCGCTGGCTGAGCACGTTCAGCCTTTTTTTGAGCTGCTGCTCCCATTCGGCGTCGCCGATCTCCTTGGCCACCATCAACAGGTCAAGCGCCATATCGATCTGGCTTCGCACGACCTCCAGCGGCTCTTCGTTCTCGTGATTCACGCAGTTCTCGAACATCTCCTGAACGTCCCGATGCTCGACGTACTCTTGAAAGTCCACTTCCGGTGCGCCGTCTCCATGCGCATACTCGGCAAGGATCTCGTACTCGCTTTCCACCAGATGGTGCACTTCCACATGGTGGCATACCGGGCAGAACAATAACGGCACGTTATGAATTTGCGTCCGGATATGTCTTAGCGTCCCTTTGGTCCCCAACATGCTGGCGCCGCAGCAAAAACTCATCGTCCTCGTCCCCCTGCTTCCACTATGAATCTATAACGGCTATGACTGCAAACTTGATCGGAATGCGTTTCTCACAGGAATAAACGTTAGTCGAATCGGCTATCGAGGTCTCCCGGGATAGTTCCAACTATATTAACGTTTTTTTCCTGCAAAAGGTTTCTCGATGTTTGCGAGTCCCTAGCCGCTTGGTCTTCTTGCTTTATATTGACGTTAGCGAATTGTCGATCGTTCATGCGTAGCTGTAGGCTGCAAAAAGCTTATCCATTCTTATCAACGAAAAAAAGACCCATGCCGCTATCCCTAAATTTATTCGACCAAGAGCGCCAAAAATCCTCTTTTTTCGCCCCGTGGATGCTTAGTTAAATGTTTCCTTCCTGGAAACGGCAGGTCGATCCTCGCTACCTGCGTGCATAAATTAGCTACACTTTGCAAATTCTGTTAAAGATATAGTTCGTTTCCAAGGAGGACTTTGCCGTGCGGTCTATTCCGACATCCGGATTCGAGCTGCCGGATCGCTACGAGAAGGATCTGCTGCATCTGATGGTCAGAGATGCCCACACGCTGTTCGTTTATTGGGAAGTCGGCAACCGCAAGCGATGGCTGTGCTCCCAGCATTTTGAGTGCGACTGGGGCGTGCTGCCGAAGGCGCTGCGGGTATACGACGTCACCGGCGTGTACTTTAACGGAAACAACGTGCACCGCCACTTCGATATCGAGACGACGCCCGAGGCGAACCGCTGGTACGTTCACGGGGTTTCGGCCGACACCGTGTGGACCGTCGATTTCGGCGTTTATACGATCCGGCGGCAGTTCGTGCCGCTGCTGCGGTCCGGCGCCGTCCGGACGCCGCGGGACAGCACCGCTCCGTGGGGCGCTCCGCTGCAGCCGACCGTACCGGAGGCACAGGAGCCCGGCAAGACTCCCGCGCGTATACGACCGTACGATTTTGAGAATTTCAGCGCTTACCATAGCTGGATGAAATGAGGTTCTTCGTTTATGCTCAACCGAGGCCAGCCGAAGCCGGACCCGAAGGGCTACCTGGCTTTGGTTCTTCACGCCCATTTGCCCTATATCCGGCATTACGATCGCGACGACTATATGGAGGAGCGCTGGTTTTACGAGGCGATGACGGAAACGTACCTTCCCTTCATCGACCTGTTCGACCGATTCGCAGCGGAAGGGATCGAGTTCAGGCTCACCTTCTCGATGACGCCCACGCTGCTGGCGCTGTGTACGGACCCGTTGATGCAGGAGCGCTACGCGGTCCATCTGGCAAAGCTGATTCAGCTGGCGGATCAGGAAATCGCTCGGCTTCGGGGCGACGAGCACTTCGAGCCGCTGGCCCGCATGTACGCCAAGCGGTTCCGGGAGCTGAGCCGGCTTTACGAGGCTTGCGGACGCGACATCGTGACCCGCTTTAAGCATTACCAAGACCTCGGCATGCTTGAAATCGTCACCTGCGCCGCGACCCACGGCTTCTTGCCGCTGATGCGAACCGAAGAGGCGATCCGCGCCCAGATTGTTACGGCCGTCCGCGATTACGAACGGCATTTCGGGCGTCCGCCGCGCGGCATTTGGCTGCCCGAATGCGGCTTTACCCCCGGGGTGGACCGGGTGCTGAAATCGTGCGGCATCGATTATTTTTTTGCCGACTCTAAGGCGGTCGCCTATGCCACGCCGCGCCCGAACCGCGAGCTGTACGCCCCACTCATGACGCCCTACGGCGTCACGGCGTTCCCGCGCGATCCCAAATCGTCACAGCAGGTATGGAGCGCCGAGAACGGATATCCGGGCGACTACGACTACCGGGAATATTACCGGGATATCGGCTGGGACCTCGGCTGGCACGATTTGGCGGAGTGGGAGCATATTCGTCCGTACGTATTGCCGACGCACGAACGGGTAAATACGGGTATCAAATATTACCGGATCACCGGCAAAGACGGCCACCGCGAGCCGTACAACCCGGAATGGGCAAGAAGCAAGGCCGCCGAGCACGCGGGGAACTTTCTGTTTAACCGGCAAAAGCAGGCGGAGCACTGGCGCCATCATTTGGACCGCAAGCCGATCATCGTCTCGCCCTACGACGCCGAGCTGTTCGGCCATTGGTGGTACGAAGGGCCGCTGTGGATCGAGATGCTGTGCCGCAAGCTGTTTTACGATCCGTTCGAGCTGCGGATGGTAACGCCCTCGGAATATTTGCGGGAGTATCCCGTCGCCGATACAGGCAAAGTGAACGAGTCCAGTTGGGGCCGAGGGGCTTCGGCGGAGGTATGGCTGCAGGAGAACAACGATTGGATTTACCGCCACCTGCACGAAGCGGAGCTGCGGATGATCCGGCTTGCCACGAAGCACGAGCATTTGGAGGAAGGTGAAAGACTCCAGAAGCAGGCGCTGAATCAGGCGGCCCGCGAGCTGATGCTGGCCCAAAGCAGCGACTGGGCGTTCATTATGGATTCGCAGACGGTCGTCGATTACGCCTGCCGCCGGACGAAGGATCACCTCGGCTGCTTCCGGCTGCTGTGCGAACAAATCGAGGCGCAGGCGGTCAACGAATCATTCGTTGCGGAGCTGGAAGCGAAGGACAACTGCTTTCCCGGGATCGATTACCGGGATTACGTTTCCATTCACCGGGCGTCGCCGGTTCCGCTCCTGCCGGATGCGAAGCATTTCCGGCAAATCCTGGAGGAAACGAAGCATAGCCCGAACGTGTTCATGCTCGCTTGGGAGTACCCGCCCAAAACGGTCGGCGGGCTGTCCCGCGCCGTGGCCGACCTGTCCGAGGCGCTTGCCGCGCAAGGAGAGATCGTTCATGTGGTGACGAGCGCGCACGACGGCGCGCCATACTTCGAGAAGCGCGGCGGCGTGTACCTGCACCGCGTTCCGGTACAGCATTCCGGCGACACGGACTTTTACGATTGGACCTTCGAGATGAATCTGGCCTTCACGGATCATCTTGTCCGCTATAAAGAAAACGGCGGGCGCATTGATCTGCTGCATGCCCATGATTGGATGGTGTACCATACGGCGCGCGAGCTGAAGATGAGTTACAACCTGCCGCTCGTCTGCACGATTCACGCCACCGAATGGGGGCGGAATCACGGACGGCTGAATACCGACCTGTCGAGCCGGATTCATCGGCTCGAATGGCGGCTCACCTACGATTCGGAACGCGTATTCGTTTGCAGCCATGCGATGAAACGGGAAGTGCAGGGCTTGTTCCAGCAATCGGATGATAAAATGCTCGTTTTCCCGAACGGCGTGAAGCTGGAGGAGCCGGTCGGAGGCCCGGCCGATTCGCAGGAAGACGCCAAGCGTTGGTTCAATGTTCAAGGACGGCGCGTACTTGTTTTTGTCGGCAGGCTCGTCTTCGAGAAGGGCGTGCAGACGCTGCTCCACGCGATGCCAAGCATTCTGTCTGGCGCGCCGGACACGGTGCTGTTCATCGGCGGCTCCGGGCCGATGGAGGACGAACTGAAGCGGCAGGCCGCCCACCTCGGCGACCGCGTGCGCTTCACCGGGTTCATTGACGACGGGACGAAGGCGGCGCTGTACCGCGCGGCCGACGTGTGCGTCATCCCGAGCCTGTACGAGCCGTTCGGCATCGTTGCCCTGGAGGCGATGAAGCACGGATGCCCCGTCGTCTTGTCCGATACCGGCGGACTCGCCGAGCTGGTGGAGCACGGCGTCGACGGGTACAAAGCGCTGCCCGGCCATGTTGAGTCGCTCGCTTGGCATATCGGCGACCTGCTGCGGCAGCCGGAGCTCGGGCGAAGCATGGCGGAGCGGGCGCGGCTCAAGCTGGAGCGGCAGTATGCTCTGGAACGCATTGCAGGCGCCGTAGCGGAGCAGTATCAGGAGCGGATTCGTTCCCGCAAGCCTCCGGCATCCGGCGTCGGCTCTTGACAAAGGCCCTCAGAGATTCGCAGCACAACAGATCGCCGCAAGGAGGGATGTGTATGAAAGCCGTCATTATGGCCGGAGGCAAGGGGACGAGGCTTCGCCCGTTAACCTGCCATCTTCCAAAGCCGATGGTTCCGCTTGCTGGCCGCCCCTGCATGGAGTACATTATCGAGCTGCTGGCGGCGCATGGGATAACGGACATTGCCGTCACAATCCAATATTTGCCGGACGTGATACGCGATTATTTCGGGGACGGAAGCCGACACGGCGTCCGCCTGCATTATTTTGAAGAAACGGTGCCGCTCGGCACCGCCGGCAGCGTCAAGCACGCCGTCCCGTTCCTCGACGAGCCGTTCGTCGTCATCAGCGGCGATGCGCTGACCGATTTTGATCTGACCAAGGCGATCCGCTTCCATCAAGAGAAGCGTTCGCTCGCTACGCTTGTGCTCACCCGGGCCAAGCATCCGCTCGAATACGGCGTCGTGATGACCGACGACGGCGGGCGCATCGTCCGCTTCCTCGAAAAGCCGAGCTGGAGCGAGGTGTTCAGCGACACGGTCAATACGGGCATCTATATTCTCGAGCCCGAAGTGCTGGACCGCTTCGAGTCGGGCATCGCGTACGATTTCAGCCAGCAGCTGTTCCCGGGCCTTCTCTCCGACGGAAAACCGCTGTACGGTTATGTCGCGGACGGCTACTGGTCGGATATCGGCACGCTGGAGCAGTACCGGCAGACGCAGTTCGACATGCTCGACCGCAAGGCGAACGTGCGCATCCGCGGCACCGAGCTGCGACCCGGCATTTACGTCGGCGAGAACGTCAACGCCGCTTCGGACGTCAAATGGATCGGGCCGGCGTTTATCGGCGACGGCTGCCGGATCGGGGAAGGCGTGGAAATCGGCGAGTACAGCATCATCGGACAGGGCAACGTGTTGTCCGCAGGCAGCGTGCTGGGCCGGACGATCCTATGGGATCATAACCATATCGCCGAACGGAACGAGCTGCTCGGCTCGACGCTGGGAAGCCGGATCTTCTGCAAGGAAAGCGCGCGCTTCGCCGACGGGAGCGTCGTCGGGAGCCACTGCGTCATCGGCCCGAAAGCCGTTGTCGAGCCTCACGTGAAGATATGGCCGAAGAAGCAAATCCGCGAAAATACACGGCTGACCTCCTCGTTCATTTGGGGCGAGCACCTGGGCAGACCGCTGTACAGCGCCTACGGCGTCACTGGCGCGCCCAACCTCGACCTGACGCCAGAGTTCGCCGCCCGCTTCGCCACCGCCTACGGCTCCGCGCTCGCTGCCGGCAAGCGGCTCGCCGTCAGCTCTGCGCCTCACGAATTCGCGCGGCTGATCAAGCGCACCGTGGCCGCCGGCCTGCAATCAGTCGGCGTCGACGTGGTCGATCTCGGCGACGTGCTGCCCCCGGTGGCCCGCTTCGCTGTCCGCGAGCTGCAAAGCGCCGGGGGCATCCACGTGCAGCTCGGCGCCGACGGGCTCGGCTGCCTCGAATGCTACGACGGGCAGGGCCTGCCGATCGACAAAGCGGCGGAGCGCAAGGTCGAGAACGGTTTCCGGCAGGAGGATTACGGCCGGGCCCCGGCGGAATCGCCCGGAAGCTATCGGACGGACGAGACGATGCCGGCGTCGTATCTCGGGGCTCTGCTCGCCTTCACGGCGATGGAAGGCGAAGGCGCCCTGTCGCTGCGCGCCGTCGTCTGCACGCACCCGGCCGTCTTCGCGCTGCTGCGACCGCTGCTCGATGCGCTCGGCTGCGAGGCCGTGCATTTGCCCGCCGAAGCGCAGCGCGGACGGCTGGCGGACCATGTCCGCGCGCTGTCGGCCGACCTGGGCCTGTGGCTCGACGACGACGCCCGCGGCATGTCGCTCGTTACATCCGGGGGCGAGACGGTGACAGGCGACCGTCTGATGCTGCTGCAGTACGTGTCGTTTTTTCACAGCTTCAAATCCGCCGTCATCGGCGCCCCCGTGAGCGCGCCTCACCTGCTCGAAAGCTTGGCGGAAGGGCTCGGCGCCCGGATCGTGCGCACGAAGCAGCAGATTCGCAGCATCATGGAGGTTTCGGCAAACCTTGCGCTGCATCCGCTGTTTGACGGCCTGTTCGCAATCGGGCTCATCGTGCGCAATATGCACCGCAGCGGCTTGCCGCTTGACGAGCTGCTGCGGCTCCTGCCAAGCGTGTACGTCCGGCGCGAGCGGATCGACTGCCCGTGGGACCGTAAAGGCGAGATCATGCGCCGAATGCTGCAGGAAACAAAGGGACGGCCGGTCGAGCTCATCGACGGCATCAAAGTGCACCACGACGGCGGATGGGTGCTGCTGCTTCCTGATTCGGACGATCCGGCCTTCAGCGTCGTCGCCCAGGGGCTGCACGACGAGCATGCGCTATCGCTCGTTCACGAATACCGCGAGCAGATTCTAAACCTGATGCAGTGAGCATAACCATAAAGTAATGCCCAATTGAAAAGTCCGTTTCACCGGACTTCCCAAAGGAAGGATGATCGTATGAAGCTCATTCCGATCGGCTCGAAGCAGATTGCTTTTGTCCGGTATGACGACCAAGCTTCGCAGATGCACATTCAATACCATACGGGTCATACCCACACGTGCTGCGATGTCCTGCCCGAGCATTACCAGCGGCTGCTCCAGTCTCCCAATCCGTACGATTTGCTCATGCAAATGACATCTGCCAAAGCCTGGTGCCCTCCGCAAGCCTGAGGCAGCCGGGCTTTGCCTCTTCCCCGCCCTGAAGCCGACATTTTGAAGAAAACATGCCGTCGGCAGCCGCTTTCATTCCTTTTCGCGGATTGACCGTAATGGCACAAAAAGGTATCTTAAGAGAAAGCAAGCATTCTGGAACGAGAAGGGTGTGGGTGGATTGCCTAGGCACTTAGTCATCGGAAACGGCAAGTTTTTGATCAACCTGGACCGTAATACGTATATGCGCGATTTGTATTATCCTTACGTCGGGCAGCTCAACCATGTCGGCGGCTATCAGTGCCGCATCGGCCTTTGGGTGGACGGCGCTTTTACTTGGCTGGCCGACCCGGAATGGAAGTTCGAGCTTTCGTATATCGAAGACTCTCTAGTAACCGAAGTTCGCGCCTCCCATTACCATCTCGGGATTACTTTGCTTATGAACGACGGCGTGCATCAGCGCGAGGACGTATATCTGAAACGCGTGCGCGTCCACAATCATTGGGATACCGTGCGCGAAGTGCGCATGTTCTTCAATCAGGACCTCGTCATCAACGAGACCGAGGTGGGCGATACCGCCGCTTATTACCCCCAAAACAATACCGTCTTTCATTATAAAAAAGACCGCTACTTCATGTTCAACGGGCTTGCTGGCACCGACGGCATTTATCAGTATACGACGGGTGTCAAACGGTTTTACAACGCCGAGGGCACATGGCGCGATGCGGAGGACGGCCATCTGATGGGCAATGCGATCGCGCAGGGCTCCGTCGACAGCACCGTCAGCTTCCGGCTTCATGTGCCGCCGAACATCGACGAGACGCTCTATTACTGGATGAGCGCGGGCAAAAACCTCGAAGAAGTGAAGAAGCTCGACAACTACGTCAAAGAAAGCCATCCGGGCAAGCTGCTGGACCGGGTGGAAATTTATTGGCAGCGCTGGGTCAACAAACCGGAGGAACGCGATTACGGCAATCTGAGTGAGGCCTGTGTGCGGTTGTACAAGCACAGCCTGTTGATCGTCCGGACGCAGACCGACGTGAACGGCGCGATCATCGCGGCGAACGACTCCGACATCATGCAGTCCAACCGCGACCATTACAGCTATATGTGGCCCCGGGACGGCGCGCTGATCGCTTACGCGATGACCATGGCCGGCTATCAGGGCATGATTACGCCGTTCTTCAACTTTTGCGCGGAGGCGCTCTCGCCGGACGGTTACCTGCATCACAAATACAATCCCGACGGGACGGTCGGCTCCAGCTGGCATCCGTACCTCAACGGCAGCAACATGCAGCTGCCGATTCAAGAGGACGAGACCGGGCTCGTCCTGTTCGCGCTGTGGCAGGACTACGTCCGCCACGGCATCATCGAACTGCCGCAATCGCTGTATCGGACGCTGATCCGCCGCGCGGCGCGCTTTATGGCCGGCTATATCGAGCAGGAGCTGTGCCTGCCGAAGCCGAGCTACGACCTGTGGGAGGAGCGGTACGGCATCTTCACGTTCACCTCATCGGCCGTTTACGGTGGGCTCATTGCAGCCGCCAACTTCTGCAGCCTGTTCGGGGACGAAGAACGGTCCAGCCGCTACCGGCATACGGCGGAGAAAATCAAATCCGGCATCCTTAAGCATCTGTGGGACGAAGAGGAGCAGCGTTTCGTGCGGGGACTTGTGCTGGACGGCGGTGTCTGGGTGAAGGACAAGACCCTGGAGAGCAGCGTTTACGGCATTTTCGAATTCGGCGTTCTCCCGGCCGACGACCCCCGCGTCGTCAGCACAATGAAGGCCAACCGGGCCGGACTCACGATCAAAACGGACATCGGCGGCGTAGCCCGTTACCATCACGACTATTACTTCCAGCGCTCGTCGGACATCGATAACGTTCCGGGCAATCCGTGGATCATCTGCACCCTGTGGATTGCGGAATGGGAGATCGAGTTCGCCAAGACGCTGGAAGACCTCGAATCGCCGCGGCGTACGCTCGAATGGGTCGTCAGCCACGCGATGGAAAGCGGCATTTTGCCGGAGCAGCTCGACCCGTTCGACGGCGGACCGGTATCGGTGGCCCCGCTCACCTGGTCGCACGCAACCTATGTACTGACTGTCGTCAAGTACACGGAGAAATATAAAAAGCTGCTGGCCGCCAGCAAAGCGTAAACCCGGCCGTTTCGTAATAGCAAAAAAACATGCCAGCAAGACGGATCGTCCGTCCTCCCGGCATGTTTTTTTTGGTTCTGCGCCGCTCCTCCTGCATCCCCCCGAACGCCTGCTATCGCTTGCGGGGAATGCTGAGCGTCTGCCAATGGTCGCTTGTCAGATACTTGCCCAAAAAGACCATCTGTCCGACATGGTATCCGTAATGGGAAACTTGGCGCTGAATCGCCTTCAGCACCGTATGCGCTTCGCCGCGGATATAGACGGTACGCAGCACATCGTCCGGCGTCAGCGAGCGCAGCGTCTGAAACACCCGCTCCCAGCCTTCCTCCCACAGCCGCAGCAGCTCGGCGCGGGGAAGCCGGCTGACCTCGAATTCGCCGTCCCGGTTGCGGTCCGGCTTCTCACCGTCCGTCGTCAAAAAATCGGACCAACGCGAAATCATATTTCCGTGCATATGCCGGATCAGTATTTCCATCGAATTGGATTCCGGATCGATCGTTTCGTAGAAGTGCGCGTCCTCCAGTTGGCTCATCGTTCGATCGGCCAGCTTCTTCATGCTTTCAAAAGCCAACATCGATTCTTTCAAAAATTCATCGCCAAGTTGAAACGGTTGGTTCATCATGTTCCTCCCTTTCCGCGAAATGGGTACAACACCATCTTACGAGAACGGAATCGGAAAGTATATTTCCGTTTTTTTATCGGGGCAATAAACCGTACAAGCGGGAGACGCAAAAAAGCCTGACCGAGGCCAGGCTGCCGTACCTATTCATGCACGTAGGTTTGTTCGTATTTGTCCGCTTCCCACAGCCGGTCAAGCTCGGCGGGATCGCTCATTTCGACGACGATCATCCAGCCTTGGCCATACGGGGACAGGTTGATGACACCCGGGTTTTCCGTCAGTTTCGGATTGACGCTAACGACCTTGCCGGATACCGGAGCATATAACTCCGTCACCGTCTTGACTGATTCCATGCTGCCGAATGGTTCGCCGGCCTGAAGGACGTCTCCCTCTTCGGGAAGTTCCACAAAGACGATGATCCCGAATTCCTCTTGGGCGAAATCGGTGAGGCCGATCACGGCTCTCCCATTCTCCACTCTCACCCATTCATGATTTTCGCTGTATTTGAGCCCTTTGATTACTTCCATAACGTCGGTTCCGAGCCCCTTTACATTATTTCGTCACCAGATGCTTGTCGCCTTTTTTCCAGCCGATCGGGCACAAACCGCCGGACTGCAAAGCTTCGAGAACGCGGAGCGTTTCTTCGACGCTGCGGCCGACATTGTTGTGATGAACGACTTGGTATTGCAGCTCGCCTTCCGGGCTGATGATGAACAAGCCGCGCAGCGCGATGCCTTCTTCTTCAATCAGTACGCCGTAGTCGCGCGATACTTGTTTCGTAATATCGGCGGCCAGCGGGAAGTTCAACTGGCCAAGGCCGTTTTGATCTACCGGCGTGTTGATCCAAGCGCGGTGGGAATGAATGCTATCGATGGAAACGCCGAGGATTTCGGTATTGATCGCTGTGAACTACCCGCCACCTACGCTTTGCTTAGAGGTGGGGGCTTCTAAGGTAATCGTACCTACCGGTACGAAATCTACTTAGCTATCGAGCCTGTTCCATGCTCTATATATGATTATGCTAACAAACGCAATCCTTCACGCTTGATATTGATCGAAGCATTCCAGTCTCG
>NZ_FMTT01000043.1 GCF_900100345.1 Paenibacillus tianmuensis | reverse complement strand
CTAGAATAGTGAACCTGAATTAAGCCGCAGGAATGAGCGCAGTCAACCCCTGCCCGGTAACCCTCCCATTGTTGATGGGCAGCCGTGCACCAATATTGCAACAAGTCATATACCGTAAACTTACGGGCTTTGTCTTCATAACCTATCATTTGCACAATTGATTTGACTTCTTCAAGACTCAGAATGGATTGAAGAACGGATGGAATCGTGATACAATTTTTCATGAGATCGCCTCTTTCTCGAATCGCTTGGTGGTACAAACGATTCTACAGCAAAGGCGATCTTTTTTCTACCATTTAGTGGTTAATCAACAGGCCTGAGATAAAACTATTCAAGAGAGTTTAAAATGGGGACAATTAACTTTTTCATCCAAAAACGGTACACCTATTCGAATCGATCGTTTTTCAGATTCACAAATAGGTCTTTTCGTACATTGTCAAACAACTTTAGTTGAAGAATGGAGAGAACTATTTGGTAACTCTTTAGACTTTTCTAAAAACAGAGCAATCTTAATTTCAGTTAACAGCGAGTTACCAATTGAAGAATTAACACTGTGTATTCAAATGGCGTTGACTTATCACAAAAAAAATGATACTAAAAAACTCGTTCATGTTTTTTACCATTAAATGGTATAATATCCTTTTCTGTAGAATCGTTTGTACCTGATATAATCGATGATGTTGGAGGTGGCTGTCATGGAAAGTAGTAATAGTCTTCATTGTTTTGATAATTTCTTGGATGATGAAGAGGTGTATGTTGCTTTAGAAAAATATTGGATTGACATGTTTTTTATGTTGTTAGACAAAGAGAATATTGATGGTCGTGATTGGATAAGCCCTTATTATAAAACTACCTTCGGTAATGGAAAAAAAATGATGGATGGAAATCCTATATTTTCGGCAAAATCTAAAAAGAATGACAAAGTCATAAGGATTATTCAAGAAAACCCTATGAATGAGAATGTATTTTCTTATTGGAATAATAGTTCTATGGACAACAATCACAAACAGAATGAGTTGGTAATAGTTTGTACATTAAATAATCATAACTTGGAAAAGGTAAAAGAAATAATAATTAGCTGGATTATAGGGAACTTAAAAGATACAAACTAACACTGCTGCCTGCTGAATAGTTTGTAAAGATTCAATATATTGGTATAATGATGCAAGGATTATTTATATACTGTAAAGTAAACCAAGCCAATTGGCTTCGAGAAAAATGGAGGAATTCAGGATGACAAATGAAGAATTAGAGCAAAAAGAATGGGAAATACTTCAAGAATTTTTAGAAACAGCAACACCTGAAGAATGGCATATATATGCAGCAGCTTCAAATTATGATGGTAATAGTCAAGGGATCGAATGGTTAATTAACAATCCCAAAATAGATAAAGCAACTGCCTTGTCCATTTACTGGTACATGGGAGCTGCATGGTATGTCCAATTCGCCTCGGAAGCTGAAGCTATCGTTTCATATGACAAGGAAACATATAAAATGTTGAGATTATTGGAACAACGCTATACAGATGGATTTTATGCAGACTATGATATTTGGTATGATCCAATGCATCCAGAAGTAGGACGCGCAAATGATTATCCGAAAATCCCTGTGAAAAGTCCTATTCCAGAATTGATGTTGAAATCAGTTGGAACGAAGGTCATTGATTTATATCCAGAGGATTATGATGAAGGTATTCCGTTTGAAGTTATTGTTAAGATAGATGCTTTATACGACGAATTTATACGATTAAATGGACCATTAAGATAATATAAATCAATTGACGATTCTTCTTAGCCGGTTACCTTAGACTTGGGTTCATCGTTCACAGAGCTGATGATGGCCAAACAAAAAAAGCGTGCCATAACGCTGCACGCCTTTTCCTGCAATTTTAGCGACCTTTGGCAAGAAACTTTTCGATACGCGACTTAATCGCATCCCGAACCGCTCGAAATTGGCCCATGATTTCTTCCTCGGTGCCGGTGGCCTTGGCTGGATCATCGAAGCCCCAATGCCATTTCACGACGTTTTTATTCGAAATCACCGGACAATGTTCATCTGCATGGCCACATAGCGTAATCACATAGTCAGCCCGATTCAAAATCACCGGATCGATGACATCCGATGTATGGCCGCTAATATCCACATCGGCTTCCTTCATCACCTGGACGGCACGGGGATTCAGCCCATGTGCCTCCAACCCGGCGCTTTTTACTTCGTAGCGATCACGACCGAGCGCCTTCAACCATCCATCCGCCATTTGGCTGCGGCAAGAGTTTCCCGTACAAAGGAAATAAACGAGTTTTTTGTTATCTGACATGGTGAGTCCTCCTGTTTATGTTAAGCTGATTGCTTTGAAAAATACTTCCGCTGAAATCGGAGAGCGACGTTGACTAAGGCAATCATCACGGGGACTTCCACAAGAGGACCGATGACAGCCGCAAATGCTGCGCCGGAATGAATGCCAAACACCCCAACGGCAACGGCGATTGCCAGCTCGAAGTTATTCCCCGAGGCGGTAAATGCCAGTGTAGAAGCGACTGGATAACCAGCCCCGGCTTTTTTGCCCATGAAAAACGAAATCAGGAACATGACGACAAAGTAAATCAAAAGCGGAATCGCGATCCTCACGACATCTAAAGGCAATTGGATAATCGTTTCACCTTTAAGCGAGAACATGACGATGATCGTAAACAGTAATGCGATCAGTGTAATGGGACTGATTTTCGGAATAAAGACCGTTTCGTACCAAGACCGCCCTTTTGCCTTTACAAGCGAATAACGCGTAATGAACCCGGCCAGAAACGGTATCCCTAAATAAATAAACACGCTCTTGGCGACTTCGGCCATCGTAATATCAACAACGACGCCTTCCAAACCAAACCATCCCGGCAAAATCGTAACAAAGACATAGGTGTAGACGGAGTAAAACAAAACTTGGAAGATCGAGTTAAAAGCAACGAGTCCCGCCGCGTACTCGGCATCCCCTCTGCACAAATCGTTCCAAACGATAACCATGGCAATACAACGGGCTAAACCGATCATAATAAGGCCGACCATGTATTCAGGATAGCCTTGGAGAAAAATAATGGCCAAGAAAAACATTAAGATCGGGCCAATGAGCCAATTTTGAATTAATGAAATGGTTAACACCTTGCTATTTCGGAAGACGCGGCCGATTTCTTCGTATCGTACCTTCGCCAGCGGCGGATACATCATTAAAATGAGGCCAACCGCAATCGGTATCGATGTGGTTCCGACTTGAAATTCATTCAAACCGGCGACAAAGTTAGGAAATACGTAACCGAGGCCAATCCCTAACGCCATCGCAACAAAAATCCATAACGTCAAATAGCGGTCCAGAAAAGAAAGCCGTTTTCTCTCTTGCTTGCTCACCTGCTGTAACCCCCTTTACTCGCATCTAACCGTCAGTCCTTGTTGCTCTAATTTCCGCAGCTCCTCGGATAGATCAGGCAGATTGGACAAGGCATACCCAATTTCGTCTAATCGTTTCTCGTTGATTGAATAGAACACCCATTGTCCCTTTCGCGTTTCCCGAACCAGTTCAGCCGTTTTCAGACGGCTTACATGTTTAGAAATGGCTGGTTGGGAAATGTTAAAAATGGGAACCAGTTCGCACACGCAGCAATCGCGAGTACGGAGCAAAGAAAGGATTTTCAGCCTTGTCGGATCGGCAAGAGCTTTCAGAATATCCGCTAACTTTTCAAATTCCATTGTCATTATTATCACCCCACGTTAAAAACCATATAACTATATTGTTATTTACATACGATAAAAAGTCAATACGGAAATTTTCATGCCCAGTCTTTTTGCAACATAGGCAATTTAATACTTGCATATTGCAAATATTTGTTGTATAACTGGTTTATGAGGTGAAACACTGTGGAAAATGTTCGCGAACTATTTCAAATCATGACACGCCGTTTTGGATTTCTCAATAAAAATTGCTGCTCCGCCGGTGGCTGCGATATATCTTTAGTACAAAGCCACATTCTTTACGAGATCGATCGTCAGCATCAACCGTCCATTCAGAAGGTAGCCGAGGCGTTAGGGACCGATATTACGACCTTTAGTCGACAAATCCAATCGTTAATTAAAATCAATTTGGTCCAAAAATCGCCCGATCCGGACGACCGCAGGGTGTATGTGCTTTCGCTCACGACAGAAGGTAAGTACGTGGCCACGATGATTGACCAGCAAATGAACGCTTATTTAGATGAAGTTTTCTCTCATATGAACGATTTTGAAAAAGAAACGGTCATTCGCTCCATTAAGCTCTTGAATGAAGCGATGTCGAAATCCAGCCTATGCTGTTCCACCCCAATCGGGTGATTTCTTTTCTCATATACTTGTAAATTGCAAATAATTCGGAGGATGTTGGTATGGACGAGGTACTTGATACGATTGTCATTGGAGGGGGACAGGCAGGTCTTGCTTCGTGAAACAAAAAGTAGGTGAAGGCCCAGGCATCGAGCGGGCGTCAGCCACGTTCCAGGGCTATATTATGTGGGGCTGGAGGGGCAAAGTTCCTTTGCTTCTACGACATTAAGGGGGGGGCCGGACGCGAAGTTTATTGTCAAACAAGTATTACGCCATCTTCGCTCTGTGTAACATACGAAGGTTGAACAGTTCTTCGTTTATACTTGTAATTTACCAAATATCTATGAATCGAGGGAGATACAGCGATGAAAAAAATTGAAATCTTTGAGGCAGGCGCGTGTTGCTCGACCGGCGTGACGAATCCGGAAGAAAAGCGTAATTCGATTCGGTTTGCGGTCGCGATCACATGTCCTCAAGCTCTTTGCTTTTGCTGACGTGGTGCGGGTTTACGACGACAATTTTGATGCCTTGCTCCTTCAGAAACGCCGCTAACGGGAACCAGTAGTGTCCAGTGGGCTCGATGCCGAAGATGATTTCCGTTTTCGCATGTCGTTGCCCAAGATCCTTCATCCACGCTGCTAGTTTCGTCGGCCCTTCTGCATCATTGTGGAACGTACATTCCTTCCCAAGCTCGATACCGCGAAAATCTACCGCACGAGCTATGTGGATCTTCTTTGCGATGTCTGCACCCACGACCAACGTCGTTTCGGTAATTCGTGTAATTCGTTGATTCTACTTCTGTTTAAGCTTATACTTCATGTTGAGTGCCTCTTTCATATATGGGATTTGTTCTTTGGTTGGAACGTTCTCCAGTATACAAGAGGCGCTTTTTTTGTTCAAAGCTCAATTTACTTCATTACAGGAATGGCTCTTTTTTGAATTTGAATATGAAGATCAACTTACTTATACAAAACTCACTGTAATCTTATACACCTTAATTTGGTATAATATATAAATGAATACACCCGAAGGAACTGTTCCAATGAAACTAATGGCGAAAATTTTGTTGATAGCAGTATTCGTACTTATTTTGTGGGGGTAGTGCATTTCTTCACCTCCCAGCTTTGATAAATGTTGTGAAGTTCGCAAAAAAAGGAATGATAACATGAAAGAACTAGAAAAAGCGATTCAATTAAGAGAATCAGGCCAATTAGAAGAGGCTAGATGTTTATTACTTGAATTACTAAATAAAGAACCAATGAATCCATCCGTTTGGTATCAATGCGCATGGATTCATGACGTTATGGAATTAGAAAGGGAAGCACTACCTTATTATAAGAAATCGTTAGAACTAGGATTATCAGATGAGGAAAGACAAGGCGCATACTTAGGATTAGGAAGTACTTATCGAACTTTAGGCATGTATGATGATGCCAAATTAATTCTTGAAGAAGCAATCGAAGAATTCCCAAACCGAAGAGAATTTCAAGTTTTTTATGCCATGGTTCGATTCAATCAGAAGGCGTACAGTGAATCCATGGAAATCTTGTTAAAGCAAATAGCAGAAACAAGTAATGATAAGGGCATTCAAACCTATAAGAAGGCAATATTATTTTATTCGGATAAGTTGGATCAGACATGGGACTAAGGCGAGCTATGAAACAGGGCTGTCCAGAATAGCTTATTGTTCTTTCTGGAAAGCTGCGAAATACTGATGGGCTCCCATTGACTCCAAAATAAGATTTCGATGTAATGACCTCAAAGTCATTTTTGACTAATAAGTCATTTATGAGGTTGAAAATATGTCTAAAGAAAAAAATATCAGATTAGAAACCGAACTATCATTGAAACAGCCGAAAAACTTATTAAACAAAAGGGTTATCATCATTTCAAAATGAGTGATATATCTGATGAGTTAGAGATTGCCAAAGGCACAATTTATAATCATTATCCGTCAAAAGAAGATTTGCTTTTTGCACTTATATACCCGAAGTTTCAAAAGCTGCGAGATAGCCTAAGAGGAATAGCTAAGGAGGATACCTCATTTGATGAAAAATTCCGAAAAGTTATTCAGGAAGCATTAGAAAGTGACTATCATCAATTTTTACTGTTGAGCTTTTCCGATATGGCTGTTCTCTTTCAAGAAAAGAATCAAAAAGACATGGAGCTAATTCAAAATGAAGTCATACAAGAATTTAACAATGTTCTAATCTTAGGAATAAATGAGGGAATTATAAAACAAAACTTCTCGGCAGACTTTTTAAGTCACCAAATTCTTTCTGCCTTAAACCCTCTACTGCACAGCCTTCTTGTTAATGACTCTGCAAAAATGACGCATAAAGAATTTGTGAAACAGACTACCGAACTTTTATTATATGGTATCAAGAAAGGATAAGAAGATGGATAAACAAGAACTATATCAAATTGCTTGCAGCATGATTCACCACAAAAAATTAAGACGTTTTGGAACCGCAGGCCATGTTGCGTGCGCATTGGAAACCCATAACGGTAACATTTTTTCGGGGATATGTATTGACTTGCCTTGCTCTATTGGTTTATGCGCCGAACAGTCAGCTATTGCTGAAATGGTAAAGAACAATGAAACTGCAATTAAGAGGATCATCGCTGTGTTTGAAGATGGGAGTATATTCCCACCATGTGGAAAGTGCAGAGAATTTATTGCACAGATTGATGACCGAAATATACAAACTCAAATTGTATTGCCTGAAATGAAAGAAGTGTTGCTTCAAGATTTATTACCGGAAAGGTGGGACAACCAATGGAACTGAAAAAAATAAGCGATAGGGTATTTTATTATCCACATCAGCCTGAAACAGACCGTCCTCTGCTAGCCTACCTAAAAGGCGAAAAAATTATACTTGCCGTTGACGCAGGAAATTCAGCAGACCATGTTGATGAATTTTACAAATCCTTAGAAGTTGAGGGACTAAAAAAGCCAGATTTTACAGTCATCACTCATTGGCATTGGGATCATACGTTTGGAATGCACCATATTCACGGATTGTCCATTGCTCACCATAAAACGAACGAGTTTTTGAATAACGAAAGAGCAAAACTGTTAGACCGTGAATACATACAATTTCTGAAAAGAGACGATGAACGCCTCGCCAAAGAATATGTAGATAATAAAAGCATGATTGTCGTTCTATCGGATATTCAATTTTGAAGAAGAACTTACTCTTAATCTCGGTGGAATGACGGCAAGGGTTTTTCATGTAGAATCTCCCCACTCGGAAGACACCGTGCATATCCATATTCCTGAAGAAAAAATCTTGTTTTTGGGAGATTCTACAAGCGAGGATTTCTTTAATGATGGATATATGGATAAAAACAAACTAAAAGCATTGATAAATGTAATTGAAAGTATCGATTGTCAATACTGCATTTTAGGCCATACAGATCCTTTGACAAAATCGGATTTGTTGCATTACTTAAACACCTTGTAGAATGGCACAAACCCATGAAGATAGAACGCAGAGCCGATAACCGTGAGTGAAATCACAGTTGTCGGCTCTTTCTTTTAAGAAGGCAAAAAAAAATAATTCAGGATGGTATTGACGGCTCGCCATAAAAGCGTTATCATCAGATTAAAGATTTGCCAACGATGGCAATTCGGGGTGGAGTAGAGAGAGATGAACAGAGTTACGATCAAAGACGTTGCCGAAAGAAGCGGTATTTCAATCCGCACCGTATCGCGTGTCATTAATGATGACCCGAACGTAAAGAAGGAGACTCGCGCCAAAGTTCAAGCCATTATTGACGAACTCGGGTTCAAAGTGAACATGGTTGCAAGAAGCTTGAAGGAGATGAAGACGAATCAAATCGTCATTTTCATCGATCGCCGGCAAGGCATGTATTGGGGAGCCTTCCACAATGAAATTCTTCATGAATTGCATCGTTCGATGAAATCAAGAGGGTACCGGATGGTGATCTCCGCCTCCTCGCCCGACAGTTTCGAAGAGGATGAAAACGACGGCTTTTACCTTGTGAAGCACGGATTGTGCGATGGCGCCGTTATTTTCGATCCGAACATTGGCGATAAACGGATCACTTACTTAAAAGAGAAAGCGATTCCATTTGTCATTATCGGCAAAGATAAAAGCAACTTCGAGACTTCTTATGTTGATCTGGATAACAAGTATGCCGGCTACTTAGGCGCAAAGTACATCTATGATCAAGGCTGGAAGAACTTTGCGTTCCTGCTGGGCAGCGAAAAATCCGTCACGAATCAGGAGAGGGCCAAAGGATTTCAGCAGTTTTGCGAGGAGCACCATCTCCAGCACCCGATCATTTTCGGGCTTACCGATTTGGAATCAGCATATCGCGAAACTGCAAAGCTGCTGGCCGACCGGAAAAGAAAAGCGATTTTCATCTCCGGAGACGAACGCGCGTTAGGCGTGTATCGGGCGATTGTGGAGCAGGGGTTGAAGGTAGGGAAGGATATCGGTGTGATCGGAATCGATAACCTCAGGATGGGAGAATTTCTGTTTCCCGCTTTGACTACGATTGGGCAGCCCAAGCAAGAGATTTCGGAACTGGCGCTCGATATACTGGTAGACCAGATTCATAGCAGCAAGACCTTAGCCAAACGGATGCTGATTAGCCCTTCCATCGTAGAGAGGGAGTCAATGAAGAGTTGAGGTTGAAGTCTTGCCTCTTCTCCTACTTTTTTGCCAACGATGGCAATTGTTTGGATGACAAAGCTAAATAAGCATTATAAATGAACTCATTTATAGTGCTTATCTATAAAAAACACACTTTAGGAGGAATTGACATGAGTTTTTTGAAAATTAACGAAGAGGTTAGAACAGCTTTGGCGGAAAATAAACCGATTGTGGCTCTCGAATCGACAATTATTTCTCATGGCATGCCTTACCCGTCCAACGTGAACATGGCGCTTGAGGTTGAACAGCTGATCCGTGAGAACGGAGCTGTTCCGGCTACGATTGCCATTCTGGACGGAAAAATTTGCGTCGGGCTGTCCAAAGAAGAGATCGAGCGCTTGGGAACGGACAAAAATGTTTTTAAAGCCAGTTTCCGCGATTTGCCTAAAGTGATTTCCGGCAATCTTGTCGGCGCCACAACGGTAGCGACAACGGCCTATGCGGCAGAGTTGGCCGGCATTAAATTTTTTGCTACTGGCGGTTTGGGCGGAGTTCATCGCGGAGTTAATGAAACATTCGATATATCCGCCGATTTGACAACGATGGCAAACTTGAATACTTGCATCGTTAGCGCAGGGGTCAAATCCATTCTCGATATTCAGAAAACGATTGAGTATTTGGAAACGATTGGCGTTGCCGTTTACGGTTTCGAAACAGACCGCTATCCTGGGTTCTATGTGCGTGATTCCGGGTATTCGGTCGAAAAAATCGAGATGCAGCAGCTGATTGATCTGCTGAAAGTGAAGGAGCAATTGAACGTGAAAGGATCGGTTTCCGTATGCGTGCCGATTCCTGTAGAAGCGGAGCTGGACCCGGCATTAGTCGAGAATACGATTGCCGCCGCGCTTGAAGAAGCGGGACGCTCAGGCATTAACGGCAAAGAGGTAACACCGTTCCTGCTTTCCAAAATTAAAGAATCGTCAGGCGGCAAGAGCTTGTCTTCCAATATTGCCCTCATGAAAAATAATGCCAAAACAGCAGCTAAGATTGCATCCGCCTATTTTAGCCTATGATTACCGTCATTGGAGATTTGCTAGCAGATATTATCGTGAGCAAAGGCGCAACGAACTTTGCTACGGACACGGACGGTTCCATCAACATTTGCCCTGGCGGACAAGCCAATAACGTAGCTGCATGGATTGCGCATGAAGGCGTTGCAAGCCGACTGATCGGAAAGGTAGGAGATGATCCCTTCGGGATCTATCTCCTCGATCAAGCGAAGAAGCAAGGAATCTCTTGCGCGGTTTCGGTGGACCCGAGTGCCCAAACTGGCAAAATCGTCATTTTGGTCGATCAGGAGACCGGAGAGCGTTCGATGATCCCCGACCGGGGCGCAAACCTGAATTTATGCGAGAGCGACATTCACGGCGTGGAAGAAAGCGACATTTTATATTTATCCGGATACAGCTTCTTTGAAGAAATGACCCGCAAGGCTATCGTCGCGGCCAAGAAAACGGCGATTTCCAAGGGGATTCCGGTAGCGCTCGACCCAAGCTCAACCCATTTTTTACGGGTTTGCAAAGACGATTTCCTGCGGTTTCTGGATGGCGTTACGTTTCTCATTCCCAATTACGAAGAGGGCGTGCTGCTGACAGGAGAAACAGATCCGTATCGTATTTTGGCGGCTCTTCAAGAGCTTGTGCCGTGTCCGGTTCTCAAGCTGGGGGCGGACGGTTGTATATTTTATGAGAATGACGTATGTGTGAAGCTGCCTGCACCGAAGGTAACGGCGGTAGATGTGACAGGAGCCGGAGATTCATTTATCGGGAGCTTCCTGGCAACGTATGCGACAACGAAGGACATGAGGAAATCGGTGGAAAGAGCAATCGAGATATCTTCCCAAGTCGTCACGAGAATCGGCGCACGCCCTTTCTGACGACTAGACGCAACGAAACGAATGATGATGACGCTGTTTTGCAGACGCTAACTTTACTACACAAAGGAAGTGTTTTTATGAAAAAAATGGCTGGATTACTGGCGGTAATGGTTTTTGGAAGCGTTATACTTTCCGGTTGCGGCGCGAAAGGGAATCCTTCTCCATCTGCTTCCGGATCATCCTCCCAGAAAACGGAACAATCGACCAAGCGAATCGGCATGGTTACCGACGTTAGCGGAGTCAACGACAACTCCTTTAATGAAGGCGCCTGGAACGGGCTGCAGCGTTTGCAAACGAAAAATGAAGACAAAGTCAAGGTCAAATATTTGGAAAGCAAGTCGAACGCCGATTATGAAACGAACATGAACCAATTCGTTCAGCAAGGCTGGGATTTAAAATTCGGCATCGGCTTTCCGCTGGAGGATACAGTGAAGAAGGTGGCGCAGGCGAATCCGAAATCGCTTTTTGCGATTATCGATTCCAACCTCGGCGGTAAAATTCCCGACAACGTTACGGCCATAACGTTCCGCGAGGAGCAAGGCAGCTTCCTCGTCGGCGTCATTGCCGGATTAATGACCAAAACCAACAAGGTCGGCTTTATCGGAGGGGTCGATTTCGCTGTCATCAACCGTTTTGAAAACGGTTTTAAGGCGGGAGTGAAGTCAGTCAATCCCAAAGCGGAAATCACCAGCGTCTATACGAACTCCTTCTCGGCGCCGGATTTAGGCAAACAAACGGCCGCTACCATGTATGACAAAGGCGCGGATATTATTTTCCACGCATCCGGCGGCACCGGAGACGGGCTGTTCAACGAGGCGAACGAGCGCAAAAACAACGGCCAGAACGTATGGGCGATCGGTGTGGATAAAGACCAGTCCCAAACGTTCGGCACGAAAGCCGTATTAACGTCGATGACCAAACGGGTGGACAACGCTATTTTTCAAGTTTGCGAACAATTCATCAAAGGTCAATTTAACGGCGGCAAGGAAGTCGAATTCGGCTTAAAGGATGACGGCGTGGGAATTGCCTCGACATCCGATGTCAATGTTCCCAAAGATATATTAAATAAGGCCATGGAATACCGGCAGCAAATTATTGACGGCAAAATAACCGTACCGCGGACAAAGGAAGAGTTCGAGAAGTTTAAGCCTTAACTATTCATTTGCGTAGGCGATGTCGCCGAGGGGGCGTTAGGTTGGTCGATCAGCCGCTGCCCCCTCCATATCAGTTAACAACGCAGATGCAAACTCGGGAGTGATACGGATGGCCATTGCCGTAGAAATGAGAAATATTACGAAACGTTTTCCCGGCACTATTGCCAACGATAACATCTCGTTCAAAGTGCAAAAAGGCGAAATCCATGCCTTGTTGGGAGAAAACGGCGCGGGGAAATCGACCCTGATGAACATTTTGTTCGGGCTCTACGAAGCCGATGAAGGCGAAATTTTAATTAACGAAAACCGGGTCAACATTACAAATCCCACGGTGGCGAACGAGCTTGGCATTGGCATGGTTCATCAGCATTTTATGCTGGTCGAGAAATTTTCGGTGCTTGAAAATATTATTCTCGGCTCGGAGCCGCGCAAAGGCATAAATGTCGATTATTCGAAAGCGAAAAAAGAGCTGGAGCAGCTTTCCGCCAAGTATGGCCTTAAAGTACAGCTGGACAGACGAATACGGGATATATCCGTTGGCATGCAGCAGCGCGTCGAGATTTTGAAAACGCTTTATAGAGGCGCGGAAATCATTATTTTCGACGAGCCGACCGCCGTTCTAACCCCTCAAGAAATTCATGAATTGTTGAATATCATGCGCAATCTCGTCAAGGAAGGCAAATCCATCGTCCTGATCACGCACAAATTGAAAGAGATTATGTCCATTGCCGATACCGTAACCATTATTCGTCGCGGGAAAGTGATCGATTCGGTAGAGGTGAAACAAACGACAGAGCACGAACTGGCGGCCAAAATGGTCGGACGGGAAGTATCGTTATCGATAGCCAAAAGCGAGCAGCAAACCAAAGAGCTTGTGTTGCAACTGAAAAATGTGGAAGCGAACGACAATCGAGGCCTTCGCGCCTTGAATAAATTGACGTTAGACGTATATGGCGGCGAAATTGTCGGTATAGCCGGGGTGGACGGCAACGGGCAATCGGAGTTGATCGAAGTGATTACAGGATTGCGCCGAACGTTGTCGGGGGAAATTGTATTGCATGGACAGAGCATAGCGAATATGCGCACTCGCGAAGTGGCCGGGAAAGGGGTGGCGCATATCCCCGAAGATCGTCAGCATAGAGGGCTTGTCCTTGATTTTACCGTCGCGGAAAATATCGTTCTGAACAGCTATTACAAAGCGCCGTACAATAAGCGCGGTTTTCTCGATTACGATGAAATTTATGCTCATGCTGAGCGTTTAGTTGATAAATACGATATCCGCACGCCAAGTGTACAAACGACAACCCGCGCTCTTTCCGGTGGAAATCAACAGAAGGCGATCATCGCCCGGGAGATCGTCAGCGATCCGAAGCTATTGATTGCAGCGCAACCTACCCGCGGGGTGGATGTCGGCGCGATCGAGTTCATCCATCGCCAGCTTGTGGAGCAGCGGGACATGGGGAAAGCCGTGCTGCTCGTTTCCTTTGAGCTGGATGAAATTATGAATTTGTCCGACCGGATTGCCGTGTTGTTCGAAGGAGAGATAGTAGGAATCGTGGATCCGAAAAATACGACCGAACAGGAATTAGGCCTGCTTATGTCCGGCCAAAGAGGGAAGCGCGGTGAACGGGAATGAAGTGGTTCGATCGGGTGAACAGAGGAACTATCGGCATATCGCTCCTATCGGTATTGCTCGCTTTGCTTTGCGGCGCTGTCATTATGCTTCTCGGCGGATACAATCCGATAAGCGCCTACGCCGCGTTTTTCGAAGGCATTTTCGGTACCCCTTATTTATTTGGGGAAACCGTGCGGCAAATCACGCCGCTTATTTTCACCGGATTGGCAGTCGCTTTTGCGTTTCGGACGGGATTGTTCAATATCGGGGCGGAAGGGCAGTTTATGGTTGGTCAGTTGGCCGCGGTTTCGGTAGGGATACTATTCCCATTGCCGTGGTATTTGCACATGCCCCTCGCCATCCTGGCTGCGGCTGTCGCCGGGGGATTGTGGGGGTTGGTGCCGGGTTACTTGAAAGCACGGCGCGGCGTTCACGAAGTCGTCACGACGATTATGATGAATTGGATCGGTCTCATCCTCGTCAATCATTTGATTCGGACTTACTTTAAGGCGCAGGCCGAACGGTCGGAAACGATTCGCGATACGGCTTCACTTTCCTCCGCTTGGTTAAGCGAGTTATTCGGCGGGTCTCGCATTCATCTTGGCATTGTCGTGGCGCTCTTGGCCGCGATCGTCATTTATGTGCTGCTGTGGAAAACGAAAAAAGGGTTCGAGCTTCGCACCGTCGGCTTGAATCGTTCCGGCGCGGAGTATGCAGGCATGAACGTGAACAAGAACGTCATGATGTCGATGATGATCAGCGGAGCGCTGGCAGGCATTGGCGGAGCGTCGGAAGGCTTGGGGGTATACGGTTACATGACCCTTTCGAGCAGTTTTCCGGGATTCGGGTATGACGGCATCGCTGTCGCCTTAATCGGCGCCAACACGTCCATCGGTGTGATTTTGGGAGCGATTCTATTTGGCGGATTGACGTTCGGAGCGCAAAATATGCAAATGGCCGCCGATGTCCCTTACGAAGTGATCCGAATTATTATTGCGCTCATTATTTTCTTTATTGCGTCAAGCTTGCTTGTATCGAGTTTCGTAAGCCGATGCAAGAAGTGGTTGACGATACGGAAAGGGGGAAAACGGTAATGGACCTGATGAATAATGCCTCAATTATTATCCACAACGCCGTCGTCTATTCGACCCCTCTGATTTTGACCGCTTTGGGAGGCGTCTATTCCGAACGCTCGGGCGTCGTGAATATCGGATTGGAAGGCTTGATGGTTATCGGCGCTTTCTCGGGTACCGTCACCACATTGCTGACAGGCTCGCCTTTATTGGGAATCGTTGCCGCCGTCTTAGCGGGCACCTTATTCTCGCTGCTGCATGCGGTCGCATCCGTGACGTATCATGCCAATCAGGTCGTTAGCGGCGTAGCGATTAATTTTTTGGCGATCGGTTTATCGATCTTTCTGACGAAGCAAATGTTCGATGGAGCCGCCCAAACGTCTACGATCAAAAACTTGATTCAGAAATGGGAAGTACCGGGATTAAGTCAAATTCCGTATCTCGGCAAAATGTTCTTTATCGCGTATCCGACTTCTTATTTGGCGATCGGGATTGTGCTTCTCTCTTGGTACGTTATGTACAAAACGCCGTTCGGCTTAAGGCTGCGGGCAGTCGGGGAACATCCTGCCGCAGCGGATACGCTTGGCATTCGCGTTTCCGTTATGCGTTACCTCGGGGTTATGATCAGCGGCGGCCTGGCCGGTTTGGGCGGAGCCGTCATCAGCTTGACGACAACGAGCAATTTTTCTTACAGTACGATTTCAGGTCAAGGCTTTATCGCGCTGGCCGCCGTTATTTTTGGCAAGTGGCACCCGGTCGGAGCTATGCTGGCCGCTCTGTTCTTCGGCTTGGCGCAAGCCATCAACAGTTCCGCGCAGGTGCTTGGCTATTCCAATTATGTTCCAACCGCGTTTATCCAGATGCTTCCTTACGTTCTCACTTTGATAGTGCTGGCTGGATTTGTCGGTCGCGCCGAAGGTCCAAAAGCGGTAGGAAATCCTTACATCAAAGGAAGCCGGTGAATCATTGCCGACTATGAGAGGCCCATGCCACTTCGCATGGGCCTGTTTGACGCTCACTTTTGAAACAATTATACTTAAAAAGTATAGTTATTATAGAAAGGGTGATAGGATGAGTAAGAACTTTATTATTTTTGGAGCAAGCCAGGGGCTAGGCGATGCATTTGTAAAAGGCTTACCCGCCAAGGGAGATACCGTATGGGTGGTGTCGCGCACACGACCAAGCAGTTTAGATATCCATGATGGCGTAAATCGCAATTGGCTCCAAATTGATTTATCCAGTCAACAGCAAATTCCTTCTTTAAAAGAAACTTTAAAAGACGTTGCTATCGATGTATTCATTTATAATGTCGGAGTATGGGAAAAGCGTGGTTTTGAAGATGACTATACGTTTGATCAGGATGAAGTTGGAGATATTTCGAACTTAATTAATATTAATTTAACTTCCACGATTACATATATTCAGGCGCTTTTGCCTAATTTAAGACAGGCGAAACACGGAAAAATCATTTTAATTGGTTCAACAGCAGGCTTGGATCATACGGGTAATGCGCAAGTTTCGTTTGTCACATCTAAATTTGGCATACGCGGGATTACAAATGCTTTGCGCGAGCATCTGAGACAAGATAAGATTTCTGTAACGTGCATTAATCCGGGAGAGCTTGCGGCAGAAGTACCTTATGAAGAAGGTGCAGAAAAGGCAATTGCGTTGTATCAAGGTACACGTATTCCTGTACAAGACATTGTAGCCATTGTCCAATGCGTTATTCATTTATCGCCTGTTTCATGTGTAAAGGAAATAAATATTCCTGCCATAACCGACTTTAATGCATGATTGTAGAGCATGACGATATATGTAAAAACAGATCACTTGATGGGCAATAGATGCCATGAGTGATCTGTTTTTGTGTGAACCATCACCTGCTCAAATACTTGCTTGTAAGGGAATGCTTTGCGCTTAAAAGCTGTTTTGGAGTGCCTTCGAAGATGACTTTACCGCCATTGCTGCCGCCTTCGGGACCCATATCTATGATCCAATCGGCGTTTCTGATGACATCGAGGTTATGTTCGATCACAATGACCGAATTTCCCGCATCTACAAGACGATTCATGATAGCCAGCAGATGGGCGATATCCGACATGTGCAGTCCGGTCGTCGGCTCGTCCATGACGTAAATACTTCCCTTTTTATGCAGCTCGCTGGCCAGCTTGATGCGTTGGAGCTCACCGCCCGATAGGGTGCTGAGCGGCTGGCCGAGTGTCAGATAATCCAGTCCCACGTCACTCATGGCTTGCAGCCTGCGCACAACTTCTTTGATATCAAAGAAAGCGAGAGCTTGTTCAACGGTCATCTCCAGCACATCGGCGATTGATTTATCGCCCAGCTTGTAGGCCAGTACCTCCTCTTTGAAACGTTTGCCGCCGCATATTTCGCAGGTTGTTTTAACGCTGTCCAAAAATGCCACGTCGGTATAAACAACACCAAGGCCTTGGCAGTTTTCACAGGCGCCCTTGGAATTAAAGCTGAACAAACCGGCATTCACCTTGTTGGCTGAGGCAAAGGCCTTGCGCACATCGTCCATGATGCCCGTGTAAGTGGCCGGATTCGAACGGGTAGAGACACCGACAGCCGACTGGTCGATCACGATCGCATCGGGATGCTGCTGCAAAAACACCTCGTGGATCAAGGTGCTTTTGCCGGAACCGGCTACGCCTGTCACGACGGTTAATACACCCGTTGGAATATCGACGCTAACATGGTTCAAGTTGTGCAGGCTGGCGTCCACGACGGATAGTTTGCCCGTGGCCGGACGAAAATGATCCTTCAGCGGCATCGCCTGTTTCATATGATTGCCCGTCAGCGTATCGGCCAGCAGCAGGCCGGAAAAGCTGCCTTCGTAAACAATGGTGCCGCCGCGGCTGCCGGCCAAAGGACCGACATCGACGATATGATCGGCTACTTGAATCACATCGGGGTCGTGTTCGACGACAAGGACCGTATTGCCTTTATCGCGCAGTTTTTGCAGCAATTCATTGAGCCGGTGTACATCGCGGGGATGCAAACCAACGCTCGGCTCGTCAAAAATGTATACCACATCCACGAGACTGCCGCTCAGGTGTTTGACCATTTTGACGCGCTGTGATTCTCCGCCGGATAACGTGTCGGTTTCGCGGTCGAGGCTGAGATATTCCAGTCCAATATTAACCAGGTGCTGCAGTCTTTCCGTTAATGCTTTCACCATAGGCGCCGCTATCGGATCTTTTATTTCCTTGATAACCTCAATCAGCCGACCTACCTCCATGGAAGACAGTTCGGCAATATGGTTGCCGTTGATTTTACAGTTGAGAGCCGCTTGGCTGAGACGAGCGCCGCGGCAAAGGTGGCAGGAGCCATTGGTTATGAACGGCTCCACCATTTTCTGAGTGCGCTCTGGCCTCGTTTTGATATCTCGCTTGATATACTTGCCGCTGAACTTCTCAATGATTCCCTCTAAAGTAAAATTTACAGATTTCCCTCCAACTTGCATTTCAACCTTATGCGGTTTGCCGTACAGAAGCTGTGCCATTTCTGCCTCGGTATAATCGGCAAGCTTTTTGTCGATATCAAACAAACCTGACTGGGTAATAAGGTTCCAATCCCAACTGTCCACGCCATAATCCGGAAGTAAGATAGCGCCTTCTTTAAGCGATTTGGATCTATCCAATGCTCTCGCTAAGTCAACTCCAAGCTTGCGGCCCACGCCGTTGCATTCCGGGCACATGCCTTGCTGGTCGTTGAAAGAAAAGGCATTGGCTTTACCGGCATAAGGCTGACCTACACGTGAGTACAACAGCCGCAGTATAGGCGCAATATCGGTAATCGTGCCTACGGTCGAATGAGCGCCGCCACCCAAGCGTTTCTGGTCGACGATAACCGCCATGCTAAGATTTTCGATCGCGTCTGCATCCGGCTGTGGAAGACGCGGCAGAAAGTTGCGGACGAACGTACTGAAGTTTTCGTTCAGCAGACGCTGGGATTCGGCGGCGATGGTATCGAAAACGATCGACGATTTGCCGGAACCGGATACGCCGGTAAAAATGGTGATTTTGCGCTTGGGAATGCGCAAAGCTACATCTTTAAGGTTATTTTCCCGGGCGCCGCGGATTTCTATATATTCTTGGGTCATAATACCTTCCTCTACTCGTATTTTTGATCCTTATCCGATTTCTTATGGATTGCTCTCCTAAATATTATTACCAAGGAACAGCCGTTAAGAAAAGAGGGAAAAAAAGTTAACTTTATTGTAATATATTCGCTATATCAATATCAAAAAATATGATAATATGTTAAATATACTCAAATATAATATTTACAAGAAAAAAGGAGGCACTTATGAAAAAATCGATTCCTTTACTTTCTTCTTTGGCTGCTGCGCTGCTGCTTTCCGCTCAAGTTGCTGTTGCCCAAGAACCCAGCCTTACGACAACGGATATTCTTCAAGCCTCAAGTCAGGTGCCTGTCAAAAACGAAGAGGTCAAGGTCACGAATTTACTCAGCGAAAACGAAAACACAGATGGGAAAAATTCGCTTTCTACACTTCAGCCATTAGCAGGCCTTATTCCTCCAGCGCTCCAGAAGGGCACTACGTTCAACTTCTCGCAGCGCGATTTCGGCGAATCCGTCGTGCAGACAAGCGACGGCGGCTATGTGTTCACAGGCTCTACCATGGCTAAAGGAAACGAGGATATCCTGTTTGCCAAGACGGACGCATCCCTGACGCTTCAATGGGCATATACGCTGGGCGGGGCCGCAGAAGAAAAGGGTGTCGAGGTTCGGCAAACGAGCGACGGCGGGTATATCATCGCCGGGACGAGCAATGCGAGCGGTTCTAAAGATATCTACTTGGCGAAGACCGATGCCAACGGAGCGATCCAATGGGCAAAAACATATGGCGGGCCAGGCCAAGAAGAGGCTAAAGCGATGGAAATCGGGCATGACGGCGGTTACATCATTGTCGGCGCCAAGGGAGACAGCCAGCATACGACGGATGCTTTCATGCTGAAGGTGGATGCCAGCGGTAATGTTCAATGGAGCCGGACATACGGTCAAGAGAATCTGGAAGACCGCTTTTACGGCGTAAGCGTCACGCCGGACGGCGGCTATGTGGCCGTCGGATATAAAACCATCAAGCGAACCATTCCAGGAGGGACGGAGCAAGTGATGTACGGGCTGATGGTAAAAGTATCCGGCTCCGGAGGGACGGAATTCGATTCTACTCTGGACAGATATGCCATGCTGCAAGGTGTTGCCGCAACGAGCAGCGGCTATGTGGCCGCAGGGGCCATCAACAACTTCGATCAACCGAACAGTTCTCAGGGGTATAACATCTTTGTAACCAAGGTCAGCACTTCGGGGGCCAAGCTGTGGACGAACCAGTTTCATTCAACGAATGGCGATTTTGCCAATGATGTCAAAGCGGCCAAGGACGGCAATTATATCGTGACCGGGCTGACGAGTCCGCAAGTGGGTAAAGAAGATTTGGTGCTGATGAAAATCAACAACGCGGGAAATGCAATGTGGTCGAATATGTATGATTTTGGCAACACAGGCGAGATAGGCAAGCGCGTGGCAACGACCAATGACGGAGGATATATCGTTACGGGTTCGTTCCAAAAGGACAGCGCCAACGGCAATTATGACGTTCTTTTGGCCAAATTTACGAGTGATTAAGCATCCGCCAGAAAGTTTTGGAATATAGGCACAGAGAGCAATGGAACAAATCGGGGAGGCCTATGCACAAGCGTGCAGGCCTCCCGCTATATTTTTTTTGCATAGTTTCTATGCACAATATATATTTCACGATGGGAGGGATGGGATGTAAAATTAAGGAAACCGCAGTCTGAAGCGGCACAATTGTCGGAGGGATACGATTATGAATAAAACCGGAAATGGTCAAGTCAAGGACCGGCACCAAGCCCTAGGTTTGTCGGATCAACAGGTTCTTGAAATGTATCAGAATATGGTTTTGGCGCGAAAAGTAGATGAACGGATGTGGCTTCTAAATCGTGCGGGAAAGATCCCTTTCCTCGTTTCTTGCCAAGGTCATGAAGCAGCACAGGTAGGAGCGGCTTATGCGTTGGAACCGACGAAAGATTTTCTTTGTCCGTATTATCGGGACATGGGAATGGTCATTGTTTTCGGAATGACGGCAAAGGAATTGATGCTTTCCGCTTTTGCCAAGGCGGGAGATCCGAACAGCGGCGGACGCCAAATGCCGGGGCATTTCGGGAGCAAAAGACTGAACATTCTTTCGGGGTCCAGCGTCGTAACGAGTCAAGTGCCGCATGCTGTTGGAATCGCTTTATCTGGTAAAATTGAGAGGAAAAACCTTATCGTATTAACGGCTTTTGGGGAAGGGTCCAGCAATCAAGGGGAGTTTCACGAAGCGGCGAACTTTGCGGGAGTGCACAAGCTTCCCGTCATTTTCTTCTGCGAGAATAACAAGTATGCCATCTCTGTCCCTCTTTCCAAGCAGGTGGCTTGTGAAAGTATCGCGGATCGGGCAATCGGTTATGGGTTTTCCGGCATCAGTGTGGATGGCAATGATCCCTTGGAAGTGTATAAGGTCACGAAAGAGGCGGTCGATCGGGCCAAAAGAGGGGAAGGACCGACGCTTATCGAGGCGGTCGTCTATCGTTTAGTTCCTCATTCAAGCGACGACGATGATCGTACCTACCGTTCCCGCGAAGAAGTGGAAGAAGCCCGGAAGAAGGACCCGCTCTTATCCTTCAGTCATTATCTCAAAGATTTGGGGATATTGGATGAAGCCAAAGAGAAGGAAATTCATGACCGGATGCTTATGGAAGTCGATGAGGCCACGGAATATGCGGAGAATGCCCCGGATTCGGCTCCGGAAGATGCCCTGAAGCACGTTTATGCAGAATAGGGGGAATGAGAAATGGCCGTGATTTCGTATCTCGATGCCGTGTCCCAAGCGCTTCGAGAGGAAATGCAGCGAGATGAAAGGGTATTTGTATTAGGGGAAGACGTTGGGGTACGCGGGGGTGTGTTTCGGGTTACACAGGGTTTCCACGAGGAATTTGGCGAACAGCGGGTTATCGATACGCCGCTATCGGAAGCGGCCATTGCAGGTGTATCGGTTGGGGCAGCCGCTTATGGGTTGAGGCCTGTAGCCGAAATTCAGTTTGCCGAGTATATCATGCCTGCCGTCAACCAAATTGTGAATGAAGCCGCCAAAATGAGATACCGCTCGAACGGAGATTGGACCTGTCCCGTGGTCATTCGTGCTCCTTATGGAGGAGGAGTTCACGGCGCCCTCTATCATTCGCAAAGCGTCGAAGCTATGTTCTGCAACATTCCCGGTTTAAAAGTGGTCACGCCTTCCACGCCGTATGATGCCAAAGGACTGCTCATAGCAGCCATCCGCGATGAAGATCCTGTGCTTTTCTTTGAACATAAGCGATGTTACCGCTCGATCAAAGGAGAAGTGCCGGACTCGGAGTACATCGTTCCCATCGGGAAGGCGGATATTAAGCGGCAAGGCGAAGACTTCACGGTTATTTCTTACGGACTTACCTTGCATTTTGCGTTGGAGGCGGCAGAAAGGCTTGACCGAGAAGGCTACAGCGCTCACGTTCTCGATTTGCGTACCCTCTATCCTCTGGATAAGGAATCGATTGTAGAGGCTGCCCGTAAAACCGGTAAAGTGCTAATTATTCATGAAGACAACAAAGAGGGAGGCGTGGGGGCGGAAGTCGCAGCGGTGCTCGCAGAGGAATGCCTTTTTGAATTGGATGCCCCGATTGGGCGCCTTTGCGGTCCGGACGTCCCCGCCATGCCGTATAGTAATCCAATGGAGAAATTCTTCATGCTCAATCCGGATAAAGTATACCAGGCCATGAAAGAATTGGCCCAATTTTGATCCGACTGGGAGGAGAGTATGGCTGAGAAAATCGTTATGCCCCAGTTAGGGGAAAGTGTAACGGAAGGAACGATTTCCAAGTGGCTCGTCAACATCGGAGATAAAATTAAAAAATACGACCCCGTATGCGAAGTGATTACAGATAAAGTGAATGCGGAGGTTCCTTCTACGTTTAGCGGTACGGTATCCGAAATTATCGTTCAAGAAGGCGAGACGGTAGCGGTAGGAACTTTGATTTGCCGTATTGCGGTGGAAGATCAAGCGATCGCTCAGGTTGAATCTCGGACGTCGGCCGCTGCTCAAGATCAGCAAGCCGATAATGTGACAACGCAAGCAGCCATGAACCCACGCTATTCGCCGGCCGTGCTCAAACTGGCGCAAGAAAACAATCTGGATCTTTCCCGTATGGAAGGATCGGGCGTTGCCGGACGCATCACCAGAAAAGACATTTTGGAGATTTTGCAAGGAAAGAGGCAGGCCGCAGCCGCAGCCGCCTCCGCTCCAATCGCAGAACCTCCGTCGAAGCCGTCCCAACCGATAGTAGAACCGGCCCGCGAAATTCCGAAGCCATCCGTTTCGGTCGATGACCTGCCTGCCGTCCATTCTCCGTTAACTCAAGCCGACGAGACGATCCCGGTTACCGCCATCCGCAGAACGATTGCCGCACGAATGGTAAAAAGCAAGCAGGAGATTCCCCACGCCTGGCTTACGATTGAATGCGATGTCACCAATCTGGTACGTCATCGAAGCCAGATCAAAGAGGAGTTTAAGAAAAAAGAAGGCATCCAATTAACTTATTTGCCATTCTTTATCAAGTCGGTTGTCGAAGCTTTGAAGGAATTCCCCATCTTAAATTCGCAGTGGGCAGATGATCACATTATCGTTAACAAAGCGGTTCATCTCTCGATTGCCGTTGCTACCGATCAATCGTTGTTCGTTCCTGTCATTAAGGATGCAGACCAAAAAAGCATTTACGGTCTTGCCAAAGCCATAGATGAATTGGTCAAGAAGACGAGGGAGGGCAGATTAGGGATAGAGGATATCACCGGCGGAACGTTTACCGTGAATAATACGGGTTCTTTCGGCTCTGTTCTTTCAGCCCCAATCGTCAATCCTCCGCAAGTGGCCATTTTAAGTGTTGAAGCCATCGTAAAACGTCCGGTCGTCATCGATAACATGATAGCCGTCCGCGATAGGATGAACATCTGTCTTTCCTTGGATCACCGGGTTTTGGACGGTCTTGTGTGCGGCCGCTTCTTGCAGAGCGTCAAGCAAAAGATTGAAGATTACGGCACGGACACCGGACTCTATTAACGATTCAGAATGATTAAGTTAGGGGCGATGACATCATGCATTTTGATTTAACTGAAGAACAAACGCTGCTCAAGAAGATGATGCGTGATTTTGCGGAAGGCGAGGTTGCTCCGGGCGCAGATGAACGGGATCGCACAAAGCAATTTCCGGAGGATGTTTTCGATAAATTATCGAAGCTGGGAGTCATGGGTCTGCCTTTTCCCGAACAATATGGCGGCGGGGGCGCCGATACGATAAGCTTCGCGATCGCTGTAGAAGAATTAAGCCGGGTATGCGCATCCACAGGTATTACCTATTCAGCCCATGTTTCGTTAGGCGGAGCGCCGATCCATTTATTCGGAACGCACGAGCAAAAGGAAAAATATTTAACCCCGCTTTGTCAAGGAGAATACTTGGGCGCGTTTGGGCTGACGGAACCGAATGCAGGCTCCGATGCAGGCGGAACCCAAACGACAGCGCAGCAGCATGACGATCAGTGGATCATTTCCGGTTCCAAATGCTTTATTACCAATGCAAGCTATGCCAAAAACCTGGCGCTCACGGCCGTAACGGATCGCTCCAAAGGGACGGATGGCATCAGTGCGTTTATCGTACCTACCGATGCGCCGGGATTTACGGTCATTAGCAATTATGAAAAGATGGGTCTTCACGCTTCGAATACAACGGAGTTGGTTTTGGAAAATGTAACCGTTCCCAGAGAAAATCTTCTGGGGAAAGAAGGACACGGGTACAAGCAATTTTTAGCTACGCTTGACGGAGGAAGAATCGGGATCGGGGCTATGGCGGTCGGGATCGCCCAAGGGGCTTACGAAAAATCACTCCAGTACGCCAAAGAAAGAAAACAATTTGGCCGAAGCTTATCTGCCTTTCAAGCCATCCAATTTAAACTGGCCGACATGGCCATGAATATTGAAGTCGCGCGCAACATGGTTTATAAAGCGGCCTGGCTTAAGGATCAAGGAAAAGGCTTTAAGAAGGAAGCGGCGATGGCCAAATTATTTGCTTCGGAAATGGGGATGAAGGTCTGCGATCAAGCCGTTCAGATCCATGGCGGGTATGGTTACATGAAGGAATACCAGGTGGAGCGGTTTTTCCGGGACGTCAAGCTTCTGGAGATCGGGGAAGGAACTTCGGAAATCCAACGAATGGTCATTGCACGCCAGATCGGCTGTTAAAGGGGATTGGTTTTATGTTCAAGAAGATTCTAGTCGCTAACCGGGGGGAAATTGCGGCCCGCGTGATCCGCACTTGTCAATCGCTGGGCATTGCCACCGTCTGTATTTACTCGGAAGCAGATAAGAATGCCCCTCATGTCGCGATGGCGGATGAGGCCTACGGGGTGGGAGGTCCCAAAGTAGCGGAGAGCTACTTGAATATCGATAAGATTTTGGAAATCGCCCGTCTTTCCAAAGCGGACGCGATTCACCCCGGATATGGCCTTCTCTCGGAAAATGCCGAATTTGCCCGCCGCTGTGAGGAAGCCGGTATCGTATTCATCGGTCCGTCCGCGGATGTCATCTCCCGCATGGGTAGTAAAATTGAAGCCCGGAATATGATGGAAAAGGCAGGTGTGCCTGTCGTCCCCGGCATTTCCTATCCGTTAGCGGATGCGGAAGAAGCGGCGCAGGCAGCCAGTCGTATCGGCTATCCGGTCATGCTCAAGGCTTCGGCCGGCGGTGGCGGGATCGGCATGCAGATCGTTCACAGCGAAGCGGAGCTTCACAAAGCATTTGAAGGGAACCGGAAACGCGCCTCCGATTTCTTCGGAGATGGGGCCATGTATGTCGAGAAGGTTGTGGAAAATCCCCGGCACATCGAAATTCAGATTTTGGCCGATTCCTATGGGAATACCGTTTACTTAGGGGAGCGGGAATGCTCCATTCAACGCCGCCATCAAAAAGTGGTGGAGGAAGCTCCTTCTACGTATTTGGATGAACTCACACGCGGCAAAATGGGAGAAGCGGCAGTAAAGGCGGCTAAATCCATCGGATACCGGAATGCGGGAACCATCGAGTTTTTAGTTGACGAGAACAAAAATTTCTATTTCCTTGAAATGAATACTCGTCTACAGGTCGAGCATACGATTACAGAAGAGATTACCGGCTTGGACTTGGTTGCAGAGCAGCTGCGAATTGCGGCAGGACATTCCTTGAATTTCGGTCAATCCGATGTGACACGCGACGGTCATGCGATCGAAGTGCGGATTTATGCGGAAGATCCGAAGACGTTCTTCCCATCTCCGGGAACGATTACGACGTTTGCGATACCTGAAGGACTGGGAATCCGCCATGAGCTCGCTGTACAGGAGGGCTCCGTGGTCACTCCTTTCTATGATCCGATGATTGCCAAGCTCGTGGTCAAAGGGAAGGATCGCGGCGAGGCGATCGACCGGCTTCAAGAGGCGTTAGCCCATTATCACGTTCAGGGAATCAAATCAAACATCCCGATGCTGCAAGAAGTCATCGCGCATCCCGCGTTCCGTTCTGGCGATACGACAACAGGTTTCGTTGCCAAGTATTTACGTTCGTAAAACAGGAGGTTATTCAGATGAGTAAAATCGTGGCGTTTATGGCGGGGAATGTGTATAAAATTCTTGTTAAGCCTGGGGATCATGTCGAAGCAGGACAAGATGTGGTCATTTTGGAATCGATGAAAATGGAGATCCCGGTTACGGTCGGTTCCGGCGGGACGGTAAAAGAAGTCATCGTGAGCGAAGGCGACTTTGTGGATGAAGGAGATTTATTGATCGAGCTGGATTAAAACGTATGCTGGAGGTCGGGGGAGATGAACTGGCCAGCGAGCGTGACGCTCAAAGAGGTTGGTCCGAGGGATGGGTTACAGAATGAGAAGGTCTTTGTTTCGACAGAGGATAAAATAGCTTGGATCAACCAATTGTCCGGCACCGGAATGAAGTCCATTGAAATCACTTCGTTTGTGAATCCAAAGTGGATTCCGGCGCTGGCCGATGCCGCTGAAGTTGCGAAAGGAATTGAACGGATGCCCGGCATCGTTTATTCGGCTCTCGTTCCGAATCGTCAAGGTCTGGAGCGAGCGTTGGAAGTCGATGTGGATGAAGCGGCTGTCTTTATGTCTGCCAGCGAAACCCATAATCAAAGGAACATCAACAAGTCGATTAGCGCTACTTTTCCTATTTTAAGAGAAGTGGCGCAAGAAGCTCTTTCGGCAGGAAAGTCAGTCCGCGGTTATGTATCAACCGTCTTCGGTTGTCCCTATGAAGGTCCGGTTTCCATCGACGAGGTGATCCGGGTATCGGAAGCTTTGTTCGACATGGGGATTGGCGAGTTATCGCTCGGGGATACGATTGGCATTGCAAATCCGAAGCAGGTGCAAGACGTATTGGATATTCTGTTAAAGCGTTTTGATGCCAAAAAGCTGGCCCTGCACTTTCACGATACGCGCGGCACGGCTCTGGCTAATATTCTGGTGTCTATGGACATGGGGATCACGACGTTTGATGCCTCCGTCGGCGGTTTAGGCGGATGCCCGTACGCGCCCGGGGCTTCAGGCAATGTGGCTTCGGACGATTTGCTCTACATGTTGGATGCGATGGGGATTCAAACGGGGGTAAATCCGGAAAAGCTGCTCTCCGCGGCCCGTTTTATTCAGGACAAGATCGGAAGAGCTTTGCCAAGCCGTAATCTGCAGGTCGGCAGCTCGAACGGATAGACAGGCTCATGATTCGGTTCAGGGAAGGAGGGGGAGCATGGAAAAAGCTGTAGGGGTCACCAACGTTGGAAATGGCATTGTGCTTATGACGTTAAACCGGCCGGAAGTCGCCAATGCGCTATCGATCAAGATGCTGGAACAATTGCAGGCTGCGGCTGCGGCCTGTAAATTTGACCGGTCTGTTCGTTGTATCGTGGTCACCGGGGCCGGAGAGAAGGCCTTTTGCGCAGGCGCCGATTTAAAAGAACGCGCAGGAATGGACATGAGCCAGGTGCGCAGGACGGTTTCTTTGATTCGTGAGTGCATCCATGAGTTAGAAGCCTTGCCCCAGCCGGTCATTGCCGCCGTGAACGGAGCCGCTTATGGCGGGGGAACGGAATTGGCGTTGGCCTGCGACATTCGGATCGCCTCCGAAACGGCAACATTCGCCCTTACGGAAACTTCGCTTGGGATTATTCCCGGCGCAGGCGGAACGCAGCGGCTGCCGAGGCTGATCGGGAAGGGGCGCGCCAAGGAGCTTATTTTCACCGCAAGAAAAATCGATGCCCAAGAGGCAAGGGATATGGGGCTGGTAGAGTATGTGATACCGCCAGAGTCCCTTCTCGATAAGGCACTTGAAATCGCGGGCCAAATTGTTCGAAATGCTCCTGTCGCCGTGGCGCAGGCCAAGTTCGCCATCGATAAGGGATTTGATGTGGAGCTGAGCACTGGGCTTGCGATTGAGCAAAATGCCTATGAAGTCACGATTCCGACAAAGGATCGCTTGGAAGGACTGCAGGCGTTCAAAGATAAGCGTCCCCCTATATTTAAGGGCGAATAACTAGCATTTTGGAAATAAGGGAGGAATAGGGGATGACCATAGGGATGAATTCGGAAGAGCTGCAGGAGTGTATTTCACGGGTCCTCAAAGGGGGGGCGCAAAATTATCATCAAAAGAATGCGGAGCAAGGAAAACGATTTGTCCGCGACCGTTTGAAGCTATTGTTTGATCCGGGCTTCGAGCTGGAGGATGCGTTATTTGCCAACTGCGCGGCAGAAGACCTTCCGGCGGATGGTGTAGTTACGGCGATTGGAAAGATTAACGGGAGAACCGTTTGTGTGATGGCCAACGATTCCACCGTAAAAGCCGGTTCTTGGGGATCGCGTACGGTAGAGAAGATCATTCGAATCCAAGAGACAGCCGAAAAAATGAGAGTGCCGTTGATTTACCTCGTCGATTCAGCAGGCGCCCGCATTACGGATCAGGTCGAGATGTTCCCCGGTCGGCGCGGGGCCGGCCGTATTTTTTACAATCAGGTCAAATTGTCGGGTAAAATTCCTCAAATTTGCTTGCTCTTCGGTCCTTCGGCTGCGGGCGGGGCCTACATACCGGCTTTTTGCGATATTGTGATTATGGTGGATGGAAATGCATCCATGTATCTCGGTTCCCCGCGGATGGCGGAGATGGTTATCGGAGAAAAGGTTACGCTCGAGGAAATGGGTGGCGCGCGCATGCATTGCTCCGTATCCGGCTGCGGCGATGTGCTGGCCCAAAACGAAGAAGAGGCCATTTCGATGGCACGACGATATCTCTCTTATTTTCCCGCCAATTTTTCCGAAAAACCGCCGGTTATGGAAGCAGCGGCGCCGCAATCCTTTGAGAAATCGTTAGAAGAGATCATCCCATCCAATCAGAATGCTCCTTTTAATATGTATGACTTGATTGACCGGATTATTGACGAGGGGTCATTCTTCGAGATCAAGAAGCTGTTTGCCGGCGAACTGATAACGGGATTGGCCCGAATGAACGGAAAACCGGTCGGGATCATTGCCAATCAGCCGCGGGTGAAGGGAGGCGTGCTGTTTCACGATTCGGCGGATAAGGCAGCCAGATTTATTACCCTTTGCGACGCGTTTCATATCCCGCTTCTGTTTCTCGCCGACGTCCCCGGCTTTATGATCGGCACCAAGGTGGAGCGTGCAGGCATTATCCGCCATGGCGCGAAAATGATTTCAGCCATGTCCGAAGCGAGCGTACCTAAAATCTCGGTGATCGTCCGCAAAGCCTACGGAGCAGGCCTTTATGCGATGGCTGGTCCTGCCTTTGAACCGGATTGCTGTCTCGCGTTGCCTACGGCTCAAATTGCGGTGATGGGACCGGAAGCCGCGGTCAACGCCGTTTATGCCAATAAAATTGCTCAGCTGCCCGAAAACGAGCGAGCCTCTTTTATCGAACAAAAGCGGGAGGAGTATAAACAGGATATCGATATTTACCGGCTAGCGTCCGAAATGATTATCGACGGGATTATTCCGGCCGATTCGTTACGTGACGAGTTAGTGAATCGATTCGAGGCTTATTCGTCCAAGGTTGTCGTCTTCTCTGAACGGAAGCACCCGGTATATCCGGTTTAATTCGCTCGCATTCCCGAACAGCACCAAGCGTTTAGCGGCGCGTCGGTGCTGTTTTTTGCGCGGAAGGCATATGATAGTATAATCTTGAGATAAAGGGATTGGTTTGGATACCGCTTTGCCTATAGGGGGAGAAGGAGGCAGATCCGGATCAGATGGATATTAGACAGCTTCAATATTTTGCAGAGGTCGCCAAGCATAAAAATTTTACAAAAGCTTCGCAGGTCCTGTTTGTATCTCAGCCATCGATCAGCAAGATGATCAAAACCCTCGAAGACGAATTGAGCGTTACGTTGCTTGACCGTTCCGAGAGGGAGGTTGTGCTCACGGATGCAGGAAAGCTGGTTAACGAGAAGGCTTTGCAAATTTTGCAACTGCTGGAGGAGTTATCGTCTTCTGTTAATGAGCTGGTTCAAGTACAAAGAGGAAACGTGAAAATGGGAATCATGCCTACCATCAGCGCATTGCTTTTCCCAAAAATCATTGCCGGATTCAAGAAGAGATATCCCAAGATTGAGATTCAAATGGTAGAATACAGCGCGAAACAAGTAGAGACGCAGATGGAGCAAGGAAATATCGATTTTGGAGTTACGGTGCTGCCGGTGAACACGCGGCTGTATGAAACCGTTTCCTTGTTATCTGAAGAGCTGGTTGTCATTGTAAGCAGTCAGCACTGGCTTGCCGGAAGAACATCCGTCAGTTTAGTCGAATTAAAGCATGAGCCGTTCATTCTGTTCGCGAAGGAATTCGCCCTTCATGACGTCGTTAGACAATCTTGCTTGCAGGCCGGGTTCGAACCCGAGGTAGCTCATATGACCTCTCTGTGGGATTTCTGCTGCGAGATGGTGGCGTCTCAATTAGGAATTTCATTGATCCCCAGATCGATGGCGAGCCGTTTGCATCATCTTGCCGTTCATACCGTTTCGATTTCCCATCCGCAGATTGCTTGGGAGCTGGCGCTTATTTATCCCCGGGATAAATACCTTTCTTATGCAGCCCGGGAGTTTATTACCTATATCCAGGCCAATCCGCCGAATCAACCGGAATAATGAACAGCGGCTGCCCGCAGGACATTGGCATTGAAAATATAGACATTGACATATCTAAAAAAATAGATATAGTAATGCTATGGATACCACGATGATATTTAAAGCGTTGTCTAACGAATCCCGTCGTCAAATTTTGGAATGGCTAAAGCATCCGGAACAACATTTTGACCCTCAAATCTACTTGCCCAAAGATGCCGATTTCAAAGGGGGGATATGTGTAGGCAGTATTCAAACCAAAACCGGGTTAACGCAATCTGTTGTTTCGAGCTATTTGTCCATGATGCTACAAGCCGGACTATTGGAGTCCAGACGTTACGGTCAGTGGACCTATTACCGAAGAAATGAACAACTGCTGCGGGAATTTACGGAATATATGCGGAATGAATTGTAGGCACGCCTGTTCGCTCAGGCACTGCCTTTTTATTTTTTGGAGTTATATATCTAGATTTCTGTATATATACATATCAAGAAATTCAGAAAAAACGTTAGATCCGCTTTGATATCAAAATGGAGTCCATGCCTACGAAAATTCAGGAGGAGTGAGGTTCATGAAACAGCATTCATCACGCGAGGGTGAGTTTTCCCATCGTTCACCTTATCTTGAGAATTACCGGTCTTCTCGGGAGCCAATGACCGTTCTGGCCTCCTTGCTGTCCCGCGCCGACAACACGCCGCTGGATCAACGCCGACGAGATCCGAATACGCTTCTTGATCAGGAAGGAAAGGTGATTGCCGATCCTGCGGATACCTCGCAGAAGCTTGCATTAGCGGGCGATCCGAATACCAGTTATGAAAAATGGGCGGAGTATTGGCGAAAAGTTCACGGCCCCCGCTTTATTTATGCGCAGGACACAGAGGAGGGAAAAATCCGGCACTTGGCCCGTTACGATCAGGTGCACCGCGTTTCCACGGGTCCGACCCATTTTACCCCGCCGCCTTACGTAGCCCCGACCGACGCAAACGGCGAACTGTACGATACGGTCATCGGTCACATTCCGGAATACAGACGACCGGAGTGGGATGGCATGGCCTATCTTGCTTTTAACACCCCCGACGATTTGAAGGCTGTATTCAGCCAAGAGAAACTCAGGACGAAAATTGTTCCTGAAGATCAGGCCATTTTCCGCGAGTTGGCCCCTGTTATTGCGACAGAGCACATTATATTGCCGAGCGCAACACAGCGCGACCCGATCCTGCTCGTCAAGATTCACCGAAGACAAGAGGGCATGAGCCGGGAGGAGTTCCAGGAGCACTGGCTCCGTAAGTATGCGAGCCTTGTGATGGCGAAGCCTGCGGCGCACAAATACGTCAAACGTTACGTTCAGCTTCATAATATGGGTCCGGTATCCGAGGGGGAGCCGTTCTGGCATCCCGTCTCAAGCAGGATTGACGGAATTACGATCATGGCGTTTGCCGATATGAACGATGTAGAGGACTTTCTGATGACCGAAGATTACAGTGAAATCGAGAAAGACGAGCGGCGGATCGCCGATCCGAAAGCATCCGAATATTGGACCGGGCTGAACTACAATGTAGTGAACCGGGTGTATCCGGAACACGCGACGATAAGGTAATCTGCCCCGGCAGAGAAAGGAGAAGGCAACATGAGCGACAAGGGGCGGAGCATCCGTGGTCTTACCTTGTTTTTGGCTGCCGCCGCAGGATTCTCCAACGCAAATATTTACTACAACCAACCTTACCTCTAAGCAAAGCGTAGGTGGCGGGTAGTTCACATCGCCGAACACTTCTGTTCTAGTAAGAAGGAGGAGGGCAAGATGAGCCGTACATACAAAGTGATCAGGCCCCATCGTTCCAATTACCCTCAGCCGATCCGGTTGTCAGCCGGAGAGCGGGTGATTCTGGGAGAATTGGATGGCCCGTCATGCTTAGAGCAAATGCTCTCGATTGCCTTCAGTGGCTGAAGATTTTCTGCCTGACGTATCTTACGACTACATTTTTGGATAAGCAGATGAAAAAGCTCCTTGAACACAGCGAAAGGTACCTTTGCTGCTTTGCTCGAAAAGCTAGAATAGTGAACCTGAATTAAGCCGTAGGAATGTAACCATCCCATTGTAGATGAGCAGCCGTGCACCAATATTGTAACGGGCTTTGTCTTCATAACCTATCGTTTGCACAATTGATTTGACTTCTTCTGCACTCAGAATGGATTGAAGAACGGATGGGATCGTGATACAATTTTTCATGAGATCGCCTCTTTCTTGAATCGGTTTGGTGGTACAAACAATTCTACAGAAAAGGCGATCTTTTTTCTACCATTTAGTGGATAATCAACAGGCCTGCACCTTGGTACTGGTCCACAGAAGAGAATTGATGGACCAATGGAGAGAACGGCTTGGTGTTTTTTTTCGAAAGGATGGACATCAACCGATTGTACTCATGCAATGTGATCCGATTCGAATTAATATAGACGCGAAGTCGCAAGCCCATGCTCGAGGATTGGAACATAAGGTAATTCCTCGCTATACCAATTTCCATATACCTTCAGACTTGAGTTCACCTGGCATTCAGGAGATCTATAAGCTATTGATCGATTCTTGGTTCATCCGATCTCCTGAAAAGGGACGCTTCAGCAATACGCTAGACGTCTTCATCGAACACATCAAAATAAACGAGATGTGCAGATCTATGATTATGTAGACTTGCAGGTGCCGATGATTATGTCCATGTACAAGAAACGTGTCAAGGGTTACAAAGCAATGGGGTACCATGGGATGAGCTTATAGATTTACATTTGATTTTTTGGGGTGTGGGCATTTGAGAAATAAAAAAGAAGAGTAAGAAGTTGCTCCTTTCAAATCCAGAATCTTTTTCCATTCAACAAGATGACCATTTTTATTTTATCGCCGGCTATACGGAAGGTGGAGCTCCTTATGGGGTGACTTGGGAGGAGCATGAGGCTCAGTCAGCCCTTGCTAAGGGTTGTAGTATTAGCGAAGGAGAATCTCAAATGAAGGAGTTAATCCTTTCAGAGCGTCAGCTTCAGGATCTGATAGAGACATATGATATGTTTATGGATGGAATTGAGCATTTTTTGAATATCGATACTGGTGAAATTGTTAGGATAAACTCGTTTGACATGGACGATGAAGATGAGGCGTTAAGTGAGACTATCGAAGAAGGATATAATGAAGTCTATTTTTGAATCCCCAGTCGCGAATCTCATGAGGGATATATGGATATGGAGGACTTTGCAGATACAGTACCAAACGAGAAGTTAAAGACCAAGCTGTTTCACGTATTGAGCGGCGGAAAGAAAATATTCCGTAGATTCAAGGACACATTATCCTCGGATGCACGTGAATTGGATCGTTATTATCAATTTGTGGAAAGCAGAAATAAAGAACGTGTCATGGATTGGTTAGAATCCATAGACGTTAATTTGAAGGTAAGTGTTGGAAATGAAAATCAAGCTGAGAAGATGAGGGAATGAGTGAACACGAAACAAACAATATCGTGTCTTTCGAGCAGTATAGGAGAAACAAGCTTGGACAAGCCTACCATCGAGACGCGCTAAGTGAAATGTTCGAACAAGACCTGAGGGAACAAGCCGCTTTGTTAATGTGGTAAAGTTTCCACCAAACCTTTAATAAACATAAGTTGTTTGTCCACACGTTGCTTCATCAGAATCATCAGTTGGACAAAAATCCGAATGCCGGATTCGTAGTGTGTTTTCAAAAAGTGCAGATGTCCCGACAAACAGAGGCGGTTACCGCAGCGGTGGAGCGGGAGGGGAGAAATCCTTAGGTCATCCAGGCCGTAGGAACAACATATCACGAAATCGGGGAAATGATGACTGGCATCCCTTGCAGAAATAATTATGAAACGCAAAAGTCGATAAAGGAATACCTTCTGCAGACCCATAAGATCGTTATTGTTGAAGGAATACTTAAATGTAATGAATTGAATGAGATGAGGGAGAGTATGAGCCGAAAGGAAAAAGGAATCAATCCAAAGCTGATTGCCGTGATGACCGGAGTGGAGCCGCTGCTAGATGAAACGCCGACTGTAGCGATGCTGCCGGGAAGAGCTGCTGCCATGATTGCCAGGCGGATCAAAAAAGTTGCACCCGCTTATAAACCGAATAAGCAGCGGCTGCGGTGCAAGCAATGTGGCCACGCTTCGGTATACGATATTGGGATGACTATTTTTAACGGGGCCGGCTGGCTAAAAGTGGTTGAAAACAGCGATTACCCCACTAATCCCGATACAGACTTCGATTTGCCGGGGAAGTTGATTGATAACGCGCAGTTTACCGGTTATATCCGTTGCACAAAGTGCAATGGAGCGGGGGAGTGGGAGTTTACCTCGCCTCTCTTTACGCTGGATTTGATGGGGCGTGTAATGAGGGCGAAGGCGGAGCCTGATGCCGGGTTTATGCTTGGACTTATGAAGTTGTACGATGGCACGACTCCGCAATGGGTAAGCGAGGGGGAAGAACGGTTTCTGGAACGGCTCGGGAATGATCCAGCAGATAGTCATCTTTGGAACAAGCTGGGGAATTTATATTATAAGGGTGGTCGGCCGGAGTTGGCAACGGCTGTTTTTGAACATGCGGTCGAAGTCGATGCTTCACATGTGGAATCCCATTATTCGCTTGCCGATTTGCTGCTGCAGATTGGAGAACTAGAGCTTGCAGCGTGGCATTTCCGGCAGGCTTTGGTATATGCTCGTGCATACACGAGGCTAGATGCTTTGAAGCTGCGGGATTTTTTGGCGGACAGCTTATGCAAGCTGCTGGATATTCATCGTGAAACGAAGAGCAAAATTCCTTTTCTGCCAATGGAGGAGGAGCTTGCACCTATGAAACAGGCAGATGAAACTGCCGCAGCTGCAGCGCAGGAATTGCATTTGTATGAATTTGATTTGCGCTCAGGGGATCGGGAGTCATTCCTGCCGGTGGCGGAGATGTACATGGGAACATTGGCGGATAACATTCCTGAACATGAACGTAAGCTTCGAAAGCATGAAACCATGCAACAGTTGGAAGGAGGCGGCAGGAAGGCCATGAGTAAAGATAAAGTCGGTTATCCGGATAAAGGCTGGGGATCCGAGCGGCAACCCATCATTGTCAAAGTGAGAACGGAAGAGCGGGCGGCGCAGGTCGCGCGGGTATGCGATCATTTTAATTGGCACTACATCATGGGCATGGAGTTTACGGAGGATTTAAGCGATTTAAAGAAAGCACTAAAAGAACGGTTTGCGCCCGCGAATATATATGATCCGTGTCCGTGCGGCAGCGAAGTGAAATATAAGTTCTGCTGTGCAAAAACGATGAAGAACTTCGATCTGAACGATTATTTGAATACATTCGCGATCGGATCGTCATCGTGAGCGAAATGAATCTGTTGATAAAAATGGTTTAAAAGATGAAGCCAATTCGGCCATTAACACTGGTTGTATTGGCTTTATGTATCAAAATGGCGAGAAGGAAATATTCTTGAATTGGATACAGTTCATTCGTTCGTGAATCTTTAATCAAACAAAGCCCGTACAAAAAGTACGGACTTACCGGGGCACAATAAACTTTTTTGAATATCAAGTTAGCTCCGCTTGGCTTACGCGGTCAAATCGCCGTAGGTGACGGTATCGGTGGAAACACAAGCAGCCAGCAGGCGATTAAACATCTGCCCTTCAAACTGCCTGTTGGCGCTCCGAAGAAAGCGTCATCCAACTCGACCAAACCAGCCAGTTGGTCGTGGGCGTCGCGATCTCCCATGGCTTTGCGAATCTTGTGAAGCAATAACCACGCAGTGGGGTAGGAGATTTCCAGTTCACGTGAAAGGAAAACAGCGGAAACACCGCGTTTATCGTGCGCCACAAGGAAAATCGCCCAAAACCAGGTCAGCAGCGGAGTGTGTGATTTATGCATAATCGTCCCGGCAGTAACAGACGCCTGATGCTTGCAGCGCGTGCATTGATACAGCTTGCGGGTTTTCAGAAAGTAGAATGCAGTATGCTCGCATCGCGACGACGGCTCTGTCCAGCATGCCGAGGTCATGATCGGCGATACGATCGTGGAAGTAACGGATGCAAGCGACCGTTTTGCAGCCCGGCCGTCCACGGTCCATCTGTTCGTCGCCGATACGGACGGCTGCTACAGGCACGCGCTCGAAGCCGGGGCGGCTTCGCTGTACGAGCCCGCAGATATGCCGTACAGAGAACGGAGCGCGGGCGTCGAAGACCCGTTCGGCAACAACTGGTACATCGCCACATTCACAGCCGGAGAAGGCAAAGGCTACTATAACGAGTGATGCTGCGTTCACTTAACCGTCAATTTTTCACGGATACCATTTTTCATGAGATCGTCTCTTTCTTGAATCGGTTTGGTGGTACAAACGATTCTACAGAAAAGGCGATCTTTTTTCTACCATTTGCGTTCCGACAACTTGTGATGTTGATCACTCATACCACACATCGGCTACTGGAACAATGACCCGATGGAGTGGTTTTCGCGTTTTTCACCGAGTTTTCGGAAAGTTTTAATTTTTTTTTGAAAGGCGAAGCTTTCGTGAAAATTTGAGACAATGCTTCGTTATAATAACTTTTATATATCGGACATGTATTTGACAGGGTCAACTCCGATACGAATGAACAGGTTTGAAAGGAGACAGTCTGGCATGGATCTTGATACGGTGTTGTGGAGCAGATGGTTAACGGGGCTGACATTGACATTTCATGTTATTTTTGCCACGGTTGGCGTTGGTGTTCCGTTAATGATTGCAATTGCCGAATTCGTCGGTATACGTAAGAAGGACCCCCATTACATTCTCATGGCCAAAAGATGGACGCGAGGATTTGTCATTTCCGTGGCGGTGGGCGTGGTGACTGGAACGGCGATTGCCTTGCAGCTAGCGTTGGTTTGGCCGAACTTTATGCAATTGGCAGGAAATGTGGTCGCTCTCCCGTTATTTATGGAGGTTTTTGCGTTCTTTTTTGAGGCCATCTTCCTGGGGATTTATTTGTACACGTGGGACCGGTTCCGCAATCCGTATATCCATTGGCTGCTGACGTTACCGATTGTCGCCGGGGCAAGCATGTCCGCTTTTTTTATTACGACGGTGAACGGATTTATGAATCAGCCCGGAGGCTTTGTCATGGAAGATGGCCACTTTACGGCAGTGAATCCGTTGCAAGCGATGTTTAATACGGCGACGCCCTCAAAAGTATTCCATATACTATCCTCGGCCTATTTGACGGGGGCAGCCTTGCTGGCGGGAATCGCTGCCTACGTTATTTTAAGAAAAGGGGCATCGACGTATTACAAGAAAGCGTTGAAGCTCATGATGGGAGTTGTTCTCGTCTTCAGCTTGCTGACAACCATAGCGGGTGATTTGTCGGCTAAGTTTTTGGCGGAGCATCAACCGGAGAAGCTGGCGGCCGCAGAATGGCATTTTAAAACGGAAAGCGGAGCGGATTTGATTTTATTGGGGTGGCTGAACGCCGAGCAGAAAGTAATGGGAGCTATTCACCTTCCGAAGGTTCTTAGCTTCCTGGCCTTTGGGGACTTTGATGCCGAGGTAAAGGGGCTGGAGGAGTTTCCGCTCGATGAACGTCCGCCGCTCCTTGTGCACTATTTGTTTGATTTGATGGCCGGGACCGGCTTTGTTATTTTGGCCGTTGCGCTCCTGTATTTCCTGTTTTTGTTCTGGAAGAAACGCAATGAGCTCAACAAGTGGCTGCTTCGGGCGATTGTTTTTAGTACGCCACTGGCGTTTTTGGGCGTTGAACTGGGCTGGTTTTATGCGGAAGTCGGGCGGCAGCCGTGGATGATCCGCGGATATATGCGAGTAGAGGAAGCAGCTACTTCATCGCCGAATGTGAGGATTCTCTTTTTCCTCTTCCTTCTTTTGTATATTGTACTGGGGATCATGTGTGTCTTTGTACTCAGGCGCTTGTTCCGTAATAAACCGGCAGAAATCGAGCTGGAACAGTTTGCGAAAAAGAATCATGTTCAAACCAGGGAAAAGGGTGAACCGGTATGATCAGTTACGAGTTGATAGGCATCACCGTGCTTTGGCTGTTTTTGTACGGCTATTTAATTGTGGCCTCCATTGATTTCGGCGCCGGTTTTATTGCCTTCTATGCCCGTCTGACGAAACAGGATCACCTTATCAATCGTTTGATATCCCGTTATTTATCGCCGGTCTGGGAGATTACCAATGTGTTTTTTGTCTTTTTCTTCGTCGGAATCGTCGGTTTTTTTCCTGACACGGCCTATTATTATGGCTCTGCGCTGCTTGTACCGGGAAGCATCGCCATTATTTTGCTGGCCATTCGCGGCTCCTTTTACGCGTTTGAAAATTACGGCTCCAAAGAAAACATCGTGTATCTGTTCTTATATGGGTCAACGGGTTTATTAATTCCGGCTTCTTTGTCGGTAGCACTGACGCTTTCCGAAGGCGGTTTTATTGTGGAGGAAGGCAGAGCGGTTTCTCTGGAATATTGGGCGCTGATGACAAGCCCGTTGTCATGGAGCATCGTCGCCTTGGCCATCGTATCGGTGCTGTTCATTAGCGGTTCGTTCCTGGCCTTCTACGCTTCCCGGGCGGACGATCAGTCAGCGCTAAAGCTGACGCGGACCTATGCCCTTTTTTGGGGTACGCCAACGATTATCGCCGCTCTTACGGCATTTATTTATCTCAGTCAACACAATGAGCGGCATTTTCAAAACATGATGGATTTGTGGTGGCTGCTGGCGCTTTCCGTTGGTTTTTTCATGATCGCCATGTGGCTGCTGTACAACGGGCGCCGCTACGGACTGGCCTTTATTTGTGTGATGCTGCAATTTTTCTGTGCCTTTTTTGCGTACGGTATAGGGCAATATCCTTATATTTTGGACCCGTACATTACCATTCAAAGCGGCGCCACGCATGAGTCGATGGGCCTTGCACTTGTGGTTGCCTTTATCGGCGGCCTGTGCCTGCTGATTCCGTCCCTTATTCTGGTCTTCAGGCTATTCCTGTTTGATGCGGATTATGTAAAAGGCAAAAAATAAGCGGGTGTGTGCATGAATGCATGTCGGGAGTACTTTACAGGCGCTTGTATAAAGGAGGGGAGCCTGCGTGAAGGGGAAAACCGGTCTTATGTCTGAGCTAATGTCCGTACAACGGAAACGTCTTGTTCTCTTGGGGGGGATGTCGCTTGCGCTCGGTGCAGCCATATCTGGCCAGGCGGCACTGCTCGCAGAAGCCGTCGAAAGGATTTTTGTGCAGCGCGCTTCCTTTTCGTCGGTTGTTGTTATATTTGGCGTTTTGCTGGCCGTCATCGCTGCGCGTACGCTGCTGTCGTACGGAAACGGGCGAATCGGTTTGCAGATGGCGGCCAGCGCCAAGACAGAGATGCGGGCAGCGGTGCTGCGAAAGCTGGCCAATGCTTCCGTACCTTCGGCGCTTCTTGGGCAAACGGGCGGAAAGGTGAGTGTGGCGCTGGACGCCGTGGATGAGGCGGACAGTTATTTCAGCCAATATATGCCGCGTATGATGGAAGCTGCCATCATTCCGATCCTGATCTTAGCCGTTGTGTTTACCCAGCATACGAATTCCGGCTGGATTATGCTTGTTACCGCCCCTTTTATCCCGATCTTTATGGTGCTTGTGGGGCTGAAAACGAAGAACAAGTCAGAGGAGAAATTTGCGCAGCTTGCCGAATTTTCCGGTACGTTTCTGGACTCTCTACAAGGGCTTGTCTCCTTGAAGCTATTTGGCCGGGCTCATCGCCAGCAGCAGGAAATTGAACGCAGCAGCCTTGGCTATCGGGATGCGACGATGGGCATTTTGCGGATTGCGTTTACCAACACCTTCATGCTGGAATCCATCGTGATGTTGAGCATTGGCATGGTTGCCCTTGAGCTGGCGCTTCAACTGCTGGTTTTCAAATCGCTTTCCTTCCACACGGCTTTTTTGATCCTGCTGCTGGTGCCTGAGTATTACAGTCTGTTAAAAAACACGGGAACTGCTTTTCACAACGGTCGCACCAGTATGGGGGCTGTAAGTAAAGTGGAAGAAATGCTTGCAGAAACAAGGGAAGAGCGCGCGATCATGGATAGCCGGGAGGGGGCTGGGAAAACGGACGTGACAGACGAGGGTGATAGGATGGATAAGGCGGACAAGCATGGGACAGCCGATTCGGGCTTGTTCCGGATGCCGCCATCCATCGAGCTGAGGAATATCCGGTTTCGGTATGCGCCGGATTCGTTCGAGCTTGCAGTCGGTTCCCTGTCGTTTCGACCGGGGGAGCAAATCGCCATTGTCGGAAAAAGCGGCTCCGGCAAAACCACCTTGCTGCATCTCATTGCCGGGTTGCTGAAGCCGTTATCGGGAGAAGTGCTGGTGAACGGACGTCCGCTTGCGCAATACGATGAGGCTTCATGGTTTGATCGCATTAGCTATATTACCCAGCATCCGTATATTTTTGCCGGCACGTTTGCCGACAATATTGTGATTGGCGCGGACCGGGATGTCTCCAGAGCTGATATCGTACAGGCTGCAGAGGCCGCTGGCCTGGCTGCCGTTGCAGCCGAATTGGACAAGGGCTATGATACCTTCGTCGGTGAAGGCGGCAGGGGATTATCGGGTGGCGAGAAGCAAAGGCTTGCGCTGGCACGCGCTTTTTTGAAGCGGCCTAACGTCATTTTGTTTGATGAGCCCACGGTAGGATTGGATTTGCAGACCGAACGCGTCCTGCAGCGTTCCATTGCGGACCTTGCAAGCAAGGCGACCATGATTACCGTGGCTCACCGCTTGTACACGATACGACATGCCGATCGCATCTTGTTTATGGACAACGGAGTACTGCTGGACTGCGGGAGCCATGAGGAGCTTCTAGTGCGTCTGCCTCAATATGCTGAGATGGTAGATGTCGGGCGGAAGGGAGGATTCGCATGAACGAGCTGGCTATTTTAACAAAGGCGATGATTCAGGAACGGAAGGATATCGCCATCGCGATCATCGGCGGATTCATTGCCGGCATAGCCGGTGTATGCCTTTTTGCCACAAGCGGGTATCTGATCTCCCAGACCGTGTTTGCTCCGCCACTCTATACCTTGATTGTGCTGACGTCCCTGGTCAAAATACTTGGCCTGCTGCGGGCAGCAAGCCGCTACGCTGAACGCTTGTATTCCCATCAGGCGACGTTCTCTCTGCTCAGCAATTTGCGCACCTCATTTTTTGCCAAGCTAGTACCTTTGACGCCGGGGATATTGGGCCAAAAACGAAGTGGCGAGCTGCTGGCACGTATCGTTGGGGATGTAGAAAGCTTGCAGCATTATTTTTTGCGTGTCGCTTATCCACCTGTCATTGTCGTTATGGTTTTTTTGGCCACGGTTTTGTTTACTTCAGCCTTTTCATTCTGGATGGCCTGTTTGTTTGTACTCGGGATGCTGATAACGGCTTTTGTGGTTCCGGGACTTGTTCTGCTTGGGCAGAGAAAGATTCATGGCCGTGTTCGTCGGCAGCGGGCGGTGCTGTCTACTGAAGTGACGGAGCTGCTTTATGGCTTCCGCGATCTAAAAGTATACGGACAATTGAATAAGCGCGAGCAGAAGCTGCACCATGCCTCCGCCGCACTGGCGGACGAACAGCAGGCAGCAGCCAGGCACTTGCTGCGAGGGCAATCGCTCCATGCTTTTGCAACGCATCTCATTTCCTGGGGTGTGCTCGTTCTTGGCGCCTATTTGATTATGGGCGGCTCGCTTGCCGGCGTGTATCTCGCCATGTTGATTATGGCTTCGCTTACGGTGTTTGAAGAAGCTGCACCAATGGCTACGCTGCCAGCCTATAAACAGGATAGCGAACATGCGGCCAAACGGCTTGCGGAAACGGTTCATGCCGCCGATTTGCTGCCGCCTCAGCCAAGCGGTGTACTTTTCGTCAATCAGGGCATTTCGATTGAGCTAAGCGGCGTTTCGTTTCAATATAAAGATGAAGGGCGCCCGGCGCTGAGAGACATTTCCCTTCCTATTCCAGCCGGTTCTAAAACCGCTATTGTCGGACCGAGCGGATCAGGAAAAACAACCATTATTGAACTGCTGCTCAAGCTTCGTACACCGACAGACGGCCAGATTCTTTTAAATGGCGCTTCCGTTAAGGAACTGGATGAAGCGAGCATTTGGCAAGCGTCAAATGTTGTGCTGCAGCACAGCCATTTTTTTCGGGGTACCATTCGGGAGAACCTGTTGCTGAATGAGGAGTGTCATTCCGACGAAGAGTTGTTGGCTATGCTGGATAAAGCGCAGCTGCCGAATGTATCGCTGGACGATACAGTGTATGAAAAAGGGGAGAACCTGTCGGAAGGGGAGAAGCAACGTCTAGCCTTGGCCCGGGCAATGTTGAGGAAAGGACGGCTATGGCTTCTGGACGAACCGACGTCTTCTCTGGATTACGTTACGGAGCAACGCGTTTTCCAGAATCTGTTGACACAGGCGGAGGACGATACGCTTCTTCTGATCAGCCATCGGCTGACCGGCTTGGAAGAGATGGACCGGATTTTGGTGATGGACCAAGGAAGAGTCATTGAAGCGGGAACGTATTCAGAGCTGATGGAGCAAAAGGGATATTTTTATGAACTGAAGCAAATTGAGCTGCAAATGATCGGTGAAGCCTGATCATACAGATCGCGTAAGCGTCGTTGTGCGTCTTTTTAGCCCTAAGAAAATAAAGCTTTGTTCCCGATGGTTGCGTGGGCCATTGGGAATTTTTATAGGAGACGATTTCTGTTATGATAGGAATATATGTTCTAGGAAGAAGGAGGAGGGCAAGATGAGCCGTACATACAAAGTGATCAAGCCCCATCGTTCCGATTACCCCCAGCCGATCCGTTTGTCAGCCGGAGAGCGTGTGATTCTGCGAGAATTGTATGATGGCCCGGAAGGCTGGCCTAACTGGCGCTACTGTTATACGCTCGATCGGAAGCAGGAGGGCTGGGTGCCCGAGCAGATTATCGAGAATCGGGATCGGGAAGGCATCATTCGGGAATCGTATTCCGCCAATGAATTGAATGTGGACCCCGGCGATATCGTGATTGTGCACCGGGAGCTGAACGAATGGGTATGGTGCCAGCGGGAAGGGGAAGAAGCAGAATGGGGCTGGGTTCCGCTGGATCATGTGGAGCCGGTAAATAATTTTTCGGGCAAATGATAATGATGCCGAGTAATTGAACAAGGGCGTGCGAAAAAAGGGGATTAAAATTGTTAAAGGAATTGTACTTAATCAGACATGGAGAAGCGGAACACTTATTGAAAGGTGTAGTCGGCGGATGGTCAGATACCCCATTAACCGAAAATGGACGCGTTCAAGCGAAATTAACAGGAAAAAGATTGTGTTCGTTATTGAGCGGTAAACCGATAAATTTTTATTCCAGCGACCTTACAAGGGCAAGCGATACAGCTGAAATAATAGGCCAAATTATTTCAAAAAGCCCTATTGTTGTTAAAGAACTCAGGGAATTAAGCAATGGACTAGCGGCGAACAAAACCAAGGAACAAGCAGAAGAATTAAAGCGACCCATTACCTATCCAATACTTGACTGGATACCTTATCCAGAGGCAGAAAGCTGGACAATGATGCATGATAGGGTAGTGCGATTCATGGAGCGAATTAAGAACGAAGTGCATGAAACGACTGTGATTGTGGCTCATTCAAATACAATTAATTCAATAATACACTGGTGGCTGGAGTTTGATAAAGAACTGATTTCAAAAGTATCATTTGATATAGCTCCATGCAGCATAACTTTACTTAACATTATTGAATGGTCAGAGAGCAAAAATGTTTCAAAATTAAACGATACATGCCATCTTGATTATAACTGTTAATTCAAGTGGAAAAGCATAATTTGTTAGGCAATCGATTGATTCAACTTAACGCGTACGATAGCTCAATAAACGACAAGCAAAGGCTGCCGACAGATCGATCTGGCAGCCTTTATGCTCTACAAAAACATAAGCCGATTAAACACCGCGTAATATCGTTTGAGGCCAAGAATGTGTACCGATTGAAATTTGATCGTAACAATTATGTCGTTGGGAGGGGGGCTTCAGATGGGAGTGAAAAAGTTTTGACGGAACGGGTATCTTAACGTAACAACTACCCGTTATCCCTCGTCTTAAGTGATATGCAGTTGTTTTAGCGATCAGATGGGGACTATTTTACGCTTATTTGGCGACGAACATTCCGCTTTGCGCCAATAGCGGTCGCGTCTTTTCGAGCCCGACCGCCCGGCGCTACGCCGACCTCGGTGGCTGAGTTAGTCGGTGTGTGCGACGGCGCGAATTTCAATCAGTTGATGAGGGAACGCCAGACCCGACACGCCGATGAGGGTGACGGCCGGCCGATGGTCGCCCACATACTCCTTGTACAGAACGATGAACTGCTCGAAATGCTCTTGCGGGTTTGTCAGAAAGACCTCCATCTCAGCGATGTTCGACCTCGTGACACCAAATCCCGCCAGCACGCGATCGAGGTTCTCCAGCGACTGCCGGGTCTGTGCCTCGATATCGCCCTCGCCAACGAACGCGCCCTGCATATCGTGGGAAAATTGTCCCGAAATGTAGATGGTACCGTTGACGCTGTAACCTTGGGTGACGCCGAAAGCTTCTTCCCATGCAACACCGTGATTGTAGATTTTAGCACTAGTCATTTTTTTCTCTCCTTTAGCTTCAAAGTAAGGTTAGTATAAACTGAGCACAAATAAAAAAGTAGTACGCACTTTTTTGATAGGTAATACCCGAAAGGATAGTGTAAATATGAGTATGGCTGAATATAAAGGTAAAGTTAGAAATATTCAAGATACCCCTTTTGGTTATACAATGTCAGTGATTGGCGGTAAATGGAAAATGGTTATTATTTACCTTTTAGCAGAAAACCAACCGATTCGCTTTAACGATCTGAAAAGACAAATAGGAGCTATTACTTTCAAAATGTTGAGTTCACAACTAAAAGAATTGGAAGCGGACGGTCTCGTGAAACGGAAAGAGTATCCTCAAGTTCCCCCTAAAGTCGAGTACAGTCTCACAGATAAAGCGGAAACCCTATTACCCGTTTTGGAAAAGTTATGTGAGTGGGGAGTAAAAACCAAAATAATTAAATTAGATCCAGTCATTAAGTTCCGCGCAGTGTGCGGTTTTTTATTTTGTTTAAAAACGCCGTTGACAAGACACCAAATGGTGTCTTATAATCAAACCGACACTAAATGGTGTCCAATTAGGGCGACCATGGTGATTACAGGTTTCATATTATCCTTCTGCTTTTATATGCTGCACTAAATATCGCCTCGTGGGCACTACGTCCGAAGAGCCGCAAACTTTAAGAAGGTGGTGAAATTAACGGCCGTTTCTTGGTAATAATAGTTAGGAGAGAGTGTTGTGAGCGAGAACAACCCGTTGCGGGATGTGTTTGACGCAATTGCAGATCCAACCAGGCGCCGACTGATTCGTCTGTTAGCAGAGAAAGAGGAGATACCGCTTCATGAGTTAACGGCACAGTTTCCAATGGGCCGGACAGCGGTATCCAAGCATTTGACAATCCTTAAAGAGGCCGGACTGGTGCTTGACCGAAAAGTCGGCAGAGAAACGCGATTTAGGCTAAACGCCTCTCCACTCAGAGAAATTCAAGATTGGGCGGCTTTCTACAGCAAATTCTGGAGTGCGAATATGTTGCGCTTGAACCAACTATTAGAGGAGGAAGAAGAATGAGTTTATCATTAACCTTGGATTTTCAGTTCGCGACATCGATCGAGAAGCTTTGGTCCGCCTTAACCGATTCAAGTAAGCTTGCCAAGTGGGTGGTCAACATCCACAGCGGTCAGGCGATGGAAAATGATTTTAAGCCCGTCGTAGGACATCGTTTTCAGTTTCGCGCTCAGCCGACCGAATGGTGGGATGGAATTATTGACGGCGAAGTGCTTATCGTGGACGAACCAAACCGGTTGTCCTATACCTGGGCAAGCGGAGGGGAGAAGCACACGGTCACCTGGACGCTGCAGGATTTAGGGGACGGAAAGGTTAACCTTCATCTCGAACAAACCGGATTCTCAAATGCTCAAGGAGTCGAAGGCGCAAGGTATGGCTGGGGTAAATGGTGTGGCGAGCTTGAAAAGGTGTTGGCGTAGTTTCCGAGCCAAAAGCCACCGGCTGTATTCGTTTAAATTCAGTCATTCACGTGAACGTAAAGAACTCTCCAAATTTGGAGGGTTCTTACTTTTTATCCACAAAAATGATAATGCAGGTTTGTTCTCCATGCCTCTCCCTTAACATTTGTCTCATTTTCATGTGGACTCAGATCGTCCTTCTTCTTTGTACCTCATGAAAATGGGCCGAAAGATGAGAATGGCAGTCATCAGGAGTAATGCAGTGCAAATGTACTGTTCAACTTTCATCCAGACTGGCAAGGGCAGGAAGAAAAGCACGGCGGTGAACGCGATGAGCAAGACTATCACGACGATGCGCAATCGTAGCAAAGCTCGCGGTTTGCCCGCGGCTGTCCGATTGGCGAAGACGAACGTAAGGATGGATGTAATCGCAACAATGATGCCGCGTACCCAAGCCTCTGAGTTTACTTGGTTTGGAGCGACGAGCGATAAAATTATGATCACCGCGACGGTAAGCCAGCTTATCACGAGATAGGCGCCGATAAGCCTTCTAACGAGATGGAAAGCCGATGACACTTTCTGCGGATTCGCATGGTTGGCAGTCAACTTTTTGTCCATCATATAATTCCTTTCCGCGCTATGAGAGCGCCGTAGCTTTGTCGAAAAGCTGTATGGCCTCGTTGATGTAGTGTTCGAGGTCCAAATCAGGATGCGTTGTGAAGTAGAAGGATGCTCCATCGACCACGGAACGGATGGCAAGCGCCATCACCACGGGATCGAAGGAACCAAACTCGCCAGCTTTCTGGCCAGATGACAGCAGTGTTGCCAGCGGCGTGATCGCATCGGTACCGTCGTTCTTGAGTCCTCCATTCTCGATAATCCGGTGAACGGCGTTGACATGAGCGGCATGTTCAGCGATGAAGTGCAAGTTAGAGGACAAATAGGCGCAGAGTTTGTCGCGACAAGTCTCGACAGCCATGATTCGTTCGGTCATGAAGGCAGCACCTGTCTGATAGAGCGTGGTGACCACCTCATCATAAATCGCTTCCTTCGTCTTGAAATGATACAGAACGGTGCTCTTACTCGTCTCTGCTTCCTTGGCGATTCTATCGACTGATGCAGCAGCGCAGCCTTCGCGATTGATGACGATGATCGCAGCACTGACTATGTCTTCACGTCGGGCTCTTTGGGTGCGCGTAAACGACTTCTGCATAATAAATTAGACCTCCAGGTTATATATTAGACCATATGGTCAGTTTTTGTCAAGCTGAGAGCGCTGACACAGGTGCTCTCAGTCCTTTATCTGGGATTTTTTTTGCCAATACCGAACTCTCAACTTTGATTTGTTCTCCAAGCTGGTACTTGTACAGCCGAGTAGCATAAAACTTTATTTTCTTTGGACAGTTAGCGGGAAGTATATTAATAGGAACGGAAATAAGAGGATCGACTCCGACGAAAAAACAGTCGCAGAGTACCGGCGGTCATGCCGATGCCCTGCGGCTGTTCAGCGCATCTGGGAAAAAAGCATTAATTGAGGATCGATCGTTACGCTAACGGGCAGGATAACGTAGTAGTGTGTTGAAATTATTCTTCAGAAGACAGTCTTAGTAAGGAGGAGCGACTAATGGATATTTGTTTTTATGATAATAATGAGCTTGCAACAAACGAACAAAGCATAGTTTTTATAGATAGAGTGTATTGCTTGAATTTCCATGAGTTTAGTGATGGGACATGGGAACAACTTCAGCAAGTGTATTCAGTATTACCACAATATCTCCTTAAAGAGACTCATTGTCCTATGTGGTTTGGCGAGGAAGGGTTGTCATCAAACTACTTATATGCTTCAGTTGAACCCTCGGGGTTACAAATTGTTGGACAGGTATCGTTACAACAATGGGAGTCATGGGAAGGTACATTTCATGCTCAACTTTCCAAATTCACATTCCCGTCGTTTGAATGCTAATGGCTATGCTAACGGAAGACAATTCCGATTCGGTTCAAAGAGTGGAAAGAGATCGAGGAAGCTTTATTGTCATTATGACTTGTTGTAATGGGGGTTTTCGCATTAATCGTCATAACAACATCCCTTCCTCATGCTACCATTTTTAATAATTTCGATTTGATGTTTCCACCATAATACTATATTTCCTTTGAACATCATTTGCCTTCCTCGTCGGCCGAAGGACCGTAGAGGCCCGGCACCGGAATATCGAGAAGCCGCAAATAAACCCCAAGCTGCGCCCGGTGGTGGACCATGTGGCTTAATCCGAAGGTGCGAAGCGCGATCGCCCGCGGTTGGCGCAGGATGATATGGTCACCGTTTCGCAAGGTCCATTCCTCCCCGAGCGTTTTCTCGTCGCATTCGGCTAACAGCTTTTCAAGCTTGACGACGTTCGCGTCGAATTCCTCCAGCACGTCTTCGCGTCTATCCAAAGCTTCCCGCCGAAGCGGCACGGTCGAAAGATCGAATTCCGGGTAAAGAAAAATCGCGACTTGCCAGTTCAGCAGGTTGATCAGGTGCGTGGCCAGCCCGCCCAACGTCATCGATTTCACATGCGGCTTCCACGTCATATGCTCCTCGGGCAAGCGCTCCAGAATGCGGCGCGTAGTAGCCAGCTCATGCATGGCGTCTCCGACGATCAGTTGTTTCACCATTAGATGCCCTCTCCTCCCTTATACGGCTAGCATACTATAAACCCGGTCGAGTGGAAAGGCTTTCTCTATTGTTTCTTAGACGAACCGCTGCCGCCGTCTACCAATTCGACAAGCCTCAGGATGCCTTCTCTCAATAGCTGCTCATTCAGATAGGAATAGCTGAGGCGTATCCATGATTTGTACTCCTTAAGCGGATCGCAAATCGCTCCGGGCACAAAGGTGATAGATTGCTTGATGCATGTACTGAGTAAACGTTCAATCTCCACCGTTTCCGGCAGCTTCACCCATAAGTTGAATCCGCCTGCAGGGGAGTTCCACTGCCAGTCGGTAGCGGACAATTCCTGTTCTACGATATCCTTGCGGACCGCAAGCGCAATGCGAAGTTTCTCCATATGCTGCTGCAGCCGCTCGGAGAAAAAATAATGCAGAAAAATTTTCTGATTCACCAAAGGCGTCCCGCTGTCCGACAACAATTTGGCTTTTATCAGGTAGTTCATGATGGAAGGGCGGCACGCAACAATGGCGATGCCGAGGCCGGGAGCGATATATTTGCTGAAACTGCGAAGATAAATGACCCAGCCTGCCGTATCGTAAGCAAAAAGAGGCAGTGGCGGCTCTTCGCCAAAATAAATGTCGCGGTAAGGATCGTCCTCTAGTAGCAGACATTGATACCGCTCGGCAAGCTCAACGAGCCTTTTCCTTTGTTCGGCGGGTACGACATAGCCTGTTGGGCTTTGAAAGGTGGGATTTAAATAAAACAGCCGCGGCTTGTAGGCTTGCATCAGCTTCTCCACCTGCTCCAGATCGTAGCCGTACGGGTGGATCTCGACCGGAACGATAGCTGCGCCTTGTCTTCTGAAAATATCTATCGCCGTGCTGTAGGTAGGACGCTCCAACATAACGGCATCTCTCGGCTTAACCAGCGCTCTGGCCACCAAATCCATGGCCTCCTGCGATCCGCAAGTGATCAACAATTCGTCTGCAGCTAAGTGAAACCGGTGGTAATCCGTAAAGTAGCGGCACAACGCATCCCGCAGCTCATGATCTCCTTGCGCGGTAAAGTAGGTGCCTAGCATTTTGGGATACAAATCGAACACTTGCTTCACATATTCCGAAAAATAAAGATTAGGGAGCAGGTTCGGGTCGAGCAGCGATTTTGACAACACATATTCGGCTTGCACCTGATGGATTTCAGAAAGATGGCTTTCATGTACGTAAGCGGAAATGATCGGATCATGCAGCGAATCCACAGGAAGACTGCCGTCCGGTCTCACATAATAGCCGGATTTGTCCTTCGCTTCAACGATCCGATTTTCCTTCAGTAGCTGATAGGCTTTAAAGACCGTCAGTCGATTCACATTGAATTCCATCGCCAGCGAGCGGATGGAGGGAAGCTTCTCATGCGGCTTCCATTCTCCGCGACGGATCCGATCCAGAAGATAGTCATAGATTTGTTCAAACAGTTTGCCTGCATATCCGCTTGAAAGGACTGTTTTTTTCATATGTTTTGCCCCCAGGCCCATTATCCCGAAATACGCACTTGCGCGTGTGATCTCTATTATACAGGAAACTCCCGCCTTCTGTTCTGGTCCATTCGATCTGTTCTATTCGCCTTCGTTTATGATGGGAAAAAAGGAGGTTCTGATCAAGTCCGCCGGAAAATCTGCATAGCTCATGAAAGAAGGTTTTAGATATGAACAGAAACACTTTATTAACGGGTATCACTTATTGTTTGATTCCTGCGCTGGCGTGGGGAGGCATGTTTCCCGTCATGCAGGTTGCCTTGAAGGTTCTCGATCCGTTCTATTTCACAACGATTCGCTACATATGGGCTGGTCTCATTCTTCTGGGAATGCTGATCGTTTTCGAAGGGAAGAACGTCCTCCGATTGGAGGGGAAATCGTGGAAGTTATTATTTTTTGGCGCCGTAGGGTTTTCGGGATTCGGCTTTCTTACCTTTGTTGGACAACAGCTCAGCGGACCGTCAGGCGCAATCATTGCCTCCGTTATCATGGCGTTAATGCCACTAATGACGACGTGTGTAAATTGGGCTGTGCATAAAAGAAAACCCAAGCCGTCTACCTTTATTTCAATTTTCATTGCGCTTTCAGGCGCACTGCTGGTCATAACGAATGGAGATCCCTCCCTAATCGTTCAAACCAAAGAGCACATTGGCGCCAGTCTGCTGATTATGCTCGGTGCTCTATGCTGGGTCATTTATACGATGGGTGGCAGTCAATTTGCAGGCTGGTCGCCGCTTCGCTACACCGCTTTGACAACATGCTTCGGGTCCTTGATGAATATTTTAATCGTGCTGTCGGCAACGGTTTTCGGAGCCTTGACGATGCCAAGCGCGGAGAGGATCGGAAGCACAGGGTCGGAACTGCTGTATATGATCCTGATCGCAGGCGTACTTGCCGTATTCACATGGAACGTCGGCAATAAAATTTTGAAGCCGGAGAACGGCATGCTATTTATGAACATCGTCCCTGTTACGACAGTCACGATCAGTGCCTTCCAGGGCGTTGAAGTCGGTAGGTTGCAGTTGGCAGGGATCCTCATCGTGATCATCGCGCTGGTGATGAATAATTTGATTCAGAGACAGAGGAAAGAAGCAGGTGAATATGCAAAATGACCATTCTTGAACATTATCGGAAAGTGCTGAACGGAGAATTGGAGCAGTCCCCCGTTGAACGCCTTATGGGACTGAAGTTAATTAGTGTAGAAGAGGGCGAGGCCACGTATGAAATGCAGGCTTCGGAACAACACGCGAATCCGCAAGGCACATGCAACGGCGGTATCATCGGCATTCTTGCCGACATGGCCATGGGCATTGCTTACGGATCTACCTTGCAACAAGACGAAACCTTCACCACGATCGAGATGAAAGTAAACTTTTTTAGACCTGTATGGAACGCCAAAATAAAGGCCCATGCTACGCTGTACAAGCGAGGACAGACCATCGGGTTCATCCAATGCAATATTACAGACGAGAACGGTAAACTCATCGCTCATGCCTCAAGCACTTGTATGACATTAAGGGGCGATAAGGCGCAAGGCAGGTAGGCCCGCAGGACATGCCCATGAAACAAACATTAAATCGTATTGGCGATGTGCAGGAAAAAGCTAAATAAAGGAAGAATATTTAGGCTCAAAACCAAAATTAGCGGTTGACGAATTCAAATGAGTGTAGAACGAGGATTAAAATGGAAAAACATCTGCAAATCCTGTATTGTTGTAAGTCCTACCAAAACAACAAAAGGATATGACAGATGCCACTCCAGTATATCAACGAACTGCTCGGATTACCAGAGCTAAAACTTCAAAAAATCGTCTCCATGGATGCCCAAGAAGTTCATCTGGAGGCATTGCCTGTAGCCACCAAACAACCTTGCCCCATCTGCCATTCTGAACAAGATGTGAAGCGTGACGGCCGCAACAAACCGCGCAAGATTCGGCATCTGAG
>NZ_FMTT01000031.1 GCF_900100345.1 Paenibacillus tianmuensis | reverse complement strand
TGCAAGTCCGCATCGCCAACCAAGGACTCAAATATCTTTTGAAAGAGGTCATCTTTGCTCCACAAACGAAAACGGGAATACACGGTTTTCCAAGGACCAAAACGTTCCGGCAAATCACGCCAAGGAGCCCCTGTTTTTACTTTCCAAAGCATTCCATTCAGCATGACTCGATTGGGCTTCGAGGGTCTGCCTTCGCCTGTATTTTCGGGTGGCAATAGACCTTGGATCCGTTCCCAATCCTGGTCCTTGATTTCGTGGCGTCGTAGCATAATTTTACAGGCCTCCTCGTGATCTCGTCCCTGTAAAATTATGCTACGGTTTCTTCTTTGAAGCAATAGATAGTTTTCAGACACGCCCTAGATTGTTTAAGTTTGGCCATTGCGATCCTCCGCCAGCGAAGTATTTACCGCCTCCGTGCGATAAGGTATAAAGTGGAAAAGAATCCTCTAAATTTTTGGTCCAGTGAACGAAATCTTTTGTAATATACACCGTACCCCGCTGCCGTTGGCCCAGTTTCCAATTACCGCTGATTCGGAATCGCTTTGAACTGTACCTATATATATCTTGTCATCTCCTGTACTGCTTCTTTTCCAGATAACTCCTTCATCGAACCGTCTGTTTTATTTTCCAACATCGTTGTATAAAGTTCGATCATAACTTACAAAATCCTCCTTTAAATTGTTGTTTTAAGTAGTTTTTTATAGAAAAAGGATTTTTCGGTCCGAATGACGGGGATGTAATTCGATTACCGTGATCAAGCCTGAATTGTATTTTCAAATAGAACGATTAGGAGCAGCAGTTATCCCTCGTACCCTGTGGACAATGTGCATAACTCTGTTGATAACTTTGCGAAAAATGTCGATAAACCGCGACGTGGCAGGCTTTTTGGTTGTGAGTATTTTATTAACGCCATGTTAATACTCGAATTTTCGAAATATTTCACCAACATGGCCAAGTTCGATTGACAGCGGGGAGCGGGGGATGATATATTCGAATTGTGAGCGATGCTTGCAGTTATTTGATAATGAAGGGAATGTTTTACATGCAAGGTAAAGTTAAATGGTTTAACGCAGAAAAAGGTTACGGTTTCATCGAGCGTGAAGACGGTGGCGACGTATTTGTACACTTCTCCGCGATCCAATCCGATGGCTTCAAAACTTTGGAAGAAGGCCAATCCGTTGAGTTCGATATCGTAGAGGGCGCACGCGGTCCTCAAGCGGCTAACGTCGTCAAGTTGTAATCATCCGGCCGGTTTCGGCCGCTCGTAATAGATGGTTATTGTTTGAACAAAATTAGCGCGAACTTGATCACACCCTTGGGGAATCCAAGGGTGTTTTTCGTGCGTCTGGACCTTGTCAGAAAAAGCCAAAAAGAAGCGCTTACTTGACTGCCATAAATTGTCCAAATATTTTGTAAATTTTCCTCGAATTTTATGAAGGATTTTTGAAGGTGGGGAGTGAATATAATATAATGTAAGTATGAAAGGAGGAGTCGCACATGAAATTCAACATTCGCGGTGAAAACATCGAGGTAACGGAAGCGTTGAAAGACCATGTCGAGAAAAAACTAAGCAGACTGGAACGCTACTTTGAAGCTCCCCCTACATCTGAAGTCAATGTCACTCTCAGCGTTGTGAAAGGTATGCAAACCGTTGAGGTGACGATTCCGCTTACGGGCCTTATGCTGCGGGCGGAGGAGAAACACGCCGATATGTACGCAGCCGCCGATCTGGTTGTGGACAAGTTGGAACGCCAAATTCGCAAGGCCAAGACGAAAGCGAATCGCAAAATTCGCCTGAACGGCGGCATTAAAGATCTGTTCCGGATGGAACTGCCTGACGCTTCCTATTCCCTGGAGGATGAGGAGGATTACGAATTGGTGCGGACGAAGCGTTTTACGCTGAAGCCGATGGATGTGGAAGAGGCGATTTTGCAAATGAACATGGTAGGCCATAATTTCTTCGTTTTCTCCAATTCCGATACCGCGCAAGTCAACGTGGTCTACAAACGCAACGACGGAAAGTATGGCCTCATCGAGCCGGCCAGATAATCCGTTCGAAGACTTAAGATAAGAACCGAGCTTGTTCGAACGCTTCAGCGGTGCATCTAGCGATGCCTGCGCGTTCGGGCAGGCTCTTTTTTAGTAGATTCGGGAAATCGGGGCGGGTTTGTTGCGGTGAAGGACGCAAGCTGTTACAATTTAGGATAGGCTATTGTTTTTTAATAAGGAAGGGGATTAGCAACATGCTAGGACTCGTTAAAAAAATATTTGGCGATTCGAATGAGCGCGAATTGAAGCGCATGTGGAAAGCCGTGGAATACACTAACTCTCTCGAACCTTCAATCGAACCGCTTTCCGATGAACAGCTGCGTGGCAAAACTGTAGAATTCCGTGAGCGCCTGGAAAAAGGCGAGGATCTGGACGATCTGCTGCCGGAAGCATTTGCTGTTGTGCGTGAAGCGTCCAAGCGCGTCTTGGGCAAGCGTCATTATGACGTGCAGTTGATCGGCGGCATGACGCTGCACGAAGGCAGAATAGCGGAGATGCGTACCGGGGAAGGGAAGACGCTGGTCGGTACGCTCCCGGTGTATTTGAATGCGCTCCTCGGCAAGGGCGTGCACGTCGTTACGGTCAACGATTACTTGGCCCAACGGGATAGCGGCGAGATGGGCCAAGTCTACGAATTCCTGGGGATGACCGTCGGGGTCAACCTGCCGAACCTGTCGCATGATGCGAAGCAGCAGGCTTACGCTTGCGACATCACCTACGGAACGAACAACGAGTTCGGTTTCGATTATTTGCGCGACAACATGGTTGTGTACAAAGAGCAAATGGTACAGCGGCCGTTGTACTATGCGGTCATTGACGAGGTGGACTCGATCCTGGTCGACGAAGCCCGTACGCCGTTGATTATATCCGGTCAAGCCGCTAAATCCACGGAACTATATTTTATTGCAGATCAGGTCGTCAGCCGGTTGGAAGAGGAAGACTTCACGGTCGACGAGAAGCTCCGGTCCGTTGCTTTGACCGAACCGGGAGTGGCGAAGGTGGAACGCGCCTTCGGTATCGAAAACTTGTTCGATCACGAGCACGTGCAGATCAATCATCATATCCAACAAGCGCTGAAAGCTCGCATCATTATGCGCCTCGACGTCGATTACGTCGTAGCCGAGGGCGAGATCGTGATCGTCGACGAATTTACCGGCCGTTTGATGACGGGTCGCCGCTACAGCGAAGGGCTTCATCAGGCGATTGAAGCCAAAGAGAAGCTGCAGGTGCAGAACGAGTCGATGACGCTCGCGACCATCACGCTGCAGAACTACTTCCGGATGTACCGCAAGCTGTCCGGGATGACCGGTACGGCGAAGACGGAAGAAGAAGAATTGAAGAAGATTTACAACTTGGACGTTCTTGTTGTCCCGACCAACAAACCGATGGTTCGTAAAGATATACCGGATGTCGTGTACAAGTCGGTGGCCAGCAAATTCCGCGCGGTCGTAAACGAAATCGTGGAACGGCATAAAAACAACCAGCCTGTGCTCGTCGGTACGGTATCGATCGAGAACTCGGAGCGGTTGTCCGAGATGCTGAAGAAGAAAGGCATTCAGCATAAAGTATTGAACGCCAAATACCATGCGGAGGAAGCGGAAATCGTCGCACGCGCGGGTCAACCGGGCTCCGTGACGATCGCAACCAATATGGCCGGACGCGGTACGGACATTGTGCTCGGCGATGGAGTACCGCAAGCCGGAGGTCTGCATATTATAGGTACGGAGCGGCATGAAAGCCGCCGGATCGACAACCAGCTCCGCGGCCGCGCAGGCCGTCAGGGCGACCCGGGTTCGTCCCAGTTTTACTTGTCGCTGGAAGATGAGCTCATGCGCCGTTTCGGAGCGGAGAACATTATGGGTATGATGGACCGCCTCGGCTTCGAGGAAGATCAACCGATCGAGAGCAAGCTGATCTCCAAAGCGATCGAGTCTGCACAGAAGCGGGTCGAGGGCAACAACTTCGACGTACGGAAAGTCGTCCTCCAATACGACGACGTCATGAACCAACAGCGGGAAATCATCTACAAGCAGCGCCGCGAAGTGATCGAGTCCGAGAACATTCGTGACATCGTGCTTGGCATGATGATGCCGGTGATCGATCGGGTCGTCGAAGCACATTGTCCGGCAGATCTCGTTCCGGAAGAGTGGGATTTGCAGGCAATCGTCGACTACGCGAACGGCACGTTCCTGCATGAAGGCCAACTGACCAAAGACGAGCTGTGGGGCAAAGAAAAAGAAGAGGTCGTCGAATATATGCAAGATCTCTTGAAGCGTCTCTACGAAGAGCGCGAGCAGCAGATCGGTCCGGAGTTCATGCGCGAGTTTGAGAAGGTTGTCGTACTTCGCGCCGTCGACAGCAAATGGATGGACCACATCGATGCGATGGATCAACTGCGTCAAGGGATTCATCTCCGGGCGTACGGCGGGACGGACCCGCTGCGCGAATACCAGTTTGAAGGCTTCGAAATGTTCAACGAGATGATCCAGAGCATCCAAGAGGAAGTTTCGACGTATATCATGAAAGCTCATGTGGAGACGAACTTGGTGCGCGAAGCAGTAATCGATGAGCACGAGATGGCTACGAACGGCGAACCGGCACCGAAGAAACCTGCGGTAAGCGAAGACCGGATCGGACGCAACGATCTGTGTCCTTGCGGCAGCGGGAAGAAGTACAAACAGTGCCACGGCGTGTAGCTTTAATTGTCTGATGAGTCAACGGCACGGTAAATTTATAGGAAGCGGGAGGTCGGGGCGTCGCTCCGGTCTCCCTTTTCGGTAACAGGTGCAAAATTAACGGATAGAGGTGCTGAATCATGTTAGAAGCGGATGTAAAACGGGATTTGCAAGAAACGGCCAAGCGATTGGCTGAGCTTAGGGGGTCTCTTTGACTTAGATCTGAAGCTGGAGCAGATCGCGGATTATGAAGAGAAGATGTCGGCGCCGGATTTTTGGGACGACAACGAACGGGCGCAGAAGTTGATTGGAGAAGCGAACGGGGTCAAAAGCGTAGTCGACGAGTTCCAGGCGTTAGCTTCGGAATACGACGACCTCGAGGTCATGACCCAGCTCATGCAGGAGGAGCAGGACGACAGTATGGCGGCCGAGATTGAGACCGGGATCGCTTCCCTCGTCAAGAAGCTGGAGAACTTCGAGCTGCAGCTGCTGCTCAGCCAGCCGTATGATCGTCTAAATGCGATTCTGGAGCTTCATCCGGGCGCGGGCGGTACGGAATCGCAGGACTGGGCGGAGATGCTGCTGCGCATGTACCGCCGTTGGGCCGAGAAGCGCGACTTCAAAGTCGAGGTGCTCGACTATTTGCCGGGCGATGAGGCCGGTGTAAAAAGCGTGACGCTGCTTATTAAAGGGTACAACGCTTACGGCTATTTGAAGGCGGAAAAAGGTGTGCACCGCTTGGTGCGCATTTCGCCGTTCGACGCTTCGGGGCGCCGCCATACGTCATTCGTATCGTGTGATGTGATGCCGGAAATTGACGACGATGTGGAAATCGACATCCGTACGGAGGATCTCAGGGTCGATACCTACCGCTCCAGCGGAGCGGGCGGCCAGCACATCAATACGACGGACTCGGCGGTACGGATTACCCACATTCCGACAGGCGTCGTCGTCAGCTGCCAGACGGAGCGTTCGCAGATTAAGAACCGCGAACGCGCGATGAAAATGCTCCGGTCCAAGCTGTACGAGAAAAAAATCGAGGAGCAGCAAAAGCATCTCGCGGAAATCCGCGGCGAAGTCTCCGACATCGCATGGGGCAGCCAGATCCGCTCGTATGTATTCCATCCGTACAGCATGGTCAAGGATCACCGGACCCAAGAGGAAACCGGCAATGTCGGGGCGGTGATGGATGGCGATTTGGACGCATTTATCGACGCCTATTTGCGCAAACAAATCAATAAGCCGGATAAAGAAAACGGCGCATCATAAAATGAAACAGGCAAGCTCATCCTACACGTTACTAACGGCTTCATATTCCGCTGGCATCGCCAACTCCCGAGGGAGGTTCGGCTCGGCCAGGGAAGAAGCCGGGGCTGGCGTGTAGTTTTTTTATTGCAGGGGGAGATTTACGGCGACGTTTTTGCTTCATAAATTTTATCATGGGGGAAGCTTCTGTTCAAGATGTCCGGCATACGACATACGCCTTGCCTTCAATGCAATGAAAAACGCGTGGCAGCAGCGAGCTTTTCACCCGGGCGGCCAGCGGGACCGGGCGACGGATAAGGGAAAAATTTCGTTGAATTATTATGCTTCCGAATGTATAATAATACATAGTTTGCACGTGGAGGGACGGAACATGACTACGAAATTAAGAGCGGCGATCGTCGGGTCAACCGGCTATGGCGGAGTGGAGCTAATCCGGCTTTTGCTGGCGCATCCGAATGTGGAGATTACCTCGGTAATTTCCTCCTCGAGCGCCGGAGCGCCGATTGCGGACGGTTACCCGCATTTGAATCAAATTTTGACGGACCGGCTGGATGCGGTCGATGTCGAGCTGATCCGAAGTAAAGCGGATGTCGTCTTCCTGGCAACGCCGCACGGGGTCAGCACCGAGCTGTCGCCGAAGCTGCTGGATGCCGGGCTGAAGGTCATCGATATATCCGGCGATTTCCGCCTGCAATCGGGCGACGTATATGAGACGTGGTATAAACATAAGCCGGCCGATCCGGAATATTTGAAGAGGGCCGTATACGGGCTGTGCGAGGTGTTCGGAGAAGAAGTGCGAGGGAAGGACTTCATTTCCAACCCGGGCTGCTATCCGACGGCCACGCTGCTTGGTCTGGCGCCGCTTGCTGCAACCGGCTGGATCGATCCGAAATCGATCATCGCGGACGCCAAGTCGGGCGTATCGGGCGCGGGACGCGGTCTCAGCCTGCTCGTGCACTATTCGGAAATCAACGAAAACTTCCTGGCTTATAAAGTGAACAAGCACCAGCATACGCCGGAAATCGAGCAGGCGCTGAGCCGGCTCGCCGGGGAAGAAGTCGTAATGACGTTCACGACGCATTTGGTGCCGATGACGCGCGGTATTTTATCTACAATTTATGTGAATCTCAAAAGCCCGCGGAGCGAGGACGACATTCGCGAGCTGTACCGTCAATATTATGAGGGACGCAAGTTCGTGCGCATCCGGGACAAAGGGAAATACCCGGCGACGAAGGAAGTTTGGGGCTCGAACTATTGCGATATCGGGCTGTCGCTCGATTCGCGCACGGGACGCCTGACGATCGTGTCGGTTATTGATAATGTAGTCAAAGGGGCGGCCGGGCAAGCCGTTCAAAACTTGAATTTGATGATGGGCTGGGATGAAGCGACGGGTCTCGCTTTCACTCCGGTATATCCATAACGTAAGGGAACAGGTGAAGAAAGCGATGGCGACAAAAGTTAACGATGCGTTTACGATAGTGCCTGACGGCTCCGTGACGACACCTATAGGGTTTCGGGCAGGAGGATTGCACTGCGGGTTGAAAAAGACGGAGCGCCACGATCTCGGCGCGATTGTGTGCGAGGTGCCCGCAGAAGCGGCAGGCGTCTATACGCTGAACCAGTTTCAAGCGGCTCCCCTGAAGGTGACGCAAGAGAGCATTGCACAGGGCAGCAAGCTGCAGGCGATGCTGGTGAACAGCGGCAACGCCAATGCCTGCACGGGCCAGCAGGGCGAAGACGATGCGCGCGCGATGCGTGCGGCGGGAGCCAAAGCGTTCGGCGTAGCCGAGCATCTGGTCGGCGTGACGTCCACGGGCGTGATCGGCGAGCTGCTGCCGATGCCGAAGGTGCTCGGAGGCATCGAGAAGCTTCCGGCGGCTGTAAGCGCGGATGGCGGGGACGATTTTTGCCAAGCGATTTTAACGACCGATTTGGTCAAAAAAGAAATTTGCGTTCGCGTAACGGTCGGCGGACGTACCGTGCACATTGCCGGGGCGGCGAAGGGATCGGGCATGATCCATCCGAACATGGCGACGATGCTCGGGTTTATGACGACCGACGCGAACATCGAAAGCGCCGAGCTGCAAAAGCTGCTGAACGACGTCACCGATTCGACGTTCAACATGATTACCGTAGACGGCGATACGAGCACGAACGATATGGTCGTCGTGATGGCAAGCGGACTGGCGGAGAACGAGCGCTTGACCCCGGAGCATGCGGATTGGGCGGCATTCAAGGCCGCATTCAATCATGTGGGCGAGTACTTGGCCAAGGCGATTGCGCGGGACGGCGAAGGCGCGACGAAGCTGATCGAGGTTACGGTGGCGAACGCGGATTCGCGTGAAGCGGCACGGGCGATTGCGAAGACGGTCATCGGCTCCAGCCTGGTGAAATCCGCTTGCTTCGGCGCCGATGCCAACTGGGGACGCATCATTGCGGCGGTCGGCCGCGCCGGGTATCCGGTGAAGACGGAAACCGTCGACATCCGCCTCGGCGATATCGTCGTGCTGGAGCAATCGCGTCCAGTGAAGTTCGACGAGGAGCGGGCTGCGGAATACCTGAAAGGCGATTTCATGCTCATCCATATCGATCTGCATATGGGCGAAGCGTCGGCGACGGCTTGGGGCTGCGATTTGACCTACGATTACGTGCGAATCAACGCGGCGTACCGGACGTAGCCTGAAGGTTCGGCAATAATGGGCGAAAACAAACCACCCGCAACCCCCGTGTTGCAGACCGGTGAAACGATAAAGGGGAACGGTTCGGATGAGCAATTGTTTTGTGATGAAATGCGGCGGCAGTACGCTCGCAGCGCTGCCGGAGCTTTTTTTCGACGATTTGAAGCGGCTGCAGGCTGCAGGCATCATTCCCGTCATCGTGCATGGCGGCGGTCCGGCGATCTCGGACACGCTCGGCAAGCTGGGCATTGAGTCCGAATTCGTAAACGGCCTTCGCAAAACGAACGAAGCCGTCCTCGATGTGGTCGAAATGGTGCTGGCTGGACAAATTAACAAAGAAATCGTCCGCAAAATCCAGCTTTCCGGGGCGAAAGCGCTCGGCTTGTCCGGCGTCGACGGACACCTGATCGAGGCGGCGCCGGTGGCGAACGCGCACGAGATCGGGCTTGTCGGTGACGTGACGCAGGTGAATGCGGAGCTCGTGCAGGGCATCGTGACGATGGGCTACATCCCTGTCATCGCGCCGGTCGGCATCGGAGCGGGCGGGGGCCAACGCTACAACATCAACGCCGATACGGCGGCCGGTGCTGTGGCATCGCATCTGGGTGTGGAGCGGATGATCGTTGTGACGGACGTACCCGGCATTATGAAGACCGTGGACGGTGAGAAGCGGGTTCTGCCCTCGGTCACTGTTCGCGAGATCGACGAAATGATCGCCAGCGGCGAAATTTACGGCGGCATGATTCCGAAAGTACGCGCGGCGGTACAGTGTATTCAAGGCAAGGTGCGCGAAGTCGTCATCGTTAACGGCGCAGAGCCGGAAGTGCTCAGCCGAGCGCTGAAGGACGGCGGAATCGGCACCCGCATTGTGAAGGAATAAATTGTATTCATTCTAAAATGATCCGAGACAAAGGAGTGAACGACATGGGAGAGGCTCAAAGCGCATTGTTTCCGAACTACGCACGGTATCCTTTTACGTTTGTGAAGGGGGACGGCAGCCGTCTGTGGGATGAGCATGGCAAGGAGTATCTGGATTTGATGTGCGGACTGGCGGTGACGAACCTCGGGCATGCGCCGAAGCAGGTGACCGAACGGCTGAAGGAGCAGGTCGATACGCTCTGGCATACGAGCAACCTGTTTCACATTCCGAACCAGGAGAAGCTCGCTCAGCTTCTCGTGGACAACAGCTGCGCTGACGCGGTGTTTTTCAGCAACAGCGGAGCGGAGGCGAACGAAGCGGCGATCAAGCTGGTGCGGCGCTATTTCAACAAGGTGCTCGGCCAGCCGCAGCGCTACGAGATCATTACTTTCGATATGTCGTTCCACGGCCGGACGCTGGCTACGCTGACAGCAACGGGACAGGATAAAGTGAAAGAGGGCTTCGCGCCGCTGCCGGAAGGCTTCGTGTACGCGCCGTATAATGACGCGGACGCTTTGGAGAAGCTGATCGGCGACCGGACGTGCGCGATTATGCTTGAGCTGGTACAGGGCGAAGGCGGCGTCAATCCGGCGGACCCTGCGTTCGTGAAGCGGGTGGCGGAGCTGTGCAAGCAGCACGGGCTGCTGCTCATACTGGACGAGATCCAAACTGGTATGGGACGCACGGGCAAGCTGTTTGCCTATGAGCATTACGGCATCAAGCCGGATTTGTTCACACTGGCCAAAGGGCTGGGCAGCGGCATGCCGATCGGCGCGCTGCTCGGCAAAGCGAAGCTGCGCGAAGCGTTCACGGCAGGAAGTCACGGCTCCACCTTCGGCGGGAACTACTTGTCTACCGCGGCGGGGATTGCGACCGTGGAGACGATGCTGGCGGAGAAGCTGCCGGAGCGCGCGGCGGAGCTGGGCGGTTACATTATGAGCGAGCTGAAAACGAAGCTGGCGGACAATCCGCTGGTAGGACAGATTCGCGGGCTCGGACTGCTGATCGGCATCGGTTTGACCGTGCCGGCGGTGGAGCTGATCGCGGAAATTCACGGGCAGGGCGTGCTCGTCGTATCGGCAGGACCAAACGTGATCCGTTTGGCGCCGAGCTTGTTGATCTCGAAGGAAGATTTGGATCGCGGGCTGGAGACGATTTGCAGCGTACTGACGAAGAAAGCCGCAGCCGCTGTCTAGGCTGACAAAGAAACGCATACCGAAAGGAGAGGCATCCATGGCGGGAACGGCACAACAGGATTTGGCGGTTCAGCTCAGAGGGCGCGATTTTATCGGCTTGGTCGACTATGCGCCGGAAGAGATTCAATATTTGATCGAGCTCGCGGTCGAGCTCAAGAGAAAGCAGAAAGCAGGCGAAGCGTACCAACCGCTCAAAGGCAAAACGCTCGGCATGATTTTCGAAAAATCGTCCACGCGGACGCGGGTATCGTTTGAGGTAGGGATGTATCAGCTTGGGGGGCATGCGCTGTTCCTCAGCAAGAACGATCTGCAAATCGGCCGCGGCGAATCGATTCACGATACGGCGCAGACGCTGTCGCGTTATTTGGACGGCATCATGATCCGCACCTTCGCACACCGTACGGTCATCGAGCTGGCGCGGGCGGCAACGGTGCCGGTGATTAACGGGCTGACGGATTTGTCCCATCCGTGCCAGGCGCTGGCGGATTACCAGACGATTTATGAGAAAAAAGGCCGTCTGCAAGGGCTCAAAGTGGCCTATATCGGCGACGGAAATAATATGGTACACTCCTTATTGATGGGCGCGGCCAAGCTTGGCGTCAATTTCGCCGTTGCGACGCCGGAAGGCTACGAGCCGGACAGCGAAGTGCTGCGTCAGTGCAATGAAAGTGCTGCCAAAATGGGAGCAACCATTTACGTGGGAGCCGACCCGAAAGAAGCGGTGGCGGATGCGGACGTCATTTATACGGACGTGTGGGCCAGCATGGGCTTCGAGGCGGAGCAGAAGGAACGGGAGATCGCGTTCAAAAACTATCAAGTCAACGACGAGCTCGTGAAATATGCGAAAAAAGATTTCTTGTTCATGCACTGTTTACCGGCACACCGGGGGGAAGAAGTGTCCGAAGGGGTCATCGACGGACCGAACTCCGTCATCTTCGATCAGGCGGAAAACCGGCTGCATGCGCAAAAGGCAGTCATGGCAGCAATCTTGTAATATTCGGAAAGCTTACAATTAAAGGAGAGCGGGAACCACATGGCAAAGCAAAAAATCGTATTGGCCTACTCCGGCGGCCTCGATACGTCGATCATTCTGAAATGGCTGAAAGAAACGTACGATGCCGAGATTATCGCTTTTACCGCGGATATCGGACAAAAGGAAGAGCTGGACGGCTTGGAGGAGAAAGCGCTGAGCACCGGCGCCTCCAAAGTATACATCGACGACCTGCGTGAAGAATTCGCCCGCGATTTCATTTATCCGATGTTCCAGTCGGGCGCGCTCTATGAAGGACAATACCTGCTCGGCACCAGCATCGCGCGGCCGCTAATCGCGAAGCGTATGGTCGAAATCGCGCGCGCAGAAGGCGCTACAGCCATCGCTCACGGCGCTACGGGTAAGGGAAACGACCAGATCCGCTTCGAGCTGACGGCTGCGGCGCTGACGCCGGAGATCGAGGTTATCGCGCCTTGGCGTCTGGAGCAGTTCCGCGAGCAGTTCCCGGGCAGGGCCGAAATGATTGCTTACGCCGAGAAGCACGGCATTCCGGTCACCGCTTCGGCGGCCAAGCCGTACTCGATGGACCGCAATCTGCTGCACATCAGCTATGAGAGCGGCGTGCTCGAAGATCCGTGGTTCGACGCGAGCGCACCGGAGAACAAAGACATGTATCTGCTGAGCGTGGACCCGGAGGATGCTCCGGACCAAGCGGAATATGTCGAGCTGGAGTTCGAGCAGGGGAACTGCGTGGCCGTGAACGGCGAGCGTATGATTCCGCTGCAGGTGATGGAGAAGCTGAACGAGCTGGGCGGCAAGCACGGGATTGGCCGCGTCGACATGGTGGAGAACCGCTTCGTCGGCATGAAGAGCCGCGGCGTGTACGAAACCCCGGGCGGCGCCATTCTGTTCTCCGCTCACCGCAAGATGGAATCGCTCACGATGGACCGCGAAGTCATGCATCTGCGCGACTCGCTCATTTCGCGTTACAGCTCGCTTGTGTACAACGGCTTCTGGTTCGCTCCGGAGCGGCTTGCGCTGCAGGCGCTCGTATCCGAGAGCCAGAAGAACGTGAGCGGCACGGTGCGCCTCAAGCTGTACAAAGGCAACGTGATCGCCGCTGGCGTCAAGAGCCCGGTCAGCTTGTACAACCCGCACATTGCGACGATGGAAGCCGATCCGACGCAAGCGTATAACCAAGGCGATGCGACAGGCTTCATCCGTTTGAACGCACTGCGTTTGCGCGTCGCTTCCGGCGTCGAGCAGAACGCGGCGAAATAAATCGCGGTAGGCGAGAAGCCGACCATTATCAGCCTGTAACACTTCGAGCCTTAGGGTTTTCCGTCAGCGGGAAGCCCTAAGGCTGTGTATACCGGGTGGCACTCATTCGGTGCATTAGGATATCGAAAAAGGGGGACGCTGATATGTCCAAGCTGTGGGGCGGACGGTTTACGAAAAAGACGGACCAACTGGTCGAAGAATATACGGCGTCGATCCTGTTCGACAAGGAGCTGGCCGAGGAGGACATCCAGGGCAGTTTGGCGCATGTGACCATGCTGGGCAAATGCGGCATCCTTCCGGCAGACGATGTGGAGAAAATCAAGGACGGTTTGCTGATGGTGCAGAGTGTGATTCGCCGGGGTGAAATGGAATTTTCCATTAGCGACGAAGACATTCATATGAACATCGAAAAGGCGCTGATCGACGAGGTGGGCCCGGTCGGAGGCAAGCTGCATACCGGCCGCAGCCGCAACGATCAGGTAGCTACGGATATGCATTTGTGGCTTCGCAAGCGGGTCGTGGAATTTGTCGGTCTGCTGAATAAGGTGCAGGAAGCGCTGATCGGACAAGCGAAAGCCAACCTCGATACGATCGTGCCGGGCTACACGCATTTGCAGCGGGCGCAGCCGATATTGTTCGCCCATCATTTGATGGCGTACGTGTCGATGTTCCAGCGCGACATCGAGCGTCTACAGGACAGCTACAAGCGCGTGAACGTGCTGCCGCTGGGCGCCGGGGCGCTGGCCGGGACGACGTTTCCGATTGACCGTCACTTCGTGGCGCAGCAGCTCGGCTTCGATGGCGTGTACGAGAACTCGCTGGACGCGGTGAGCGACCGCGATTTTATTCTGGAGTTCCTGTCGAACGCGGCGACGATTATGATGCACCTGTCGCGCCTCAGCGAAGAGTTCGTGCTCTGGTCCAGCACGGAGTTCCGGTTCATCGAGCTGGATGACGCTTTCTGTACCGGCAGCAGCATTATGCCGCAGAAGAAAAATCCCGACGTCGCCGAGCTTGTGCGCGGCAAAACGGGCCGTGTCTACGGCAATCTGTTCGGCCTCCTGACCGTGCTGAAGTCGCTGCCGCTCGCTTACAACAAGGATATGCAGGAAGATAAAGAAGGCATGTTCGATACGGTCCGCACCCTGCAAGGCGCGCTGCAATTGTTCGCGCCGATGGTCAGCACAATGAAGGTGAACAAGGACCGGATGCGCCAAGCCGTCAACCAGGACTTCTCCAATGCGACGGATATTGCAGACTACTTGGTGAACAAGGGAATGCCGTTCCGCCAAGCGCACGAAGTCATCGGCAAAACCGTACTTTACTGCATCCAAAATCAAAAGTATTTGCTCGACCTGAAGCTGGAGGAATTCCACCAATTTTCCAAGCAGTTCGATCAGGACATCTACGATGTGCTGCAGCCGGAGAGCGTCGTCAACGCCCGCAACGTCTACGGCGGTACCGCCGCGGCGCAGGTGAGTCAAGCGATCGAACGGGCGGAAGCCGTTCTGGCCGGCTCGTCGGCTTGGTTCGAGGAATATTTCGCGAAAAGCAGGTAAGCAAAGTAAATCAAAACCCCCACACGCAGGAAGGGCGCGGCTCCAACAGCCGCACTTTCAGACGGAGTGGGGGTTTCGCGCGTCTGCGCTTAGTCACCGGAAGGTCGGCCCTCGGACGCCATCCTCGATCAGCGGCGCAGGCGACCCTCCGGGCGGAGGCGCCGTACGATCAAGGGTTCCCGAGCCGCCGCCGGAAGCGACCACGGTCGGCTGGGCGTGGTAGGTGTCACGCGATACTTTTTCCTGTGAAATGACGACGCCGTTCTGCTTCTTAAATCGGAACGTTTCGACGACATATCCGGGCTTTCCTTGCATGACGATCTCCTGTTTGCCGCTCGGTAATGTCGGATTCAGCACGTATTTGACTGGCGGCGCCAACGTTTCGAGCGTCTTCGACTCGATTTCGTAGGTGATGTCCGGAGGCGTCTGGCCGAACAGCTTCACGGTGACGCTGCGCTCGTCCGAGGAAGTACGGATCAACAAATAATGGTTCGTCGAGTTGCGGAATTTGAAATTGATGTGGCCGGTGGCGAATGTGGCGTCCTGTCCCAGCGCGACATAGCTCACAGGGAGCGAATGATTCCGCCGTTCCACGACGGCCAGACCGGCCCGCAGGACGGCGTTGTACAGCGTCGACGACACCTGGCAGATGCCGCCGCCGATGCCGGGAACGAGCTTGCCGTTCACGATGACAGGCGCTTCCTTGAAGCCGAAGCGCCTCTCCGTCCGCTCGATGAACGGAGCGTAGTCGAACACCTCTCCCGGCTTCAGCAGCACATCCTGCAGGGAAGCGGCTGTCGAACGGACGTTGTGCACCCGTCCTTCGACGCTGACGGCGGCGGAAGGGGCCGGTGGCGATACAGTCGTGAACTCGCCGATTTTGCGTACAATACCCTGCGCTCGCAGCGCCTGCTCCGTAATGGCCGGCTCTTGCGTCCGCATTGGAACGTCCAGCCAGATGGCGGCCGGCTCTTGCTGGCGGCTTCCCCCCGCGGATTCGGGTGCTGCGGCCACGGCTCCCCAGTCCGGCAGCGCCGCTTGGAGCCGGCTGAGCAGCTGCGCTTCGTTGACTCGTTCGACACGGGCCTCAGGCTCGTAACGGATGACATCGTTGGCGTCGACCAGCCGTTTCGCATCGGTCGGCTTGCGGGCGTACACCTGCGGGAACGCCTCGCTCAGCGCGGCCCGCAGCTTGTCTGCGGACAGCGCAGGCGTCAGCGCAAGCGAGGCTCCCCGCAGCCGCCAACGGGCCGCTGCCCGCTGGTACGGCGGTCCTTCCCGAACGGGCTGAAGCTGCGCCAGCAGCTCCTGGCCGTTGATTTCAAGCCCGAGCTGCCGGAGCGTCCGCTCGGCGCTGCCGCCTCCCGGCACGGTCAGCCGGACCTTTTGCTCCAGCAGCGCCGACGTTTTCGCAGCAAGCTGATGTTCGAGCTCGGACCAGGACAGGCCCCCGATCGGCCAGCTAGCGACACGGACGCCTGCGGGAACCCGGGCGAGCGACCCGTAGGCGGTAACCGACAGGAAAATGGTCAGCATCAGCGCCAGCGTGCCGATCCAGATCCAGTGAAAACGCAGATTCCATCGTGGCATGACGGGCTCTCCTTTTGTTCCTCGATACAGTTGTACCTCTCCATCTATATGCGGCCAAGCCCCTAAACTTTCCATTCGCCGTCCTTCGCCAATCGTCTGCGAAAGGTTGCACGGACTGTGCGATCCTATCGAAGAATAGCGAAACGGCGAGCCTCCCTGCCCGCTAGTCCGACTCGAACCGGTGTTCCGAAATGTGAAGAACTGTAGAAATTCACTGTCGGATAAAGGATTTTGCGATTTTATGTCGAACATGTAAAAGCTGGCATCAAGTCCGCTTCTCGAAGCGGTCTCAGACTCGCAAATTTTTCAGGATGTGATATCGTGATCGAAATGCAGGACGTTTGGAAAACGTATCCTGACGGCAGCCATGCCTTGAAAGGCATCAACGTCAAGGTCGACCAAAGCGATTTCCTTTATGTCGTTGGCCCTTCCGGCGCCGGCAAATCGACCTTTATGAAATTGATTTACAGAGAAGAGCGACCGACCAAAGGCACGATATTCGTCAACGGCTTCAATCTGGAGAAGCTCAAACAACGCAAAATTCCGTTTGTACGGCGCAATATCGGGGTCATTTTCCAAGACTTCCGGCTGCTCCCGAAGCTTACCGTATATGAGAACGTCGCCTTCGCCATGGAAGTGATCGAGGCGCCGAAGAAACTCATCAAGAAGCGCACGCTCGAAGTGCTGGAGCTTGTGCGGCTCAAGGACAAAGTGAATTCCCTGCCAACCCAGCTCTCCGGGGGCGAGCAGCAGCGGGTCGCTATAGCGCGGGCGATCGTGAATAACCCTTCCGTCATCGTCGCGGACGAGCCGACGGGGAACCTCGATCCCGATACGTCTTGGGGCATTATGAAGCTGATGGAAGAAATCAACTTCCGCGGCACGACCATTATTATGGCAACGCACAACAAAGAAATCGTCAACACGATGCGCAAGCGGGTACTGGCCATCGAATCGGGCAGGCTTGTCCGGGATGAGGTAAGGGGTGACTACGGCTATGAGGATTAACACGGCCGTGCGGCATCTTCGCGAAGGCGTTAAAAACGTCGTTCGAAACGGCTGGATGTCCTTTGCCTCCATTAGTGCGATTGCGATTTCTTTGTTTATTTTGGGTGTCTTTTTGCTTCTGACGCTGAATGTCAATTACTTGACCCAACAGATCGAACAGCAGGTCGAGATCCGCGTGTATCTTGAGGTGAAAACGCCGCAGGATCAGGTAACTTCATTGCAAAACGAAATTTCGGCCATTTCTAACGTTTCGAAGGTCAAGTTTGTCTCTAAAGAGGAAGGGCTTGAATTCTTGCGCGGAAAGCTGGGAGACGGGAAACAGCTGCTCGAAGGGTTCGAGGGCGAGAACAATCCGCTGAACGATTCCTTCACCGTCGAAGTGGCCGAGCCTCGCGAGGTCGCAGCGGTTGCGAAGCAGATTGAAGGCTTGAACAACGACAAGCCGACGAAGCCGATTTACCGGGTCAGCTATGGACAAGGCACGGTTGAGACGATGTTCAAAGTGACGTCGATCGTCCGCAACGTTGGGCTGGTCATCGTGGCCGCTTTGGCGCTGACCGCCATGTTCCTGATTTCCAATACGATTAAAATTACGATCGTGGCGCGCCGCCGCGAGATTTCGATCATGAAGCTCGTCGGGGCGACCAACTCGTTTATCCGCTGGCCGTTCTTTATCGAAGGGGCGCTGCTCGGCATTATCGGTTCGGTGATTCCCGTCGGTCTGCTGCTGTACGGGTATTGGGAAATGATGCGGGCGATCCAGCTCGACCTGAACCTGCTGCTCGTTCAATTGCTGCCTTTTGAAGCGATCAGCTTTAAGACGGCAGGGCTTCTGCTGGGCATCGGCATTTTGATCGGTATTTGGGGAAGCACGCTGTCGGTCCGCAAATTTTTGAAAGTTTAATAACCATCGAACAATCTCGGATGATAGTCGGAGGAGGAACGGATGTTGAAGAAGTCTTGGGTGCCTCTTGTTGTCACGGCCGGTTTGGTAGGAACGCTCATCGCTCCGCAATACGGCTTTGCGCTGTCGGAGTCGCAGCGGATTCAGCAGGAAATCAATGAGCTTAAAAAAATGAAATCCACAACGCAGCACAAAGCGAACGAGACGGAACAGCAAATCAATCAGGTGCAGCAGGAAAAGCAGCAGACGGCGAACGATATTACCGCCATCCTCGGCCAAATCGACGCGACGAACAAGAAGCTCAACGTGCTGAACGAACAAGCGTCGAGCGTCACGACCTCTCTGAAGGAGAACGCTCAGCAGTTGGAGGAAGCGGAAGCGAGAATCGTCTCCCGCGACAAGATGCTTAGATCAAGGCTGCGTCTGATGTATATGAACGGCGTCGTGTCCTACGCCGATGTGCTGCTCAGCTCCACGAGCTTCAGCGATTTTCTGGACAGGCTGCAGGCGCTCAAGTCGATTGTCGGGCAGGACAAAGAAATTTTGGAAGCGAACAAGCGGGACAAGGCCGTGATTGCCGATAAGCGCGTGGTGATTGAAAAGCAGCTGGCGGAGGTCAAAAATCTATATGCCCAGGCGGCGGCCATCAAAGCCAATCTTGTCGTGAAAGAAAAAGAAAAAGAAGTTAAAATCGCAAGCCTTTCGCAAAAGGAAAAGGAATTGGAAGATATTAGTGAAGAAGTGCAGCAGCAGCTCGTTCAAGTGGCGAAGCAGGAAGCGGATAAACAGCGCGCTTTTCAGCAGGCCAAAGCGGCGGAGAACGCCAAGAAGAGCAAGGCTGCTCCCGCTGCGCCTGCATATACTTATGGTGGCGGCAAGTTCGGTTATCCGCTGCCGCGCGTTGTGCAGATGTCTTCGGACTTCGGCACCCGGACCGACCCGATTACCGGACGGAAAGCAACGCACACCGGACTCGATCTGCCTTCCCCGAACGGAACGGACATTTTTGCGGCGGAGGACGGCGTCGTCATCGTCGCGTCCTGGTGGAGCGGGTACGGCAACTGCGTGGTCATCGATCACGGCAAAGGCATGTGGACGCTGTACGGGCATATTCGCAACGACGGCATCGTCGTAGAGAAAGGGGACACCGTCAAGCGCGGTCAAAAGATTGCAGAAGTCGGTTCCACCGGCCGTTCGACCGGAAACCATCTGCATTTTGAAGTCCGCAACGACGGAGATCCGGTTGATCCGAAGCCGTATTTGAGATAATGCTGCTGTTCATATTTTTTCTTGGCTTGTCATAAACTAGAAAGACAAGTTAGTCAAGTAGGGGGAACAGCAAAGGCGGTGTGGGACCAGAAATGACATTTAAAGGACGTACCGTATTGGCGTTTGTCCTGTTGTCCATGTTTGCAAGCAGCATTATGACGCTGACGATCGTACATCCGTCGATTTTCGCCGCCGTCGGCTTGGAGGGCTCGGCATCAACCGACGTGAAATCGGGGCTGACCGGCAAGGATTACAAAAAATTGGCAACGACGTACCAATTGATCGAAGGCAAATTTTTGAACGATGTCGATCACGACAAGATCGTGAACGGCGCAATCAACGGAATGCTGTCCACGCTCGACGATCCGTTTACGGTATACATGGATCAGAAGGAGGCGCGGCAGTTCGACGAGAACATTTCTTCGTCGTTCCAAGGCATCGGCGCGGAGGTGACCTCCGAAGAAGGCAAGGTGACCATCGTCGCTCCGATCAAAGGGTCGCCGGCAGAGAAGGCCGGACTTCACGCGCACGACATCATCGTCTCGATTAACGGAGAGAAGCTGGAAGGGCTGTCGCTCAACCAAGCGATTATGAAGATCCGCGGCCCCAAAGGCACGCAAGCGAAGATCGAAGTGCTGCGGGCCGGGGCGCCAGAGCCGATCCAGATGATCGTCGTCCGCGATGACATCGATGTTGAGACCGTACACAGCGAGATGCTGCCGGGACAAATCGGCAAGATCGAAATCCGGCAGTTCGCGAGCAATACCTCCAAACGGTTCAAGGAAGAGCTGAAAGCGTTGGAGGACAAAGGGATGAAGGGACTCATCATCGATGTGCGCAACGATCCGGGCGGTCTGCTTACCGCCGTCGTGGAGATTGTCGAGCCGTTCATACCGAAAGGCAAGGGAATCGTTCAGATCGAGGATCGTAAAGGCAAGCGCGAGGAGACGGCGTCGCAGGGAACCGGCAAGCCTTACCCTGTGTCGGTGCTTATTAATAAGGGCAGCGCGAGCGCATCGGAGATACTGGCCGGCGCGCTGCACGACTCCGCTGGCAGCCAGCTCATCGGAGAGAACACGTTCGGCAAAGGAACGGTTCAGGTGACGTTCGAGAAAGAGATGGGCGACGGCAGCAACATTAAGATGACCGTTTACAAGTGGCTTACGCCGAACGGCACATGGGTTCATAAGAAAGGTATCGCGCCGACGATGCCCGTGGGGCAACCGGCTTACTTCAAAGTGGCGCCCCTAAGCAAAAAAGCGACGCTTAAGCCGGATACGAACAATGAGGACGTCAAAAATCTGCAGATCATGCTGCAGGGCCTGGGGCTCGGTCCAGACCGGCAGGACGGCTACTTCAGCGAAAAAACTGCGCTGGCCGTCAAAGCGTTCCAGCGGTTGAACGGCTTGCCGATCACCGGCGAGGTGGATACCGAGACGGCGAACAAGCTAGAGAAGGCCATCCTGGCCGAGATCCGCGATCCGAAAAACGACGTGCAGCTTAAGGCGGCTGTCGAGTACATGCAAGGTGCCGTTAAGAAATAACGGCTTCGGGGATTTAGGGAAATTCGGGCTTCGGCAGGAAAACGAAGCATCCGCGTCGAAATAACAACCTCTATCGGGGCCGCCCGACTTAACGGCCCCGATAGAGGTTTTCTTTTTACTTATAAACATTGAAGTCTGGTGAATAACGAGCGGAGCAGCCGAAAGCGTTCTGTAGAAACGAAGTGTTCGCCTTTGTTTTCGGACTTCTCAAAGGAGCCGGCCATGGACTTTGGTTTGGAACTGGCGTACCGGGGACTCCGGGCGCTGTTGCAGCTGTTGACGCATCCTTTTTACTATGTAGGCATTCTATTCATCGTGTTGCAGTACCGTCGGCAGATTGCGTTCGAACGGAAGCTGTTCGCAACCAAGCTGCATTCGCTGCTCTCGGAAACGTGGCGTACCGTGCTGTGGGGCTGGGCGGGCGGGCTTGCCGCTTCCGTCCTGATGGCGGGAATCGGGGCGTCTGTTCAACCGGAGGCGGTTGTTCTGCTGTGGCTCGTTTCTCTGCTGCTTATTTTCGCGCGGATGCGCTTTTTGTGCTGGGCTTATGCCGTAGGCGTGATCGGTCTGGTGCAAGCGGTTATGAGGGCTTTTCCCGCCTTATACGACGGGGAGGCTGCGGCTTCTTGGGCTTGGGTGACGGGACCGTTGCTGTCGTTAAATATGCCGTCCATGCTGGCGCTTGTGGCGGTTTTGCATCTGGCGGAAGCGCTGTTCGTACGCTTTCAAGGCACGCGGTTCGGCACGCCGATGTTTTACGAGAGCAAGCGGGGCAAAATTGTCGGCGGATATCAGCTGCAAGGCTATTGGCCGATGACGCTGTTTCTTCTGGTCCCGATGACCGGGGGAACGGCACTGCCTTGGACGCCGCTGCTTGGCGGCGATTTGTGGCAGCACGGCTGGACGATCGTCGGCTTCCCCGTGATGATCGGCTTTACCGAGATGACGATGTCGCGGCTGCCCCAAGAGAAAGCGAAGCTCAGCTCGAGCCTGCTGCTGCTCTATGCCGCCGCCCTACTGTTGTTCGCTGCCGTCGCCGCTTGGTGGCCGCCGTTCATAGCAGTGGCGTCCGTACTGTGCATCCTGATGCACGAAGCGATGATCGCCTACAGCCGGTGGGATGAAGCGAGGCGCAGTCCATTGTATGTACACGGAAGTCGCGGGCTGAAAATTCTCGGCATTCTGCCCGGTAGTCCGGCGGACGAGCTTGGTCTTGCCGTTGGCGAGATCGTTCACAAGGTTAACGGCATCCCGGTCCGAACGAAGCAGGAGCTGCATCAGGCAATGCAGCAGAACTCGGCGTTTTGCAAGCTGGAAATTTTGAATTTGGCGGGCGAAAGCAAATTTTTGAAGCGCGGGATCTTTTCGGGAGAGCACCATCAGCTTGGCATCGTGCTTGCGCCCGATCAAGAGGCGCTTCACTACGCAGAGGTAAGGCAGCGGCCGATCTGGGCGTACTTCAGCCGCAAACCGGTCGGACTGCGGAGCAATCGTTCGGGCTCCAAATCGGTATAAGCACAAAAACAAGCCGCTGGCGTGAGAGACAAAATCACGCCAAGCGGCTTGTTTCAAATAAGCGTAAAGTGCGGTAAATAAGCTATGAGCGAGCTTTAATTGCCAGACGGTTGAAGAGCGGACGCGGGCTTCTCCCGCAGCACGACAATTTCGACACGGCGGTTTTTGGCGCGGTTCTCTGCGCTGTTGTTTTCCGCCACGGGCATCGTATCCGCGTAGGCCGTCGAAACGAACTTTTTCGGATCCAGCTGTGTTTCGTAGAGGAAATACCGCAGCACCGAAAGCGAACGGGCCTGAGATAATCCCCAGTTGTCTTTGTAGAAAGAGCCTGTTGCGAGCGGCAGGTCATCCGTATGCCCTTCGATGCTGACTGTCGCATCGAGCGTCGGGAACAAGCTTGCCAGCTTGCTTAAGACCGGAACCGCGGGCGGCTTCAGATCCGCTTTGCCGAGATCGAACAGGAACAGATCGTTCAGCGTGACGGCTACTCCTCGCGGCGTATTGGCTGCAGACACTTGGGATTGCAAATTGTTTTCTTCGACATAGACCTGCACTTTTTGAAGCAGATCTTCGAGCTGGCGTTCCTTTTTCTCCCGCTCTTCCCTTTCTTTCATTTCCCTGAGCTGCTGCTCGGTTTTCGTGCTGTCATCCCCGCCCTTCGCCGGGTTGGCGGAGCCGGAGATGCCCATGCCCTTCGGCATAATCGTGTCGGCCTTCATGAATTCAAATTTCAGCGCTTGAGACAGCACCTCATATTTTTGCACGTCCACCTTGCTCATCGCATACATGATGACAAAAAAGATGAGCAGCAGCGTAATCAGGTCCGCATAGGTAACCATCCACCGCTCATGATTTTCGGGGGCTTCCTGCTTTTTATTCTTCCGCGCCACCGGCCTCACCTGCGCCTTCGACTTTTTTATGTTTCTGATGGAGGAACGAGTTCAGTTTCTTTTTGATAAGCTGCGGATTTTCCCCGGCTTGAAGCGCGAGGATGCCTTCCAGCATCAATTCCATCTCGGAAATTTGCTCTTTGCTGCGGATTTTGATTTTGGTTGCGATCGGCAGGTAAAGAACGTTCGCGGACGATACGCCGTACAGCGTTGCAGTAAACGCAACGGCAATAGCCGGCCCCAGACTTCCCGGATCGGACAGGTTGCCAAGCACGTGGATCAGGCCCATAACGGTACCGATGATCCCCATGGTCGGGGCATAGGCTCCGGCGGCATCGAACATTTTGGCGTAGCCTTCGTGATGGTGCTCGATGGCATCCATCTCCAGCTCCAGAATTTGCCGGGTCAACTCCGGATCGGTTCCGTCGACAACCATCATGAGGCCGTCCCGCAGGAACGGGTTGCTATGCTCTTGCGCGCGCTGCTCCAAGGCAAGCACGCCTTCTCGTCTGGCGATCGTAGCCATGTCGACCAGCTCTTCGATAATCGCGGCGTGATCGCGCTTCGGCTCCTTGAAAGCCATTCCTAACGCTTTGCCGATCTGCTTAAGCTGGGACATCGGGAAGCTGATCATGACCGCTCCGATCGTACCACCGAAAATAATGAGCATGGCACTGGGAACCACCAGTGCGGAAAGGTGACCACCGTCCATCAGATAGCCGCCTACCAGACCTCCAAGGCCTACGATAATACCTATTAATGTAATCAAGTCCACTATCGTTCCACCCCTAGATTTCTAAAATTATGTTGTGCTGCATCTTTTTTCTTTTATTTTTGTTTGCGCAAGCGGCGTCTTTGGAAAAATAGGAAATGGGACTCGATTGCAACAGTAAGAGAAAAAAGGTATAATGTACGGGAACAAATATTCCTATCTCAGGAAATCGTCGAACGGAGTCGAATGCGCGTCAACCGACGCTTAGTTATTTATCGGAATATGGCAGATAAAAGTTTAGAAGGAAAACAAAGTCTTTTTAATGAACGGGTGATCAGATGAGCAAAATGAACGAAGTCGTCTACAGCGACAAGAAATTTCAGCTCGTAGCGGAGTTCCAACCGCAAGGGGATCAGCCGGCCGCAATCGAGCAGCTGGTGAACGGCATACGGGAAGGGAAAAGACATCAGACGCTGCTTGGCGCAACGGGAACGGGGAAGACGTTTACGGCGGCCCAGGTGATCGCCCGATTGAACCGACCGACGCTGCTGATTGCGCACAACAAGACGTTAGCCGCGCAGCTGTGCAGCGAGCTGCAGGAGTTTTTCCCGAACAACGCCGTCTCCTATTTCGTCAGCTATTACGATTACTATCAGCCGGAGGCGTATATTCCGTCGTCGGATACGTATATTGAGAAGGATTCCAGCATTAACGAAGAAATCGACAAGCTCCGGCACTCGGCGACCAGCTCGCTTTTCGAGCGCCGCGACGTTATTATCGTCGCGAGCGTATCGTGCATCTACGGCCTCGGTTCTCCGATGGAGTACCGGGATCTCGTGCTGTCGCTTCGGGTTGGTATGGAGCGTTCCCGCAATGACATTTTGCATCGGCTTATTGACATTCAGTACCAGCGAAACGATATGAACTTCGTACGGGGCACGTTCCGCGTACGCGGCGACGTTATCGAGATTTTTCCGGCTTCACACGGCGAGCAAGCGATCCGTGTGGAGCTGTTTGGCGATGAAATCGAGCGGATCACGGAGATTAACGTACTCACTGGCGAGATTATCGGAGAGCGCGATCATATCGCCATCTTTCCGGCTTCTCACTTCGTGACGCACGAGGAGACAATGAAGCGGGCGCTCGTGAACATCGAGCGGGAGTTGGAGGAACGACTTGAGCAACTGCGCGGAGAGGGCAAGCTACTGGAGGCGCAGCGCCTGGAGCAGCGGACGCGTTACGACATCGAGATGATGCAGGAGATGGGCTTTTGCTCCGGGATCGAGAACTATTCGGGGCCGCTGACGTTCCGCGAGCGCGGGGCGACGCCGTACACGCTGTTTGATTATTTCCCGGACGACATGCTCGTAATCGTGGACGAATCGCACGTGACGCTGCCGCAGGTCCGCGCGATGTATAACGGCGACCGGGCGCGCAAGGAAGTGCTCGTTAATCACGGCTTCCGGCTGCCTTCGGCGCTGGATAACCGGCCGCTCCGTTTCGAGGAGTTTGAAGAGAAAGTGAATCAGATCATTTACGCCTCGGCGACGCCGGGACCGTATGAGCTGGAGCACTGTCCCGAGATGGTACAGCAGATTATTCGTCCGACCGGACTCGTCGATCCGGTGATCGAGGTGCGCCCGACCAAAGGTCAGATCGACGATCTGCTGGAAGAAATTCAAGACCGGATCAAAAAAGACGAGCGGGTGCTCGTCACGACGCTAACGAAGAAGATGGCCGAAGATTTGACCGATTACTTCAAGGAAATCGGCATCAAGGTGCGGTATTTGCACTCGGACATCAAGACGCTTGAGCGGATGCAGATTTTGCGCGAATTGCGGCTCGGCACGTTCCACGTTCTCGTCGGCATCAACCTGCTGCGGGAAGGGCTGGACTTGCCGGAGGTATCGCTTGTGGCGATTCTCGATGCCGACAAAGAAGGCTTCCTGCGTTCGGAGCGCTCCTTGATCCAGACGATCGGGCGGGCGGCGCGCAACGCCAACGGGCATGTGATCATGTACGGGGATAAAGTGACCGATTCGATGGAGAAGGCGTTTCAGGAAACGAGTCGCCGCCGGACGATTCAGCTCGCTTATAATGAGAAACACGGCATTACGCCGCAAACGATACAGAAGAAAGTGCGCGATGTGATTGAAGCGACCAAAGTGGCCGAGCAGAAGGCCGACTATTTGTCGGAAGTGAAGCAGGCGAAGATGTCCAAGAAAGACCGCATCTCGCTGATCGAACGGTTGGAGCAGGAAATGAAGGAAGCAGCCAAAAACCTGCAGTTTGAGCGTGCCGCGGAGCTCCGCGACGCCGTGCTCGAATTGAAGGCCGAGCTGTAGTCAAGGGAGGCTTTCGAAACGTGGCCAGAGACAACATTGTAATTAAAGGCGCCAGGGCGCACAACCTGAAAAATATCGACGTCGTCATTCCGCGGGATAAATTTGTCGTCCTGACCGGCCTGAGCGGCTCCGGTAAATCGTCCTTGGCGTTCGATACCATCTATGCCGAAGGGCAAAGAAGATATGTCGAGTCGCTGTCCGCTTACGCGCGGCAGTTTCTCGGCCAAATGGACAAACCGGACGTCGACTCGATCGACGGATTGTCTCCGGCCATCTCCATCGACCAGAAGACGACGAGCCGCAACCCGCGTTCCACAGTGGGTACGGTGACGGAAATTTACGACTATCTGCGTCTGCTGTTCGCCCGGATCGGGCGTCCGCACTGTCCGGAGCATAAAATCGAGATTACCTCGCAAACCGTGGAGCAGATGGTTGACCGGATTATGGAATATCCGGAGCGCACCAAGCTGCAAATTTTGGCACCGATCGTTTCGGGGCGCAAGGGCGAGCATTCGAAGCTGCTGGCGGATATCCAGAAGCAAGGTTTCGTCCGCGTGCGCGTCAACGGCGAGCTTCGCGAGCTGTCGGAAACGATCGAGCTGGAGAAAAACAAAAAGCATACGATCGAAGTGGTCGTGGACCGGATCGTCGTGAAGGACGATGTCCAGACGCGTCTGGCTGACTCGCTGGAGACGGCTTTGAAGCTGGCGGAGGGGCGCGTCATCGTGGACGTGATTGATCAGGAAGAGCTGTTGTTCAGCCAAAATCTGGCCTGCCCCGAGTGCGGCTTCAGTATCGAAGAGCTGGCGCCGCGGATGTTCTCGTTCAACAGTCCGTTCGGCGCATGTCCCGAATGCGACGGCTTGGGTCAAAGGATGATCGTCGACCCGGATCTGCTCGTTCCGAATCCGAAGCTTTCTATCGATGAGGGAGCGTTCGAGGCATGGGCCGGCAGCACATCGAACTACTATCCGCAGTTCCTTGCGGCGGTGTGCGAGCACTACGGTATCCCGAAAAATGTGCCTGTCAGCGAGCTGACGAAAGAGCAAATGCAGAAGCTGTTGAACGGTACCGGCGGGGAGAAGGTGCGCTTCCGCTACGAGAACGACTTCGGACATAAGAAGGAAGCGATGGTTCCTTTCGAAGGCATCGTGAACAATCTGGAGCGCCGTTACCGCGATACGTTTTCCGAAGGCATCCGTGAGCATATCGAGTCGTACATGAGCGCCAAGCCTTGCGGCAAGTGCAAGGGCGCCCGCTTGAAGCCGGAAACGCTGGCGGTAACGGTAGCGGATAAAAATATCGCGCATGTCACCTCGCTGTCCATCGGGGAAGCGCAGCATTGGTTCGACTCGCTGAAGCTGACCGACCGCGAGACGCAGATCGCGCATCTGATCCTGAAGGAGATCAAAGCTCGTCTGGGGTTCCTCGTCAATGTCGGGCTCGACTACTTGACGATGCATCGCGCAGCGGGCACGCTCTCCGGCGGCGAGGCGCAGCGGATTCGTCTGGCGACGCAAATCGGGTCGAGTCTGATGGGCGTTCTATACATCTTGGACGAGCCGAGCATCGGCCTGCACCAGCGGGATAACGACCGGCTGATCCAGACGCTGGAGCATATGCGGGATCTGGGCAATACGCTGATTGTGGTTGAGCACGACGAAGATACAATGCTGGCAGCCGACTACATCATCGATATCGGCCCGGGCGCGGGTATTCACGGCGGCAAGGTAATTGCTCAAGGCACGCCTGAGGAGATTAAGCAGGACGAGCAATCGTTGACCGGGCAATATCTCAGCGGCCGCAAGTTTATTCCTGTCCCTGCCGAGCGGCGGAAGCCGAACGGCAAGTGGCTGGAAATCCGCGGGGCTAAAGAAAACAATCTGCGTGGCGTCAATGTGAAGTTTCCACTCGGAGTATTCGGCTGTGTGACCGGAGTTTCCGGCTCCGGCAAGAGTACGTTGATTAACGAAATTTTGTACAAAACGTTGGCAAAAGAACTGAACCGCGCCAAGGTTCGCCCGGGCGAGTACAAGGAATTCAAAGGACTGGAGCATGTCGACAAAGTAATCGACATCGATCAATCGCCGATCGGGCGGACGCCTCGCTCGAACCCGGCGACGTATACCGGCGTATTCGACGACATCCGTGACGTCTTCTCGGCGACCAACGAAGCGAAGGTGCGCGGCTACAAGAAAGGCCGTTTCAGCTTCAACGTGAAGGGCGGACGCTGCGAAGCGTGCAAGGGCGACGGCATCATCAAGATCGAGATGCACTTCCTACCGGACGTTTACGTGCCATGCGAGGTATGCAAAGGCAAACGGTACAACCGCGAAACGTTGGAAGTCAAATATAAAGGCAAGAACATTTCCGAGGTATTGGAAATGACGATCGAGGATGCATGCGAGTTTTTCAAAAACATTCCGCGTATTCACCGGAAAATGCAGACCTTGATGGACGTCGGGCTCGGGTACATGAACCTGGGTCAGCCGGCGACGACGCTCTCCGGGGGAGAGGCGCAGCGCGTGAAGCTCGCGGCCGAGCTCTATCGCCGCAGCACGGGCAAGACGATCTATATTCTGGACGAGCCGACGACGGGATTGCATATTCACGATATCGACCGGCTGCTTAAGGTGCTGCATCGCTTGGTCGAGAACGGCGATTCCGTCCTCGTCATCGAGCACAACCTCGATGTGATCAAGACAGCCGATTATATTATCGATCTTGGACCGGAAGGCGGTAACCGGGGCGGTACCATCGTCGCTTCCGGAACACCAGAGGAAGTCGTAAAGGTAAGCGGCTCGTATACAGGCAAATACCTGAAACCGATCCTGGAACGAGACAAATTGCGCTCTGAAGATTACTATAAACGGCTTAAAGAAATGGAAGATGCGGTCGTCTAACTTCGATGACCCATAGGGATAGAAAAAACGCTGCTCCAAGCCGGGAAACTCGCTTGAGAGCGGCGTTTTTACGATTGAGCCTTGCAGGCCGATGTCGGCAATGTACTTCTGGTCGTGGGCGTGAAGGCCAGGCACTGAATTTCCGCATGGCCGGAGTTATAAATAGTAGAAGAAATGGACATTTTATATTTGCGCGGAAGATTCGAGAAATTCCGGTTCATCAATGGCTGCCAAATAAGCCTTTCACGTCTTGAGTGAAGTGCCTCACAGAGGGGGCAACGGCGAAGAAGTTAAGCCCTGCCGCTTCCCGGCGAAAATGTTGACAAACTTGTTACACTTGGAGAAATCGCTTGCACTTCCAAGCTAGTCAAGATAAGATAGAAATTAAGTATTTTCGCATATTGAAGGAGGTCCCTCCATGTTTTTGGCTGAAGAAGCGGCAAAAGCCACGAGCAACTTTTCCGGTTTCGATATCTTCGTGATCTTGTTCACGGTAGTTATTGCCATCGGCCTTTTCCGGTTGCTCGGCGCTAAAAAGAAAAATCCGTTCGCCATTGGCTTCGGTCTGGTTAGTTTGGCCGTATTCGTAACCTTGAGCGCAGTTATGGTTATGGGCTGGATGGGCAAGCTGTAAGCTGCTGCTGCAGAGACGCGAATAAGATCATACATGCACGGACAAGGACAGGTCTCCCGGGACGCTGTCCTTTTGGCGTTTCGAGAGGATGATTCCAAAAAATATAAAAGGAGCGCCTCCTCAGAGTAGAGGGAGCGCTCCATCGTTTTTCATAACTTTGAAAGGCTTTACACCCACCACATTTCGCCAAGTGGCTCTTTGATGAGGATTTGCTGCAGGTTTTGCACTGCTTTCGTAAAGCCTTCGTCTACCGACATCAAGCCGTCTTCATGCTCAATGCTAACGACATAGTCGTATCCGACTAAGCGAAGCGCGCTAATGATGTCTGCCCACGTCTTGAGATCGTGCCCGTAGCCGACGGTACGGAACTGCCAAGCGCGGTCCAGCATGTTCGCGTAGGACTGCATATCCGTTACCCCGTAACGGTTGACGTTGATCGGATCGATCGACGTATCTTTGGCATGGAAATGGTGAATGGCGCCTGCGCGGCCAAGAATGTTCACCGCCTGCACCGGATCGATGCCCTGCCACCACATATGGCTCGGGTCCAGGTTCGCGCCAATGGCGTCGCCGGCCGCTTCGCGCAGACGCAGCAGCGTCGCTGGAGTATGGACGGAGAAGCCGCCATGCAGCTCGAGACCGAATTTCACGCCGCGCTCGGAAGCGTATTTGCCGGTTTCCGTCCAGTACGGAATGACTTTGTTGGCCCACTGCCAGTCAAGAATCTCTTGGAAATCGGGCGGCCAAGGAGCCACCGGCCAGTTCGGATATTTCGCGTTGTCGGAGTCTCCCGGGCAGCCGGAGAATGCATTGACGACAGGCACCTCGAGCTTCTGGGCAAGATCGACCGTTTTAAGCAGCGCTTCGTGATCGGCTTGGGCGAGCGCTTTTTGCGGATGAAGCGGGTTACCGTGGCAACTGAGCGCGCTGATCGTCAGTCCGCGGGATTCGATCGCTTGCTTGAATGCTTTCAGCTTGCCGTTATCGCTGAGCAGCACGTCCGGGTCGCAGTGCGCTTTACCCGGGTAGCCGCCGGTGCCGATTTCAACAGCGTCAAGTCCTTTGGATGCAATGTAGTCAAGCGCTTCTTCGAAAGGCTTCTGCTGGAATAATACCGTGAAAACGCCTAATTTCATGGGGACACCTCCGAAAATAATCAAAATGAACGCGCGTACAACGGAACGCTCATCCAAATTATATCATTAATTGCTTACGGCTCAAAGTAGGAGTTTCGGACATAACGCAACGAGGTGTCGCCTTTTCTTAAAAAGTTCACGACTCAGTCCAAAACGTTCATCGTTTGAATATGGTTTTTTGTTTCATCGGTACCCAAACCGTACAGCGTTTGATAGATGCTTTTCAAATTGAGGTCATACGCATCGTTTGCCTCATCATGATGATAGGGAATACCGGGAAAAAGAGCTCTGGAGTAGGTTTGTTCCTCCGTATACTCCAGGTCTTCGAACAATTCTTTCAGTTTAATCATTTCCTCCGGTGTGGCTTCGATCTCCAACTCGTAAGCCGCGTCGCCTTGGTGCTGCATGATTGTTTTAGATTGTACCGATACATAGTAGGTTGTTTTATCCACTGAAGTGACCTCCGACTTTATTTGGAATAGTAAGACCAGATAACTGCGCCGGCAACCAGAACGATCGGAAAAAGAACATAAACGATGAGCATCGGATTCGCCATGACGGGATGCTTGACTGTTGTCGGGTCCGTGTTTTTGTCAAACTCCTTATTTTGCTGCCTTCGAGCCAGTACAAATGACGCAACGGCAGAGATCACGCATACGATGGCCGCAAGTGCGATAAGAGTGTAGAGCATTCAGAATCACGTTCTCCTTCCAAGGGGATATCCTTATTTTCTGGCAATTTGCTTAAAATATACGGCTCGGCGAATGCTTGTTCGATGGGCAAGTTTTGCTTTCGATAAAAACGCTCGACAATGTTCCCGTTTCTTTTTCTTTTGATTGGTTTACAATGGAAATAATTCTCTTCGGATCAGGGGAGGGAAGGGGTAACTTTTTAAAGAAAGGGCGGATCGTAAGATGAGCAAAGATACACAAATTGTTGAAACCGTATCAGGCACCTGGCTGCGTTTCCCAAACAATTTTAAAAGGTTTCATTGCTTGGTGGAGCTGCCCGATCAGCTCTCGCTAAACATTAATACGAAATCGGGTTGTGTGCATGTACATAAGAAGGACAGCGATGATGTGTTTCAATATGTGGGGGAATTGCATATAACGGCAAACGGCAATCAGCTGCAATGCAACGTTCAAGCTGCCCCGGCCAAAGAAGAAGTGATGGAGACGACAGGGAAGCAATCCGATGCCAGTTGAGGTATTTTCGCGATTTTCGTGTAAAAAAGAAGCAGCGCCTGCGAAGGGACGCTGCTTTTATCATGTTTAGAACGGCCAGTTCAGGAGACCACGATAAATATGGAGTACCGTTTCGCTTTTGCCGCTGTAGACGATAACGGCCGCTGTTACGAGTAGTTGGGTTAATGCGCAGCGGGCGAAGAAGTACGTCCGGGATACTTTTTTCTTGTTGACCGTCGTTTTGCCGAGCAGATTCTCCAGTGCGATTAACACGCCGTGGTAGACGCCCCACAGCAGATAGAGCCAGCTAAAGCCATGCCATAGCCCGATCAGCACCATAATGAGGATGGACAGGCCTGCTGCGGTCCATTTGGTCGGCGTTTGGCGCGAGAAGAAGATAAAAATATGATCGCGGAACCAGTCACCGAGCGTGGCGTGCCAATTGCGCCAGTACTGCGTCAGCGTCGGGGATTGGAACGGTTTCTTGAAGTTTTCCGGAATGTTGTAGCCCATCAGCCTTCCGAAGCCGATCGCAATATCGGAGTAGCCGGAGAAATCGAAGTAGATCAGGGCATAAAACCAGACCATCAAAAATAGCGATTGATGCGTGTAAAGCTCTTGCCCCGATAAGTGGTTGAATACGTCGGTCATCCAGGTGACGAGCACGATCTTCTTGAACAAACCGAGAATGATGCGCTTGATGCTGCTTTCCGTCTGTGCAGCATCCAACCGATACGGCTGTTTCGTATCCGCCATGAAATCACGGAATTTGAGAATGGGGCCGGACGTGAACGTCGGGATGAACAAAATATAATTGAAATAGTCGATAACCTTTGCGCGGGCATCTTTACCGAAAAAGTAGGCGAAATACAGCGCGTCGATCACCTTGAGCACGTTGTAGATCAAGCCGAGCACAATGATAGCGTCGAACAGCGGATGAGTAAATACCTCCATCCCGAACAGCCGCAGCGAGCAAACACCGGCCACATTGGCGGCGATCAGCAGAATAAACCAGCCCTTGCGAAAGCGTGTCGTGTGGCTGAGAAATAGAAAGGCCAAATAGTTCAGCGCCGTGTAGGCCAAGTAAAAAGCGAGCAGCTTTTTACTGAACAGCAGCAAAAAGCATAGGTTGAACGCGAGCAGCAGCAGCCGCTTATTATCCGCCCACCGCCGGGTTAAGGCAAGCACGAGCACCATGCCGGTCATAGCCATAACCGCGTTCATATTTAAATACCACATCGAAGATTCCTCCAACATATGCATCCGCCGTGCGGGTCGGAAACCGGCCCGGAGCGGGACGGAAGGACCGATCGGCGCCCGCGGCGCTGATCAAGACAAGATCAGAACCCTTCGTAGATGAACAATCCTTTGCCGGTAAAGTAGATCAGCACCATGATGAGCATGGCGAGATAAACGATCACTTCGACGATTTTGCGAGCGAAGCGAGCCATGCGTCCACCTCCTTCGTAAATACCGGAGCGCCTTCCTGACGGCTCAGATGGACGAGATCGTGAAAATATTTCGGATCGTATGTCGTCAGCAGATCGAGCATCGGCACGCCGGCCGCTTGCAGACGCCGATTGACTTCTTCTTGCAAAGCGGGCATGTAGCCTGGCAGCTTGTAGCCGCGGTTCCAAGGCATCCAGACGACGCGCAGCGGTAAGCCTTGCTGCTTACTGTAAGCGATGATGAAGTCCAGCGCGTCCAGATTGTTCTTGAAATCCCGGTTGGTCATCCAGCCGAACCGCTTCTCATACTCGTCCCACTTTTTACGGAGATCCTCATCGGATTTTCGGCCGAAATAAAGCTCCTTGTCGATCCAGCGCGGCTGGTAGGCCAGCGGATCGGACACGCTCAGCTTCAGCGTTTCCGGGAAGCGGGCGCATGCTTCGAAGCGGGCGGCGTGCTTCTGCAGAAGCCCTTGGTACAAGCCGCAGGCAATCTCCGTCCCGGTATCGTGGAAATAATCGCGGTACGCGTAGACGTAAGGCTGGTACCAAGGCTTGAACCACTGGTAGGTCGGGTCCGTTTCCAGGCTGTCGACCATCGTATGCACGTCGATGCCGACGACAAGCTGCGCCTCCACCTGGAAACGCTGCTGCTCCAAAATCGCTTTCAGATCAGTTAGCTTGCCATAGGAAAGTCCGAGCTCCACCAGCTTGGCGGCCGAGTCCGTCTCGATATACGCCCCCGTGACTGCGGAGTTGCCGTAAAAAGCCGACCCCCGACTCTGCCAATCGTGATGGAAGAGCGTCTTCGTAAAATCGTTCTTATAAAAACGCCGCGAGGTCACCATCGGGTCCCACCAGGAGATGAGCACGTCCGATAGGACGAAAGCGGCCAACAGCAGCAGCGCGAAGCTGTTTTTGCGAAGAAAAGCGATCATAACGGGAAAACCCACACTTTCCAATGAAGGCGATCATTAGTTATCAATCACAGAATCACGAGTTATGGCGCTAGAGCGATTTTTCCTGCCACGCGTGGTACTGCTCACGGAATGAAACAGGCCAGTTTGCCTCGTCCAATCCGTATTGCGCGAGGAAGGCGAACGCCCAGCGCTCGATGCCGAACCCGACGCAGGCGGTAACCGCGTTGCGTTTGCCCATTTTAATATTGAACGCATTGCCGAACGTGTTGCTGTGGAAGTTGACGGAGCTGCAGGCGATCGACTTGTTGATATTCGGAATCGTCAGCCGGAGCTCGTACTTCATTTCTTGATTCCGCTGGAAGGACGCCTTGACCTGGAAGTCGTTCGTGAAAAATGGATCGTTCGCGATTTCCAGCACGCTGTCCACGTTCCATTCGACGGCCAGCTCCTTCAAATATTCGATGGCGCGCAGCCGGTTCTCCTTCACGTAATCCGGCCTGCCGACGAAGATGATCTCCCGCATGCTGAAATCGAGCAGTCGTCCGAAGTCCGTATGATTGCGCGATTCGAAGCGGTGGCACTTGGAGATGGCCGTCACGGTCACGCCGTCGCCTTCAAGCGTCTCGTTCTGCAGCCCCTCGTAGCAGTGGTAGCAGGTCGACGGGTTCATCGTGAATTTCGGCTTCGCCAGGTTGGCGTTCAGATCGAGCGGCTGCTCCTGCTTCCAGCCTCCGGCGTCGCGGATCGATTGGGAGAACGTTTCGATGATGTCGAGGTCCTCGCGCAGGTGCGACAGGAAGTGAATGTGCTCCGGAAACGAAGTAAAATGATTTGTCTTGTTCAGCGTATCGCAATGAATGACGGCCGGGTACTGCTCCTCCGTAATTCCTTCAAAACGATTCGCTATTTTCGTGACGAAGCTGTAGTCGAGAAAACGCATCAGACTGGAGAACGGCTCGCGGAAAATAAATAGGCCCGGCTCCAGCACTTTGATGATTTTGCGATCGGCGAGCTCGGCGATGATATCGCCTTCGTACGGGGTGTCGGCTTTATGCTCGAACAGGATGTTTTCCTTGAAGCCGAAATCCCCTTGCGAGAAACGATCGATCAGCTTGCGTACCTGCTCTTCGATGGCGGCGTTGCCTTTCGGGGAGTCGTGAACGATATGAATGTGCCCGGACTCAAGCCGGATGTCGCGGATGGTCTCGTCAATAAACGCCGCGGCGTATTTGAGCTGTCCGTGCTGGCTGGAGGCGAGCCCCTCCAAAGATACGACGCATTCCATGGGCTTTACCTCTCTTTCTTGTTGTGGATGAACGTAGCAATTTCGCGGACGGTGTTGAGCGGGTACAGCATTAAATCCTGATTTGTCACTTGGATGCCGTACGTTTTCTCGATATGTGCGATCAGCGCCGTCGCTCCGATGGAATCAATATATCCATAGTCGAACAAGTGTACGTCTACGGTGAAATCGTCGTCATCGTCTTCGATTTCGTAACGGCTCTTGATGTGCGCTTCAAGCTGTTCCAGCAATTCCTGCATGGGTAAGCCTCCTCCGATAAATTAAGATCAAGCGATAGGCACCGGGCTTACAAAGGATACCGGCATAAAAGCGGGACGGCGATTGCGGGACCCAGAGGCCCCGCCGCAACCGTCCGCGTGAAGAGTGAATACAAGCTAACGAGCCGCTTTGGCAACGGTTAGCGTCACCGGATCGCCGTAATGCGTGACCGTATAAGTCGCTTTCGCTTCGTCCCGGTCGACGGTCAGCCCGGCTCCTTCGATGGTCAGCGGCTCGGCGCTGTAAATCTGGACCTGCTGCATGCCGGGCGCGTTCAGCTTCAGCGTCCAGCGGTCCGCGGATTTTTGCAGCTCGTACGGGACGTTCGAGCGCATCAGATGCGGATCGTTGCCGAGCGCCTCCGCTCGTTCGGGCGAAGCGAACCGGATGGCGGCCGTTTGCGGGACGCCAAGGTACAGCTTGCTGCCGCGCGTATCGCGCACCTCGGCATCGGTGACGGCCTGCTTGGCCGCGTAAGGCTGCCCGCGGTCGACGACGAGGCCGAGCGTACCGCGGTATTCGGCGGCCTGCGCAGGAACGTCGTCGGTGATCGCCTTGACGCGGAAGGCGGGCTCGACGGTCATGCCGAGCATTTTCTTGACGCGGTCCGTGACGACCTCATGCCATGGCCGGTACAGCTCGACGCGGGTCGTCATCGCATTCAGGAACGAACGCGCCATTTGGGGCTCGGTCATAAAGTTATAGCTATAGTCGTCCCGAAGCTTGTCCAAGTACCGGACGAATTCCAGCAGCTCCGGTACACGGGTCGGGAAATGGTACTCGATATGCTCGAAATAATCGATCGGCAGGTCGAGCACCGCGTAGGCTTCGAAAATATCTTTCGTCGAATAATGCGTGCCCGTGCGCAGCACCGGCGCCGGGGTATTCAGCATCATCGGCTTGCTCAAGTCGGGCTCGCCCGACGCATCGGTCATGAGAAACGGCAGGCCCCAGTTATACTCGACGCCGAGGCGCGGATCGGCTTTGATATGCGACGGCTTGAAGCCGAAGTTGAACCAAATGCCGGACTCCCGCTCGTTGCGCAGCGTCTGGCTGCGGTCGGGATTGTTGATCCGCCACGTATGCTGGTTCGTGCCGGTCATCCCCCACGGAATGCCGAGCTTCTCGAACGCTTTCTGATGCAGCGCGATTTCCTGCTTCTCCTGGGCATCGCTCGTAAAGTTATGGACAAAAATGTGCGGGTACAGCTCCAGACGGTTGTCTTTCGTGTACCGGATGAATTCGTTCAGTTGGTCCGCATATGGGAACTTCGGATCGTCGATGGTCGACGGGATGCCGAATTCGAGCTGCCCGACGATCAGATCGTCCTTGCCGTCCCCATTCAGGTCGTACCAGAGCGGGACGGCGTTGTGCCCGCCGACAAGCGCATGGTTGCCGAGCTGGTTGACGGTCGCCGCTTCGATAACGCCTTTGTCCACCCAAACGGTACGCCCAGTGCCCGAGTTCTCCTGAACGAAAACGCGCAGGTCGCCTTCTCCGGTACCGACGACGAGGTCGGCTTTGCCGTCCCCGTTCATGTCGCGGACGGACGGCGCCGCAAACCGCGCGGACAGCTTGAACAGTGCTTCGCCCGCGTGCAAGGCGACCGCGCCGTTCGCTGCTCGCGAGCCGCGGTACAGCGTCACCTGCCCGTCGGCATCCCCGATTACAAGATCGGGGACGCCGTCTCCGGTGACGTCGCCCACGGCCGGCGCGATCGGCGCCGCGCCGCGGATCGGCTTCCCGTCCGCCAGCAGCGGGACGGGCGCCTTGAACGCGCCGCCAGCTTCGCCATAGGCGACCGCGAGCGTGCCGTCCGGCTGGCCGATCAGCAGATCCGGCCGGCCGTCGCCGTTCAGATCATACGCCGCCACGCTGGCGTACGATCCGACCTTCAGCGGCTCCCCGTTCGGGAGCCGCAAGGGCTCGCGCCGCGCGAACGCCGCGGGCGCTTTCAGTTCCGCCGGAAGCTGCTGCCCGGCGTAGGCTCCTTCCGTTTCACCGGCGTTCCGGTAAACGTACAATCCGCCGTCGGCCGACCCGACGATCAGGTCGGGCCGGCCGTCGCCGGTAAGGTCGACCAGCGCGGGGTACGCGCGGTAGGGCAGCGTGATCGGATCGCCGAGCGAGCGGTAATCCGGATAATTGGCCAGCCGGATCGCCTCGCCGTCGGCGGACAGCCGCGTGCCGCTCGAATAGAACGAATTCGGCGTCTCGCCGGCGAAGGCGGGCTTGTCGTTCGTTCCGGTATTCAAGTGGACGACGACCGACTCCTGCCAACGCCCCCACGTGAACGACGAGCGGACCAGCGAGAACGAAGGGATCTGCTTGTACTTCTTGAGCAGCTCCGCCCACTGGATGCCTTCGCCGTCGCGGATCGCCTCCAGCGCTTCAAAATGGTTCTGATACGCCATCGCCGGACGTCCGTAAGGCCCGTACGACTTTTTGACGCTGTAGCCGAGCTTCGTCTTGGAAACGAACGCGGCGTATTCACTGCGCAGCAGGGCGTTCCCGGCTGCGAACGTAAAATGGAAGTACGGCGCCAGCGGTAGCTGGCTGCGGTCGAAATACAGCGCGTCCGAGGTCGGCTTCCTGGTCGCGTTCGTGTTCGCCGCCAGCTTCTCGAAGCCGAGCTTCGGGTCCATGCCGCTGCTTAGATCGTAGCCCGTCACAAAATATCGGTTCGGCAGCAGCGTGCCGCTAAAAAACACCGTGCCTTCCCCGTACCGGTTCAACGTATAAAGCGAGATGCCGTTCATGGAAGCGAGCGTCTGTGCCGTGGAAGGGACGAGCCCTTTTCCCCAGGAGAACCGGCTCAAGCTGCCTTCGGTGTCGTGCTGGAAGAAGCTGTCTGTGAACGACCGAAGCAGCTGCTGGACGCTTTGCAGGTTGGCATCGACATCCGGATAAGACCAGAGGGACGGACTGCCGCTTCCGGCTCCAAGAGCGCCGCGGGCCGGCGCAGGGACGTTGACGACTTGTCCCGCTCCGAGAAAGCCGGGGTCAAAATCGTCCGCAAACGGGTTCTCAAGAAATAAATGCCCGCCTTCTCGGACGTAAGCTTGAAGCAGCTCCCGCTGGGAGTCTGTCATGCTCCCGTGCAGCGACGGGTCCAAATAAATTGAATCGTAAGACCGGAGCTCGCGCGCGCTCAGACGGCTCAGCTCCTGCCGCTCCAGCTCCAGACCGACGACCGGCGATTGCCGCAGCTGCGCGTAGGCGGTCGGATCGGAAGCGCCGCTTGCGGTGGCGTACAACAGCCGTACCTTCAGCTCTTTGTTCGATGTCAGCAGGAAGACGAGACCGACGGCCGCTATTGCAACAATCGCAATCACCGCTGCCTTGCGATATGCTTGTTGTCGAATCAAAAAAATCTCCTCATTGTTCGTTAGGCTAGATTACCTTGCCATTATAGCATGGATGGCGGGCTTTGTTAACTTTTGCACGGTCCGGACGGGATCGGCGTGCCCCCGTAAATCTACCCATCCAATAGCGGCAAGAGTAACAAATTGGATGGGTGTAAAAGCGGCCGATTGGGGGGTTACGCCGTACTCGTTCTCATGTAAAGTAAGAGTAGGACGCATACTTTTCGAGAAGATGATCCTTTATTCATAGAAGAAAGGACGGAAGCTCTTATGAACGAATGGATGCTGTATCTGCTTATCTTCGTTATCGTCCTGTTCGCGCTGATCGCTACCATTGTGGTGGGCGTATCGGCCAAAAATAAAGAAGGCAACCCGACCTACGACCAGCGAACGGGAAAAAATTTGCTGCGGCTGACATGGATTTATGCCGTCGTCCTATTCGGCGGTTATCTGGTCTTTGCGGTATACATGTACTACATGTAATCGAGACCGCGGCAGAGGAAAGGGACCGACCATGTGGAAACCGGACCGCTTGGGCCCCGTGCCCATGTATCGACAAATTGCCGATTATTTCGAACGGCGCATCGTTCTCGGGGAGCTGCCGCCGGGCTCGATCCTCCCTCCGGAGCGCAAGCTGGCCGGGCAGTGGCAGCTCAACCGCAGCACGATTATCCAAGCCTACGAAGAGCTGCGCTCCCGGGGGTTGATCGACCGCAGAAAAGGGAGCGGGACCCGGGTCAGCCTGCGAAAGTGGGAGGAATCGCCGAAGCCGGCCGTCGATTGGCAGGCCTATACCGAGCAAAGTCATCCGCCGGGCTCTCCTTTGCTTCGCAAAGTCCGGGAGGAAGCCCGGAAAGGCGCAGAGGTCGTCGATATGGCCGGCAGCGAGCTGTCGGAGGACCTGATCCCGATGGAGGCGTTCCGTCAGCTGATGCGGGAGCAGCCGCTCACGGAGCCGCTGGGGTATACGGACCCCCAAGGGTTTTACCCGCTTCGGGAAGCGCTCGCCGTCTACTTGCGCACCTACCGCCAAGTGGATGCAACCGCCTCGTCGATCTTCGTCACATCGGGCATTCAGCAGGCGCTGTATCTCATTGCGCGCTGTCTGTTGCGTCCGGGGGATGCGGTGGGCATTGAGGTTCCGTCGTATCATTATTCGTCCCATGTCTTGCCGAGCGCCGGGCTGCGTGCAGTCGCGCTGCCAGCGGATGAGTCTGGAATCCGGCCCGACGAACTGGCTGCGCGCATCCGTAAAGACAAGCTGCGCATGCTCATTTTGAATCCCACGTTTCAAAATCCGACGGGCCGCACCCTACGTCCGGATCGCCGAAAACGGCTGCTTGAAATCGCAGCGGAGCTGGGCGTCCCGATTGTCGAAGACGACCCGTACGGCTTGGCCGCGTTTCGGGACGAACCCCCGGTGCCGCTGAAAGCGATGGATACGAGAGGCGTCGTGCTGTATGTCGGCTCGCTGTCCAAAATTGCGGCGCCTGGACTAAGAACCGGGTGGCTGGTCGGCCCCGACACCGTCATTCGTCAGCTGACGGCAGCCAGACAGCAGATGGATATGGGACCGAGCGTTCTTCCAGAATGGCTGTCTGCGCGGTTTTTGGCTTCCGACTTTTTTCACAGGCACCTGCTTCGGGTCCGGCGCGCGCTGAAGCTGAAGAGCGAGCTGCTGATGAAGGAGCTGAATGCGCATCTGCAAGGGGAAATGACGTTTGAGCGGCCGGCCGGCGGACTTTACCTGTGGGGAAAGCTTGCAGGGGGAGTTTCGGCGGCGAGGCTGCTTGACGAGGGAATCAAACGCGGCGTGCTGTTTGTGCCGGGAAGCGTGTTCGGGCCGGATAGTGGCCATGTGCGGTTTACGTTCGCGCGTCCTTCCAAGAAGGACATCGCTATCGGGGCGGCGCGTTTTGCCGAGGCTTTCCGGGCGGCTTCCAAGCGATGACGTACTTACAGGGCGAACGCCCTGTTTTTTTCTTAATCGGCCGCCTCGTCGGTGCTGCCATAGCATACCGTCCGGTTGCGGCCTTCGGCCTTGGCTTGATACAGCGCCCTATCCGCCAGATCGATCAATTGCTCGGGGGGTGCGGATGCGTCAGGCACGAGAGAAGCAAGCCCCAGGCTGACCGTGACACATTGGTTTTCGTCCGACGGTTTGCACGGCAAGGCGAGCCGTTCTACGGCCATCTGGATCACCTCCGCCCATTCGTAAGCTTCCGCTGCCTCTACCGTCAAGGCATACGAGCTTTTGCTCGATCAGCTCGGGCTGCGCTTTGCCGGACCGGATGTCCTGACAGTGCGTCCAGGCCGTATTGCGATTGTCGGGATGAAACAAGTCGTAGATCGACCGGCCGAGCAGTTCTTTTCTTGCGGCGGCCCGGAGCATCCGGACCCCTTTTTCGTTAATAAAGACGATAAGATCCTGGCTCAGCACAAAGGTGGCGTCCGGCGAAGCCGTAATGAGCCGTTTGTATCGCGCTTCGCTTTCCTGCAATTTCTTGGTCGATTCGTGGGCCCGGACAATGTAAAGAAAAGCATAGACGGACAGCAGTCCGACAACGGTGGATATGACCCAATGACAAGCGAGAACGCTCGCGAGCTGCTGCAGATCATGAAGATGGAGGTTCATGGAAACTGCGACGGACACGTAGAGCATCGCCACAGTATTGAGTAGCAGGAAACGCCGCAAGGACATGCCTTTGCGCCCCGCCAATATGCCGCAGGTAATGCCGATCAGCAGCATGAGGATCGCGGCGACTATGGAAGAATAGGACGGACCGAACAGGCCGATTCTTCCGGAAGTGATGACGATCGCGCTGACGACAGCGGAAATCGGCCCGCCCTGCATCGCGGCGACGACCGTCGGGATATGCCGCAGATCGACGATGACAGACTCGTTCAAGCGCACGCTGTAGATCATAAGCAGGATGCCCTGCAGCCCGAAGCAACCCCCTAACGCCGCCTTCATTTTCCATGAAGAAGACGGCCTCAGCCGGTAGTCTTTGAACAGTTGGCCGATGATAAAAAACGAGGTCACCAGCAGCGACGCATTCGTTATGAAATCTTTGAACATCGCGTCCTCCGAATCGGATCGTTTCGAACAAGTAGAGTACCTTCGATATTCGTCATAATCTGACAAAATTCCTCTTTATTCGTCATTTCCATATTATTGAGTTTTTGCGTTTGCTGGCAAGGGCTTGCCATGGTTTGTCTCCCCTGTTTCTGGTACACTAGGAGGAAAAGTGTTTTTTTCGGAGGAATGAATTCAACATGCGCGAACTTCGCAAATCAGATATCGAGCTGCTGGCGCCTGCGGGAGACTGGGATTGCCTGCGGGCTGCCGTGGCGAACGGGGCGGACGCCATCTTTTTCGGGGTCGAAAAATTCAATGCGCGGGCCCGGGCCAACAATTTTCATACGGATGAGCTGCCGGATATTATGTCGTTCCTACACCGCTATGGGGTGAAGGGCTTTTTGACGTTTAATATTTTAGTATTTGAAGAAGAGCTGGAGGATGCGAAATCCTTGATCGAGGCCTGTATCGATGCGGGCGTCGACGCGGTGATCGTGCAGGACCTAGGTCTGGTGAAAATGATCCGCGAGCTTTCGCCGGATTTCCCGATTCACGGTTCGACACAGATGACGATTACGTCGCCGGAGGCCGTCGAGTTCACGAAGCCGTTCGATATCGAGCGGGTCGTGCTCGGGCGGGAGAACAACCTGAAGCAAATCAAGCAGATCGGAGACCAGGCGAAGCTGCCGATGGAGGTATTCGTGCACGGGGCGCTGTGCGTTTCGTATTCCGGGCAGTGTCTGACCTCGGAGATGTGGGGCGGCCGTTCGGCGAACCGCGGCGAGTGCGCGCAGGCGTGCCGGTTGCCGTACGATCTGATGGTCGACGGAGAGCAGAAGCCGATGGGCGATGTGGCTTACCTGCTGTCGCCCAAAGATTTGGCGGCGCTGGAGCTTGTCCCGGAGCTGATCGAAGCGGGCGTTACCTCCTTCAAGATCGAAGGCCGGCTGAAGAGCCCGGAGTACGTGGCGAACGTTGTGTCTAAGTACCGGCGCGCGATCGACCGTTACTTAGACGGCGACAATCCGAAGCCGACGAAGGAAGAGCTGCGTGAGCTGGAGCAGAGCTTCTCGCGCGGGTTTACGCACGGATTTCTAAAGGGTACGAACAACAAACAGCTTGTGGAAGGCACGTATCCCAAGAGCCGGGGCGTATATGTAGGACGCGTGAAGCAGGTGCTGCGCGACGGCGTGCTGTGCGAGCTTGAGGCGCCGCTGAAGCGCGGGGACGGCATTTGCTTCGACGCGGGCGACCCGACGAAGAAGGAAGAAGGAGGCCGCGTCTACGATCTGCGCCGCAAAGGCGTGAAGCTGGAAGGCGAAGCGCCGGGCGGGCTGATCGAGATCGTGCCGGGACGCAGCGACGTCGATTTAGGCCGGGTGCATGTCGGCGACCGAATCTGGAAAACAAACGATCCGCACCTGGACAAGCGGCTGCGCCAGACGTTCGAGACGGACAAGCCGTACCGCGTCTTTCCGGTAAAGGTTAAGGTGACGGGAGCGGCCGGTCAGCCGCTGAAGAGCGTCTGGACCGACGTGGCGGCCGGGCATACCGTTACCGTTGAGTCGGAGCTGCCGCTGGTGCCTGCGGAGAAACGGCCGATGGATGCGGCGCTGTTCGAGGAGCAGTTCGGGCGGCTCGGTGGGACGATTTTTGCGCTGGAGGCCGTTGACGTGCATTTGAGCGGCGACTTGATCGTGCCGATGCGCGAGCTGAATCAAATGCGCCGTCAGGCGGCGGAGCAGTTGGTTGTGGAGCGTGAGCGCCGGCGCGCGTACATCAAGCGGCGCGCGGACGTCTATGGCGACGCGCCTGCGGCACCCGCAGCCGCTTCGAAGGCGCGGCCGTCGCTGACGGCGCTGTGCCGGAGCCTCGAGCAGGTGCAGGAAGCCTGTAAGCTGAACGTGGACCTCATCTATGCTGATTTCGAGTTCATCAAGCAGTTTCCGGCCGCCGTGGAAGCCGCTCGGGCCGCAGGGAAGCGCATCGCGCTGGCGACGCCACGCATTCACATGCCCGGCGAAACGGGTTATTTCAAAAACATTTTGAACCTCGGCCCCGATGCCGTGCTTGTGCGTAATACGGGCGCCGTTTATTGGTTCATGCGGTACTTTGCGGAGCATCCGGCAGAAGCGCGCCCTGAGCTAATCGGCGATTTCTCGCTGAATATCGCCAACCACAAGGCGGCGGCTTTGTTCGTGGAAGCTGGACTTCAGCGCGTGACGCCGTCCTACGACCTGAACATTCAGCAGATGATCGATCTGCTGCGCCGGACCGATACGTCGAAGCTGGAGATCGTTATCCACCAGCATCTGCCGATGTTCCACACCGAGCACTGCGTCTACTGTACATTCATGAGTCCGGGTACGGACTACACGAACTGCGGCCGCCCGTGCGAGGAGCAGCGGGCGTCGCTGCGCGACCGCGTCGGCTTCTCGCATCCGGTGCGGGTCGACGAAGGCTGCCGCAACACAGTGTACAACGCCATCGATCAATCGGGCGCGGAGTATCTCGCCAACTTTATGGAGCTTGGCGTATCTTCATACCGCGTCGAATTTCTAGAGGAAACGGCAGAGAAGGTGCGCGAGGTGCTTGGTCTCTATGACCGCGCCTTGCGCGGGGAGATCGGCGGCACGCAGGTGTGGAAGACGCTGAAAGCGACGAATCAGCTTGGCGTTACCCGCGGTCAGCTCGTAAAGTAAGCTTTTCGTTTATGGATATAGCATCGAAATAAATAAGCCTCGTCGCGTTATCTCGGGAACTTAGTCGTCTTGGGATCACGGCGAGGCTTTTTTGTTTGATGGATGGGTGGATGTAGAGGGATTGTTCACAATTTAGACACAAATTTTTAATCCAATTTTCAGCTTCGGTTAAGCTCCTATTATTGTTTCGTTTGTATATTGTTGTTGGTCTGTAAGCAGGTTAAGCGGCACGCAAGATGGAAATGGATGTTAGTAAGGAAACCATTTGTCAGATGGGAGGGTATGACGTGCTTGAGGTGAAACAAGTCAGTAAATTATATGAGAACCAAAGAGGGGTCCGGCACATCGACTTCTCGATGAACCGCGGAGAAATCGTCGGTTTCCTCGGACCGAACGGCGCCGGGAAAACGACGACGATGCGGATGATCACGGGCTACTTGAACCCGACGCACGGCACGATCACGATTGACGGAATGTCCATGGCGGACCATCCGAAGAAGGCGCGGCAGCAGATCGGGTATTTGCCCGAGACGCCGCCGCTGTACCCTGAAATGAGCGTTAGGGCGTACTTGCAGTTTATCGCGGATCTGCGCGGCATTCCGGTGAGGGAGCAGAAGCAGCGCATCGGCGGAGTGATCGAGCGGCTTGGTCTGGAAGGGCGCGAGCGGCAAATTATCCGCAGCCTGTCCAAGGGCTACAAGCAGCGGATCGGTCTCGCCCAGGCGATTCTGCATAACCCGGACCTGCTCGTGCTTGACGAGCCGACGTCCGGCCTCGACCCGAAGCAGATTATCGAGATTCGCCAGCTCATTCGCGAGCTGGGCGAGAATCATACCGTGCTGCTCAGCACGCACATTTTGCCGGAGATCAACACGCTGTGTAATCGGGTGCTGATCATCAACCAAGGCAGCATCGTGCTGGACGGCCAGCCCGATCAGCTTGCGAATACGATGGGCGAGACGTTCGAGGTCTCGCTTGAAGTCAAGGGCCCGCGCGAAGCGGTGCTGGCTGAGCTGCGGGACACTCCCGGCGTAGGCAGCGTTCGGGAGCTTACGGGCGAACCGACCGCGTTGGCCGACGCGGAAGCAGCGGCGCCAGACACAGCCGTCACCGCTGAAGGCGAAACGGTTAAAGTCGTTGTCGCCTCGGCGGACAAGACGGACATTCGTGAAACGTTGTTTTACCGGATGGCCGATAAACGCTATCCGATTGTGTCGATGAAGAAGGAGAGCCTCAGTCTGGAGGACATCTTCCTGAAGCTGACGACGAACGAGTCACTGGATTCAGCGGCCGCGGACGGCGGCCCAACACCGGAAGCAGAGGAGGCGATTCCTCATGCGTAGAACGTTGGCTATAGCCAAGAAAGAGCTGCAGATGTATTTTTACTCGCCGATCGCTTATGCGGCGTTTGCATTCTTTTTCGTCATTGCCGGGTACTTCTTCAGCGTGAACTTTTTGTACCCGCCTTATATTGTCGACGTTCGGCCGATTTTCGGCACCGTTGTGTTCATTTTCCTGTTCATCATTCCGCTGCTTACGATGCGTCTCGTATCCGACGAGCTGCGGATGGGCACGGACGAACTGCTGTTAACGTCGCCTGCAAGCATTTCGGAGATCGTGATCGGCAAATATTTGGCGGCGCTCGTTGTCCAACTGCTGCTGGTCGTCGGCAGCCTGATCTATCCGCTGATTCTGAGCGCTTACGGCACCTTGGACCAGCCTGTGCTGTGGATGTCTTATCTCGCGATGTTCCTGCTTGGAGCAGCCATGATGTCCGTCGGCCTGTTCGCTTCTTCGCTGTCCGCGCACCAGATGGTTTCGGGGATCGCGTGCTTTGTGCTTCTGTTCGTGTTCTGGACGATCGAATGGCTGGGCGATACCATCGGCGGCAAAGTCAAGGACTACCTCGGCACTTTCTCGATCGTCGGCCGGACCGTGGATTTTCAGAAAGGCGTGCTTGATTTTGCCGATGTTCTTTTCTATGTGACGTTCATTGCGGTGTTCGTCGTACTCAGCATTCAAGTGCTTGAAAGAAAACGGTGGAGGTAAGCGCAAGTCCGAGCTTCCGCGCACCTGCGGAAGAAGTCCAAGCAGAAGGGGGAAAGGCAAAGTGAACAAGTGGATTCGCGGCACGAACGCGACCGTGCTGTCGCTGGCGGTCATCGGCATTTTCATCGTGCTGACCATTTTTCTGAATTCGGTCAAGGGCCTTCAGGTCGACCTTACGCAAAATAAAAAATTTACGCTGTCCGATCAGACGACCCAGACGCTTCAGGTGCTGGATAAAGACGTGCGCATCATATCGCTGACAAGCGATCAAACCGATCCGTACATCAAGCGCCAAGTCGTCGACCTGGTGCAGGAGTACAAGAAACGAAACGGTAAGATTACGCTCGACGAATACGATCTGATCAAACAGCCAGCGATCGCCAAGCAGTACGAGGTGGACCCGTCGGGGACACTTGTGGTGGAAAGCGGTACCCAGAAGAAAACGATCTATTATTACGATATGTTTCTGCCCGGGCAGCAGCCGGGCCAGTACAGTTTCAGCGGCGAGGAGAAGCTGACGCAGGCGCTGGTCAATCTGAACAGCAAGGAGAAGAGCAAGGTCTACTTCCTTTCCGGGCATAACGAAATTCCACTCAGCCGAATGAACCTGTGGCGGAGCGGTCTTGAAGGCGAGAACTATGAGGTGAAGGACCTTAACCTGCTGCGCGAGGGCAAAATCCCGGATGACGCCAGCACGCTGTTCATCATCGGACCGGAAAACGATGTCAGCGACAAGGAAGCTGAGCTGATCAAGACGTATTTGAACGGCAAGGGCAAGCTGTATCTGGCGCTCGGCTTCAATAAAGATATGGAAACAAATTGGAAAAATATTGACGGGATCATGGCGGCTTACGGCATTAAAGACCAGCATGCCGTCGCGATCGAACCGAAGCAGAGCATGCTGTACGATCCGCTCACGATCATTCCGGAATACGGCAGCCATACCATTACGAGCAAGCTGCAGCAGTACAATCTGCTGACGATGATGACCTTGGCCGTCCCGCTGAACGCGGATCAGCCTGTAGCGGACTTCCCGGCAACGTCGATTCTTAAGACGACGAATCAAGCCTACGGCGAGACCGACCTGAAGACGCTCGCCAACAGCAGCCGCAGCACCATGGAAGCCAATGACGTGAAGGGCCCGCTCAACCTCGGTTACGTCGTCGAGGATAAGGACAAGAAGCCGAAGGCCGTCGTACTCGGCGGTTCGACGTTGTTCGACGACCGCGTCATCGCGCAGCAGGGCAACCGCGACTTTGCGCTGAATACGGTCGGTTGGCTGCAGGAGCAGCAAAATCAAGTCACGATTCGTCCGCGCGAAGGCGACGCCATCCAGACGGCGATGCTAACCGCAGGGCAGGGGAATATGATTTTCTACGGCACGGTGCTGGTCTTCCCATTCCTCTTCCTGATCGCGGGTGGCGTGATTTGGTGGAGGAGGAGAAAAGGATGAAGCGGTTCATTCCGACGCTCGTTCTGGTACTTATCTGCATCGGAGGCTTCTGGTACGCATCGAGTCAGGACTTCTTCAAAGAGAAGAAGCCGGAAGCGCCGGCGCTTGTCACGGTGAAGAAGGAAGATGTGGCGAGCTACACGATCAAAAACGGCGATACCGTCATCGAAATGCAGCAGAAGGACGGCAAATGGGCGATGACCAAGCCGTCCCCGCTTCCGCTGAACGACTATGCTCCCGGAGCCTGGGTCGATTCGTTCAACGGGGCCAAGAAAGAAAAAACCGTCGACGCGAACCCGACCGACCTGGCTCAATTCGGGCTCGACAAGCCGAAGCAGGAGTTTACGGTAAACCTCGCCGGCGGCTCGACGAATATGCTGTCCGTAGGCGACATGACGGCCGTTCAAGGATTTTATTACGCGAAGTTCAATTCTTCGCCGGAAGTGTTCCAGTTTAGCGAGTCTACGGTGAATGCGCTCGCGAAGCAGCAGACTGATTTTATGGAAAAGAGTCCGGTCAAGCTGAACTACGAGCAGGTTCGCTCGCTGACAGTCGATTGGAAAGGCCAGGCTTGGACGATCACCAAGACGGAGCCGGACAAGAAGTCGTACGAGGCGGTCTGGAAGCTCGGCGACAAGGAGTTCAAGGGCGCCGAAGCGAGCCAGTTTTTGGATAAAACGGCGTTTCTGACTTCGGAGCAGCCGGCCAAACGAACCACCGAGATCAAGGGGCTGGATAAGCCGGGGCTGCGGATGGAGATTAAGGAAGCCGATGCGTCCGCCGGAGGCAAGGAAGGTTCTTCCGTTTACGTCGGAGCCGTCGAGGGCGATAACGTCTGGATCGCGAAGCAGGGCGGAGAATGGGCCTTCGCCGTTCCGTCCGAGAGCATTCAGGAGCTGGCCGATTTGAGCAAGAAGGAGCCGGCCAAGCCGGAGGCTCCCCAAGGAGAGGCGCCGAAGGAGCAGAAATAAAGCAATAGGACGCCTGTCGGGACTCACAGTCCCGGTATGGCGTCCTTTTTGATTTTACGGAGATCATTGGCATGGTTGGTTAGGACCGAAAAATAAATTGGGTAGTCATACATATTTTCCCACCATCCGGGAAATCTAATGCCAACAAGGAAGGAGGATTTGGATGATTTCAGGTCAACAGCAAGGGACGGTCAGCACGAAGGAGCTCGCCTATATTACGGACAGCCTTAAAAACGAGGGACTGCTCGCCAAAATTGCAGCTCAAGGCGTAGCCGAAAGCCAGAATCCACAGCTGAAGCAGAAGCTGGCGCAAATTGCGCAGGACCGTTTGCAGAGTACGGACCAACTGCTCCGTACGCTGCAGCAGCAAACGCAAACTACCCACTAGGGCAACCATAAGGAGGTGCGGTAAACATGTATCAGCAAAACTTCTCCGGTCTCCAGCCGGCACAGACCCAGCCAATTCACTTTCATTTGAACGAACAGGATGTCGCCAACCTCGTCTTGTCCGAGCTTAAGCGCACGGCCCGCGAGTATACGACCGCTGCATTGGAGGCGACGCATCCGGCGGTTCGCCAAACTTTTGTATCGTTGACGCAAAAGACACTACAGGATCAGGCCGAGCTGTACAACGTTTTGTCTCAATCGGGCGGATACGGCTCCATAAGCATGGCTTCCCAGCAAGAAGTACAGCAGGAGCTCCAGCAGCAGCTTCGCAAGACCGAGCAGCTCCATTCGGTCGTTCAACAGGCGGTACAGGCCGCCTATGCAGGCGGCAGCCTGTACGCGCAAAGCGCCCATCAGCAGACGCAGGCTTACCCGCAAGCCCAGCAGCCGGTTTACCAAGCGCCGGTGCATCCGACGGGCTATCCGTCCGGTAGCGCGACTGCGACTTCCTCGACTGCATCGCCTTACGGCAGCAGCTTTACTGCATTCCCGAGCGGCACTTACGGCCAGACGTCCGGCTCCGGCTTCAGTCATACGACGACCGGTTCGAGCTCTTACGGTTCAAGCACCGGCACAACGGTCGGTTCAAGTTTAACCGGCACGGGGACGGGTCAAACGAGCGGAGCAAGCGCCCATAATCCGGGCCTCAGTCAAGCAGTCAGTTCGAGCTTCGGGAGCTCGCTTTCCTCCTCTGCCGGGGCGCATAGCAACGAATATGGCGTGAAATCCTCCGTTACCGGGACGGACAACCAAGACTATTTCTCGGCCCGGTCGGTTCAAGATTATAACAATAATAAATACAGCAGCGGACAGGAGACTTACAGCGCCGGGACTACGTCCTCGCAAGAGACAAGCTATGCCCCGTCGTCTTCCGTCCGCCCTGCCGGCGGCAGCTCCAGCTTTGGCAGCGTCTCCTCGGGAGTCGAAGCGCCAACGTCAAGTCAAGCTTCCATATCCGGCTCGTACCGCAATAAAACGCAGTCGCATTCCCAACAAGGTACGACCCATAGCAGCAAATATATGATGTAAGGCGCTCTGGCCCGGACCGGACCTTCCAGGTTCCGCCGGGCTTTTTTCTGCGTACGGTTTTATTTCCGGCAAAGGCTGCCCGAGCAGCATTTCACGTCAGCCGCTGAACGAACTCAAGACGGTTGCCGAACGGGTCCAGGCAGTGAAAGCGGAGAACGCCTTCCAGCGGCACGTCCTCCCGGATGACGATTCCCTTTTCCGATAACGCTTGCTTAAGCTTTCCGATATCCTTGACCTGAAAAGCCGGATGCGCTTTCGACGCAGGAGCGAAGTCGGTCTGCGCCGATATGCACCTCATGGGGGCCGCAGCCGAACCATACGCCGCCGCGCGCCTGGAGCAGTACGGGCTTCGGAATTTCCCGCATTCCCAGCAGTTCTCCGTAAAAAGCCCGCGCTTCTTTTTCGCATCCGTCCGGCGCGGCCAATTGAACATGGTCAATCCCTGTATATTCGTGAGCTTTCATGACAGATGGCTCCTTTATTGAAGTTTCATATAATGAAACTTAATTTCATTAAATGATACGAATTTATCATATACGATTTTGATTTTCATGTATATAGAGCCGCATCGAGCGCTGTTAACCCAGCCTTGCCAAAAAAGGGTATAATATTTTCCGTAGCGACTTGGAGAGGAGACTTGGGATGATGTATCGTATTCTGATTGTGGAGGATGACGATAAGATTGCCAGTATCCTTCAGGAATACTTGGAAAAGTACGGGTACGAAGCGCTTCGCACGACCGACTATAAACATATCAAGGACGCGTTCCTTCAGCATAAGCCCGAGCTTGTGCTGCTCGATATCAACTTGCCTAGTTACGACGGCTTCTATTGGTGCCGTCAGATTCGCACCGTCTCCAGCGTGCCGATCTTGTTCATGTCCGCGCGAGTCGGGGAAATGGACCAGATCATGGCCATTGAGAACGGCGGCGACGATTACATAACGAAGCCGTTTCATTCGGAAGTCGTCATGGCGAAGGTCAAAAGCGCTCTGCGCCGCGCCTATGGGGAATATGCGCAGGTGCAAACCGGACGCGAGCTGACGGAGCTGAACGGCTTGTTCGTCGACCGGACCCGAAGCTCGGCCGAATGGCAGGGGCGCAAAGTGGACCTCAGCCGCAACGAGCTGCTGCTTCTGGATCTTTTGCTGAAGCAGGCGGGAGAAGTCGTGTCCCGCGAACGACTGCTTGAGGCGCTGTGGGACGATATCGATTTCGTTGACGACAATACGCTGACGGTGAATGTCACAAGGGTGCGCAAAAAATTGGAGGAGCTAGGCATCACGCACGCCATCGAAACGATCCGCGGCCAAGGCTACCGGCTTCAATCTTCCTGGGAGGGCGAAGGATGAACTTCCGCGACTTTTTGGCCGACCGCATCGGATTTATCGTCGTTTATTGGATCAATGTGATCTTGATCGCAGCAGTCGTGCAGCTGGACCTGCTGGGCAAAAACGTTTCGCTCGACGAAAGCAATATCGCCTACATGGCGTTATTATCGGCAGCAGGACTCGCCGCTTTCTTGAGCTTGGACTATATCCGGCAGCGCGGGTATTTCCAAGGCCTTCGGAGTCTGAAGCAAAGCGGGCTGAGCGGCCGCAACCCTAAGGCTATGGAAGGCGTTATAAGCCTGTCTACGGGCGGCGTTACCCGGGAGCAGCGGATCGCCGTAGAGCTGCTGTTGGAATTATACGGCGCTTATACCGACCGGCTCGAGAAGCACCGGATTTCCCAAGATCAGCACCAAACGTTCGTTCGGTTATGGGTGCATCAAATGAAAACGCCAGTGTCCATCATCAGACTGCTGACCGAGCAGCCGTACGCCGCGCCGAAGGAAGCGCCCCAACGTCCTGTTGGGGCAGTGCTGGAGAGCATCCAGGAAGAAAACGAAAAGCTGCGTCAAGGCCTCGACATGATGCTGCACACGGCACGGCTTGAGAAGTTCGAAGCGGATCTTCGCATGCAGAAGGTCGACCTGCTGCAAGCGGCGCGCCATGTCATTAACGAGCATAAGAAGGCATGCATCCGCTACCGGATATATCCGAAGCTGATTGCCAGCCATGAAGCGTGCTACATCGATACGGATGACAAGTGGCTGGGCATCATTTTGCATCAAATCGTCTCGAATGCGATTAAATATTCCAAAAGCAAGCACGACGGCAGCAAATCGCTGATCATGACGATTACGAAGGACGGCAGCGGCTGTCATGCCGTATTTCAGGACGAAGGGATCGGCATTGCCGAGCAGGATCTTCCGCGGGTGTTCGATCCTTTTTTTACCGGCGAGAACGGCAGGCTTGTCGCCGAATCGACCGGCATGGGGCTGTTTGTCGCCAAGGAAGCGTGCCGGAGGCTCGGACACCGGCTCGAGATCGAATCGAAGCTCGGGGAAGGAACGACCGTCCGCCTTCATTTTCCGCGCAGCGGAGCGCTGCACGAAGGGCTGCTGCCCCTTAGGTGACAGTGTTGTAAGAAAACAGGATCGCGATGTAAGGTGAATCGATGGCTTGATCGGCGGAACCTTCGTATACTACAGGCAGAGTGAAGTGATCAAAGGAGGACCCGCATCGTGACTACTGTACTGAAGACGGACGCCTTGTCCAAAATATACGGCAGCGCCGGCAAAGGCGTCGTTTATAAAGCGCTCGAGCATATCTCACTGGAAATCGAACGGGGAGAATTCACCGGCATTATGGGGCCGTCGGGCAGCGGCAAGACGACGCTGCTCAATCTGCTCGCCACCATCGACAAACCGACCTCGGGGCATATTGAAATCAACGGCACCGACCCGGCGAGGCTGAACAACAAGCAGCTGGCTTTATTCCGCCGCCGCGAGCTCGGCTTCGTATTTCAAGATTTCAACCTGCTGGAGACGCTCTCGATCAAAGAAAACATCATTTTGCCGCTCGTGCTGGAAGGGACGAAGCCGTCCGAGATCGAGCGGCGCGTGGCGGAAATTGCCGAGGTTCTCGGCATCACCCCGATTTTGTCCAAACGGACGTACGAGGTATCCGGAGGGCAGCAGCAGCGCACGGCCATTGCGCGGGCGATCATTCACCGTCCGTCGATGCTGCTGGCCGACGAACTGACGGGCAATCTGGATTCGAAGGCGGCCAAAGACGTGATGGAGTCGCTGCGCAGCCTTAATGAGGAGCGGGACGTTACCATCCTGATGGTGACGCACGACCCGTTCGCCGCCAGCTACTGCAAGCGGGTTGTGTTCATTAAGGATGGCAGATTGTTCTCGGAAATTCGCCGCGGCGCGAACCGCCAAGCCTTTTTTCAACAAATCTTGGACAGCTTAAGCGTGCTGGGAGGGAACTTCGATGAACTTCCGACAGCTCGCCCTTAAAAATATTCAAGGCAATTGGCACCGGTACGTCGCATTTTTTCTAAGCAGCACTTTTTCCGTTATGGTCTTCTATATGTTCGGTGCTTTCATCTATCATCCCGAAGTCGCCAACGGGCAAATCAGAGCGGCAAATATGGTGAAAGAAGTGCTCTTCGCCTGCCAGATTCTGATCGTCGTCTTCTCGTTTTTTTTCGTGCTGTACGCCAGCTTTGCTTTTCTCAAGACGCGCAAGAAAGAATTCGGATTGCTTACCTTGTTCGGAATGACCCGTTCGCAGATCAGCCGGCTGATGTTTTACGAGCAGATGATGATCGGCTTGCTGTCGGTCGGCGTCGGAATCGGCGCCGGTATGCTGTTCTCGAAGCTGTTCTTTTTGGCTATTGCGCGTTTGCTCCAAACGGATAGTCCGCTCAGCTTCATCGTACCACCCCAGGCGCTGCTTCAGACGGTCGTCGGATTTCTGGCCTTGTTTCTCGCGATGACCCTGTTTGCGATGTTCAGCGTCGGCCGCAGCCAGATCATCACGCTTCTGCGGGCGGCCAAGCAGCCGAAGAAGCCTCCCGTAGCTTCGCCGTGGCTGACTGCCTTAGCGGTACTATGCCTCGGAAGCGGATATTACTTAGCTTTCACGACCTCGCTGAAGCTTATTTTGGTGCTCATGCTGCCAATCATTTTTTTAACTGTGCTCGGCACCTATTTCCTGTTCACGCAGGCGAGCGTGGCGATTATTCACAGACTGCAGCGCATGACGGGCCTATACTACAACAGGACGAATTTAATTGCCATCTCGCAGCTTGCGTTCAAAATGAAAGACAACGCGCGCACGCTGTTCGTCGTTTCGGTTTTAAGCGCGGTCATTTTGACAGCATCAGGCACGATTTACGTGTTTTATAAGAACAGCGACAAGCAGGTGATGGAGCAGTTTCCGAATACGATAAGCTTTACCGAACAAGGGCTCAATGCTCCTAAAGGGATCGGCCCCGAGAAGATCAAGGCCGTATTGGCCGCCGAAAGAGCGAGCTTAGCTAAAGAATTGAAAATCGTAGGCGTTCAGGTCCCGCTTATGCTGGACGGCTCCCGCGCATTGGATACGAAGGCGTTGCTGATATCGGAATTCGATTATAATCGGGCGGCGGAAGGAATCGAGTATACAGCCCCGCTTCAGATCGCGCCGGGGCATGCCGTATTCAGTTATCCATACAGGAATTCCGACGTTAAGCTAATGGATAAGGGTTCGCAGCGGACAGTTCAATTGGACGGGCAATCCTGGGCGTTGGAGATGGACGGGCAGGTAACGGGAGGCGTGATCAACCTGCTTGGGGAACCGCTAGGGCTGCTCGTGGTCAATGACGGGGAATATGCCCAGATGATGGGCAAGGTGCCTGACGACCGGAAGCTTGTCTATTACGGCTTTGATTTGAACCGCTGGCAGGAGCATATCGCCACAGTGGAGAAAGTAAAGCAGTCCGTTCCCGAAGAGCAGCGGAAAAAGTTGTTCAGCCCCGCCTCCATCTACGCCGCGAACAAACAAAGCTCGGCATTATCGCTGCTTATCGGTTTGTTCGTCAGCTTCCTGTTTTTTGTCGCCTCGGCGAGCATGCTGTATTTCAAGCTGTTCACCGAGCTGCAGGACGATGACAACCAATATCGCGCACTTATGCGGATCGGGATGTCTGTATCTGAAGTCCGGCGGATCATTAACGTGCAGATCGGCCTGCTGTTCCTGCTCCCGGTTGTCGTAGGCGCGGCTCACGCGGCTTTCGCTTACAAGACGCTGGCTAATTTGCTCTCGATGAACATATGGTCTTACGGGGCGCTGGTCATTTCCATTTTTGCCGTGCTGCAATTTGGATATTTCCTGCTTACCCGCCGCGCTTACATGGCCCAGATGAAGAGCTTGTAAGCGATGGGCAAGACGCGTAACCCTCATAAGCAAGGCATTGCCTGGGCCTCCTCCGCAAGCTTGGTATATTTTTTCGTTTTTGAACCATAATACGAAAAAAAAGCCAACACGGAAGGGGCATCATCCGGGTGAAAATCATCGTCACACTGCTTCTGGCCGCGGCGCTTCTGTGCGGCTGCACAAGGGAGCCCGATCGCCACGCTACCGATATGAAGACGCTGCAAAAAACGGTCGGCCGCGAGCGGCTGCTTCAGACATTCAGCCAAATCGAGCCCCCGCCGATGGGAAAAGAAATCATGAACAAGTCCGATCAAGAGATCATCGCTTGGATTAAGCAAGTGGACGACTGGACGCATAAAGTGCTGTCTTCGCCGGTTACCGGGGAGATGGACGAGCACGCCATGCGCGAGATGCAGACACAGCTGGGAAAAGTATATACGCCCGACATGGCGCGGCGGATGATCGATTACTTTTACCGCCGGGACCCACGGATCGGAACGTACCAAGCGAACAGCACCAAGGCCATGCTGGGCCTGCGCAGCGAATGGGGGCAGTACGAGCTGCATAAAGCGCAGCCGGCCGAGGGACAGTACAAGCTCAGCCTGACCGGCAGGTCGAAGCAGGATTACAGCGAATCCGTCATGCATCATGAGTCAGCCTACAGCGTGCAAGGCGACCGATTGATCGTCAGCGAATTCAAGACCCGCTCTTAAACCGCTCAAACAGCTTTATTTACAGCAGACTGGTGACTATTACACGCCGGTCTGTTTTTTGTTTGCCGACTATGGAAAAAGGTTCCGGCCAAGCGTCCGAGGCAGACGAACAAGCATTCCTATTCCTTGCTTGTTTTATGGTATAATAGGAAGAAGAGCCGTTCCCCGCAGGCTTCATTGACACCGGGCACAGGCTCGCATAGACTTGACTTGAGACAGGTTGAATCAGCTCCGTACGTTCCTTTTCCGGGGGGCGGCGGGCTTGCCGCGTTTAACGGACAGGAGGCAATTTCTTTGCATTTGCGTATGGAAGAATGGAAGCATGTGTTTAAACTTGACCCGGACCGGGAGATCGGCGACGAAGCGCTTGAGCGCATCTGCCTCTCCGGCACCGATGCGGTGATGGTCGGAGGCTCGTCTGGCGTCACCTTCGACAACACCGTCGACTTGCTGGCGCGCATCCGCCGGTATGAAGTGCCATGCGTCTTGGAAGTGTCGGACACGGAAGCGATCGTACCGGGGTTTGACTTGTTTATGATCCCGATCGTGCTGAACGCTGGAGACACGCAGTGGATCGTCGGGCGCCATCAGCAGGCGCTGAAGGAATACGGCGCGATTCTGGATTGGGACCAGCTCGTTCCCGAAGGCTACATTATATTGAACGGCGATTCCACGGCGGCCAAGCTGACCGAAGCCAACGTACGGCTCGACGCGAAAGATGTGGAGGCCTATGCCCGCATCGCCGACCGCTTGTTCCGCTGCCCGATCGTTTATTTAGAGTACAGCGGCGCGTTCGGCGATATGGAGCTGGTCGGCTGGGTGAAGCGGCTGCTTTCCCAGTCGCGGCTGTTTTACGGCGGAGGCATCGACAGCCCGGAGAAAGCGCGCGAGGCGGCCAAGGCGGCGCATACCGTCGTCGTAGGCAACGCGGTATACGATGATCTCGATCGGGCGCTCGCTACGGTCCCGGCGGTAATGGAAATGCGGTAGAAAGGAAATAAGAATCATGATTAACGAACCTATCGATATACACAAAGCGATTCAAAAGCTCAACCCGCAGCAAAGACGCGCCGTTGAAGCGACGGACGGACCTCTGCTGATCATGGCCGGGGCGGGCAGCGGCAAAACCCGCGTGCTGACGCACCGGATCGCTTATTTGATCGCGACGCGCAAAGCGGCGCCGTGGAGCATTTTGGCCATTACGTTCACGAACAAAGCGGCGAGGGAGATGCAGGAGCGCGTCAGCGCCCTCGTCGGCCCGCAGGGGCAGGATATTTGGGTATCCACCTTCCACTCGATGTGCGTGCGTATTTTGCGTCGGGACATCTCGCGGATCGGCTTCACGTCGAATTTTACGATTCTCGATTCGGGCGACCAGTTGTCCGTGGTCAAAAACTGCATGAAAGAGCTGAACATCGATTCGAAAAAATTCGAGCCCAAAGCGGTCCAGGCCGCCATCAGCAACGCCAAGAACGAGCTGCTGACACCAGAGAAATTCGAGCGCAAGATCGGCGATTACTTCGACGGCATCGTCGCCAAAGTATACTCGTCCTACCAGCGCAAGCTGAAGGCCAACAACTCGCTTGATTTCGACGATCTGATCATGACCACGATCGAGCTGTTCCAGCAAGTGCCCGAGGTGCTCGATTTTTATCAGAACAAGTTTCAGTACCTTCATGTCGACGAATACCAGGATACGAACCGCGCCCAGTATATGCTGTGCCGGATGCTGGCCGACAAATACAAGCGCATTTGCGTCGTCGGCGACAGTGACCAGTCGATTTACCGCTGGCGCGGGGCCGATATCAGCAACATTCTCGATTTCGAAAAAGATTACCCGAACGCCACCACCATTTTGCTCGAGCAAAATTACCGCTCGACCTCGAACATCTTGAACGCCGCGAATAAAGTGATCGCCAACAACACCGGACGCAAGCCGAAGAACCTGTGGACCGACAAGGGTGAAGGGCAGAAAATCCGGCTTTACCAAGCCGATTCCGAGCATGAGGAAGGCTATTTTATCACCGGCGAAATCCGCAAAAACGTGGACAAAGGTCGCCGGTTCAGCGACCATGCCATATTGTACCGCACGAACGCGCAGTCCCGGGTTGTCGAGGAAATTTTGATCAAATCCGATATTCCTTATCAGATCGTCGGCGGCATCAAGTTCTACGATCGCAAAGAGATCAAGGACATTCTCGGCTACCTGCGGCTCATCTCGAACCCGGACGACGATATCAGCTTTGCGCGGATCGTCAATGTGCCGAAGCGGGGCATCGGGGATACGACGGTCGAGCGGCTGGGGGCAGCGGCGGGGCAATTCGGCGTATCGATGTTTGCGATGCTGGAGAACGTGGACAGCATGGAGATCGGCGCCAAAGCCCGCAATGCGCTGGCCGATTTCCGTGACATGATCGAGAACCTGTACCGGATGGTCGATTATTTGTCGGTCACCGAGCTGACGGAGAAAATACTCGAAATGAGCGGCTACCGCGAGGAACTGAAGCGGGAAAACACGATCGAGTCGCAGGCGCGGCTGGAGAACATCGACGAGTTCCTGTCCGTAACGATGGAGTTCGAGAAGCGCAACGAGGATAAATCTCTCGTATCCTTCCTGACCGATCTGGCGCTGATCGCCGACATTGACTCCATGAATCAGGACCCGGAAGCAGGAAAACAGGGCGTCGTGCTCATGACGATGCACAGCGCCAAAGGACTCGAGTTCCCCGTCGTCTTCGTCATTGGCCTTGAGGAAGGCGTATTCCCGCACAGCCGGGCCTTGATGGACAACGAGGAACTGGAGGAGGAGCGGCGCCTCGCTTACGTCGGCATTACCCGCGCCGAGGAGGAGCTGTTCCTTACGTGCGCCCGGATGCGCACGCTGTTCGGACGGACGACGGCGAACGCGCCGTCCCGGTTCCTTCAGGAGCTCCCGCAGGAGCTCCTGGAGACCGTTCGCGCCGGCGGCGGCTTCGGCCGCGGCGGAGCGGCAACCCCGGCGTGGGCCGGCGGCGAACGCCGCTTCGGCAGCGCCGGAGGCTTCGGCGGCGCGCCCGCACAGGCGGGCCGCACGCCCGTGAGCTTCCGCAGCGGCCCGGCCGCCGCCGCGGGAAGCGCAGCGCCCAAAGCCGCGGCCCCCGCGGCGCAGGCGACCGACTTTGCCATGGGCGACAAAGTGTCGCATGGCAAGTGGGGCACCGGCGTCGTCGTCGCCATCAAGGGCTCGGGCGATGACACCGAGCTGCAGATCGCTTTCCCGGCCCCCGTGGGCGTCAAGCGGCTGCTGGCCAAATTTGCGCCGATCACCAAGCAGAGCTAAATCGCCAGACAACTTTATATCCCGTAGCCATGAGAGGATGAACTTCCGATGCCGGACGCTTTGGAAACGATGAAGACGCTCATCGAAGAGATCAATAAACACAATTACGCATACTACACGCTGGACCAGCCTTCTCTCACAGATGCCGAATACGACCCGCTCTATGATAAGCTGGTTCAACTGGAAGCGGAAACCGGCACCGTGCTGCCTTACTCGCCCACGCAGCGGGTAGGCGGCGAACTGCTCAAAGGGTTCGATCCGCATCGGCACCTGGCCCGCCTCTGGAGCTTGGATAAGGCGCAAAATCACGACGATTTAATGGCGTGGCATACGCGCGTCCAAAAGCTCGTGAACGACTACAATACGCAGCATCCGGACGATCCGCTGCCGCCTTTATCCTTTGTCGTGGAATTGAAATTCGACGGCCTGACGCTGAATCTGACCTACGACCACGGCGAGCTCGTGCAGGCGGCTACCCGCGGCAACGGCGTCGTCGGCGAAGGGATTCTCGCCAATGTCAAGACGATCCGTTCCGTGCCGCTGCGCATTCCATATACCGATGGGATTATCGAAGTACAGGGCGAGGGAATAATGAACTTGTCCGTGCTCGAAGCCTATAACGCGACCGCGGCCGAACCGCTCAAAAACGCGCGCAACGCCGCCGCAGGCGCCCTCCGCAACCTGAATCCGAAGGTGACGGCGGAGCGCAAGCTCAACGCTTATTTTTACAACATCGGCTATGCCGACTCTTTGCAAGTTCAGAATCATCAGGAAATGGTCGGCTTTTTGCGCGACAACCAGTTCAAAGTCAGCCCGTTCGTCGAATTCGTCGACAGCATCGACGCGGTGGAGGAAGAGCTGGAGAAGCTGGTCGCTATGCGCAATACGCTTGATTTTCTGATCGACGGACTGGTCGTAAAAATAACGGATATGCGCACCCGTGAAGTACTCGGATATACCAACAAATTCCCGCGGTGGGCCGTAGCCTATAAGTTCGAAGCCGAAGAAGCCGTGACGACGCTGCTCGACGTGAGCTGGAACGTGGGCCGGACCGGCAAAGTGACGCCGCTCGCCCAAGTCGAAGCCGTTGATATCGGCGGTGTGACCGTACAGAACTGTACGCTGAACAACATGGACGACATCGAACGCAAAAATTTAAAATACGGCTTAGGCAGTCTCGTCTACATCCGCCGTTCTAACGACGTCATCGTGCGCCCATAAAGGCGCTTCAGCAGAATCTGCCTCGCAAGCAGCAGGCCAGCCATCATAGCCTGTCACCAGCCAACTTATCTTGGAGGGAAACCGAAGAGGGAGTGTAGCATGTTGGTCAAAGCACTAAGTCGCCTAACTACCATGGCGCTACTGAAGTGCAAGGTGAAAAGTTACAGACGAGGATGAAGGTTGAATTACTTGAATGCCAGTCCAAGCAGGGTTAACGTTCCCTCCGACCAGGTAGGCGCGAAAGTCGGACAGCTGAGATACGCCGATTGGGATGACATTGGTGTATACTGGATTAACTAATGGGATTACTTAGTTAATCAGAGGTCAAAAGCTGGGCAAGCTCAATCAGAGCTAAAGGACGAACGGCACATCCGACACTGTAACGCGCGTGTCTCTGAAGCGTAAATGGGGATCACCTAAGTTGGGTGTATTTTCGCTCAATATGGTGACAGAGTCCTCGTAGTAGTCCGAAGTGGTAAGGTGGTGGTGTCAGAACATATGGTGACATATGTTCTCCACCTGAACGGGGGTAGCGCCCCTAGGGAGAGCCCACTACATGGCGAAGGAGGACAGCTTTGTCCAGTTTAATACGAAAGGGAAAGGGGCGAGAGGCTCTTGAGAATTCCTGAAGTAGTGTTAAACAGTCTAGCTTCCAAATCGAAAGATAAGGATTACAAGTATCGTGATCTGTACAGAAACCTGTACAATCCTGAGTTTTACCTAAGAGCGTATCAGAAGGTTGCTTCGAAAGAGGGCAACATGACAGCGGGGTCAGATGGGCAAACCATTGACGGCATGAGTACTAAGAGAATTAATGACCTCATCTCTAAGATTAGAGACGAATCGTACCAGCCAAACCCCGCTCGGAGGAAATATATCCCTAAGAAAAACGGTGGCAAAAGACCATTAGGGATTCCCTCCACGGACGATAAGCTTGTTCAGGAAGTCGTGAGAATGGTACTAGAGGCTATCTACGAAGGTAGTTTCAAAGACTCCTCGCATGGATTCAGACCGAACAGAAGCTGTCACACAGCGCTTAAACAAGTTAAAAATCTGTTCACTGGAGTAAGATGGTTTGTAGAAGGCGACATTAAAGGATTCTTCGACAACATCGACCATGCTACACTAATCGTAATCCTTAGAAAACGAATTGAAGATGAGAAATTTATTCGATTAATCTGGAAATTCCTTAGAGCAGGTTACTTGGAGGACTGGGAATATCACGGCACCTACAGCGGGACACCTCAAGGGGGTATCGTGAGTCCGATCTTGGCGAACATCTACCTAAATGAATTTGACAGGTACATAAGCAAATACCAGAAGGAATTCAACGCTGGCAAAGAACGGAAGAGGAATCCGGAGTATCGGCTTATCGAAGGTAGACGAAGATCATATCAACGGACGCTTGAGAAAAATAAGGATATCTGGGACGAAGCCAAAAAGGCGGAGTACACAGAAGAAATCAATCGGATAAACGAAAGAATCAAGGTCATTCCAGCCTTAGACCCAATGGATGAAGAGTTCAGAAGATTCGTCTACGTAAGATACGCGGATGACTTCCTGATCGGCATCATCGGTTCTAAGCAAGAGGCGGAGAAGGTTAGAGAAGATGCGGCGCTCTTCCTAAAGGAGAAGCTTAAACTCGAACTATCCATGGAAAAAACCTTGATTACCCACTCATCAAAATTCGCAAAATTCTTGGGGTATGGCATCTCGGTACAACGAGATACATCGTTTAGTGAACACGGAAGAACTAGAAACTACAAACCTTACCTTCTTCTACCCAAGTCAGCTTGGGAAGGCAAGCTAAGAAGCTTGGGAGCGCTAGTAACCAAGGATGACGGGTCGTGGAAATCCATCCATAGACAGTATCTAATCGATAACGACGACCTTGAGATCGTTAGCATTTACAACTCTGAGATAAGAGGGTTGTGCAACTATTATCGTCTTGCCAACAACGTCAGTGTTCTCAACCAGTTCCACTACATCATGGAATACAGCATGTATAAAACATTCGCGAGGAAGTATCAAATCTCGGTTCGTCAGATTCTTGACAAATACAGGATTAACGGAAAATTCGCGGTGAAATACATGACAAAGAAGGGTGAGAAGATTAGATTCTTTCTCAACGAAAGCTTCTCAAAACATGAGAACCCGCTCGCAGATCCAGACGTTGACAAAGAACCTAATACACTGATCTACTCGGGCAGATCGAGCCTGGTTGACCGATTGCTAGCGAACAAATGCGAATGGTGCGAAGCAGAAACCGAAATCGAAATGCACCACGTAAGAAAGCTCAAGGACCTAAAAGGTAAAGCAAGATGGGAACAATTCATGATTGCGAGAAGAAGAAAGACTCTCGCTCTCTGTAGAAAGTGTCACGATGACTTAAACGCCGGAAGACTAGATTGACAAAGTGGCGAGCCGTATACTCTGAGAGGAGTACGTACGGTTCTGGAGGGAGTCTTTGGAAACCTACCGCGTACACGCGGCAAGGCGCCGGGGGCTTACCTCATCCGGAGATTCTGGGCAAAGTGACTGAGGAAGCCGACGGAAGCGAAATCGTGCCTCCGTCGGTATGTCCTTCGTGCGGACACGATCTGGAGAAAAAGGGTCCGCATCTGTTCTGTACGAATAAGGTGGACTGCCGTCCGCAGCTTGTCGGGCGCATTGCCCATTTCGCCTCCCGCGATGCGATGGACATCGAGACGTTCAGCGAGAAGACGGCCGAGCAGCTCTACGATTCGCTCGGCGTACGCGACCCGTCCGATCTGTACTATTTGACCTTCGACGATTTGATCAAGCTTGAGCGCTTCGGGACGAAGAAGGCCGAGAATTTGATCGCCGCCTTCGAGAAAAGCAAGCAGCCCGATTTGGCATCGTTCCTATATGCCCTCGGCATTTCGAATACGGGCAAGACGACAACCAAGGAGCTTGCGGAGCATTACCGCAGTCTCGAGAAGCTGATGCAGGCGGAGCCGGAGGAGCTGATCACGCTGCCGGATATCGGCAGTATCGTTGCAGAGAGCATCGTCGGCTTTTTCCGCGATCAGGCGATGCAGCGAAGCATTGAGCGATTGCTAGCCGCCGGTATACAGCCGGTCAGCGAAGAAGCGCCTGCGGTCGTCGACGAAAGCAGTCTGTTTTTCGGCAAAACGGTCGTCTTAACGGGTACGCTCACCACCATGGGACGGGACGAAGCCGCCAAGAAGCTGGAGAAGCTGGGCGCCAAGGTGACCGGTAGCGTGTCGAGGAAGACCGATATCGTCATCGCCGGAGAGAACGCCGGCAGCAAGCTGACCAAAGCCCAAGAGCTGGGTATCCGTATTATTGATAACGAAGAGGAGCTGCGGCAGCTGTTAGGAGACGTCTAATCACTTTTCACGCTGTGCAGCACGAAACCGCCGGTTCCGGAAAAGGAGCGCGGCGGTTTTTCGTTCTCAGAAAGAGCTATGGAATGCCCGCTAAAAAGTGCGCCGCTTGCCGAGGAATGGACCCGATTTACAATTGCCAAAATTTGTGGTTGCATTCGACCCGACATCTGTGATACATTATTGCTTGTCGCCGCGAGAGGCAGTTAGCCTTGAACGAGCGGACGACGAAAAAAAGTAGTTGCAAAGCTCGTCCTGATGTGATAAGATTAGATCTTGTCACGGCAGAACAGAATAGTGACAAAAGCTCTTTGAAAACTGAACAAATGAGAACGAAATGCCAAGCGTAACAAGCATTTGAGCTTAATCGGCTCTGTTCGATAAACAAGCGCTTCGCCCGGCTTCGGCTAAGTGAAGACGCGAAACTTTATTGGAGAGTTTGATCCTGGCTCAGGACGAACGCTGGCGGCGTGCCTAATACATGCAAGTCGAGCGGGCTTTGCCTTCGGGTAAAGCTAGCGGCGGACGGGTGAGTAACACGTAGGCAACCTGCCTGTAAGGCTGGGATAACTACCGGAAACGGTAGCTAAGACCGGATAAGTGGTCTTCTCGCATGAGGAGATCAAGAAACACGGGGCAACCTGTGGCTTACAGATGGGCCTGCGGCGCATTAGCTAGTTGGTGGGGTAACGGCTCACCAAGGCGACGATGCGTAGCCGACCTGAGAGGGTGATC
>NZ_FMTT01000080.1 GCF_900100345.1 Paenibacillus tianmuensis | reverse complement strand
TTGTGTTAGGTTCTAATTCTAATGAATTCATTAGTTCAACTTATATAGTTAACGCACGCAGGCCATTTCTGTTTTGTGCCGACTGCTAAGTTAAGAGCTAGCTCATTAGCTCATCCTAGATCAGAGCGTATAGCTATCTAGGCTGATAGACTGTTACCATCTATCACAGGTTGGCGCAGGATGTTGATCCCCGCCAATGCTGCTTTGTATGCGATAAAGGGACTGTAATTGATAGAACGTCCAGTTATGCAAGTTTTTGGCGTTTTTACGACTTGTTCTTGTCGTTTGGCAAAGGTTCGTCAGCTTCTCCAGCTTGATGACCGATACTTTGTGGGAATGCCGAGCTTTCTCACTCCGCTTCCATCCGGTTTGGGGATTTCCTTGCGTCGTACCGGGCTCGGCTTGTATTGACCCTCCCGGATGCTTTGCAAGAGTTCGTCTCTGTTTTCCCGCAGCCACGGCAGTGCCCCTTCGACAGTCATTCCGTCGATTCCCGGCGCTCCATGATTACGTTTGACCTGCTTGTAGGCTTTGTTCAGGTTGTCCCTGTCCAGTATCCTCTCCAGCAGGTCGTTTGCACCGTCTCTTTCTCTACTCTCCCGAATGTCGGTACTCTGCGCTCCTGCATACTCTTCGCGTTCCACGCTATCCCTTTGCAGGCAGCCCTTTCGATATTCTGCTTTCATCGCACCGACCCTCCCTCATCCATCTGCCACATCTACATGATGAGATTCGGGCAGTATTGGACTTTGCTTTGTTGCGCAAGCTCGTCCGTCCCATCATGCCTTCTATGTGATTTCTGTTCGTCAGACCGAGGGTTTGCCTCCGGCTTCCTTCAGATTCGGCCTCACGACCGACACCCTTGCCCTTGGCTAACAGTTCCTACTGCCAAGCCTGTAGCGGACTTGCACCGCCTAGTTATCGCCCATGCCGGGTGTACCGCAACAAAGCCCGACCGGGTCGACCCGGTCGGGCTTTGTTTGTACGGCTTGCACGGACGCTGGATTGCCGGGCTGTCAGCCGCTTATCCGGCAGCAGGAAGCTTAACCTTCTGCCCGGGGAAAATCAGATTCGGGTCGTTGAACTTATTCAGCTCTTGCAGCTTCTGCCAAGTCGTGTTGTGTTTCTTGCCGATTTTCCACAGCGTATCGCCGGACTTCACTATGTACACCCCGCCGTCCGTCGCAGCAGGAGCCGCCGGGGCGGGCTTTGCAGCTTCCGGTGCTGGCGCTGGTTTGGACGTCTGTCCAGCCGGCTGAGCCGGAGGAGCTGGCACCTTTGGCGCTGGTGTTGTCGCCGTGCCGGATGTCTGCTTGACCGCAACGCGGTTTTCGACCTGCGGGTTCACTTCGCCCTTCTTCTGGAAGTACTTGATCAGCGATTCTTCTAGCGAAGAATAGTCGCCTGCGAGCGGATAGTCCTTGAACATCTTGTAATCGTCCCCGCCTGCGGCTATAAAGTCGTTCGTCGCAAGCAGATACGTTTTGTTCGGGTCGATCGGTTGGCCTTTCACTTTGACCCCGGATACCCGTTTGCCTTTCGGCTGCGCAGGGTCGAGCTCAAAGGTAATACCGCCGACTTGCGGGAATGCGCCCAGCGAGTCCGGATAAGCGGATACGCCGTGCTCAAGAGCGGCTACGATGTCGGAGCCCTTCACTTTTTTCGTCTGAATGTAGTTGCCGAACGGCAGTACGGTAATAACGTGCCCCTTCGTAATCGGGCCTGCGGCGATCGAATCGCGGATGCCCCCGCCGTTAATGATGGCAACGTCGGCGCCTGTCTCGTCGATCATCGCGTCGGCAATCAGGTTGCCGAGGTTCGACTCGCCCTTGCGTACAACTTCGCGGTCCCCGACAAGCTTGACGGAGGTGGAGCCGACTTTTTGATGCAGCACTTTCTCCTGCTCTTTTTTCACGGAACGAATAATTTCCAGAACAGCCGCGTCGCCCGGTGTCTTGTCTTCATCGGCGGCTTTTTTCGTGATCAGGCCGGACACCTTGTCCTTCAGCTTCCCGTTCTCGAATGTCAGGTCGACGCGTCCGAATTGCTTAAGGTACTCGCCGGTCTGGGCGATCAGCACGTTGCCGACCTTCATGCCCGTATCCAGTTTCGTATGGCTGTGTCCGTCGATGATGACGTCGATGTCCGGCACCTGCTCGGCCACCTTGATGCTCGTGTCGATACTGGACTTGTCGACTCCGAGATGCGTCAGCGCAATAATGGCGTCGACTTTGCCTTTCAGCTCGCCCACAATCGCCTTCGCTTCGACGGCAGGGTCCGTGAACGTGAGGCCCGCGACGTTATTCGGATGCGTTTTATAAGCGGTTTCAGGCGTGGTCAAGCCGAAAATGCCCAGCTTGATGCCGTCCACTTCCTTTATCTCGTAAGGCTTCAAAATGCGGGTGCCGTCCGCTTTTTTCGTGTTGGCGCTCAGCACCGGGAATTTGGCTTTGCCCACCAGCTCGACAAGCCGCTCGTAGCCGTAGTTGAAATCGTGGTTCCCCGCGGCCATCGCATTGTATCCTACGGCATTCATAATGCTGACGATGCTTTCGCCGCGCACGAGATTCGCAACCGTTTGCCCGTGGAACGTATCACCGGCATCCAGCACGAGCGAATTCGGGTTCGTTTTCGCATACTCCTTGAGGAGCGCGGCCATTTTGGCGAAGCCGATTCCTTCCTTGCTCTCGTCGACGCGGGAATGTGTGTCGTTCGTGTGGAAAAGCGTAATTTTCGTCGTGCCCTTCTTGCCGCCGGCGTCCGCTGCCGACGTTTCCGCCGCTGCCGGGGCTGCCGCCGATACGAGCATGAGCGCAGCCAGCGCGGGGGACATCCATTTTTTCCAACTCTTCATTCGAAGCTTCTCCTCCCAATTGAAACAGTTTGGCATATCCCTTTTAGTTTAGCACAGAAAAATTAAATGGAAATTCCGCCCTGCATAAATTTTTCGTAAATTCAAACGGCTCGACGCGGACTTTAAAATGAGGTTGAGTTTTTTTAACTGGTATCATACAATGAAAATGCTTAATTTTGGCAAGAAGGGGATTGCAGCACATGTTTCGATGGTTGGCAAAAGGCTTGCTCGCGGTTTGCATCGCAATCGGGGTTATCGCGGGTTCGGTCTATCAATGGGGCAGCTATCCGTATGCGGATCAGGTCGCGGTGCTGGCCTATCATCATTTGGACGATACGGATAAGAGCAACGTCACGATCACGCCGGAGTTGTTCCGCAAGCAAGTCAGCTTCTTGAAGGAAAAAGGATACCGGTTTCTGACGCTGTCGGAATTCCGCGATTTCATGAACGGCAAGGACGTGCCCCGGCAATCGGTGCTGATTACGTTCGACGACGGCTACGAAAGCTTCTATACGCACGCATACCCTGTGCTCAAGGAGCTGGGCATACCAGCGGTCAATTTTGTCGTGACCAAGGATTTGGCCGATCCGAAGGCGCCTGCACTTACGGCTTTATCCGAGGAGCAAATCCGGCAGATGGCCTCGGAAACGGACTTTATCGATTTTCAATGTCATTCGCACGACCTGCATCAGAAGGTGGACGGCAATCCGCTGCTCGCCAGAATGCTGCATACGGAGGGGCGAATTGAAACGGCGGCCGAATACGGCGGCCGGATTCTGAAAGATACCCGTGCTTGCGTCAGCCGGCTCCATGCCCTTCATTCACAGGCAGTGGACATGTATGCCTACCCTTACGGCATGTACGACCGGCAGGCATCGGATCTGGTCGGGCAGGCCGGGATTCGCTACGCTTTTACCGTGAAAAGCGGCATGGTGACGCAAAAGGACGACGTGATGCAAATTCCGCGCATCAATGCCGGGAATCCGAGCATTACGCTGGAAAAGCTGCACCGCACGATCATGCGCCGCGCTGTGAAGACACACTTCTCCTGGCTGAGAGGCAAGGAATAAGGCAGGCTGGTTTAGCCGCGAGAGCCCGGCGTCCCGGTTCCACCGCTTTCCTGGCAGCCGTCGAACCACAGCTTACGGTAATCGACCCAGCCGAGCGAGCTGATCGAGACGTCCCCCAGTCCCGGCGGGTATGAGGCGGACTGCTGCCAGCGGTACCACAGGATGACGGCTCGCTCCCGCAGGAGCGTTTCTTCCAGCTGGCTGAGCAGTTCTAACCGACGGGCGCGGGAAGGCTCCCCGGGAAGTTCGACGCACAAACGGTCAGTTATTTCTTGCAGCTCCGGAGGCAAGCAGCGCCTCACGGGGCTGTTTGCGTTAGCCAGCAGGGCGAGAGCAGCGCCCACTCCGCATCCTCTTGCAGCAGCTCCGCGTCGCTTCCGTTCCGCCTTCCAAGCCACGGGGCTGCAGTCTCCGATACAGCTTCAAGTAATGCTCCTCCAACCGCATCGCGTTCCGTTCTCCTTCCTCCATTCGATCGTATATCTTCGCACCAAAAGGGGAAATTTTCTTATCCCAGTTTACTCTTTTCATTCCCCTTTTTCCATTTATAATTAGAGCTACGTCAATGCTAAAAAGGGAGCTGTTTGAAATGAACGCACACGGATCATCCGTCCGCGTGATCGCTTGGATAACGGCGGTCTGCCTGCTCGGCGACTCGATGCTCTATATCGTGCTCCCGGTGTACTGGCAGCATTACGGCTTGGATGCGCTCTGGCAGGTCGGCGTTCTGCTGTCGGTCAACCGCTTCGTCCGGCTGCCGCTTGGCCCGCTGATCGGCTGGCTGTACAGTCGGCTGCCGAAACGAACCGGTGTGCTTGCCGCCGTCGCTTTGGCCTGTGCCACGACGCTGGCGTTCGGCTTCTTCAGCGGCTTCGCGCTGCTGCTTGCGGCACGGGCATTATGGGGCGCAGCCTGGTCGATGCTTCGCATCGGCGGCTACTTGACGGTGCTGGAAGCCAGCAGCGGCGGAGACCGTGGCCAACTGCTTGGCCGCTACAACGGGATCATAGGCATCGGCAGCCTCGTTGGGATGCTGGCCGGCGGACTGCTCGCCGACCTGCTCGGCGTGCGCGCGGTAGCGCTGCTGCTCGGCGCAGTCATGCTGGCCGGTCTGCCGTTCACCTGGCGCTTCGTGCCGTCCACCGTCACGCCGTCCGCGCCGCCGCGGACCGATGCTTCCGTGCCGCGGCTGACTGCCGCAACGCTGCTGCCGCTGCTGTCGGGCTTCACGACCGCGCTCGTCTTCTTCGGCCTGCTGATGTCCGCCCTCAGCCCGCTGATCGCCACCCGCCTGCCGGACGGCGGCACGCTCACGCTTGCGGGCTTCACGCTCGGCGCAGCCTCTGTCGCCGGCGTCCTGCAAGCGCTGCGCTGGGGCTGGTCGCCCTTCCTGTCTCCCTGGTTCGGGAGACAGTCGGACGGCCCCCGCGGCCGCCTGCCGCTTTACCTCGCTGCGCTCAGTCTGTCGGCTACCGCCTTCGCGCTGCTGGCGCTCCCGCTGCCTTTCGGCCTCTGGCTTGCGGCTCTGCTCGCGGTGATGCTGGCGAATACCGCCATCACCACGCTCTCGGACACGCTCGCCGCCGACGCCGCCGCGGGCAGCCGCGCCGTCGCGTACATGACGACGTATACGATCGTCGTCGATGTCGGGGCCGCGCTCGGCCCGCTGGCCTCCTTCGTCCTGCTGGGCGCGTTCGGCCCCGGCGGCGTCGGCTTCGCCTGCGCCGCGCTGATGGCGTTCACCGCCGCGGCCTGGCTCATTTTTCATCGTAAACGGCGCATGCTATAATGTGCGGCAAAAGGACAACAAAGGAGCGGATCGAGATGCAGCGGTTCGAAGCGGTACTGCACCGGCCCGAAGGGACAGGGACGTGGACATACTTCACGCTGCCCTTTTCCGTGGAAGCCGTCTTCGGCGGCAAAGGACAAGTCAAGGTAAAAGGAACGGTCAACGGCATACCGTACCGCAGTTCCGCGATGCCGCATGGCAACGGCGCTCACTATATGGTCGTAAGCAAAGCGATTCGCGATGAGGCCGGGGTCGCGCCAGGCGATACGGTGCAGGTCACGATGGAGCTGGACGCGGAAGCGCGGACCGTCAAGGTGCCCGTTGATCTGGCCGACGCTTTGCGCCAAACGGAAGAGGCCGCAGCCCGGTTCGACAAGCTGGCGTATTCGCACCAGAAAGAGTTCGTAGACTGGATCGAGTCGGCCAAGCGGCCGGAAACGCGGGCCAGCCGGATCGGCAAAACCGTAGCGATGGTGCTGGAAGGAAAAAGGCCGAAGGGGTAACGGGCGTTTTGGAGGAGGGTTTGGCATGGAACTGGAGGAAATGATGGCCCGGCTTGAAGCGCTGGGCACGGAGCAGAATCGCAAAGTGTACGGAAAACACGGCGCCAAAGAGCCGTTATTCGGAGTCAGCTTCGGCAATTTGGACAAGCTGAGAAAAGAGATTAAAACGAACGACGCCTTGGCCGAGCAGCTCTGGAACACGGGAAATACGGATGCCCGGACACTGGCCGTCATGATCGTCGATCCGAAAACCCGAACGCTTGAGCAGTTGGAGCAATGGCTGGACGATATCGATTATTACTGCCTGACGGATGTGCTGGTGACCCATCTGGCAAGCAAATCCCCTTTGCTTCCCGAGCTACTGGAGCGCTGGACGACTTCGGACCGGGAATGGGTCGGACGGGCCGGCTGGCAGCTGATGGCGCACGCCGCCATGAAGAGCAAAGCGCTCGGCGAGGACTACTTCCTCAGGCAGTTGGGGCGCATCGAAGCCCGCATCCATTCCAGCCCGAATCGTACCCGCGATGCAATGAACGCCGCCCTGATCGCGATTGGGATGCGCAGCGAAGCTTTGGAAGCCGCGGCCTTGGCAGCCGCAGCCCGCATCGGCAAGGTCGAGGTCGATCATGGCGATACGGACTGCAAGACGCCGGACGCGGTGGCTTACATCGCCAAGGCGAAGAGCCGGAAGCGCTGACCGCCGCATGAAGTACGGAGCGCATTGCCGCGGGCGGGATGCGCTCCTTTTTATCTCGACTCTCCCGCCTTACTGTGCCGCAGCCGGGATCGGCCGCCGCATCGTCTCATGCCGCTCGAAACCGTACTGCTCATACAACCCGTGCGCGTCTCTGGTGCCAAGCATCATCCGGATATCCCGTAACGCCGGATGCCCCACCAGAAACTGCATCAGCGACTTGCCGAGTCCTTGCCCCCGGTGATCGGGGTGCACGATAACGTCACAGACCCAAGAGAACGTGGCGTAGTCTGTCACCACACGCATGAAACCTACCTGCTCCTCCCCATGGTAAAGGCCGAAGCAGAGCGAGCTTTCAAGGCTCCGCAGCATCGTCTCCTTGCTCCGGTGCGCGGCCCAATAGCTTGTCTGCAAAAGCGCATAGATGACATCCGGCTGCAGTTCCTCCCGGCAATCGTTAATGCGGTACGACAGCGTGTCGTGCTTCCATTCCATCTGTACCCCTCCTGTTTGATGTTGGTTTCGTTTATGTCGTTCAGTATAATGGATACAGGTGACACCGACATATTTATTACTCCCATCTGTACCTGTACAAAATCAAAGGGGACTCTACTCATGAACATGAGCATGAATATGAGCACAGGCTGCAAGTTCGAAACCATCAAAGCCGACATCCAGCGCAAGCTCGCATCCGGCGCCATCCGGCCGGGCGCCAAGCTGCCTTCGATCCGCGACGTAGCCGTACAGTACGGATGCAGCAAAAATACGGCCATTCGCGCGTACGACGAGCTGGAACGGGAACACTTGATTTATTCGGTTCCCAAAAGCGGCTATTATGCCGTCGTCCGTTCCGAGGAACCCTCTTCCGTCGAACAGTTGGCGCGAATCGACCTCGCCAACGCAACGCCGGACCCGGCGGTTATGCCGTACGCAGACTTCCAGCATTGCTTGAACCAAGCGATCGAGCAGTATCAGGACCGGCTGTTCTCGTATGCCGACCCACTCGGCTTTATGTCGCTCCGGCAGGCGCTGCAAAAGCATCTGACCACGGCTCAGGTATTCACCGAACCGGAGCAGATTACCGTCGTATCCGGCTCGCAGCAGGCGATTCATTTGCTGGCCGGCATGCCCTTTCCGAATGGCAAGGCAGCCATTCTCGTCGAGCAGCCCACCTACTTCGGCATGCTTCACACGCTGGAGCTGCTGGGCATCACGGCCATCGGCATCGCCCGCAGCGACGAAGGAATCGATCTGGACGAGCTGGAGCGGCATTTTCGGACGAACGCGATCAAATTTTTTTATACCGTGCCGCGGTATCACAACCCGATGGGAACGAGTCTGAGCCAGGAGCAAAAGCAGGCGATCGCCCGGCTGGCCGAGCGCTACGACGTTTACATCGTGGAGGACGATTATTTGGCCGATCTGGAAACGAAGCGCCGCGCGGACCCAATCTACAGCCTGAACCGCTCCGGCCACGTCATCTATGTCAAAAGCTTCTCCAAAGTGACGCTGCCCGGCCTGCGTCTCGGTACGGCTGTCCTGCCGAAGCCGCTGCTCGAGACGTTCCGTCAGTTCAAATCCTCCGTCGATTCGAGCACGTCCGCCTTGTCCCAAGCGGCGTTGGAGCTTTACTTGACGTGCGGCATGTTCGACCGCCACGCCGTGCGGATGCGCGAGCATTACCGCGTCCGGATGGAGGCGCTGCGTACGGCGGCCGCCCGTTACCTGCCGCAGGAGGTCGGCCTTCATGTGCCGGACGGCGGTGTCTTCACCCGGCTGCTCGTGCCGTCGCCGCTAGAGGCCGATGATCTGCTGGCGGCGCTGAAGCAGCAGAACGTCGCGGTCTCGCCCACCGCGCGAAGCTATCTGCGCACGTTCGCGAAGGACAACGGTCTGCGCCTGAGCGTCATGCGCGCGAACGAAGCGCAGATCGACGAAGCGATCCGCCGCATCGCCGACTGGATCGGGCAGGCGCGACGCCGCAAGCCGTCGCTGCAATGGGACCCGGTCGTGGACTGGATCTAGACGAGGAAGGGGATAAACAAGTGGTTTGCGAGGAACGATTGCCGCACGCGCGGCTGCAGCCTTTTATCCGATGCTTGTGGCGCTTGGAGCGTCCTGCTTGCCGAGCGTCTGGACCTTCGACTGGTATCGATCACTTGGAGCTGCATACCGGGATTTATGCCAAAACAGTAACAGAGATCCGGAGTGGGTTTTCGAAAATAGACCTGGAATTAGACGAAGTGTCGCTTAAAATCGAAGCTGAATGGTCTGTTGAAAAAAATCAATGCCTTGAAAAGACATGAAGCCTCAATGAGTAAAAAAGTGGACAAAAAACTGGCGCGGTTAAATGCACCAGTTTTTTTGCTTTTAAAAAATGGCTCAATCTAAAAATTAGCGGTTGAACTTTTCAACATGGTAAACGGAGTCGATTGCATTCAATTAATATACCAGCTTTGTAGCACTCACGATTACGCGTGAAGTAGTGCCGACGCTGGTAAGCCTTGATGCGATTATGCCGTCCTTCAATGGTTGCGTTCGTCCACCGACAACGATGGTAGTTCACGATCTCATCCTGCCAATTGCGCATGGTTTTCAAGGTGTTTCTCACCGCGTCAT
>NZ_FMTT01000026.1 GCF_900100345.1 Paenibacillus tianmuensis | reverse complement strand
GGAGCCGTGGTGTAGAGGCCTAACATGCCTGCCTGTCACGCAGGAGACCGCGGGTTCGAATCCCGTCGGCTCCGCCATGATTTACAATTTGCATGAAATGAGATACAATAAATAAATACGGCTCGGTAGCTCAGTCGGTAGAGCAGAGGACTGAAAATCCTCGTGTCGGCGGTTCGATTCCGTCCCGAGCCACCATTCGCCGCTGTAGCTCAATTGGTAGAGCAACTGACTTGTAATCAGTAGGTTGGGGGTTCAAGTCCTCTCGGCGGCACCATTGCAATTTTATATGGAGGCTTAGCGAAGTGGCCAAACGCAGCAGACTGTAAATCTGTTCTCTGACGAGTTCGGTGGTTCGAATCCATCAGCCTCCACCAGTTCATAGGGGCATAGTTTAAAGGTAGAACAGCGGTCTCCAAAACCGTTAGTGTGGGTTCAATTCCTGCTGCCCCTGCCAAAATATCTTCATACTGTGGCGGTCGTGGCGAAGTGGTTAACGCATCGGATTGTGGCTCCGACATTCGAGGGTTCGATTCCCTTCGATCGCCCCATTACACATGTCATTGGGGATTAGCCAAGCGGTAAGGCAACGGACTTTGACTCCGTCATGCCTAGGTTCGAATCCTAGATCCCCAGTTTATATTGCGGAAGTGGCTCAGGGGTAGAGCATCGCCTTGCCAAGGCGAGGGTCGCGGGTTCGAATCCCGTCTTCCGCTCCATATGGCGCCATAGCCAAGTGGTAAGGCAGAGCTCTGCAAAAGCTTTACCCCCAGTTCGAATCTGGGTGGCGCCTCCAACTTTCTTTCTTCGCCGGAGTGGCGGAATCGGCAGACGCACAGGACTTAAAATCCTGCGGTAGGTGACTACCGTACCAGTTCAAGTCTGGTCTTCGGCACCACTCCAACAATTTAAAATGTGTGCCCTTAGCTCAGCCGGATAGAGCGTTTGACTACGAATCAAAAGGTCAGGAGTTCGAATCTCTTAGGGCACGCCACTTGCCGATGTGGCGGAATGGCAGACGCGCTCGACTCAAAATCGAGTCCGAAAGGGTGGAGGTTCGAGTCCTCTCATCGGTATAAATAAGCCTTAAAGATCAAAGAGATCTTTAGGGCTTATTTTTTTATCGATTCTTCACATTACGATATACAAATTCGACAACTTTTAGTATGGTACTAAAAGAAGCACTATATCCTAATGTTGGAGGAACAGGGTCATGACAAAGATCGAAGATGGGGCGGTTGTCTTGTTTCAAGGAGACAGCATTACGGATTGCGGAAGAAACAGGGAGACCGGGGCGGACTTAGGCCGGGGCTACGCTCTCATCGCTTCTGCGTTATTCGCCAGCAAATATCCGGAGAAACAAGTCCATTTCATCAACCGCGGAATCAGTGGCAATCGGGTAATGGATTTGCAGCAGCGCTGGCAGGAAGATTGCCTCGATTTGAAGCCGACATGGGTTTCGATCTATATCGGAATTAACGATACATGGCGGCGTTATGATCGCAACGACTCGACTTCAGTGGAAGCGTTTGCGGAAGGTTATCGTGAGCTGATTGTTCGTACCAAGGAGACGCTTGATGCGAAGCTAATTTTAGTCGAACCGTTTGTGCTGCCGGTGCCGGAAGACCGGAAACGATGGAGAGAGGACTTGGACCCGAAAATCAACGCCGTTCGCGAGCTCGCACGGGAATTTGAAACGCTGTACGTGCCATTAGACGGGTTGTTCGCGGCGGCAAGTGTCAAAGCACCGCCCGCCTATTGGGCACCTGATGGCGTACATCCTTCCCCGGCAGGTCACGCGCTTATTGCCAACGCTTGGCTGGAAGCTGTGCAAGCCTAAAGCAACGTTGCTGATACAAATAACAACCAAGGGATGCCCTTCTGCCGGTGCGAGGGGTGTCCCTTTTTAGGTTGAAACGTTCTGATTGTTGAAGGCGATAACTCAATCCAATTGCTTGGATACTTGCAAAAGCTCAGGCAAGGTAACCATCTTCAGATTACGGGATTTTAAAGTCTGGATTACGGTCGGGAGCGCTTGGACGGTGCCGTTCAAGTCTTGCCCCGGCCCGCCGCCGGAATGCTGTAGAATGATGGAACCCGGCTTGACATTAGTGAGAATGTTCGAAATTACTTTTTCTTGCCCAAGCTGTTTCCAATCAAGCGAATCGACATTCCAGTTCACAATGCGGTAGCCGTGTTCCGATGCCCACAGTAGTTGGCTTTCGCTAATCTCGCCATAGGGTGGTCGCAGCAGGTGGGGGGAATATCCGATCAGCCGCTTTAAGGCTTGCTGTGTTTGAAGCACCTGCGACTGGAACAAGTCGTCGGACAATTTGGTAAACAGTTTGTGGCTGTACGAATGATTGCCGATCACATGACCTTCGCGAACAATTCGCTTAACCATTTCCGGATGCTTCTCGGCTTGGGCGCCGACTAAGAAGAAAGTGGCGCGAACCTGATATTTTTTCAATACATCCAACACCTGCGGCGTAAATGTCGTGTCGGGGGCATCGTCAAAAGTTAAGGCGACTTGCCCGGAGGCGGCTGACCCCCGCAGCAGCAGTAGCTCCGGATATTTGCGCACAAGCTGGGATAAAGAGAGCCGTTGGTTTTGCCCGGATGTTTCTTTGGACGCTTTGGCTGGTTGCGGTTTGGATTTGGGCTGCTTTTGCGTCTTGGCCTCTGCTGGCGGAACTTCGGCCGGTGTGGGAGCAGGTGCCGGTGCAGGAGCAGGCGGCACCGAAGGGGACGGGACCTGCTTCACGGTCGGAGGGGCCGGAGGCCCAGCCAGAGATAGCGGGCTGCCAGTGCCCGTTTCTGCTGCTTTAGCCGTGTTCTGAGGCGCAGCTTCGGCAGGCCCGTTCCCCGGGGGCATAGCTTGCGGCGAATTTGCGGCAGGCGTGCATGCGGTTAGAGCCAAGCAGAAGATAAGACCCGACAAAGACAGTCTTTTGAATCGATAAATGGATAATAGTAAAAAAGCCGCGGGCGTTCGCTTTTTCATGTGGGCTTGTTCTCCTTTATGCAACAGGTTGCGTTCCCTTAGTTTGGGATAAAGAGAGACGAATTATCCGCTCATGAAAATGATGCCACGAACGCCGCGGCGAATCGTATGGAGCTAACGAAATCAGATAAGGACCAAGCCTTCCCAGATCATTTTGATAGAGACAATAACGAAGGTGATACGCAGTACCCAAAGCAGCTTTTTGCTGCTCAGCCGACCGGCGATTCTCGCGCCGAGCCAGCCTCCGACAATGGCACTGGGCGCCAAGCCCAACACCATCCACAGGTTCACTTCTCCTAAGCTAAAATGCGTGAAGCTGCCCATAAGGGATGATAGCAGGATTACGAACATGGAAGTCGCTGTCGCTACATGGGGAGGATACCGAAAAAGCAGCACCATAGCCGGAACGAATAGAGAGCCGCCGCCAATTCCGAATAGGCCCGAAATGAATCCGACCAATAGTCCGATGATCAAGGCGGGCAGTACGCTGTAGCCGTAATGATATGTATTTCCATTGCCGTCCGTATACGTGCGCTGAATATGCCACTTCACGTTTAACGGCTTCAAGTAGTCGCGCAGCACGAGCAGTATGGCCATCAGCAGCATGAAGAGGCCGAAGCTGAGTTGAAACGATTTGGCGTTGACAAATTGCGTGGTATACGAGCCGAGAATGGCTCCCGGACCGCATGTAACGAACAAGAGCCAGCCGCTTTTGAAATCGACTTTTTTCTGCTTGACGAAGGTCAGGGTCGAAGACAATGCCGTAAAGATCAGGACGGCCAGCGAAGTGCCTACCGCCGTCGATACCGAAATCGTCTGTCCGACGAACACGGGGCCTAAATAAACCAGAGCGGGGACAATAATAATACCGCCGCCGAGACCGACCAGGCTCCCGAAGGTAGCAGCGATCAGCCCGACAGCGGTATAAAATAATATACTCATGTGCAAACCTTCTTCCGTGTCGAATAGTTACTTCATGGTAATATTAACACAGGAAGAAAATAGTTCAATACCGGGTTATCCGATATCGTTAAGAATATTTTTATTAGGCAAGTAATGAATCGATTGAATGAACCGGATCGTTTTTGTTTTTGCCCGCATGACGATCGAATGCGTTTCTGCCCGGGAGTCGGGCAAATAGCGGACGCCGTTTAAAAATTCGCCGGGGGTAATGCCCGTTGCTGCAAAAATAACGTCATCCCGGCCGATCATATCTTCCATCGTCAAAACTTTGTGCGGGTCGGTAAGTCCCATGGCGATGCAACGGTCGTATTCTTCCTGATTGGAAGGCAGCAACTTTCCTTGCAGCTCTCCACCCAGACATTGCAGCGCCGCGGCCGCCAGCACGCCCTCGGGTGCACCGCCAGAGCCTACATACATGTCAATGCCGGATTCGGATAAAGCGGGAGCCATAGCCCCTGCGACATCGCCGTCGCTAAGAAACTTGATTCGTACACCGACCCGGCGGAGGGTCTCGATCTGCTTACGGTGCCTGTCGCGGTCAAGAATCATGATCGTAAGATTACTGAGCGGTTTATCCAAAATGTCGGCGGCCCGTTGAAGCGTCGTTTCGAGCGGGTCTGTCAAACTGAGCTTGCCGGCGAGAGCCGGTCCGACAGCCAGTTTTTCCATATACATATCCGGCGCGTGCAGCAGATTGCCTTTGCTGGCAATGGCAATGACGGCCAGCGCGTTGTTCAATCCTTTTGCAACCAGCTCCGTGCCTTCGAGCGGGTCGACGGCCACGTCCACCTCAGGACCTTGCCCGTTGCCTACTTGTTCGCCGATATACAGCATCGGCGCTTCGTCCATTTCTCCTTCTCCGATGACGACGGTCCCGCGGACGGAAACGGAATCGAACATGGCGCGCATGGCGGTCGTCGCCGCACCGTCGGCTTGAATCTTATCGCCCCGGCCCATCCACCTTGCCGCGGACAGCGCCGCCAGCTCCGTTACCCGGACGATCTCAAGTGCCAATTCCCTTTCCACCAGTTCAGCCCCCTATAAAATAAATGGTCACGTTTCAATATATATAGTATAATTAATAAATAAATAATGCGCAATAAACACTTGATAAAAATTAATTAGTGCGTTATATTTCGATTGGAATCTCGGATGAAAAACGGTTCTATGAGTTTCGGACTATTTTTGGTACAATTGGATTGGAATGTGGCACAGCGATAAACCGCAAAGGCTGCTTGAGTGAGGAGGGACCGGTCATCGAACTGACTGCGCGCCAACTGCAGATCGTAGAATTGGTAAAGGCACACGCGCCCATTACGGGCGAACAAATAGCGGAGATGTTAGGTCTAAGCCGCCCGACCCTCCGGTCGGATCTGGCCCTGCTTGTCATGCTCGGGCTTGTGGATGCCAAGCCGAAGGTGGGCTATACCCCTGGCTCGTCCATGACGCCGGGCTCCCAAGTTTCCCGCAAACTGCTGGGCATAAAGGTAAAGGATGTCCAATCGATCCCTGTTGTCGTTCGGGAGAATGCTTCCGTGAACGACGCGGTCGTGATGCTGTTTATGGAGAACGTCGGCAGTCTGATCGTCGTGGATGACGAGGATTGCCTGTCCGGAGTCATTTCCCGTAAAGATTTGCTTAAATTCACGCTCGGCAATACGAATGCGGCTTCCATGCCGGTCAGCATGGTCATGACCCGCGAGCCGAACGTTATTCATGTCTCTCCCGATGAATCCGTGATCGACGCGGCGCGGAAGATGATTCATCATCAGGTTGACAGCTTGCCTGTCGTCGTGGAATCCAAAGCCGCTCAGGTGAGCGGAAGATCCCGGTGGGACGTTGTCGGACGGGTGACAAAAACGATTATGACGAATATTTTGGTCGATCTGGCGATGGACCGTTAGGGCATTTATGAACAAAGGAGAAGAAAACCGGATGAAGGAAGAGCAACAGTACGAGATCACGATATGCTCGGATTCCGTCGGGGAAACGGCGGAAGCGGTCGTTAGAGCGACGATCCGTCAGTTTGACGCCCACCAGGTAAGAACGAAGCGGATCGGCCATATTAAAACCGAGGATGAAATCCGTACCATTATGGAAGAGGCGGCCAAACGCGGCGGCTTTGTGGCGTATACGCTGGTACAGCCGGAGCTTCGGGAGATGATGAAGGAAGAGGCGGTCCGCCTCGGCGTCCGTGCGGTCGATATCATGGGGCCGATGATGCAGGCGTTCATCGATACGTGGGGCGATGCGCCGAAGCGGAAGCCAGGCTTGCTTCATCAGCTGGACGAGGATTATTTCCGCCGCGTGGAAGCGATCGAGTTCGCGGTCAAGTGCGACGACGGACGCGATACGAGCGCCCTGCTGAAGGCGAATCTCGTCTTGATCGGAGTTTCACGGACGTCGAAGACGCCGCTCAGTATTTTTTTGGCGCATAAAGGGATAAAAGTATCCAATCTGCCGCTCGTGCCAGAGGTCAAACCGCCCAAAGAGCTGTTTCTGGTACCGGGCAACCGGATTGTCGGCTTGACGATGGATGCAGACAAGCTGTACAAGATTCGGACAGAGCGACTGAAAGCGGTCGGTTTGCCGTTCGGGGCGAAATATGCCGCGATTGAGCGAATCGACGAAGAGCTCCGCTATGCACAAGCGTTGATGAAACAGGTTGGATGCTTGGTGATCAACGTAACGGATAAAGCAATTGAAGAAACAGCCGGCATTATTATGGGGTACTTAAATTGATGGCAGACGAGAGGCTTGAACCGACGGGTTCGGGCCCTTTTTGCCTTTGCGAATAAAAAAGCCTTTCCCGGATATGCATGGAAACTGGAACAGTATCTGAAGACGGAGTGCAGCAGCTTCGTCCACGTACGGAAGGAAGGGATAAAGGCGATGGGGCGGTATGGCGGGCAAAGGCGTGCCATGACAGGCGTAATCTTGGCAGGCGGGCAAAATCGGCGGATGGGCGGCCAAAGCAAGGCGCTGCTTATGTACGAAGGCAATACGTTTTTGGCCAGGCAGCTGACCGAGTTGGGAAGTTTGTGTGCGGAGCTGCTTATCGTGACGCAGGAGCCGGAACGGTACGAGGCCGTCGTTCACGCGTTCTCCGGGGAGTCTCCGGTGCGGATCATTCCCGACCAGCAGCCGGGCCGGGGGCCGCTTGCCGGTTTTCAGGCCGCCATGAGAGCGGCGTCATACGAGGAGCTGTGGATCGTCGGCTGCGATATGCCGTGGGTTGACGCCGAAGCGGCGAAGGTCCTCTCGGAGCTGCGGAGCAGCGTTGGCGCAGATGCTGCGGTTGCCAAGATCGACGGAAGGCTTCATCCGCTGCACGGCGTATATCTCAAGAACTGTCTTTCCGAGGCGGAGCGGCTGTTGGCGGCGAACGATCTGCGGTTGATGGGGCTATTGGATTCGGTTGCTCTGCAGGTGGCGGACGAATCGTTTCTGGAGCGGAAGGGAATTTCAAAGGGATTTATCCGGAATATTAACGATCCGGACGAATATGAGAGGCTTACCGGCAAACGACTCAGGTTTTAGCCGCTTTTGCACGCCTTTCATCGAATGCTTTTTGTTTATGGAAGACGGGCCTGTTTTGTGACATAATGGTGGGTATAACCGAGAACGGGGGCATGCAGGATGTCACAGATATTGAAGGATCGCTTTGGCCGCATTCATGACTATCTTCGAATTTCCGTGACGGATCGATGCAATTTGCGATGTGTGTACTGTATGCCGGAAGAAGGCATGGAATTCGAGCCGGAGGAAAAGCTCTTGACGTTCGAAGAGATCGCCGAAGTCGTGCGGGTGCTTGCCGGGTACGGAGTTCGCAAGCTGCGGCTGACCGGGGGCGAACCGCTCGTACGCAAAAACCTGGAGCAGCTCGTGCGGATGTTGAGCGCGATCGACGGCATTGAAGATATCGCTTTGACGACGAATGCGATCCACTTCGCTTCGCGGGCGGAAAAGCTGCGCGAAGCCGGGCTCACAAGAATTAATGTCAGCCTCGATTCCTTGCGGGCGGACCGGTTTTCTCTCATTACGCGCGGAGGTGATTTGTCGCGCGTGCTGGCGAGTCTGGAAGCGGCATCCCGGGTCGGACTTGACCCGATCAAGCTGAACGTCGTTTTGATGAAAGGTCTGAACGACGACGAAATCGAAGATTTTCTGAAGCTGACGCTGGAGCGCGGTTTGCATGTGCGCTTTATTGAATATATGCCGATCGGACATGACGATAATGGCTGGAAAACGAGATATATTCCGCTAGACACGGTGCTGGAACGCTGTGAAACCATAGGATGGCAGGTGGAGACGCTGGAGGAGGGGGTCCGGGGAAACGGGCCTTCGCAAAATTTCCGGATTACCGGGGCAGCCGGCACGTTCGGGCTGATTCATCCAGTCAGTGACCATTTCTGCCAGACGTGCAACCGGCTGCGTCTTACGTCGGACGGCAATATCAAGCCTTGCCTGTACTGGTCCGACGAGTTCAACGTGCGCCGTTATATTGGCAACGATCAGGCGCTGGCCGAGTTGTTCTTCCGGGCGCTGGACGTGAAGCCGGAAAGCCACGAGATGGTTAAAGCGCTTCTGAGCGAGCAGCATAGTCATACGCCTACCTCCCGGCGCATGTCGCAGATCGGGGGTTAAAGCGTGAGCGTCTTGAAATTCGGGCGGCGGGCCATCAGTCTTGAAGAGGCGCAGCGGCGTGTACTCCAGCATGTCCGCCTTCAGGAGATGGAAGAGGTGCCGCTATTCGAGGCTTACGGCAGGCGGCAGGCGGAAAACGTTTGCGCCGGCAGCCCGCTGCCGCATTTTCGGCGATCGGGTGTTGACGGCTATGCTTTGCGCGCATCGGATACGGCAGGAGCTTCTCTTGCGGCGGCGGTTTGTTTGGAGGTAGCGGAAACGGTTCCTTGCGGCTCGGTTCCGGCGAAGACGATCGGCCCGGGCCAAGCGGCCAGAATTATGACCGGCGCTGCCGTTCCCGAGGGGGCGGATGCGGTTGTGATGCTGGAGATGACCAATGCGGTCCACCAGGAGGTCGGCCTTGGGGGTACAGTGGCGGTTCACAAAGCGATGAATCCCGGCGACAATGTGACCCCGGTAGGAGAAGAGGCTGCTGCCGGGGAGCCGCTTTTGCGGAAGGGCTGCACTATCGGACCGGGGGAAGCGGCCGTGCTGGCCGCCTTCGGCTATAGCCTTGTGAACGTGTACAAGCGGCCGAGAGTAGCGATCTTCTCTACCGGCTCCGAGCTGCTCCCTGTAGACGCGCCGCTCGCGCCGGGTAAAATCCGGGGCAGCAACGGGTATATGCTAGCCTGTCAAGTACAGCAGGCAGGCGGAGTACCGCTGCTGATGCCTTTTCTTCCCGACGAAGCCGACCGGGTGGAACGGGAACTGCTGGCAACTGCGGAGCAGGCGGATCTGTGGATAACGACCGGAGGCGTGTCGGTAGGGGATAAGGATGTGCTGGCCGAGCTGTTCGCCCGGTGGGACGGCGAGCTGCTTTTCAACAAGATCGCGATGCGTCCGGGAAGTCCGACGTCGGTCGGTCTGTGGCGGGACAAGTTGTTGTTCGCTTTGTCCGGCAATCCTGGAGCTTGCTATGTAGGATTCGAGCTGCTGGTACGCCCCTACCTGCGCGCCTTGCAAGGGGCGCCCAACCCGCTGCCCTCTGCAGCGACAGCGGTATTGGATGCCGACTATGGGAAAGGATCGGCGTATCCCCGATATATCCGCGGATCTTCGCACGTGGAACAAGGGACGGTCCGCGTGAGGCCCGCCGGTCGCGACAAATCCAGCATTATGGTTTCCATCAAAGAGACCGACTGCTTAATTTGTCTTCCGGCGGGCGGGCGAGGAGCTCGGCTGGGCGAGATGGTGCGAGTTTTGACGATCGGGGATTGAAGTAAAACCCCCTATCGGAGTAACGTTCCTGACAGGGGGGCGGTACATTAGATGAACAATGAACAGGAAACGATGACGAGCAGAATAAACAGCACCAGGATAACACCAGTGGAAGTAAAGCCGAATCCGCCAAAGTGGCTCATATGACATCCCCCTTTCAGAAGGCATGTTAAATGATATGAACGAATGCCGGGTGCTGATTGGACGTACGCCCGATTATTCAACGGAAATACAACTGTCGGCGGGCAGGAGACAGTACTCTGACTGTACCGGTTACGAATCAAGAGCGGATAACTGCTACGATTTCTGCCATGTCACCCCAACTTCTGGCCAAAACAAGTACAAAGGATTTTTACGTAGAATCTGTTGGAAAATTAGGCTACAATGGCCGGGACAAGGTGCGAAGGCATGAGAAGCGCCGATAAGCGGGGAACTGGACGAAGTCTCCGGTCTCCGACAAAAGTGGAAAGGGTGGATACGCATGAACCAGCGGTTGGAAATTCGCAATATTCCGAATGAACATCTTATGGACAGCTTGCAAATGTCTGCATTCGCTTTTCAAGATGAGCTTACTCCTGAAAAAGTCGAGAAGAGGAAGAAGCTTTTCGATTCGAACCAGATGTGGGGAGCTTATGTAGACGATACGCTTGCGGCGAAAATGGCCATTCTTGATTTGCAAACATATATTCAAGGCAAGGCGTTCGACATGGGCGGAATCTCAGGCGTCGCCACATGGCCGGAGTACCGGCGGGGCGGTCTGGTGGCCAAGCTGCTGTCGCACGGACTGCGGGTGATGCGGGAGAAAGGCCAGACGGTGTCGTTCCTTCATCCTTTTCAATTCTCGTTCTACCGTAAATACGGCTGGGAAACGTATACAGAGTATAAATCGTACGAGATTTCTGCCCAGCAGCTTCCAAAACTGGGCGCGCAGCCTGGGCGGATCGTTCGGACCGGCCATGATGTCAAGCTGCTGAACGGGATCTACGAAGCTTACGCCAGCAGGTACAACGGTACGGTTATTCGAAATGAAGCTTGGTGGAAGCACCGCATTTTCAGCTTTACAGAAGGAACGGTAGCCGTATATTATGATGCGCAGAATCAGCCTGCGGGCTACGTATATTATCAGGTAAAGGATAATATCCTTAAAATTCACGAGCTGGTCTATCTGCACCAGGGGGCTTGCCTGGCCCTATGGCGCTTCTTGGCCGATCACGACTCGATGCTGGATAAGCTTGTGATGAAAGCGCCCGCGAACGATAAGCTGCCGTTTCTGCTCGACAATCCCCGGATCAAACAAGAGGTCGTGCCTTATTTCATGGCTCGGATTGTGGATGTGGCCGGCTTTTTGACCAAGTATCCATTCGCGTCGGGGGTGGAATGGTCACTGCAGCTGGAGGTAAAAGACGAGCATGCGGAATGGAACAACGGCTGGTTCCTGCTCCAAGTGGACGAGTCGGGGACGGCCCGTGTAACGCCTGTCGCAAGCGCTTCGCCCGAGCTGCCGACCGCCAGCTGCACGATCCAGACGCTTGCCGCTATGCTGACAGGGTACCAACGCCCATCCTTTTTGATGGACATCGGCAGGCTAACCGGCACGACGGAGGTGTGCGAATCGCTGGAGCGGCTCGTTCCCACACGCCAGACGTATTTGCTCGACTTCTTCTAGACTTCAACCTGCCAACTGGATACAGGCCCCTTCGAGGATATCGCTCGAAGCGGGCTTTTTTTGTTGCGCTTGTTTTGGAGAGGAGACCTCGGGGACAAGCACAAGCAATTCCTTGCACTAAGGCGGGGTCTCCTCTTGTCCAAGGCCGAGTGGCGTACTGGACTTAAGTCCAGTTTCAAAAACCGCCGCAGGTCCGTTTTGGGAAATGCCGGATTCACCTAGAATAAAGACATAAGCAAAACGACAACAAAAATGAAAGGCGGTGAGTCAATCCATGAAAATGAACCGGCATACCGGACTCGCGTTCCTCCTGATCTTCTTCGGAGCGTTGATCCTGAGCCACAAGCTTGGCTTTCAGCTCGGACACCATTTGATGAGCTACTTGTTCCCGGCGGCAATGGTAGGGCTCGGATTCGTAGGACTGAGAAACGGAAAAACGATCATCGGGTGGGGGCTGATCATCCTTGGCGGCCTGTTCCTCTTCGGTAAATTGTCCGGCCTGTTCGCCATCCTGATCGCCATCGGCTTGATCTGCTACGGCATCTCGCTGCTGCGTAACAAATCGGTATATTAAATCAAACAAACGACGGATTGAAATTCGGAGAAAAGGTGGTTGAGCAAAGCATGAGTTTAGGGAAAAGATTCCGGGATATTACGGTTGCGCACTTCAACGAAATGCTGGAAAACGCGGAAGACCCGGTTCGCCTGATCGATAAATATCTTGCGTCCCAGTCGGAGCAAATCCGCGAGTCCGAACGGCTGCTGCAGCAGTGCCTGTCTCACGCCGCTTCGCTTCGCCAGCAGTATGTATCGGCGGAACAGCTCAAGGAGCGCCGCGAGCAGCAAGCGATGCTGGCGCTGAGAGCCGGCGAGGAAGAAGTGGCGCGCATCGCGCTTCAAGAGAAAATGCAGCAGGAGGAAAAAGCGACGCAGTACCGGGCGCTGTACGATCAAAGCAAGCTGGGGATCGTCGAGCTGGAGGAGCAGCTTCAACAGCTTAAGGCCGATTTCGACGAAATTGCCTCGAAACGCAACTACTATATCGCGCGGCTGGAGTCCGTTAGGCTGCAGCAGCGTATGAACGAAAGGTTGCGCTCGATGGGTGCAGGTCCGAATCCGCGGATCTTCGACCGGCTGGACGAGCGGGTCTCCGATATGGAACTGACTGCGCGCACCCTGCGGGAAGTGAGAGGCCAAGTCCGTGAAGCATGGTCCGCCGTAGGCAGCGCGGCATCGCAGGCGCTGGAACAAGAGCTGGCCAAGCTGCGGACGAAACTGAAACAGGAGGGCTGGGATAAATCATGAGCAAACTATACCGTTCCCGTTCCGATCGCAAAGTAACCGGCCTGTGCGGCGGTCTCGCGGAATCGATGAATATTGATGCTACACTGCTTCGTCTGATCGTGGTGGTAACGGCTTTCTTTTCCGGAGGCGTCGTTATTCCGCTGTACTTCCTGGCAGCGTTGGTCATCCCAAGCGAGCCTTGGACCGGGGGGCCTCATGGCTACGGACCGTCCTACGGCGGCGAAGGCTGCGGACAGCCCGGCGGCAATTACCCGAACTGGAGAGAGTGGAGACGCGCCGAGAAGCACTACCGTAAAGCGCAAAGACATGGCTGGGCCCCGCCGCAAGAAGGCAACCGCTATGAAGGTGAATATGCGGCCTCCTCGAATCCGAGCGGTACCGCTGGCAGCAATCTGGACGATATGATGAAAGATATTGAGAAAAAAGCGATGTGGAAAGAAATCGAAGAACTGCGCAGCAAAGTATCGCAATACGAAAAAAACCAAAATCAAAAACCATCTAAAGGAGATGTTTAATAATGGGCGTATTTTCCAGAATTAAAGACATGACGAAGGCTTCGCTGCATGAGCTGCTTGACAAGGTTGAAGATCCGATCATCATGCTGAATCAATATTTGCGCGACATGGAAGAAGAAATCGCGCAAGCCGAAGTGACGGTTGCCCGTCAAATCGCCAGTGAGCGCAAGCTGAAGGAGCGTCTGGAAGAAGCGGTTCGTCTGACGGCGCAGTACGAAGGACAAGCGAAGGAAGCGCTGAAGAACGATCAGGAAGCAACGGCGCGCCAAGCTTTGGAGCAAAAGCTGTACTACGAGGGCAAGATCTCCGAGTACACGGAAATGCACGAGCAGGCCAAGGCGCAAGCGGCCGAGCTGGTTCAGCAGCTGCATGAAATGAAAGATGCGTTCTACCAAATGCGCAACAAACGCAGCGAGCTGATCTCCCGCGCTCAATTGGCAAAGGCGAAAAAGCAAATGGCCGAAGTGACGGCAACCAACGTGATCGATGGTGGCAATGCCGTAAAAGGCTTCCGCCGCATGGAAGAGAAGATCATGTCGCTGGAAGTCGAAGCGGAAATCGCGCGCAAGCCTTACGTGGGTGGCGGCTATGCCGGTTCGGTGTACAGCAGCGCCGTGTCGGTCGACCCGGCGAAGCAGCAAAAAATCGACGATCAGCTGCAGCTTCTGAAAGAAAAAATGTCCAGCGAGCAGGGGAAATAATCTTCACGAAAAAGCTGTTGGAGCAAAAGCTGCACTTGTGATATGCTATGTAAGGCAAAAGCCATGGACGTCCTTCTGTAAGGCGCTATGGCTTTTGCCGGTCATCAAGAATTTACCGGAAAAGGGGGCGACACGGATGAACCGCAAACGAAACCGCAACATCGCGCTGGTCTTGATCGGCGCAGGGCTTTTCCTTCTGGCGGACAATCATCTCGGATTTTTCACCGTGCTTGCCCTCTTTTTGCTTTTGCTGGGAGTGTATAAGGTTCGTTCGGGCGCCGCGCGCAAAGGCTACATCATGATGGTTATCGGCCTGCTGATGCTCGCAGGGGGAAATTTTACGCTGATCTTGGCCATTATCCTTATTTCGCTCGGCTTCTTCTACAATAAATCGCGTAAAATTCACCGCAGCGAGCAACATTACCGCAAGCAAAGCGTCATCGACAGCATCCGGTGGGGACGGGAGCCTTGGGTTCTGCGCAACATGTCGATCTGGAACGTGCTGGGAGAGCTGCAGATGGATTTGACCTACGCGATCCATGAGCAGAAGGAGACGACGATTATTTTGCAGGGGGTCATCGCCGATATCGATCTGATCGTTCCGGAGGATGTAGGTCTTACCGTTACGGCTTCCGTCTTGTTCGGGCAAACGAGCATCGGGTATGACAAAGAAGCCGGCGTGCTGAACAAGATGGTGTGGCAGTCGCCCAATTACTGGACAGCGGACCGTCAGGTAAAGCTGGAGATTTCGTATATCGTAGCCGATATTGATATTAAAATCGTTTGATGCACGGAGGACGGCGGGAATGGACGGACATGACAAGCGGTTAACCAACATGATATGGCGAAGCATGGCGGAGTCGATCGGGCTCAGCCTTGTTTTGTTTGCCGTGATCGTCTATTTCCTGCAGTCGAACGGCTACTTGAACGCTTTCGAAACGTGGCAGGATGGCGTGTTCATGAGCCTGACGCTGATTGCAATCGTTGCAGCGGTCGGAGGCTCGTACGGCCTATGGTATAGCAGCCGGATGAAGCACCGGCTGGAGACGCTGCGCGAAGTGATGCTCTCGCTGGAGAAGGGTAACCTGAGCCGTTCGGTACCGCCGCTCGGCGAGGATGAGATCGGCCGGCTCGGCGATCAGTTGAATGCGATCACGAAAAAATGGGAAGAGCAAGTTTCCTCGCTGCAGCGCCTGTCCAGCAACAATGCCCAACTGGCGCAAAAAGCGAAATATTCGGCCATCGTGGAAGAACGGCAGCGGCTGGCAAGGGAACTGCACGACGCCGTGAGCCAGCAGCTCTTTGCGATCTCAATGACGGCGACGGCCGTCGGCAGGACGTTAGACAAAGATTTCGAGAAAGCGCAGCGGCAAATTTTCCTCATTGAGGAAATGGCCTCGGTAGCGCAGTCGGAGATGCGCGCTTTGCTGCTTCACCTGCGTCCCGTGCATCTGGAAGGCAAGCGTCTGGCCGAAGGCTTGATCGAGCTGGTGCAGGAGCTGTCTTCGAAAGTGCCGATGCAGATCGATAGCGAGCTGATCGAAGACATCAAGCTGCCGAGCGGGATTGAGGATCACCTGTTCCGTATTGTGCAGGAGGCGTTGTCCAATGCGCTCCGGCACTCCAAAGCGACCAAGCTGGAGGTGAAGCTGACCCAGCCGTCAAGCGACGCGGTTCGGCTACTCATTCGGGATAACGGCGTCGGCTTCGAGCTGGATATGAAAAAGCAGGCTTCGTACGGGCTGGTGACGATGCGGGAGCGGGTAAACGAAATCGGCGGCTCGCTCAACTTAATCACGGCGCCTGGCAAAGGAACGCGCATTGAGATTCGCATTCCGATTATGGCGGAAGGAGGACTTGAGATTGGAAGAGACGACGATTAAAGTGCTGCTGGTCGACGATCATGAAATGGTTCGCATCGGTCTTGCCGCCGTGCTAAGCACGGAGGACGGTATCGAGGTGGTCGGCGAAGCGAGCGGAGGACAGGAAGGCATCCGGCTGGCATTGGAATACAAGCCGGACGTCGTGCTGATGGATTTGGTCATGGAGGGCATGGACGGCATCGAGACGACACGGCGTCTGCTGCAGCAGCATCCGGAATGCAAAGTAATCGTGCTGACGAGCTTTATTGACGACGAGAAAATTTACCCAGTGATCGAAGCGGGAGCGTTCAGCTACTTGCTTAAAACGTCGCGTGCCGCCGAAATTGCCCAAGCGATCCGCTCGGCCTTCAAAGGCCAGTCGGTGCTGGAATCCCAAGTTGCTTCCAAGCTGATGAATCGCTTCCGCGGGCCGAGGCCGGCTGCTCAGCCGCATGAAGAATTGACCGAACGCGAGATGGAGGTGCTCCGGCTCATTGCCGCGGGCAAATCGAATCAGGACGTAGCCGATGAGCTGTTCATCGGGGTCAAAACGGTCAAGTTTCACGTCACCAACATTTTGGCGAAGCTTGGGGTGGAGGACCGCACGCAAGCCGCCATTTATGCGTATAAGAACGGTTTGGTCGAGTAGTGTAAGGGGTAAAAAGCTCTCAAGAGGACCTGAAGAATTCGGGATTTCCTTCTTGAGAGCTTTTTTAAAGTTTTCTTAATAAATGTGAGTTTTGACACGTTTCCTTCGTCTATATAGATGTAAATGTTCGAAGTCGAGGAATCCGTTCCGTTTGTCGGATCATAGGAATAGTAAAATATATACAACGGATCGTAGACATCAAGGAGAGGAGATGAGAGCCGGATGAACGGATTAGCTGTTGAAAACCGGAATGAGACTAGCGTTCCATTAACGTTCGGGGAAAAAACGGAGCTGTTGAAGCGGTACGAAGTGTATTGCTACCAGGTCGCTTTTTATTTATTGCAGCAGGAGGTGGGAGCGCGCCGCTCGGCCGAGGAAGCGCTGCTCGCCTTATACAAGCTGGACGGTTTCTTTGCTCTGCCGGAGCACGAGCGCAAGGAAAAAGTGAAGGCTGCCGCCATCCGGCACGCATTGTCGGTGCGAAGCGGGCGCCAGCCTTCTTGATGCGCGAATGAATCTTCTTAATAGCGAGCATTCATAAGAATGCCCGTGAGCGGGGGAACAGGCCAATAGCTGTGCGGCCTTTTGCCCGGCAGTGCGGTGTAATGGCCGAAGGTGCGGGCTTCCGTAGCGCGCCGCTCCAGCAGGTCCGCCGGAGGAATGGCATGCAGGGCGGCAGCCGCCTGCGTCAGGCGCGATATCCAACCGTCGATGCCCTGAAGCACGGCATTCGCATGCTTTTCCCCGCTGTCGAGCTGCGTCTGCAGCTTATGCTCATCCAAGCTTAAGGTGCCGTCGGCCTGCGGGACCACGCCTAACTGGTCAAGCTCTTCCTCGGCAGGGGCGCCGATCCCCTGTTTTCTCCATGCGGGCCGCAGAAGGACGCCGGCTTCGGACAAGGCGTTCGCCAGTTCGTTGTAGCCGTCGACAAGTCCCTCCACCAGCCGGAGCGATGCGCCGTTGCTTTGCAGGGCGGCCCTGGCGTTCTCCGCCGTTTGTTTCAAGGCGCCTGCTGCCGTGACGATGGTTCTGGCATCCCCCGCCGCCCGTTCCGCAAAGCGGTCGAACGCATAGGAGGGTTGTCCCGTTCCTTTCTGCGGTCGTCCGCGGTAACGTGTGCCTGCTACGTCTTCTTGTCTTCTGCGCTGGTCTTCCAAGGCAAACCACTGCTTATGAATTCGATACGAACGAATCACGCTCTGAATTGGAGCGATCATGCCCGATCACCTCACTGTCAATGGAACGTTTTTCTTTACATTATAGCGGAAGACATTCCTTCCGTAAACGGATCGCGCTTGACAGGCTGCAAAAGGATGAAGTATGATGATTTATCAACCAAAACCTGTAAAAGGAGCTCGCGTCAGCACATGAATTGGGTTCAATGGATCGTCATCGCTGCCGTTTTGCTTGTCAGCGTGCTGTTTATGATGTTTGTCGGCAAAAAATACAAAAAGTAACCGGCCTGTTTTTTTTCGCCTCGTACTCATTTCTTCTTAACGTTCCGCCACCGCCTATCATACGATAAAGTACTTAAACTTTATGCGCAGAAAGGCGGTTTTAGCCATGCTCCGCAAACGCATTCCCAAGCAGGACGACGGCATTTTATACGGATTGGTGGAAAAGCTGCTCCTTCCCTTTGCGCGTCAGACGGTACCCGATCTTCGCGTGAGCCGTACGGATATTCTCAAACGGCTCAAATCCTGTGTCACTTACGTCGATACCGCGGCCGGACGCTTGCCGGTCGGATTTATTGCGCTGCGCGTGGATCGGGATAAGCGACTGTCTGTCGATATGCTGGCGGTGAATCCGAAGTTTCAGAGCCGCGGTATCGGCGCGCGCTTGATGCGTCGGGCGGAGCGTACGGCGGGGGAACGGGGATGCCGCGAAGTGGTTCTATGGGTAGACGAGGCGAATACGCAAGCACAGACTTTTTATGTACGGAAAGGCTACGATACGGTTCACTATGACGCCAGGCTTCGCTGCTATATGATGATGAAGCGGCTGGGCTAGCCACAGATGCTGCCGACACCGGCACCAAGGCTCTCCCGCGCGATGGCGGCGAAAGCCTTGGTGCTATTGCGCTGCGCAGGCGGGCCGTTGTTCGACCGCGTTAGCTGGGCACGATCAAGGCCCCGATACTGGCGATGTCCAATGCAAAGGGGGCGCCGAACAGCCCGGAATCCGGATAAGGCGTGGGGAACGCTTCGTTCGCGGCGGTTGTTCTCGGCTTGTCGGATTTTTTCGTTTGGGCGCGGGCTTTTCCCAGACTGCTGCTCTTTGCTCTGGTCTGTTTACTTTTGGCGGGTGCGTTTGCATTCGATTGAATGCCGGCCGCCGTCTCGTTTAAATAGATCTTTCCATTGTCCAACCGGCTGAGCGTGCCGACAAGCTCCGTATCGTCTTTCAATATAATGAAAACCGGTTGGCCGTAATACGGCCTGCATTGTTCTTCGTTAATCGGATAAATCGGTCTCACGCGAGGGTCACCTCCGAAGTTGATTTCTACACTTCAGACTATGCGGCATTTGTGCCGGTTGTACGGGACAAATGTCCCGTATGCGCATGCCTATTTTCCGTGAACGCGCTTGCATGCGACAGAGTATTGAATCTCTCGACGGTTTTCGATATGCTAAAGGGGTAAAGGGAACGGACAGGAAACAATTGTCGTTCCTTATCTCCTATTCTCTATAGAAAGAACGAGGACCTGAAGCCATGACGAGTGCCGTGTTTTTGATTTTCGGAGCGACCGGGGACTTGGCCCGGCGCAAGTTATTCCCGGCGTTTTACAGCCTGTACCGTGAGCGCAAGCTGGGCGACCGATTTGCGGTAATCGGCCTCGCGCGACGTTCGCGCACGAACGACCAGTTCCGCGACGACGTCTACGAATCGATTCAAGAATTCGCGCGCTATAACGTGACGAAGGACGAGCAATGGGATGCGTTTGCCGAGCATTTTGAATACATGTCGCTGGACATTAATAACGTTGACGGCTTCCGGCAGCTCCGCGAGCTGACCGACCGGCTCGACGTCAAGTTCGACATCGGCGGCAACCGGTTGTTTTACTTGGCCTTGGCGCCGGAGCTGTTCGGCAATGTGTCGCACAATCTCAAGGCGGGCGGATTGTTGGAAGGGGCCGGCTGGCACCGGCTTGTGATCGAGAAGCCGTTCGGCTATGATCTTCCGTCCGCAGAGAAGCTGAACGCCGAAATCCGCAAGGTGTTCGAAGAGCAGGACGTTTACCGCATCGACCATTACCTCGGCAAGGAAATGGTGCAGAACATCAACGTCGTCCGGTTCGCGAACGCCTTTTTCGAGCCGCTGTGGAACAATAAGTACATCGCCAACATTCAAATCACGCTGAGCGAAACCGTAGGCGTGGAAGAACGCGGCGGCTATTACGAGCATTCGGGCGCGCTGCGCGATATGGGACAAAACCATATGCTGCAGATGCTGGCCATCATGGCGATGGAGCCTCCGAGCCGGATGCATCCGGAGGATATCCGCGACGAGAAGGTGAAGGTATTCCGCAGTCTGCGCGGCTTCCAGACAGCGTCAGAGGTGCGGGCCAACACGGTGCGCGGACAGTACACCGTCGGCAATATCAAAGGCGAGCAGATTCGCGGCTACCGTGACGAAGACAAGGTCAATCCGGAGTCGACGACGGAAACGTATTTCGCCGCCCGCGTCTTCGTGGACAACTTCCGCTGGGCCGGCGTCCCGTTCTATATCCGGACGGGAAAACGATTGCCGGTGAAAACGACGGAAGTGGTCGTCGAGTTCAAGAACGTGCCGAACAACGTTTACTTGTCGCGCAAGCATAAGCTGGAACCGAACCTGCTCGTGTTCCGCGTCAATCCGATGGAAGGCATTTACTTCAAAATGAACGCCAAACAGCCGGGATCGGAAGGAACGATCGTTCCGGTCGCGATGGATTTCTGCCAGAGCGGCCAGGTCGGGCTGAACACGCCGGAAGCGTACGAACGGCTGCTCTACGACGCCGCTCGCGGGGATTCCACGTACTTCACCCGTTGGGACGAGGTCGCGCTGGCATGGAAATATGTCGACAAAATCGCCTCCGCCTGGGGCGAGCGTACGGACGATTTGCACCTGTACACGGCAGGCACTTGGGGACCGGAGCAGGGGCAGCAGCTCGTTGCCGAAGACGGCTTCCGCTGGTGGCCGGTGAACGGGCAGGACGAAGGCGAAGTCACTTGGGGACATACCCAAATGTAATGGCTAGTCGAAAGAAACCGAAAGAGCAGATCCGGTTGCGCCGGGTGCTGCTCTTTTTTTGCTGGCGCAGGTTGCGTCTTTTTTTCACCTCTTGAAATATGATATGATGAAGTGTACAGTGCCGGATAATGCAAGGGGGATCTTTATATGTCCAGACGCGCTTTTATACGCTGGATGCTCGGACTTCTGGTCATGATCGGGGCGGCGCTCGCAGGACTCATCAAGCTGCTGCAGCAATCGGTCGACCGGCAGACGGGCGGTACGGACGGCGTCGCGGTGCAAAAGACGGAACCGGGGCCGAATCCCGATCCGGCGGTGGGGAATCCGGGAGTGCCGTTGTTCTCGTTCATGATTCTCAGCGATTTGCACGTGTCGCCTGACGATCCTGGTACGGTCCGGCATTTGAAGCAAGCGCTTGACGATATGAAGCAGTTCAAACCGCCGGTCGAGGCGCTGGTACTGACGGGCGACGTGACCGACTACGGGCGGGAGAGGGACTACAAAGAGCTGAAAAAAACGTTGTCCGCTTACAAGCTGCCTCCGGTTTACGCCAATATGGGCAACCACGATTATTATGACATTTGGATTGACCGGAAAGGGGATTTCAATAAAGACACGATGCCCAATGGCAAGACGGACTGGCAATCGCGCGAGCGGTTCCAGAAGTTTTTCGGATTGTCGAAGCCGTATCACGACGCTTGGGAGAAAGGATACCACTTGATCCTGCTGTCGCAGGAGGCTTATGTGCAGGAGAAGCCCGAGGTAGGCGAAGGGGCATGGTATTCCGACGAACAATTGGATTGGCTGAAGGAACGTCTGGCTTCGCATAAGGACGGCAAGCCCGTCTTCATCATGACCCATCAGCCGCTGCCGCCCGCTGGAAAAGACGGGGGGACGCACCAATTGATTCCGGCGAAAAAATTCCGCGAAATCTTGAAGCCTTACAAAAACGTGTTCGTGTTCTGTGGGCACCGGCATCAGGATTTTCAAGGCACGGTGGAGCATTATGTCAAAGAAAGCTTTCATTATTTTCATAACTCCTCGCTTGGACGCGTGCTGAACCGAAACTACCAACATGCGGCCAAGGAGAAGGCGCAAGGATTGTATGTGCAGGTATATCGAGACAAAGTGACGCTGCGCGGCCGGGCGTTCGAATCGGGAACGTGGCTGAAGGAAGCCGACTGGACCGTCAAGCTGACTTAAAAGCTTAAGTGAAAACGTAGCGGAGCGGGCGGAATCGTGCAGATTCGGACTTTGCAAAGCTACGAACTGAATAAGATTGAGGAAGGAATAAACTGATTATGGGCACCGGACTATCCGAGAAATTAAAAGAAGAAGTACAGAAGCGGCGTACCTTCGCCATCATCTCCCACCCCGACGCGGGGAAAACGACCCTGACCGAGAAGCTGCTGCTGTTCGGAGGCGCGATTCGGCTGGCCGGTACGGTCAAAGGGCGCAAAGCGAATCGCCATGCGACGAGCGACTGGATGGAAATCGAGAAGCAAAGAGGGATTTCGGTCACCTCCAGCGTGATGCAGTTCGATTATCAAGGGCATCGGGTCAATATTCTCGATACCCCAGGCCACCAAGATTTCAGCGAAGACACGTACCGGACGTTAACGGCGGCGGACAGCGCCGTCATGCTGATCGACTCGGCCAAAGGGGTCGAGGCCCAGACGAAGAAACTGTTCCAGGTGTGCCGCAAGCGGGGCATTCCGATCTTCACGTTCATCAACAAGCTGGACCGCGAGGGGCAAAATCCGTTCGATCTGCTCGAAGAACTGGAGCAGGTGCTGGGTATCCGCTCGTATCCGATGAATTGGCCGATCGGGATGGGCAAACAATTCCGTGGCGTGTACGACCGGAAGCTGACGCAGGTCGAGCTGTTCCAAGGCGACGATCATAAAGAAATTCAAGTACGCAAAGTGAGTGGCTACGACGACCCGGTCGTGAAGGAAATCGCAGGCGAATTTTTTTACGATCAACTGGTGCAGGACTTAGAGCTGCTCGATGTGGCGGGCGACGAGTTCGACTACGAGAAGCTACGGAATGGCGAGCTGACGCCGGTGTTCTTCGGCAGCGCGATCAACAATTTCGGCGTGCAGACGTTCCTTGAGAATTTCCTGCAGCTCGCTCCGACGCCGACGCCGCGCAAAAGCAATGAAGGCTCGATCGATCCGCTGCATGAGAAGTTTTCCGGTTACATTTTCAAAATTCAAGCGAACATGAATCCGGCTCACCGCGACCGGATCGCTTTCCTGCGAATTTGCTCCGGCAAATTCGAGCGGGGGATGTCGGTGAAGCATGTGCGGGTCGGCAAAGATATCAAGCTGGCGCAGCCGCAGCAATTTCTCGCGCAGGACCGCGACATCGTTGAGGATGCTTATCCCGGTGACATTATCGGGCTGTTCGACCCCGGTATTTTCCGCATTGGGGATTCGCTGTGCCAAGGTGGCAGCGTAGAGTTCGATGAGCTGCCGACGTTCTCCCCAGAGCTGTTCTCCAAGGTGACGGTCAAAAACGCGATGAAGCACAAGCAGTTCCAGAAGGGCGTCGATCAGTTGACCGAGGAGGGCACCATTCAGGTGTTCAAAACGATCGGCTTCGAAGATTTGATTCTCGGCGTCGTCGGACAGCTCCAATTCGAGGTGTTCGAATACCGGATGAAAGCGGAGTACAGCAGCGAGGTGCAGCTGTCGCGGATGACCTACCAGTTCGCGCGGTGGCTCGTCGGCGACGACATCGATCCGGCCAAGTTCCGGATCAACTCGCAGCTGGTGAAGGATAAGAAGGACAATTACGTTGTGCTGTTCGAGAACGAATACGCGCTGCGCACGGCAATGGAAAAAAATCCGAACCTGAAATTTCTGGAGACTGCGCCTTAATAGCGCCGATCCGATAAGCAGGCAGCCCTTCGAGGTCTTTATAGACCGAACGAGGGGCTGTTTCGTTTTTTGCCGGGAGTGGCTCAATTTGATAAAATAGGGATGCAGTGGAAGGAAAATGGGAATGGGGGATGCTTACTATGAAAAGCAAACCGTACAATCCGTATGAAGATGCCGCCCTTCACGCCACGCAACCGAACCGAACGTTAATTATGGAGGACCGGAAGCCTTTTAACGATGCGATCCGTCATTTCGACGTCGTCCAAGGGGTATCTACTCCCAAGCGTCTGGATCATTACCCCCGGCTCATTAAAAACCCGTTCCGCTTATACGTTATCGTCTCGGTAGGATCGATGGCTGTCCTGCTTGCTTATTCCTTTATCCAAAACGTATGGGCTGCCTTGAACGGAGGCTAGACACGACTTGAATTTCCGATCGGTCGGTCGGGACACGGGTCCCGGCTGGCCGATTGCTTTTTTTTGGGGGCTTTACCGGAAGCGATATTTTTACTCTTTTCTCATCGAATTTTCATCTTCGTTGTGTATAGTTAAAGTAGCGGCGGAGGGGCAATAATAGGATCGATGCGATTGCCGCTTTTTTACTATTTCAAGCGCAACCAGAGGGAACAGGATGAAAAAGATTCTTATCGTGGAAGACGAGCGAAATTTTGCCCGTTTTATGGAACTCGAATTGATGCACCAAGGCTATGCCGTTACCGTAGTCGGGAACGGTCGGGAAGGTCTGGAAACCGCCACTCGCGATGCATGGGATGCCATTCTCCTTGATGCCATGCTGCCGGAGCTGCACGGCTTCGAGGTATGCCGCGGCATTCGCCGTGCCGGCTTCGCGACGCCCGTCATTATGCTGACGGCCCGCGACAGCGTCATGGATCGCGTATCGGGGCTGGACAGCGGGGCGGACGATTATTTGCCGAAACCGTTCGCGATTGAGGAACTGCTGGCACGGATTCGGGCGGTCATAAGACGAAACAAGCGGGGAAGCGGCGCAGCGCAAGCGGCGTTGGCGTACCGGGAGCTTCGGATCGATCCGGTTGCCGGGACCGTAAGCAAGGCCGGGGCGGTTCTGGAGCTGACCAAGCGTGAATACGAGCTGCTGCTCGTACTTATGAACCATAGGGACCGGGTGCTGAGCCGGGCTATGCTGCTTGATCTGGTCTGGGGGTACGACTGTGAAGTTGAGACGAACGTGGTCGATGTGTACGTCCGCTATTTGCGCAACAAGATCGACGATCCGGCGCAGCGGAGCTATATTCAAACCGTCCGCGGCATCGGCTACGTCATCCGGACATGAAAAAGCTGCGAATGCGTTTCACCCGGCTGCCGATCAAATGGCAGATGACCTTATGGTCGGCCTTCATGCTGTTTGTCTTGTTTACGGTCTATAACGCCGTTCAATATATAGGCATCAACCAATGGATGAGCAGCCGCGAAGTGGAGTCGGTGCGCAAAACGATGGGCGAGCTGCAAAGTTATTTTACGGAAAAAAGCGATATACTGGATGCTGGACAAATCGTCAGGAGCAAGCATTTTATCCAGAGCATCAATCAAAAAAATCAATTGATCCGAATTTTGGACGGCGAGGGAAAGCCGGTGCTGACGGTGCTTTCGGCGCTGCCGGAGGATTGGGTGGCGCCGCGTCCGGTCACAAACACCGAGCTTGAAAGCGTATGGCACCAGGAGGAGCATCTGCTCGTTCTGCGCGCCCCGGTCGTGTCGGAGAAGTTCCGCGGCACGATTGAAATTGTCAGCAATCTGGAGATGTTCGACGAACTGAAAGGGATTGTCACGCTGGTCATGATTCTGGGCGGTGCCGGGGCGGTGCTGCTGAGCGGCCTGGGCGGGCTGCTTCTGGCGGGACGGCTGCTGAGGCCGGTTCAAAGCATAACGGACACAATGAGAAGTATCCAGAAGAACGGACTGCAGGAGCGGGTCCCTTTCTATGACAATAAGGATGAGATTTCGGCGCTGGTCCGCGTGTTCAACGAGATGATGGATCAATTGGAAACGTCGTTCCGCAAGCAGAAGCAATTCGTTGAAGACGCTTCGCATGAACTGCGGACCCCGATTGCGATTATTTCCGGACATTTGTCGATGCTGAACCGTTGGGGCAAGCGCGACCCGGTTCTCGTGGACGAATCGCTCCACGCCTCGCTTGAGGAACTGGAGCGTCTGAAAGGGCTCGTGCAGGAGCTGTTGGAGCTTACCCGCGCGGAACATGCCAGTCCGGACGGCGCTGCCGAGCTGTTCGATTTGGGAGAGACGATTGCCCAAATCGTTAAGAACGTTTCCGTTGTTCATCCCGAATTCGAGATTACGACGGATGTGGATGCGCTGAAAGGCGTTCACATCCGATTGGTTCCAAATCATATCAAACAAATTTTGTTGATTTTGTTGGATAATGCGGTGAAATATTCGACCGAACGAAACAAAATCCACGTGTCGGCCGTCTTGATAGAAGATACGATACTGCGCATCGTCATCCGCGATTACGGAATGGGCATTCCGAAAGCGGAAGTGGAGCATGTGTTCGACCGGTTTTACCGGGTGGACAAAGCCCGCAGTCGCAAACGAGGCGGCAGCGGCCTGGGACTTTCGATCGCCAAGCGGCTCGTCGAGAAGTATCATGGGGACATACGTTTGGAAAGCAAAGAGAACCAAGGAACGACGGTGACGGTGCAATTGCCGTTCAGCCGTTAACGGAACGGATAACGGGACGAGGAGAGATCGCGTATGTTATTGAAATGGGACTATGATTTATTCGAAATGATCAACGGCTTGGCTGTCGATCATACGATGCTTAACGTGTGGATGCGCTTTTTCGCGGAATATGCGGAATATTTCTTTTATTTGGGCATCCTCGTGTATTGGTTTACCCGAAAACAAGAGAACCGCCGGATGGTGGCCAAAGCGCTCTGTTCCGCCGCTTTGGCGATGGGGATCGGCTCGCTGATCGGCATGTTGTTTTACCGGAATCGGCCGTTCGTCAGCCACGAGGTTCATCAGTTGATCGAGCATGCGGCTAATGCGTCGTTTCCCAGCAGCCATGCCATTGGCGCTTTTGTCATCGCCACCTCGATCTGGCTGTACCGCCGTAAGGATGGATACGTCTGGCTTGCGCTGGCCGTATTGATCGCTTTGTCCCGGATCTGGACCGGCGTCCATTATCCGATAGACGTCACCGTCGGAGCACTGCTGGGCTTCGGCTCCGCCGTAGCCGTAAACAAGCTGTTCACCCAATGGACGCTCGCCCGGCGCTGGCTGGCCGTTGGCTTGTCGCTATTTGAAAAAATCGAGCGCAAGCTCGGCTTTAAATCGTAGAAGGACTTTTGAAAAGCAGTTGCCTGCATCGCGGCAGCTGCCTTTTTTTGCGAAAAATCGTCCATAATTGGGGTCTCTGCATGTCCCGGACGCCTGTCGTAGGCCTCTATACCTCACCGTGCTGCGGCGGGGGGCATACACTATGATGGATGAACGAGACCAGGGCTCAGAGGGATTGGATAGCGGGAGTAGGAGGTTCGTAAAGGCGCTGCAGAGGGAGATGAGGCAGCTTGGCGCCAGCCGTTCTCCGGCCGAAGGAAGAAAGGTGGATGTAATGAGGAAGAACAAACCGAATAACAGCAGGTACATCGTAAGCAAATGGGCCAAAACCCAGGCGGTGATTCCGAACCGAAAGCTGGTCAAATACATTCCCGAGACGCGCAAGCTGAACCGCGAAAGCTTGAGGGGGATGCTGGACCGGCACGGCATGGTCTATGTCAAGCCGAACAGCGGCACATACGGCATCGGCGTGATGCGGGTGGAGCGGCTGGCCGGCAGAGGGAGCGCGTCTTACCGCTGTCATATCGGAACGAAAATTAACACCTTTACCCAATACGATGACTTATACAGGCATATCGCGGGATTGACCCGAAAACGGATGTATTTGGTGCAAAAAGGCATCCATCTGCTTAAATATCAGAAGCGGCGCTTCGATCTTCGCGTCATGGTGCAGAAGACTCCGACCGGGAATTGGCAGACGACAGGACTGATCGGGCGCGTTGCGGCGCCGGGCAAGGTCGTGACCAATGTGCATAACGGAGGAACGCTCAAACCCGTAGAGGTTTTGCTGCAGGGGCATGCCGGGAGCGCCGAAAAGTCAAGATTAACCTCAGGGCTGCGCAGCCTCGGCACTTCCGTAGCAAGGCAGCTGCATTCGAAGTACGGAAGACTTAAGGAAATCGGGCTGGACGTCGCGTTGGACGAGAAGCTGCACCCGTGGATTCTGGAGATTAACACGGCTCCCGATCCTTATATTTTCCGAAAGCTGAAGGATAAGCGCATCTTCGCGAGAATTTACCGATACGCAAAAGCTTACGGACGGCTCTAAGCAGCCGTCCGCTCTTTATGAAGGAAGGAGCCCGACGCAGGCTCCTGAATCGGTGTTAATCCGCTTTGTCGTCCTTGGATGCGGCTTGGTCGACTTTGGGCAGGGTGATCGTGAACGAGGTGCTGATACCGGGCGTGCTGTCCGCTTCGATCGTGCCTGCATGGGCTTCGACGAGCTGCTTGACGATGGACAGGCCGAGCCCGGTCTCGCTGTTGCTTTTGGATCGGGACGGATCGGATTTGTAGAACCGCTCCCAGATGAGCACCAGCTCTTCCTTGGACATGCCGCGGCCGGTATCCTCGATCACGATCACGGTATGCGTTTCCGTTTCGGAGCCGGTCAGGCGGATCGTACCGTATGCCGTAAACTGGATGCTGTTTTTGACCAGATTGATGAGAATTTGCATCAGCCGGTCGTAGTCGGCATACACCTGCAGGTCCGGCTCGCATTCGATAAGAATGTGCAGGCGCTTCTCTTCAATCAAGACTTCGAGCGACTCGTGAACGATTTCGAACAGCTCTTTAAGCGGTGTTCGTTTTTTGTTCAGCGTGATGAGGCCGCTTTCGATTTTCTCCATGTCGAGCAGTCCGTTGATGAGCCGGATCAGGCGGAACGTTTCTTTCTCGATGATGCCGTAATAGTTGGCCCGCTCCTCCGGCGAGTGGACGAGATTGCTCTTCAGCCCTTCGATGATGCCGCGGATCGAGGTAAGCGGCGTGCGCAGCTCGTGCGTCACGTCCATAATAAAATGGCGGCGCCGCGTCTCGAACTGCTGCAGCTTATGCAGGGCGAGCTCGAGCTGCCGGGCCATAGAGTTGAAGTCGCCTGCGAGCTCGCCCAGCTCGTCCGACCGGCTAACTGTGGATCGGGCGGCATAATCTCCCGCGGCAATTTGGCGGGTCGTCCGGCGCAGCGACTGGATGCTGGCGCTCATGCTGCGGGAAAATATCCAACTGACGGCGACGGCCAGTATGAAAATAACGACGATCATATAGATCAGCGCTTGGTTAAGCGCCTCCATCGTCTCTTGAATGCCGTGAAGCGGGGAGAAGACGAAAAGGTGCAGCTCGGTTTTCTGCGGCTTCAGCTTGGTTTGCCTGTAAACGACGACCCATGGCTTCTCCGCTCCGCGTTCGACGATGAAGCTTTCGTTGTCCTTGGCGTCGGACATGTGCGACCGCAGCTCGTCCAAGAACGCTTTGCCCCGCAGCGCGCCGGGCATCTTCGGGTCGCGGTAGGCGATTTCGCCGGCATGGTCCAGCAGGATGAACGACGTCCGGCGTTCGGCGAGCAGGGTGCGATACGCTTGCAGCGCGCTGGTCGGGTCTTCCCCTTCTCTTGCGATCAGGCGGACGATTCCTTTGGAGACGCTGGCCAGTTCTTCCGTCTCGTTGTCGAATGTTCGCTGCTTCATGTAGTAGGTAAACCCGGCCGCCAGCAGGACGAGAATGAGCATGGACAGAAGGAGATGGGACAGAAACTGCCGCTGGAAAAAAGTAAACCGGAAGCGCGGCCGCAGATGGCTCAGCTTCATCGTCATTCCTCCAGCTCTAGCTTGTAGCCCACGCCCCAGACGGTCACAATCAACGGATGCTCCGGTGAAGACACCTTATTGCGCAGCCGCTTGATATGGACATCGACCGTGCGCTCTTCGCCCAAATAATCGTAGCCCCATATGCTTTCCAGCAGCTGCTCGCGGGTAAAGACGCGTCTGGGATACCGGACGAACAGCGAGAGCAGATCGAACTCCTTCGGCGTTAAGTTGCTGATCGTATTCCCGCCGACAGTGGCGGTCCGGGCGGACAGGTTGACGACAATCGTCTTGTGTTTGAGCAGCTCTTGCGTCTCGGCCGCCCCTTCGGCCTCAGCCCCGCCGCCTCGATGGTATCGGCGAAGCACGGCTTTCATGCGGGCGATCAGCTCCATCGGGCTGAACGGCTTGCTGACGTAATCGTCGGCTCCGAGCTCAAGCCCCATAATCCGGTCCTGCTCCTGATCGCGTGCCGTAAGCAGGATGACCGGCGTTTCCCCTTTACCGCGTATATCCCTGCACAGCGCCAGCCCGTCCTTGCCGGGAAGCATCCAGTCCAGGATGACGAAATCCCACGTATGCCGGTCAAGCTGTTCCTGGGCGCTGAGCCCGTCATGAACGAAGGTCGTATCATACTGTTCTTTTTGAAAAAACAAGTGCAGCATTTCGCAAACGGACGTATCGTCCTCCGCGACTAGCAGCTTCATGGCGGCACCTCCATCGGAGTCAGAATGGTTCGGTTAAGTCTGTTAGCTCCAGCATAGAGAGTTCCAAGCGGGATAGCAAGCGCAAGCGCTGGGCAGTAACTTCCGGTCACTGAACATCGACAGCAGACGATGTGCCGAAAAGTCGCTGGATCTCCGGGATGTTCACTTTGAATTCGGTTCTTTTCGGATGCGTGATCGAGCACATGTAGCGGCCGACGCGGAACGATACGCTGCTATATTGGGCAAAGTTCGTATAGCTGGTGACAATGCAGTCTTGCTTGATGTCCATATGATTGATTTCATACACTTTGAGCGGGGTCATGAGTCCGGTTTTCAAAATCTTCGACAAGGATTCCTTGGAGGTCCACAGCATCGTAAGCGCGGCCTCGTATTCAAGAGAGGTGTCCGCGATCATTTGCTTTTCGTTGGCTGTAAGTTGCGACTCGATGGCACTGACGTTGGCGCTGTCGATTTTCTCCAAGTCGATACCTACCGGGTGGGCCTCCGGGAACGCGATAGCAGCCGCGATATGATCGCAATGCGTAATGGTGATCTGAAGAGGCTCGGTTCGTGGAAGCATGATGACCGGCTGCTGGAATACTCCCTTCTGCACCCATATTTGCCCAAGCTGAGGTTCCGCCATACGAGTGTACGCGGAGATCGCCTGCTTCGCGCAGTAGCGGCCAAGCACAAAACTGTGCTTCCTTTTATATTGCAGCTTCCGGTAGTAAGCAAGCTCCTGCTCATGGAGGACGCTTAATGCTTCCGCATCTTCATATGGGGTTGTACGGCTGCTAAGACACAACTGCGCCTTAAAGCGATTGTCAGGTCTTATGAATGCCAGTTCCTCCAAATACAATAAGGTGTTCAATACTACCTCTCCTCTCGTCTTCGTTCGTTGTTGAACGTCGTTATGTAGTTAATCGTTTCCCATCATTCGCCAGTTGTCAATAGGTGAAATTCAGGGTTGACATACAAAGAAAGAGCGTGAAATAATGAACGCGCGCACATTATTTTTAAGGAGGCGGCTGAAATCGTAACCCGAAAGGAAGTTGCAGAGCTGGCGGGAGTGTCCGAAGCGACGGTTTCCCGCGTATTCAACGACGTCGGTCCGATGAAGGAGCAGACTCGGCTGCGGGTGCTACAGGCCGCCAAAGCTTTAAATTATCATCCGAACGCGATTGCTCAAAGCTTCGCCCGCCGCAGAAGCGGCAACTTGGGCGTCGTGCTGCCTTACGTGCCGAAAGTACACATTTTCTCGACTTACTATTTCTCCGAGGTGCTTAGCGGAATCGGGGAGCAGGTGAAGGCTTCAGGCTACGATATGCTGCTGAAATTCCGCGTTCCCGGAGAAGAAAGCGATCACAGCGATATTTTTCGTTCGCAAAAGGTGGATGCCTGCGTGATCCTCGGAGCGACGGATACGCCCTCGGAGCGGGCGGAGCTGAAAAAATTGGAAGACGGCGGGTTCCCCTTTTGCCTGATCAACCAGCATATGAGCGGAGAGCGGTTTCATGAAGTGGATGCGGATCATGAGGGAGGCAGCTACCGCGCGGTACGGTATTTGCTTGATCTGGGATACCGGGACATAGCGTTTTTGAGCGGCTCGCCCGAATTTTCCAACAGCGGCGACCGGCTGCGGGGGTATATGCAGGCCATGCGCGAAGCGGGACTGCTGCCGGCGGATGCCAAGGCTCCGGGTGACCTGCCTGTGCATCTGTACTACGAGGGCAATTACAGCCGAACAAGCGGAATGAAAACGGCGTCGGCCATGCATCCGCACCTGAACCGGATCGAGGCGGTGTTCGCCTCCAACGACCGGATGGCGATCGGCTTGATGCAGGGGCTGCGCGAGTACGGGCACGTTCCCGGCCGGGATTACGCCATTGTCGGCTATGACGACTCGGAGGCCGCCCGCGTAACCGACCCTCCGCTAACGAGTGTTGCCGTGCCGTTCTACGAGATGGGCCAGCTGGCGGCGGAGCGGGTGCTGAGACGCGTCGGCGGAGGGAATGAGACGGATGGCGCATCGGAGAGCTTCAGACTTAGGCTGGATACGAAGCTTGTTGTGCGGCAATCGTGCTGCATCCTGCGGTAACACCGTCGTTGCGCCCGATTCGATAAGGGACGGTAAGGGGAAGAGGCCACATGACGGAAAAGCGCGCAGGGACCGTTCCCCGCACGCTTTTTTGCTGTTGCTTTAAGCCAAATGCTCTTTGAGTGTCGCGATCAGCTGGTTCTGCGTATCCGCTTCGCTGTGCTTCCAAATAATTTCGAACAGCACTCCAAGGCCCGGCAGCACACGTTCTTCCGCATCCATCGAATCCGCAATAACTTCGAACAGTTCTTCGTTGCTTTTGTCATGCATGCGCTGAATGATCGCTTGCCGCAAATTCAGGTTCATGGCAGTTCCTCGCTTTATTGTCTTTTCCACTTGGATGATGCGATTTCGCTTTTATTAATATGCTCCGCTTGAATAAGTTTCATGCTTCGTCACGAACTTTGGTGAACTGCCGCGCTTCTTGATATAATAAAGAAATGAGAAGGGGGATGAACACGGATGAGCAAACAATTCGCTGTCATTGGAATGGGGCGCTTCGGCTTCAGCGTAGCCAAAACGTTATCGAATCTGGGCTTTGAAGTGCTGGCGATCGACAGCAGCGAGCAGCGGACTCAGGAAGTGTCGAATATTGTGACCCACGTCGTTCAGGCCGATTCCACCGATGAAGAAGCGCTGCGCGCGCTCGGATTGCGCAATTTCGACGTCGTCATCGTCTCAATCGGACAAGATATTCAGGCCAGTATTCTTACAACAATCATCGTTAAAGAAATCGGCGTGCCGAAGGTCGTCGTCAAGGCTCAGAACGAACTGCACGGCAAGGTGCTCGCGAAAGTAGGGGCGGACAAGGTAATTTATCCGGAGCGCGATATGGGTGTCCGGGTGGCCCACCACTTGATTTCATCCAACATTATCGATTACATCGAGCTTTCGGAAGACTACAGCATCGTCGAGGTTCAAGCGTCCGGGCAAATGGTCGGCCGCAATCTGAGAGAGCTCGATATTCGCGCCAAATATGGCTGCAACGTGATAGCGATCCGAACCGGGGACAAGATGAACATTGCTCCGCACGCCGAGGATATTATTAGACATCACGACATTCTTGTCGTTGTAGGGACGAACACGGATTTGAAAAATTTCGAAAAGACGTTTGCGGAATAGAGGGTCGAAGAAAATCGTATGAACGATAAAAAAAAGATAGTTTCCAATGAATCGGCTATCCTAAGCTCGGTTCAAAATCCGCGGGTTAAGCAGTGGACCGAGTTGCTCAGCCGCAAAGGGAGGGACAAGCAGGGACGCTTCCTGATCGAAGGCGTCCACATTGTGCAGGAGGCACTCCGTTCTGGCGACCTGGTGCCGGAGGTATTGGTTTACGTCGCCGATAAGAAGCAGGCGATTGCCGGACTGCTGGAGGATGCGGCGGCTAAAGGAACGGAATGCGTCGCGGTAACGGAAGCCGTGCTGGCCAAATGCACGGACACCGAGACGCCGCAGCCTGTGTTCGCAGTCGTGCCGAAGCTGCCGTGGCGCGGAAGCGATCTTCTCGCAGCAAGTGAGCTGAACGGGCTGGTCGTTGTCATCGACGGCATCCAGGACCCCGGCAATCTGGGCACGATCATCCGCAGCGCGGATGCGGTCGGCGCCTCCGGCGTGCTGCTTGGCAAAGGAACCGTCGACCTATATAACCCGAAAACGGTGCGCTCGACGATGGGGTCGCTTTTTCATCTGCCGATCGTCCAAGGCGAATTGACCGAATGGCTGCCGCGGGCCGCTGAGTCTGGCGTGCAGGTTGTCGCTACAAGCCTGCAGGGAGCGGTTAGCTGCTACGAGCACGATTTTCGCAAAGCCACGTGGTTTGTCATCGGCAACGAAGGGCAAGGCGTCTCCGAGGAAGTGCGGCAGCTTGCCCGGCATCAGGTGCTAGTCCCGATGAAGGGGCGTGCCGAATCGCTGAATGCGGCAATGGCCGCTACCGTCGTCCTGTTCGAGGCTATGCGGCAGCGGGGGGGTTAATAAAACAATTATTCTTGTCCACACCCCCAAATAAGTGTCCAGGAATAAAAAATACTGTCCACCAACTCACCATAGACTGGCAATGGCTCGGGCAATCCCCAAGCGATTTCCGGTCTTTTTTCTCTGCCGGCACACAAAAGCAGGGAAATGCAGGGGGATCTCGAATTCTTTACCCAAGCATAAACCCAAGCGTATCAAATACAAATCATTGTAAAAAAGTAAAAAGTAATAAGGATTTTTGAGATACGAAAACAAGAAGTGGATTTGATGAATAAATCAAAGGTGGCTACTATAATTAAACATATTAGGCGACCTCAAAGGTACTGAGGTGGACGATAACGAGGATATTGCCATACAGTTTTGCGACGAAAAGAATATAGATGAGTACCAGTTGGAATATAACGTTCATCAGGATGGACATTTTTCCTGAAGAGCATTTCATCGTAGAAAAGATGGGATGGTGAAAAATGTGATCTGGGTGCCTCATGAAATGACAGTAGGACATCCTCAAGATTTCGATGTGAAGTATAGACTGTACTCCTATGAAGAAGGAGGCAGAAAGAATCCGCCAAGACAAGGTTACAGATGCGATTTTTCCTATGACGGTGATGACATAACCAAGACTGGCATCTATATGATTCATCCTGAATTCGAAGATGAACAAGGCGAGATTATTTTAGATCGCGAGATGCCGATTGCATTAGATGGGACGGCAAGAATGTGGATCGTGATTCCTGAAATGAGAGAAGCCGTACATCGGCACCGAATTCAAGTAGGGGTTAAAGGATATTTCATGGAAGGGTCAAGGAAAGTTGGTGAAGTTGAAGTCATCAAGGTAGTGGGACTTTTTACGAATCCGGTAAAGTAATTAATGGGGATTGCTACAAGAAGCAACAATTGGATAGAGAAGGCATGAATCAAGATGATATGGGTGCTATAGGTAAAAGTAAATGCGTTGGAGTTAGGGAACTATAGCATCGTCAATCACGCGGCGGACTGAAACATGATGCTGCACCTGTCTGCCGAGCAAATTGCCGATATGTACAAGGCAAGATGGGGCATCGAAGTTTTCTTCCGATGGATCAAGCAAAACTTGAATGTCCCTGTTCTGTTTGGAACCACGAAAAATGCCGTATTCAACCAGTTGTTCGCTGCACTCATGACGTATGTCGTCCTGAGATGGCTATATGACCATTCCAAATCGCTCATCATCGCTTGCAGGTCCATGCCACTTATCCGATTTAAGGAACTCATGCAAGAGAATCAATTGCAGGCGGAATGGCTTATTGCTGTTACTAGGATTCTGGATAAATACGTCTATTTGTCGCGTCTTGATAACCCAAAAGTTGGTAAATCAACAGGCGTGAATTATTCTATTACTAAAAAAGCATCATTATCATAGTAGTATAAGAAAGCTTCGAATAAATCGTTATCTGTACACGATGCCTTTTGATCAGAAATGTTACTGATAATTCCTCGTACAGAGTCTATACCTAATACATATTTTAAATTATGTTCCTTTGCAAATTTAGGAATTTCATCACTGTCATTTTCCATGTCATCTATGTCATCTGGAAGTACAGCACCTTTTGTATCTAGACTCCACGTTTCGTCTTCTGGAAGAAACAAATCATCCGACCACTCGAATTGTTCAATATTATTTAGTATATCTCGCAATACCATAAGCTTTTCCATATTTTCCTCCCATTAAATAGTTAAGACATTGCATGCGTCATCTATTATTTTACTGTGCCCATACGGGAATATCCATGTCAGTAAACTGGGCTGCAGATGGCAGCCGCTCGCCTTCCGCTTTCGTCCCGCTTAGCTCACATTTGATAAATGTCGTATTGTCAAAAATACAGTCGTAAAATCTCGCAGCTCTAAGCTCCACCCTGCGAAACGTTGCATTCGTAAAGTTACAATTGTAAAACTTCACTCGTCTCCCCCCGAACTCTAACCAGCCATGGCCGAAAAATTGAGTGCCTGTAAAGCGACAATGATGATAACGGGTATCGTCCATGTTAACCCTCATTTTAGCCGATGAAAAATCAGAGTCCGCAATTTGGCATGAACGCATCAAACACCGCTCCAAGGTAGCTTTGGAAAAGTTGACACGAGACAAAATACTCTTCGATAAATTATGTATATTTGCATAGGAAAGATTTACATTTTCAAGGTGAGATCCATATAAACTGGACCTTTCCAATTCTTTTATGACGGCAAAAGGGCCCACTTCCAGTCCGGCTAAGTCAGCATCCCGAATAACTGCATGTCCAGCAGAAATGGCATCGATAAAAGGACGGACACTTTCCACAAATTCTTCACAATGCCATCGTTCCAAGATGGTTTTCTTTTTCATCCCCGCAAGCATCTCCTGTTAATATATACTGATATTATAGAATTATAGGATATATTCATATTAACTTCAAAGCTGAAGTGTAAGATGGTCCAAGAATTGGCCTTCTGTTTGGATGATAGCTTCAGATAAGATTCTGAATATCATGGGAATATAGGGAATGGAACGGTGAAAGGAAAATTCGAAATGAAGGGAAAAGAAGATTTCTTTACACGCAAGAGACGTGAAATAGGCGTTGCCTTAAACGAAGTTCAGAGGAAAGCTGTTCTTCAGACAAACGGAGCACTGCTCTTATTGGCATCGCCAGGGTCCGGGAAGACGACTACTATCATCATGAGGATAGGTTATTTGATCGAGGAGAAAAAAATTGATCCATCGAGAATAAAGGCGGTTACATTTAGCCGTGCGTCGGCTCATGATATGAAGGAGCGATTTAAGCGATTTTTTCCGCACCTTCAACCAGTCCATTTTTCGACGATACACAGCTTTGCTTATGAGGTAATGAGAGAACATTTTCGGAAAACAAGAACAGCTTTCCAAATCATCGAAGGGGATCTGGATTTGGAAGAGCAAGAAACGATGGATGCGAAACATCTGCCGCTGCACAAGAAAATGATTTTGCGTAATTTGTTCAAGTCCATTGTTGGCGACAATATTACCGACGATCAGATGGATGATTTGACGACCTATATCAGTTTCATCAAAAATAAAATGATTCCTCCGGAGAAATGGTCGTTGGTTCGAGCAGCTGTACCGGAAGCGGAACGGATTCTACATGAATATGAGGCATTTAAGAGGTCAGGTCACAGCAAGTTGCTTGTTGATTACGACGATATGCTGACGATAGGAGAGCAGGTTTTAGAGAGAGATACAGAACTCCTTCAGAGGGTTCAGGAGCGGTATGATTATATCCTTACGGACGAGAGTCAGGATACCTCCGCAGTGCAACATGCCATTATCGAAAAGCTGGTTCGGAAGCACGGGAATCTTTGCGTGGTTGCAGATGACGATCAATCGATTTATAGTTGGCGTGGCGCGGAGCCTGCCTACCTTCTGGACTTCAAGCAAGTATATCCTCATGCCATTACCTTGTTTATGGAGCAAAATTATCGCTCCTCTAAAGATATCGTGACCATAACGAATCAGTTCATCAAGCGAAATAAGAACCGTTACGACAAAAATATGTTCACGAAGAATCCATCAAGTAAGCCGATGAAGATCAGAAGCTTATCGGATTACATCTATCAAACGAAGTATCTGGTTCAACAGATTCAGAAGGTGGAGCAGCTTTCTGAAGTGGCCGTATTGTATCGTAACAATTCCTCATCGATTGCCTTGATCAATGAATTTGATCGAGCAGGGATTCCCTTTTTCATGAAAGATGCAGACAATCGATTCTTTTCGCATTGGGTGGTTGAAGATATTAAAAATTTCATGCGAATGAGCTTTACTGACAAGCGTCCGGACATTTTGGAAAAGATCCACCTGAAATTTAATGGATATATCAGTAAACAGCAGATGGCGGTATTGAAGCAAATTGACAACAAAGAATCGGTATTTGATAATTTGCTGAATCATGTGCAATTGCAGGATTATCAAGTGAGGCCGTTGGTTGCAAGCAAAGAAACATTTCTGCAAATGCGGGGGATGCCGCCGCTACATGCTATACGTGTCATTCGTGATCGATTGGGATATGAAAAGGCGCTTGAAAAGATTTGCGAGCGGCTTGGATTCCGTAAGGAATACTTAATGGGCATCCTTAACACATTGGAAGAGATTGCAGTGGGGCTGGAGACGATGGAGGAGTTTGCGAGCAGGTTAAAGCATCTGGAATTGGTTCTAAAGAATGCGAAGTTCAGGAAAGATCAGAATGTAGTGACTTTTTCAACGTTTCATAGTGCTAAGGGTCTTGAGTTTGAGCGGGTCTATATGATTGATCTCGTGGATGGCATTATTCCGTCATCTGACGATCTCAAAGCAAGCTCAGTAGCAATGATGGAAGAGGCAGTTCGACTTTTTTATGTTGGTATGACACGAGCGAAGAAACATCTGGAGCTTATAACGTATAGGAAAAGAGACGGTGAGGAGGTTAAAGAATCGCAGTTTGTTACGGCGATCAGGAACATCATGAATCCTCCGAAAAAGGATGTGGCCCAAAACAGCGGAGCAGCAGAAAAAAATGCTATACGGGATCGAGCCGGGCTGGTTGTAGGGAAGACCATAAGACATGGCGCTTTCGGCTCCGGGTCCATAAGACGGATAGACAAAGATTACATCCATATTCAATTTGGATCAAGCGTAAAAGTTCTATGGATTACAACTTGTTTAGAAAAAGGATTATTGGAGCGAGTGTAAATGAATGTCACGAAAAGAGAGGCTGATAAAATGCAAACGGTATACCTATTGTCAGGACCGGCAGGGGTCGGGAAGTCAACGACCTCACAGGCACTGGCAAGGTGCTTGAACAATAGTGCATATGTTTCAGGGGATTATGTAAGCCATATGCATGTTAACGGTCGCCAGAAACCTTGGGAGAGTAAGTTGGAATTATCCCTTATTTGGAATAATATCTTGAGTCTAACCCGAAATTTTATTCTCAATGAAATTGATGTTGTAGTAGATTACGTTACTTTCCCGGATGAGGCGTATTGGCTAAGAGATAAGCTAAAGGATTTAACCGACAATGTTGTCTATACGGTCTTATGGGTTGACCCTGAAACCCTGTTAAAAAGAGATCAGCTCAGACTCCCGGAACATCAGATGGGAGAGCGGTGTCTTATTCTAATGGAAGAATTCAAGCAATCCGGGTTAAAAAACAACAATTTGCTTGATACAAGTCAGAAAAGCCCTGATGATATCCAACAGGTTATTGAAGAAATTATGAACAATAAACAATACAGGTTAGCGGATTGAGTTAACCCATACAGCGGCAGCCCGGACTTTTTTGCTTCGGGGCTGCCGCCGGTTTTTCCACCTTACTTAGCGCGGCCTTTGTCATGTTCCGAACGAAGAAGAACTCTAAGCTTTTTTGGCTTTGCTTCTTAAGCCGCTATGTAAGCGGGTCCCCGCCGTGGGCTGCCCGCACGTACACGCGCTGACGGTGCTTTTCGACCTCGACAGGGGCCTCGAAAAATTCGGTCAAGATATCCGCCTCCAGGATGCTTTCGGTGGCTCCGCTGCGGACCACCTCGCCTCTGCGCAGCAGCAGCGTATGGCTGAAGGCGGGAACGATTTCTTCCGTATGGTGGGTGACGTAAATCAGCGTCGGCGACTGCTCCTGGCAGCTCAGCTCCTGGATGCTGTCCAGCAGCTTTTCGCGCGAAAACAAATCCAGCCCGTTGCAGGGCTCGTCCAATATCAGCAGGTGCGGGTCGGCCATCAGCGCCCGGGCGATCAGCACCTTCTGCTTCTCTCCCTGCGAGCAGGTCCGGAATTCCCGGTCCCACAGATGCGTGCAGCCCAGCGTGCGCATCAGCGCTTGCGCTCGGTTCAGATCTTCTTCGGACAGCCGCTCGTACAAGCCGATGGTTGCGTATTTGCCGCTGATGACCACATACTGGGTTATGTCGGTGGCATACAGCTTCTCCTGCAGCGAGGAGCTGACCCAGCCGATGGATCGGCGCAGCTCGCGCAAATCAACTTCCCCGAACCGGTGGCCGAGCACGGACACCGACCCTTTCGTTGGCCAGAGATAGCCGTTAATCATGTTCAGCAGCGTCGTTTTTCCCGATCCGTTCAAGCCCAGCAGCGCCCAATGCTCTTTGGGACGCACGGTCCAGCTGATATTGTGCAGCAAAACGTTCTGGCCGTTTTTCCAAGATACATCCTGAATATCAATGACATGTTCCATAGGCTGACCTCTTCCCTTTTGTTCACCATTGTCTATTTCCTCATCATAAAACAAGGAAGATGCCGTGTCGATGCGAAAAGTGCTCATCCCGAAGAGCAATTTTTGCTACATTTCATTTTTTTGTGTGATAGCGGTTACAAACCAGTAATATACATATAAAGTAGGTTGTTTACACTTCCCTTCGACCGATGTACTATTATGGATATAGGTAGGGAGGAGAATTTTATATGGTAACGACCATGGAAAGTATGAGAACGGTAGTTGAGAATGAGTTGCAGCTCCACAGGTACACGCCTTCGCAATTCAGCAAGCTTGCAGGAATCCGTATTGAGCAGTTGGATTACCCTCGATCCGTCACCATAGACCAGCTCGACAAGATAGCATCCGTGTTGGGGCACAGCCCCGGTTGGCTTTACGAATTGTACTTGGGCCAATGTTTCTTGAACGATCAGTTGACCTGCTCGCAGCAATTTTCTTTAGCCGAGAGTCTGTTTGAGCAAGGAAAGAAAAAAGAGGCTATTCCGCTTTATCGCCAAATTGTCGATAAAGGAGACACAGAGGACCCGCAGTATGTCATGAGTCAGTTCCGGTTGTTTCAATTGCTCATCGGAACCGGGGTGGAAGAAAACAGAGAAGCCGTATTTCGTTTTGAAACCCATTACAAACATCTGCCGGAGGATGTCCGGCTGGACGCTCTCTTGCAGATGGCCAACATTTATTACACCTTCGAAAGGTGGGACAAAGTCGGACAGTACGCTGATGAACTCAGAGAACTGGCAACTGCGATCTACGAAAAGCAGATTCATCGTGAGCTGCATCAACCGCTGCAAACGGAACGGCATTTAGTGGTGTACTACGGTCAAGGCTGTCTGATGAAAGGGGTGGCTCTAACCAAACTGGAACAATACGAAGAGGCTAAGCGCTGTGTGCAGGAGTATTCTGATCTTTCATGGTTCCAAGGTCTTGACGAGGTCGGTAAAAAGGAGGTTGAGAAATTCCAGGTATGGGGGAGAGGAAACGGGCTCATCCTCGAATTGAATACGGGAAACCTCAAAGTGCTGCCCGAATTATCCGTCTATATGGATGAATTTCCCAACCAAATCCTTCCCAGTTTATCGGTCGTCATGAAAGCTGCAAACCGATACCAGTTTTCCGTTGATGCGATCCTTTCCAAATTCGAAAAGAGAATCCCGACAGTAGGCACGATTTGCGATCACATTCATGGCACGCAGCTGTTTCACTTTTGGTATGAGAAAGTCATTTACAGCTTCAAAAGAGGAGGGAAGCACCAAGCCTTAAATGAATTAATTCACGCATTGGGTCTGGCTCAAAAATTACGTTATTATTCAGGGTTCGAAAGATGCGTTTCTTTGTTCTGGAAGCACGTTGATCGTGCGACGGAACAGCAGAAAAAGGAATACGAGAAAATTTTGGAAGGAGTGTCCGTATGATGAAAAAAATGCTGGTGCTTCTGACCTTGGGGTTCATTTTCTTGAATGGCTTGTCCGTATCGTATCAATCGCCGACAAACGGGTCGGTAAAAACGCTCTTGCATGATAATGGTGTAGGAGGCTGACATCGATCGCAAGGAGCCCCGGCCGGTTCATGGAACAGGTCAGGGGCTTCTTTCGTTTGACCGGATCTGAGCCTGGGAGTACGTTTGGTTCGCCTTCTGACTTTTAGTATAATGAAACGGGTAACCAATCGATAGGACAGGAGACAGGAACATGGAAGCTTTTGACCGAAGTCTGGAAAAATACGCGGAGCTTGTCGTCCGGGTCGGAGCGAACGTTCAGCCCGGACAAGTGCTTCACATCGAATCGCCGCTGGAAGCTGCGCCCTTCACCCGCAAAGTCGTGCAAAAGGCCTACGAAGCGGGAGCGAAATACGTGCAGGTTCAATGGGATGACGAGGAAGTGACGAGAAACCGGTTCTTATATGCGCCCGACGAATCGTTCGACTACTACCCGCAGTGGATGCCGGCGATGATGGAGCAGCTGGCGGAGAACGGCGGGGCATTGATCAACATTAAGGTACCCGATCCGGAACTGTACAAGGGCATCGATTCGGACAAAGTGACGCAGGCGACCAAAGTGGCGGCCGTGGCGAGGGAGAAATTCCAAGGCTACGTGCGCAACAAAAAGTTCAGCTGGTGTCTGGTGAAAGCGCCGACGCGCGCTTGGGCGGCCAAGGTGTTCCCCGAGCTTCCGGAGGAAGAGCGGGTCCGGGTGATGTGGGATACGATCTTCAAAATGAACCGGGTCGACGCGGACGATCCCGTGGCGGCTTGGAAAGAGCATATCGGCCGGTTGAAGCAGCTCAAGGAGAAGCTCAACGAGAAAAAATACAAGAAGCTGCATTACCGGGCTCCCGGCACCGACTTGTCGGTCGAGCTGCCCGAAGGGCATATTTGGCACGGCGGCGGGACGACGGACGATCTGGGCGTATACTTCGTAGCCAACATGCCGACGGAGGAAGTGTACACGATGCCGCTGCGGACTGGAGTGAACGGAACGGTGACGAGCACGAAGCCGTTAAACTTGAACGGCCGACTGGTCGACAAGTTTTCGCTCACATTCGAAGGCGGCAAAGTGGTCAGCTATACGGCCGAGGTCGGGCTTGAATATTTGGATGCCCTGCTGAAGACGGACGAAGGGGCGAAATATTTGGGGGAAGTGGCGCTTGTGCCGCACGATTCTCCGATTTCGAACCTGAACCGCGTGTTTTACAATACCGGTATTGACGAGAACGCGTCTTGCCACTTCGCCGTTGGCAGCGCCTATCCGTTTACGATCGAGAATGGAACGAAGATGACCAATCAGGAACTGCTGGCCAAGGGCGCGAACGTCAGCCTGACGCACGTCGACTTTATGATCGGTTCGGCAGAGCTGGATATTGACGGCGAGCTGCCGGACGGCACCCGCGAGCCTGTGTTCCGGCAGGGCAACTGGGCTATCGGGTAATCCCCGCTCTGTTGCTTGAACATTTGAACAAAGGACCGCCCGACTTGCCGAGTCGGGCGTTTTTTATTTCGTTACTCCGACTGCGCATGGTGCTGACGAATTTCGGTCTTGGGGAAGATTTGACCATTCTTGGGAAGCCTGTGGGCGAATCCCTTCGGGCGAAGCGCGGGACAACGACGGCTCGATCATCATCGTGGTCGGCACCGACTTGCCGATGGACGCCCGCCAGTTAAAGCGGACTGCCAAGCGGGCAGGCTTCGGCTTGGCGCGTACCGGCTCGATCGCTCATCATGGAAGCGGCGACATCGTGATCGCCTTCAGCAACGGCAACCGCATTCCGCATACGCCGGCTTCCAGTGTGCTGGAGCTTCGCGTCGCTCGCGAAGACGGCCGGCTGATGTCCGAATGCTTCCGCGCCGTCGCGGAGGCGACCGAGGAAGCGATCTACAACTCCCTGTTTATGGCGGAGACGACTTCGGGGCGCGAAGGAAGAACGATTGCCGCTCTGTCGGTTGAGGAAGTGCTGGCCTTACTAGGACGCTGATCGGGGTCAGGGCTCATATCCGACCAGCCAGTCCAGACGGCTAATTTGCATCTGGGCGGGGAGCAGGCGAAGCAATCGGTTCCGGACGGCAATGGCGGCGGGGTGCGCGAGCTGCACCATCCGGCCCATCGCGCGCGACCTGCGGACGACCAGCGCGGTCCGTCCGAGCCGCTCCCGTTCATATTGCTGCAGAGCGGCGGTGCCGCCGGGAGTGTCCGGCGTGCCGCACTTCTGCCGCAGGCAGCGGGCTAACGCAAGAGCGTCTTCCATCGCCTGCGCCCCGCCTTGTCCGAGGTTGGGCAGCATCGGATGCGCGGCGTCGCCGAGCAAGGTCACACGCCCCCGGCTCCAGTCGGCGAGCGGCCGGCGGTCGAAAATATCGTGCGAAAGGATAGACGCCTCATCGGTCGCGGCGATCAGCGCCTCGATCGGCTCCATCCAACCGCGAAAATGATGCAGCGTGGCCGCCTTCCTCTCGGCGGGCGGGAGCTCTTGGCCTTGCGGCGCGTTGATGGCGGCGAACCAGAAGATGCGCCCTTGTCCGATTGCCGACACGCCGAACCGCTTGCCTGGCCCCCAGGCCTCGAAGCCGCCGCCTTGCTCGAATGGAAACCGTTCGTCGTGCCAATGCGCTATGCCCCGCAGCGCGGTATATCCGGCATAACGAAGCGGGGCGTTTTCGCCGAAGAGCTGCGCCCGAACGGCGGAGTGAAGGCCGTCGGCGCCGATCAGCACGTCCCCTTCGGCAGTCGTGCCGTCCTCGAAGAAAGCCTTGACGCTCCGCTCGCTCTGCTCCCAGCGACGCAATTTCATATCCGTGTGTACCGTTTCGGGCTCCAGACGGTCGAGCAGAACGGAATGCAGGTCGGCCCGGTGGATCAGGTAGCTCTGCGCCCCGTAGCGGCGGGCTTGCTCTTCCGTCGGAAGCGACACCAGCAGCCGTCCGTCCGAAGTATAAATATCCGCTTTCCGTACAGGGGCTCCGAGGCGGCTTACCTGCTCGTCGGCTCCAAGCTGCCGCAGCGCTTTCATAGCATTGGCGGCGAGCACGATGCCTGCGCCGATGCCGGACAGGGTGCGTGTCCTCTCGTAGACCGAGACGTCCCACCCCGCGGATTGCAGCGCAATGGCCGCGGACAATCCGCCGATGCCTGCGCCGATAATGACCGCTCTTGGACGGGATGAAGCTGATACCATGCGGAACTCTCCTTTCAGGCAGCTATCGCTGCTGTTAAGCGATACCCTGATTATAAGGCGTAGTCTTGGTTCAAACAATGGTACAGATCCAGTAAGACAGTCATAGAAAAAGCCGTCCTCCGTTGGTTGTTCAACGGGAAGGACGGCTTTTGCCTATTTAGCTCGAACTACTTTACATAGGCCCACTTAAGTTCGTATTCGATCGCATATGGCGGGAAGATCGCACCTTGCAGTTTCGGGTCTTTGAGCCAGCTCATGGAGCGGAAGTAGTTCGGGATGATCGGCATTTCCTCCATCAATAATTTTTCGCCGTCGACCATCATCTGCGAACGCTTCGCTTTGTCCATCTCGCCTTGCGCGCCTTTGATGAACTTGTCGTATTCGGCATTCGACCAATCGACGTCGTTGAATTCATTGCCCGTCACCCACATTTCAAGGAACGTCATCGGATCGTTATAGTCCGCGCTCCAGCCGGAGAGAGACGCTTCGTATTTGTGGTTGTTCTCGTTATCGACGCGCAGCTTGTGAGGAACCGGCTCGCCGATGGCATCGACGTCAAGATTTTGCTTCCATTGGGCCAGAACGAACTCAACGGATTTCGGACCGACGCCGTTGTCGTCCGCCTGAAGCTTGAACTTGGGCAGCTTCGCCAAGCCCAGCTCCTTTAAGCCTTCTTGGAGCAGTTGCTTCGCTTTGGCCGGATCGAATTTCGGTCTCAGCTCGCCGGCTTTTTTGCGGAACTCTGTGCCGTTGCCGTCACTTGTTCCGTTCGGTACGAAGCCGGTGGCCGGAACGGGACCTTTGCCTGTAACCGTCTCGATGTACGCTTTGGTGTCGATGGCAAGCGCGAGCGCTTGACGAACCTTTTTGTTTTTGAAGGCCGGCACGTTTTTCTGGCTCAGCTTAACATACCAGGAAGACAGCTCGGGCTGCAGGACGAATTCCGGCTTTCCTTCCCATTGATTGATGCTCTCGCGTGTAATATTTTGCAGTTGGGTAACGCCGGTTTGGAACAGGTTCAGACCGGTGTTCTCGTCTTTGACGATGTTCAGCGTGATTTTTTCCAGCTTGACTTTATCTTTGTCCCAATATTTATCGTTTTTGACTAAGACGATCTGCTGCTCATGGTCCCATTGGGCCAGCTTGAATGGACCCGGGCCGATGGCAGAATCTGCGTCTGCGCCGTTTTTGTCGCCGAACTTCTCGACGATGTCTTTGCGTTGCGGGAAAAATTGCAGGAAGGATAATTGCTCGGTGAAGAATGGAATCGGGCGTTCCAAGGTGATTTCCACGGTTTTATCATCCAGCGCCTTGACGCCGAGCGCCTTCTTCGCCGCTTCGAGCTCTTGGGGGGTCTTGGCTTTCTGCACGTCCGCCCCGCCCTTGACCCAAGCCACCATAAACGCATACAGCGCCTTGGTCGAAGGGTCCAGCGTACGCTGGTACGAGTAGACGAAATCTTGGGCTTTGACCGGCTGGCCGTCGGAATAGACCACATTGTCCTTCAGTTGGATCGTGTACGTTTTGCCATCCGCCGAAATTTTCGGCATGTCTTTAGCCAACCCCGGCTCGGCTTTGCCGTCTTTATTCAGACGGTACAGCCCTTCGCTGACGGCGTTCATGACAGTAAACGCTGCCACCTGCGTCGATTTGGAGACGTCCATCGCTCCCGGCTCCGTCCTGAAGTTAAGGGTGATCTCCTGCTTGGGGGCAGCGCTCTTCTCGCCGCCTTCGGTTCCCTTACCGGGGGCCGTACCGGTGTTGCCGCCGGTACATCCGGCTGCCGTTGCGCCGACAACAGTCAAGATGACCGTTGTAGCCAGCCATTTGCGAATCTTCATAAGCTCGCTCCTTTTTCATGATTTTATAAAATCAAGAACGACAATGAATCGTTCTGTGATTCCGTTGCAAAATGACACAAGTCGCATCGACTGCTGCGTTGTTATGCAGGTTCAATGAAGTAGGGGATTGAGCGGCAGAGTTGGCGGCTCGGGGACGGCGGGAGCATGGAGGAAGGCCCGGTAGGAAGTGAGTGCTCGTCCCAAATACTAGGTTCGATGAAAGATTAATAGATTATATGTAAAATTAAGTTTGTAAAAATATATTATCAAGCTACCACAATATACCAGCGTTTTCAATACAATTTTAATAAAATGTATTCGTTTTCAAAAAGAAAATAACGGGAAGTCCACCAACGAAATAAACCATAAGTTAAACCGGCCGGCCGAGCTGAACGAGTTTTTTTCGAAACCTCTGAAACCTAACTGCGCTCTTGCCAGTCTAAAGGGTATACACAGGAGGCGTCTCGATTTGCGTTCGGCGGTCAGACCGTTGTAGCCGAAGCAGAGACAGATGATTACGTTCAAGGATTGGCACGATATGACGGCCGTTTTGCTTCGCACATAGCCGACAGGCACGGCGAAAACCATTTTGCACGGGGGGTTGGAGGAGTTGCACAAACGATACGATAACCCGGACGAACCGGCAGGCTCAAGGCCGTCACCAGCGGACGGGGCTTCCGAATTATCCGCCGAGGAAGTCTTACCGCGCAAGCTGCTGGCCGAATTGAAGCTGCGAACGGAGGAGCTCTTTGACATCCCGGAAGCGTACGAGCTTACGATTGCGGATTATCACGAAGACAAGCGCGAAGGCGGACGGGCGCTGTTCGTCTGGACGAAAGCGGGCGAAGACCCCATATGGAACAAGTCCGGGAACGATAGCGGCCTATCCGTGGAGCTTAACGGTCAAGGGGAGCTGATCGAGTATACGATCGATGTGGAGGAGTCTGCCTGCGATTTGCCGAAGCTGTCTGTGGAGGAACTGCGGCTCCGGGCGGAGAAGTTCGCGCTCGACCATTATCTGGGCGCGCTGAAGCCGTTTTCCCTAACGCGCACCAAATCCGCAGACTCCGGGACGCTTTTCTTCTATGAGCAGGAGGTCATGGGGTTGCCGCTGCCGATGTCGGGCTTCCGGGTGAAGGTTCACCGCAGCGGCATCGTCAGCGACTTCCGGTATTTCGGCCGGCAAACGAAGCCGAAAGTCCCGGAGTCCCTTGTGCTGAAGGAGCAGCTTCTGCGCCAGATTGCGGATACCGCCAGGCTGGACCTGCGGCTGGACTTCCTTTACAAGTCCGTCGACGATACGGAAAAGGATGAGCTGAGGCTGGTCTACGAACCGAGAACCCGCTGGATGCATTTCCAAGCGGACGGGATGGAAGCGGCCCGCGAAGCAGACGAAGACACGGCATCCGAAGAGCCGGCCGTATGGCTGCCTGTTCCCGAGCTGCTGGCGGTCGAGGCCTCGGCTGTCCGGACGGCGCAGGACGTTCAGGAACTGCTTGGACTCGATCCGGACCGGTATGTGCTGCTGAGAGAAGTGAAAATGGACGACCGTATGATGGGTATCGTCTGGCGGCGGCGCGATTGGCAGCCGGCTGCATCAGAGGACCGTTCGCTGGACGCTTTTTTCCGGGAGCGGGCGGAGGAGACGGTGAAAGCGCAGATCGATTCGGTCGGCGGAAAGCTGGTGTCGTTTATTCGTTTTGAAGAGGAGATTCCAGGGGAGCTGAGGCTGTCACGGGACGAGTGTTTGGACATCGCGCTTGGATTTTTGGCACGCATGCAGCCTGGGTTGGCGCCGTTTTTGCAACTGCGGCAGCAGGAGGAAGCGTCCGATTCCGACAGGGAACATTTCGATTTCCGCATCGGGAAGCAGGGCGTCTGGCTGGAGCTGAAGCATATCCGGTTATCCGTCAACAAGACGTCGGGTCAGATCGGACGCGTGACGGGTCCATCCGTCGATCCGGCACAATTGCAGGCCGTCGAGGTAACACCGCTCATAGACGAGCCGGAGGCGCGCCGGATTTATGCGGAAGCTCTCGATTTGAAGCTGGGGTGGGAGATCGATTACTCGGGCAACGGCAAAAGGCGCTGTTACCGCTTGATGTACCGTCTGGAGCATAAGGAGAAGGGCCGGGAAATCCGTCGGATCGATGCCCGAACGGGCGAGTTGATTTGTTCGAAGCTGGATTAGAGGAGATGATTCGACGGGATGAACAAAAGAACGGAGCAGAGGTGCAGCATGCGCTTGTTGAAGCTGTGGATCCGTATGCCCCGGAAGCTTCGTTACCTGGCAATTATCGGGTCGCTGGTCTTCTTGCATTGGTTCTTCAAGTGGCTTAATGGGTGAATCCGGCAAGCCGTTTGGTTTTCTGTTATAATGAGATCAACAGATAAGCTTGATTAGGATGAAGGCGGTGTTGTGTCTTGGAAAAAGTGCTGCAAGATCAATGCGATGAGACCTGTGGCGGCACCTCTCAAATTGAAGATTTGAAGGAGAGTCTGATCCCGGAAGCGACGGCGGCCGGACTGGCGGACGTATTCAAAGCGCTGGGCGACCCGACGCGGGTGAAGATCATATATACGCTGTTGCAAAAAGAGCTCTGCGTGCATGACCTGACATTGGTGTTGGAAATGGGGCAGTCGGCGATTTCGCATCAGCTTCGCTATTTGCGCAATTTACGTATCGTGAAGCGGCGCAAAGTAGGAAAAACGGTTTTTTACTCGCTTGACGACGAGCACATCGAGCAAATTTTCGTGCAGATGCTGCAGCACGTCAAGCACGGCTAGCACTAAGTGAGCATACTAAAGCAGGGGGGAGATCCTCCTGCTTTTTTTTATATTTCTTTTTCATCCACTGCTACAAAATAAGGGCGAACGACGGTTGACAGAACTGCGGTGGAGTCATAAGATGGTAATAAACGTATGAACAATTAATCATATATTGTATAGAGGAGATGGGGATATGTCCGACAAACCATCTTGCTGCGGGTCCGAAGCGTCGCGCAGCAGCAATCCTGACGTTCATGGAAATGGCAACTCCCGGCACGATCAAGAGCTTAAGCATACGCATAAGGCCGGGTGCGAACACGAACATCGTCATGATCACGAGCATGGTCATGATCAAAACCACGCTCACGATCACGGCCACAGCCATGACGCTTGCGGCTGTGGGGATCATCAGGATCATGACCACAGTCATAGCCGCGATCACGGCGCTTGCGGCTGCGGAAGCAGCCACGAGACGGAGGATGCGGCCAACGCCGCTCTGGCAGCTGCGGAAGCTGCGGCGGCCGGAGCGATATCCAGCGTGTACCGCATCGAAGGAATGGACTGCGCAGATTGCGCGCGGAAGCTGGAGAAACGGGTAGGGGCGCTGGCGGCCGTCCAGATCGCCTCGGTCAATTACGGGGCTGCCAAAATGACCGTCATCCATGACGGGACCGCCGGGGAAGCTGTCATGCAGACGGTAAGGCAGGCGGGCTATACGGCTATCGCCGACAATGGTACGCTGTCCGGGACCTACGGAGAGCAGCCGTTCTGGAAACGCAACAAAAAAGCGGTGCCGACGGCGGTGTCCGGAGCGGTGTTTTTGTTTGCTTGGCTGCTTGCCTTAACCAAAGTCGCGCCGGAGTCGGTCGTCACGCTGCTGTACGCCGCGGCCATGGTGATCGGCGGCTTCCGCATCGCGCGTACCGGCATCTACGGGCTCAAATCGGGGACGATCGGCATGGATCTGCTCATGACCATAGCCGCAATCGGCGCCGGCTGCATCGGGCAGTGGGAGGAAGGGGCCGCTGTCGTGGTGCTTTTCTCACTTGGCGAGACGCTTGAAGCTTACACGATGGACCGGACCCGAAGGTCGATCCGCGGATTGATGGATTTGTCGCCGAAGGAGGCGCTGGTCCGCAGGCAAGGCAGCGAGATGAAGCTGTCGACGGGACAGATCGAAGTCGGGGACATTCTGCTCGTGAAGCCCGGCGAAAAAATCGCTATGGACGGGATGGTCGTTCAAGGGACTTCGTCAGTGAATCAAGCCCCGATTACGGGCGAATCCGTTCCGGTACTCAAGGAAATGGGCAGCGAGGCATTTGCCGGCACGATCAACGGGGAAGGGGCGCTGGAAATCCGGGTAACCCGGCGCGTGGAAGACAACACGCTATCCCGCATCATCCGCATGGTCGAAGATGCCCAGGCGCAGAAAGCGCCGTCGCAACGGTTCATCGACGCATTCGCCAAGTACTATACCCCTGCCGTTCTCCTTATTGCGCTCGGCATTGCGGTGATTCCTGCGCTGGCGTTCGGCCAGCCGTTCGAGCCGTGGTTTTACCGGGCGCTGATGATGCTCGTCGTGTCTTGCCCGTGCGCCTTGGTCATTTCTACGCCCGTCAGCATCGTATCGGCGATCGGCAATGCGGCGAGACACGGCGTATTGATCAAGGGCGGCGCCTATTTGGAACGGCTCGGCGCCGTAGAGGCCGTCGCCTTCGACAAAACCGGCACGTTGACGGCCGGCGTGCCCGAGGTGACGGAATGCATTCCGCTAGGAGGAAGAACCGCGGAAGAGGTGCTGACGATCGCAGGAGGGATCGAGGCGCGGTCCGGGCACCCCGTCGGCGAGGCCATCGTCAGGAGAGCGAAGCGGGAGGGCGTGCCGCTTGCGGACATCTCGGATTTTGCCGCCGTGCCCGGACGCGGGGCCAAAGCACAAGTCGGCGACAGCTTATTCTTTATCGGGAGCCCCCGGTGGTTCGTCCAAGAGCTGGGCATTTCCCTGGAATCGCTGCAAGGAGAGCTGAAGCGGCTGGAAAGCCAAGGAAACACCGTCATGGTGCTGGGTACGGCGAAGGAGCCGTGGGCCGTCTTCGCGGCTTCCGACGAGCTTCGTCCGAACAGCCGCACGGCATTGGAGCAGCTTCGCGTCGCAGGCATCCGTCAAGCGGTGATGCTGACCGGCGACAACCGGGGAACGGCCGAGGCGACCGCCTCCAAGCTGGGCGGGATCGCCTACCGCGCCGAACTGCTGCCCCAGGATAAAGTAACCGCCGTCCGCGAGCTGATGAACGAGCACGGGCATGTCGCGATGGTGGGGGACGGCGTCAACGATGCGCCTGCGCTGGCTACGGCCACCGTAGGCATCGCGATGGGGGCGGCCGGTACCGACACGGCGCTTGAAACGGCCGATGTCGCCCTGATGGCGGACGATCTGTCCAAACTGGCGTACACGGTGCGGCTAAGCCGCCGCGCGCTGCGGATTATTAAGCAAAATATCGCCTTTTCTCTGCTTGTAAAGGCGGTCTTTCTCGCGCTCATCTTCTTCGGAGCTTCGACGCTCTGGTTGGCGGTACTCGCCGACACGGGCAGCTCGCTTATCGTGATCGCCAACGGCATGCGGCTGCTCCGCATCAAGCCATAAAGCCGCAAGGCTCATTTTCCGACCGTCTTTCCTTGCGAAAGGCGGTTTTTTATCATGATAGAATGTATGAGTTTTTAGCGATAAGAAGCTTTTCTTATGCTTCAGCTTGAAGCCGCGCAGCTTGTTTCCATCCGGCTCCGTCTTTTTCCCGGCTGGCCCGCATAGGCTGTAACAGACGGGCCGTACAGGCCGGGGAAGGGGGAGCCGCGGTGCTGAGGCGCAGATGGAGAAGCAGTCCCTCGGGCAAAAGCAAGCTGAAGCGCACGCTGTTGATCGTGCTGGTCGTTCTGCTGCTTCTCTGCATGCAAGCTTATTTGTACGTCGAGCGCAATTTAAAGGAGCCACTGGTGCATCTGGCGCGGGTGCGCGTGAAGCAAATCGCGACGGAAGCAATCAATTCGGCGATCGCGGACCGGATGACGCAAAACACCAATTTCAAGAAGCTCATCGATTGGCATACCGACAACAGCGGCAAAATTACGGGTTTCATGTTGAATTATGCGGAGCACAGCCGGATTACCGCCGACACGGTCAATATTGTCACCAAGCAGCTGGAAGCCGTAGGCTCCGTTCCTGAACATATCCCGCTCGGTCAGGCGATGCATTCGCCGCTGCTCGCTTCGTTCGGGCCGAATATTCCGATCCGGCTCGTGCCTGCGGGCACGGCCAAGGTGGAGCTGAATACGCGCTATCAGAGCGCCGGCATCAATATGATTTTGGTGGAGGTATACGTTCATGTGACGGTCGAAATGACGGTCATTATTCCATTCGATTCCGCGCCCGAAGTGGTGGAAACGGAGCTGCCTGTTTCCTACTCGCTGGTGGTTGGGGATGTGCCTACCTATTATTTCGACGGCCGGGGCAATCCGGTCGGCCAATCGGGGCCGCTGCCCCCGGGGATCTCGCTCCCGAATGTAAACGTTCCGGCAGCGAAGCCCGACGCATCGGAGGCGCGAAGCATGGAGTCGTCTGTCGAGCCGAAAGCAAAATAAATCCGGTACGGGATACGCGGAAGCTTCCGCGTTTACGCACCGGATCATTCGTAGCGATATGAACGCCCCAGGCAGGGAGAACTCCGTCACGGTGGGGTCGTCTTGCTCCGCATGCGTTCTTCCCGCTCCCATTTGCGTAAATGGGGGTACGGATCGAAGGACCATTCCGTCAACCCGTTGTCCCGGTACAATCCGTAATGCAGATGGGGCGGAAACTTCCCGGACGTGCCGGGCTTCCCATAGCCGGAGCTGCCGACCCAACCGACCACTTGGCCGGGCTTCACGATACTGCCCTGCTGCACTTCTTTTTTGTTAAAGCGGGACAAATGGGCGTAATAATGATACACGTTGTTTAGATCGCGGATCCCGATGCGCCAGCCGCCGTACGGATTCCAGCCCATCACTTCGATGACGCCGTACGTGGCGCTGCGCACCGGAACGCCGTAGCCGGCGAAGATATCGGTTCCTTCGTGGATACGGTATCCGCCCCAGCCGCGGCTGGCCCCCCATGTGCTGCGGTAGGAATAATCGGCGCTAAGCGGCATTACGAAGCAGTGCTCGTACAAGTCGAGCGTATCGAAATGGGCGTAGATCCGGGCGAATTGCTGAATTCGCTCGACGCTCCGCGTATTTTGATAATAGTCCCAAAGTCCGATTCGGAGGTCTTCCTCGGCACTCCCTTTTTGGAGCATGTTGGAGGCCATCGAATACAGCCGGTCAAGATCGTTCATCCGGTCCGCCAAGCCATCTCCGGAGCCGTCCCTGCCGATTCCACCGAACCATTGAATGCTCTTCGCATTTTTGTCTTCGTGGTCGGGGTTAAGAATGCCGCCCCACTGCAGATCGGTAAAATATATGGCGATCAATCCGTCAGGAGCCGGGCGCTTTTTGGCCAGGTTGATCGTCCGTTCGTATTGATCGACCGCGGCTAAATAATACCAAGGAATGCCGGTAACCGCACTGACTTTGTGGAACAGATCCTTGCGCTCGGAGAACACGGCTTTCATTCCACTCGCCGCCTTGCTTGCTTTTGGTAATGCAGGTGTCTTGGCTGCGGGAGCATAGGCGAACCCCCGGTTTTCCAATCCCCCTGCTGCCGGGCCAACGAGCAGCGCGGCACACAGAGCCGCCGCGGTTAACACTCGTGCATGGAATGCCGCCATACGATAGCTGCCTCCTTCGTTCGGGTTTCGATTCGCTGGTTTCATTTAACTGTAGCATGTGCGAGCCGCTGCCTTTTTATCCCTTGTCCGGTTTGATATGATGAAGGCATGGAGGGATGCCGGATGCCGTTTGATCACCGGGAAGAGCATGTAGATGACCGCATGCTTATTTTGCAGGCCAATCTCGACGACATGAATCCGGAATATTGTTCGTACGTGACCGACCTGCTGCTGGAGCAGGGGGCCAACGACGTATACTGGATTCCGCTTATTATGAAAAAAGGCCGTCCCGGCGTCATGCTGAACGTACTGACTGACGATGAGGGCGCGAAGCGAATGGAGGACGTCATTTTCCGGGAAACGACGACGCTTGGCTTGCGTTATTTGCGGGCCTCTTGCCACCGTCTGGGAAGAGAGTTTCATAGGGTCGATACGCCCTGGGGGCCCATTCAGGTAAAAGCGGGGTTCCATCAGGGAGAACTCGTTCAGTTCGCCCCGGAGTTTAAGGAATGTGAGCAGGCGGCCAAAGCGCACGGCGTGCCGCTCAAGCAGGTGTACGACGAGGTACGGAGGCGGTTTATGGAGCGCGGAGACGCTTAAACAAGCCAACGGACGGGTTTCCCAAAGCAGACCTTACGCATGTGCCGGGGGAAGCCGTCCGTTGGCCGTTCTGCCGTAGTGAAGCAGAGAACGAAAAAGCGGCCTTTTCCCGGAGGAAAAGCCGCTCGTTGTAACTATTGCCGAATGGAAGTATGGTGCGGACCGTCGTTGTCATGCTTGTGGTGCACGTGAGGATGCTTCTCATCGTGCGAATGATCGCCGTGGCTATGTTTTTCGTGCCCGCGTTCATGCTCATGCGAATGCTCATGATGATGGTGCTCATGGCCGTGTTCATGCGAATGCCCGTGATGATGGTGCTCATGGCCGTGTTCGTGCGAATGCTCATGATGATGGTGCTCGTGGTTGTGTTCATGCGGGTGCTCATGATGATGGTGCCCATGGTTGCGTTCATGCGGGTGCTCATGATGATGGTGCCCGTGGCCGTGCTCGTGCGAGTGTCCGTGATGATGGTGTTCCGGCTGATGATGTCCGTGAACGTGTTCGTGCGAAAACTCTTCGTGGTGCACCTGCCACTTGTTCATATAGGGATCGGCCTGTCCGACAACGACGCGCAGCACGTTAGGCTGGTTCGGCAAATCGCGCGTTCCGGCCCCGTAGCCAATCGACTCCACGATCATCGGCGGGAGGCCCTTGGCGAATTCGTCGACGAGTCCGGAGACAATGCCCGCGCCTGTTGGCGTCGTCATCTCCAGAGAGTACGAGGTCGGCGCGATAGGCAGCCCTTTCATCATTTCCAGGGTAGCCGGGGCCGGCACCGGATAAATGCCATGATCGCAATGCACCGTGCCGGAGCCGAGCGGTACGGCGGAGGACAAGATTTTCTCGATCTCCAGCGAATCGATGGCCAAGGCTACCCCGATCACATCGACGATCGAATCAATTGCGCCTACTTCGTGAAAATGAACGCGGTCGATCGGGATGTTATGTATTTTCGCTTCCGCTACCCCGATCTTCTCGAAAATCGCGAGGCTCAGCTTGACGACGCGCTCGTTGAAACCGACACGATGAATCATCTCCACGATTTCCGAGTAATGGCGATGGTGAGCCGGCGGCGTATGCGGATCAAGAATGACGTCAAGCTTCAGCGCGGATATGCCGCGCTTGTTCACGCGTCTCCATTCCAGCGTGAACGGCTCGATCTGAATTTTGCGAAGCTCTTCTTCGATATAGTGACGGTCCGCGCCGGCGTCGACAAGCGCGCCCAGCGTCATATCGCCGCTGATTCCGGAGAAGCAGTCCAAATACAAGATTTTCACGTTTCATCCCTCTTTGTCCCGTTTTGGTGGATTAGTGCGGCGTTATATCCGGCGCCGAAGCCGTTGTCGATGTTCACGACGGAAATGCCGGGCGCACAGGCGTTGAGCATGGATAACAGCGCGGCGACGCCTTGAAAGCTGGCGCCGTAGCCGACGCTCGTCGGCACCGCAATGACCGGCACGGCCACCAGGCCGCCCAAGACGCTGGCGAGCGCCCCTTCCATCCCGGCGACGACCACAACCGCGCTCGCTCCGCGGATGACCGGCAGCCGGCGGAACAGCCGGTGAATACCGGCCACGCCGACATCGTAGACGCGCTCCACGCGGGAGCCCAGGCACTCGGCCGTCACGACGGCTTCCTCCGCCACCGGCACGTCCGACGTGCCCGCGCAGACGACGGCGATGTAGCTGCCGCCGTCCGGCACGGCTTCGCCGCTTCGCAGCCAAGTCAGCGCCCGCGCCTCGGGGTGATGCTTCACCCCCGGGATGCGCTCTGCGACATAGGCGGCTTTCTCCGCGTCGACGCGCGTCGCCAGCACGCGGTCCGTATGGGCGGCCAGCCGCTCGAAGATCGCGGCGATTTGCTCCGCCGATTTGCTTTCCCCGTAGATGACCTCGGGAAAGCCGGTCCGTGCCGGACGGCTCAGATCAAGCTGCGCGTAGCCGAGACTGTCGTCAACGGCGTCTTCCGAAAGCGACAGGAAGGCAGCCTTGCGGCGCATCGGCGTTTCCCCGGCTGATTGCTGCCCGGCATCTTCTTTGGAGTCTTGTACGTTTTTATCGATCGCCGGCTGCTCCGGCGTTCTTCTGGCCTGTGCGGCCGATTCCGGGCGGCCGGCCGGGGCGGTATGATCCCCGGACAGTCCTTCCTCCAGCAGCCGTTTGGCTTCGGCGATGTCCAGATCGCCGGATTGTACCAGCTTAAGTATGTTGTCGATGTTCATCATCGTAAATGTTCGAACCTCCCGCTGCCAAACCCTTTCCTCAGTGTACCATATTTCCAATCCCAAAGTAATTTCGAAAGTGGATTGTTGGCCTATTCGTGATATAATAGCTTCAAATCCAAGCGCAAGAAAAGCTTGTTGCGGAACAGGAGTGCATTCATGGCGACTCATCAAATAGAACGCAAGCCCGATTGGCTGAAAATCAAGTTGACGACGGGAGACAACTACAAAGAGCTGAAAAACATGATGCGCGGTAAAACGCTGCACACGGTATGCGAGGAAGCGAAATGCCCGAACATCCATGAATGCTGGGCGGCCCGGACCGCCACCTTTATGATTTTGGGCGATATCTGTACGCGGGCGTGCCGATTCTGCGCTGTCAATACCGGGATGCCGACGGAGCTGGATCTGCAGGAGCCGGAGCGCGTCGCGGAGGCGTCGGAGCAGATGGGCCTGCGCCATGTCGTCGTCACTTCCGTCGCGCGGGACGACCTGAAGGACGGCGGGGCTTCGGTGTTCGCCGCGACGATCCGGGCGATCCGGGGGCGTCTGCCGCTGGCCGGAGTCGAGGTGCTCATTCCCGATTTTCAAGGGGACGAGGAAGCGCTTCGCACCGTGCTTGAAGCGAAGCCCGATATTTTGAACCACAACGTGGAAACGGTGGAGCGGCTGTCCGACAAGGTGCGGGCCAAGGCCAAATACCGCCGTTCACTGGAACTGCTTGCGCGCTCCAAACGGGTTGCCCCTTCGATCCCGACAAAATCGAGCATCATGCTCGGCGTCGGAGAGACGTGGGATGAAATTTTACAGACAATGGACGACTTGCGCGCCGTCGATTGTTCCATCATGACGATCGGTCAATACTTGCAGCCTTCACTCAAGCATTTGCCGGTATCCAAGTACTACACGCCGGAGCAATTCGCAGAGCTGAAGCAGGAGGGCTTGAAACGCGGGTTCAGTCACGTGGAGTCCGGTCCGCTCGTTCGCAGCTCGTATCATGCGCATGAACAGGTCCAATCGGCAAAGCAGTCGTAGAATTCGGAGGTGATACGGTGATTCATATTGCGGGCAAAACGTACGAAGTGGTCGTTGATCATAAGAATGGCTGGCGTTTCGAGGCGTTCCGCGACCGGTATAGCGAGGTGCTGGAGCGGTACGATTATATTGTGGGCGATTGGGGCTACAGCCAGCTCCGCCTGCGCGGATTTTTTAAGGACAACCATCCGAAAGCGACGAAGGACAGCATGATCTCCACGCTTCAGGATTATTTGAACGAATACTGCAATTTTGGCTGCGCCTATTTCATCATTGAGAAGGTGCCGAACAAGAGCGGAATGGAACCGACCGGAGCGCCGGGGGATTTCTACGAGGATAAACCGGCAGCCGAGGCAGGCGCAGGGGCGGAACAAGGCGACAGGCCGAGCCCGCAGCCCGCTGTAACGGCCGAAGTCTCCGTGCACCAGCATGAGGACACGGCCGCTGCTGCGGCCCCCCGCACGCCGTCGCAGCAGCATCAACGGTACAACCCGTCTGGCAAGACGTACGGTCCCCGCCACGGGCAGGGCCAGCAGTCTGGCGGCCAAAACCAGTCCAAATCGCAGCACGGTTCTGGGCGGCAGGGCGAGGGAAGACCAGGGGGCCGACATCAAGGCCAGAACAGGCAGCAGGGGCATGCGTCCAAGCCGAAAAGCGGACAGCCCTCCCAGAATCCGCCGAAGCCCAAGTCCGAATCGTCTCGCGTGGAAGCGTAACGACAAATAAAGACCCGATGCTCCGTCTCCCTGCGAAAGTGCGGGAAGGACGGGCACCGGGTCTTTTTGCGCCCAATGGCAGCGCGATCAGACCATGTCATAGCCGATGAACGCTTCGCGTACGCGGCTCCAGAACGGAAACGGGCGGAAGCGGGCGAACTTGACCTTTTTGCCGGCGGCGACCAGGCTGCGGATCGAGATGATATCGTTGCGCTGCATGTACAAGTGATCGAGCGACAGCAAAATATTTTGGTTCGCGCGCGGGTAAATGTCGCAGTGATGATGCTTCGGCAGCAAGATCGGCGAACCGAGCGTACGGTATACGCGATTGTTGATCGAAGCGATCTCCGCAATCTGAATGGCGTCGAGCGACGGATGCACGATGGCGCCGCCCAAGCTTTTGTTGTAGGCGGTGCTTCCCGACGGCGTGGAGATGCAGATGCCGTCGCCGCGGAACGTCTCAAGCAGCTCGTTGTTAATATGCAGTTGGGCAACCAGCGTGGCGTCGACGCCTTTCAGCGTAAATTCGTTCAGCGCAAGCTCCGTTTCGATCCCTTGGGGAGTCGTGATCTGGATCTCGACCAAAGGATATTTGACGGCGCGCAGGTCGTTTTGATTGGCGCTCTCGCCCATCAGTTGGGCAAGCAGCTCGACTTCATCCGGCTTCCAGTCGGCAAAAAAACCGAGTCTCCCCGTGTGAATCCCGGTAAATGCAATGTGATCGAGTTGGTCCTTGTATTGATGAAACGCATTCAGCAGCGTCCCGTCGCCGCCAATGGACAGTACGATATCAGGGGACGCTTCTTCGTGAATGAGCCCGTACTGACGGATCAATTCGTGAAACCTGTGCATCAATTGGATGGAGATGTCATCGCCGCGGTGTATCACATTGTATTTCAACCGGTTATCCTCCTATAACTATCCGCTTTCGTCAGCTGTCGGCTCCCGAAGCGGAGCAATACTCCTCCATAAGCGTGGCAATGCTGTCCGGAACACGATGGAACTGCACGGCTACCCGGTAAGCATCGTTGCTGAAATGGGCCACGCGCACGATTTCCCCATAGACCGTAATTTTCTGGGCAATGCCGGGAAGAACAAAAGATAATTCCAATTCGAGCGGGCAAAACACGCGGGTCGACGTCATAAACGCCATCCCTCCGCTGGACAAATCCAGAATTTGTCCCGTGAACGCCACGTTCTGATACGATAGTTGCTCCCGTACCCCGACGATCCGGGAGGTAACCGGCGTACGGGTAGGCAGAGCAATACGCGGATAGCGCCTTTTCTGCGACTGCTTGAGCTCCAGCGGCGCGGTTAAGGTTAACGTGCATACATTGCGCTTCGTTTCCAAATGCAGCAGATCCACCAAAGCATAATACAGAATGCCCTGCTCGCGGAAAGAAAATTCAATAAAGCATACATGATGCAGCTTCTCCAGCGGATGGATCGACGCGGCATCGAGCGTGACCGTCAGTTCCTCCGCGGAAGCCTTGAGAAGCGTAAAGTTGTCCTCGTAGCAAAAGGGCGAGCCCTCTTTGGTTTCGCCTACGACGATGAGACTACAGCTTCTGGGGAACACAACCGTTTCGTTTGCCAAGGCCAAGGTCCAATTCATCAGTTATCACCACACGGTATGATTTTCTGAAACTTCATTACCGTTTACATCCATAATAATCAATAATGTAAAATAACACAATGCCGGAAGCCCGGGCTCAAGTTTGTTCCAGCGCGTTACCGGCTTTGCACGCGCGAGCCTGTCCTCCTGACGCTGCGGCGCCCGGACTGTTTGTTGCTTCCAAATGCTGTTTTCCGTCCGGAGTTTGCTTTTTGATGTGGAAACAAAGAAAATCCCGCTCGCGGGAGCGGGATGATTGGCGGCAAGTGATTGGCGGTGGGAGAAATGTCCGGCGTATCGGTTCGATCTCCGGACGCGGTGCGCCGTTGCGCCTCGCCCGGAACAAAGGCTGGATCGAGACTCGACCCGACGTTCCGTTAAAAGGTCGTAACCAGCGGCAATTCGAAGCGGCGGGCGAAGTTCGCGCTCACCGGATACACGCGAACGCTGTAATGGGGGCCGTGCTGGAGATGGGGCGGAAGAACCGCCCGGTACAGCACGGTATTGTCTCCGAGCTCGCGCACGGGCTCCATCGTCACGATCACCGGGTCCCAGCGGCCCGCTTTTTCCTCGTAATAGATAATCTCGACCGCCGTATCTTTATACCAGACCGATCCGAATTTCACCGTGGCCGTGACCTCCTTAGGAGAGGTTGCGTTCGTATGAGCCAGGGGATCGTTCAGCTCGGCGACGCGGACGTGATGCCAGTTTTTCCGGATAAACCTCTTGTAATCGGCGACTTTGGTCGCTTCGTCATAGCGGTTGGCCACGAAATGCTGCGTCCGCTTCAAGGCGGGGACGTAAAATTCGTTCACGTACTCCATGACCATCCGGTCCGAATTATATACCGGCGCGAGCGTGCGGATCGAACGCTTCATCCGGGCGATCCATTGGGTCGGCAGCGGGCGTTGATTGTAATAGAGCGGCACGATCTCCGTTTCGAGCAGACGGTAGATCGCTTCGGTGTTCTCGCGCTCCTGCGTACCGGCATCCGCCCCGTCGCTTGCTTCGATGCTCCAGCCGTTGGCGCCGTCGTAGCCTTCCTCCCACCAGCCGTCCAGCACGCTGAAGTTGATGACGCCGTTCATCGCGGCTTTTTGGCCGCTGGTGCCGCTCGCCTCATACGGCCGCCGCGGGTTGTTGAGCCATACGTCCACCCCCTGCACCAGATGCCGCGCCATGTTCATGTCGTAATTTTCGAGCAGCACGATTTTTCCGCGGAAGCGGTCCATCTCGGACACCCTGTAGATTTCGCGGATCAGCTCTTGTCCGGGGCGGTCGGCCGGGTGCGCCTTGCCCGCGAAGACGAACTGCACGGGCCGGTTCGGATCGTTCACCAAGAGGTCCAGCCGCTCCAAATCGTTGAAGATGAGATTGGCCCGCTTGTACGTCGCGAACCGCCGGGCGAAGCCGATGGTCAGCGCGTCGGGGGACAAGTAGTCCCGGACCTCCTCGATCCGGTCCGCCGGTCTGTTGCGGCGCCGCTGCTCGCGCAGGTTGGCGCGGGCGAGCCGGATCATCCGCTGCTTAAGCTCCATATGAACGGACCAGAGCGATTCGCCCGGCACCAGATCGACGGTTTTCCATACGTCTTTGTTGGCTTGATGGCTCAGCCACGTCCCCGGTAAAAAGCGGTCGAACAGCTCCTTGAGCTCGGGGGCGAGCCATGTGCTCAGGTGGACGCCGTTGGTCACATGCCCGATCGGCACCTCCGGGATGTCGATGCCGCCGTGGAAAGCCCGGAACATCTCACGCGACACGTGGCCGTGCAGCTTGCTGACTCCGTTGCGCAGCGTGGAGGTGTTCAGGGCAAGGTGAGTCATGTTGAACAGCAGCTTCGGTTCGTCGAGTCCAAGCCGGGTCCATTCCCGCCGGACGGACGGATAATCGGCGAACAGGCGGCTGAAATAATATTCGAACATCGGGAGCGGGAACGCATCATGCCCGGCCGGTACCGGCGTATGCGTCGTAAATACGGTGCTGGCGCGGATGACCTCCAGCGCGACGTGAAACGGCAGGCCTTTGTCCAACTGCTCACGGATTCGCTCGAACGATAGAAACGCGGCATGCCCTTCGTTGATATGGAACGTGCCGGTCGGAATCCCCAGCGCCCGCAGCGCTTTGACGCCGCCGACGCCGAGCAGCACCTCCTGCGCAATCCGGATATCCTGGTTCCCGCCGTACAGCTGAGCCGTCAGCTCGCGGTCCCAGGGGCTGTTTTCCTCCAAGTCGGCATCGAGCAAATAGACCGGCACGCGGCCGACCTGCACCTGCCATACCTTCAAGTGGACGGTCCGGTCAGCCAGCGGCACATCAACAGTCAATTCCCGCAGCGGAGGCGCGCCATCCCCTTGACCTTCGGCCGCTTGGCCTTCCAGCACCGGAACGTAGGCGGGAACGATCGGCAGCTTGTTGAAGTCGTAGGCGATATTTTCGGCCAGCTGCCCGCCCTCCGTATCAAGCTTTTGATCGAAGTAACCTTTCTTGTAAAGCAATCCTATGCCGACCAGCGGTACACCCAAGTCGCTGGCCGATTTGCAGTGGTCCCCGGCCAGAACGCCAAGCCCTCCCGAATATATCGGAAGCGATTCATGAAAGCCGAATTCCGCCGAGAAATAAGCGATCGCCTGATGGGTGTGCTGCGGGTACTCCTTCTGAAACCACGTTTCCGCCTCGCGGTACGCGTCCCACTCGGCCATGACGTCGCGGTACCGCTGCAGGAAGGCTTCGTCCTCCGAGCGTTCCTTCAGCACGGCTGCATCCGTTTCCGTCAACAAGCGCACGGGATTGTGCCGGAACTGGTCCCACAGCTTCGGCTCGATCGCCGCGAACAGCTCCTTGGCCCCGTCGTTCCAGCTAAACCACAGATTGAAAGCAAGCTCGGTCAATCGCCCGATGGCAGGCGGCAGCGCCAAATCTCTTCGATGGAACATCGTATACATCGTTTCACCTCGACCCTGAATTTGGCTCCTCGACTTCGGAAGCAGAAGGAACCGGATACGCTTCTGTTGGTTCCTAGTAGTATCTTATGATCGAATCCGCTTCATACATCTTTTGGCTATAAGAAAGCAGAACGATAGGACTAGCGATGCGCCCAGCACTGCAGCAAACGTAAGCCCGGCCGCCGGAAGCGTATGCTGCGTCAGCGTCTCCAGCGGGCGGGTCATATCCGGCTCGGGAAAAAAGGCGGCAAGCGCGTCATGATAAGGGGCAAGCGGCCGCCACAAAGCGATGACAAGCCCGGCCGCCAGCAGACTGTGGATGAACCGGGCCGCGACGAACGGCGCGTACCGAAGGTTCGTATGGTGCAGCAGGCTGATGATTTGCGCATGCACCGAAAGTCCCGCCCAGGACAGCACCCATGCGGCGATCGCCACCTGATATACCAGCGGTACGCCGGCTGCCGCACCTGCGGCTTTGGCCCCAAGCGTTACCTCGAAGAAGCCGCTGGCTACCGCTTCGGCGAGCGGGAGCGGTAATCCGAAGACGCCCAGCACCGATTCGATGGCCGCGTAGAACAAGCTCATCACCTTCGCGGAAGCCATCACCTCCATGACGACGGAGAAGAAGACGACGAGCCCGCCGATCACGAAAATCATCTGCAGCCCCGAAGCGAGCGCCTGCTGCAGCATCGTGCCCAGCGTCCGGCCGTCGTTCATCCGGGCGTGGTGCATGGCTTCGAAAGCGCGGCGCCACAGCGGCTGGTCGGGGGAGGCTTCCGGGAGAGATGTGAACGCCGGCTGGCGGTATTCGTCGGCGTGCTTCCCCGGCCTGCCGTGAAACCGCATCAGGAGGCCGATCATCAGAGCCGAGCCGTAATGCGCCGCGGCGAGCACGCCCGCAAGCGCGGCATCGTGGAAAAAACCGACGGCTACGGCGCCGATCAGAAAGATCGGGTCGGACGATGTCGTAAAAGCGACCAGCCGTTCGCCCTCTTCCCGGTTGACGAGCCGCTGCGTCCACAGCTGTGATGTCAGGCGCGCGCCGATCGGATAGCCGGAGGCGAAGCCCATAGCCATGACGAAGCCCCCGATGCCGGGAACGCGGAATACCGGCCGCATCATCGGATCGAGCAGCATGCCGAAAAAATGCACGATGCCCAGCCCGAGCATGATTTCGGTGATGACGAAAAACGGGAACAGCGCCGGAAACAGCACGTCCCACCAGATGGACACCCCTTTCAGCGAGGCTTGAAACGCCTCGGAGGGGAAAGCGAGCATCAAGCAGGCCAGCAGGATGGCGAGCGATGCGGCGACATGGACGGATATTCGTTTGCCAAGCAAAGGTACCACTTCCTTTCGAAAAAGGCCTGTCATTCTGATATATGAGCCGCTGCGGGGAGACATGCCTCGCGGACGCGCGGACAAGGGGACGAAAAAATCGCTGGGCCGTCAGAAAAAGGCTGAATTTTCAAGCGATGTATGGTACAATAGTACCAATATGAGAATGGGAGTGATTTCAGATGATGGGTATCATTGCTGGAATTCTCGTATGCGCTTTTGTGTATGTCATTAGGGAGACGTTGATGACATCGGGCGAAGAAGATGTATAAAGCGTTTGACAAAATAACGATGCTAAGGCGCAAGGCAGCTTAGCATCTTTTTTCGTTAGGAGATGAACCGTATGACCCGAGGAGAACGGGAGTTGACGTTTTACGAAGCGATCGGCGGGGAGGCGGCCATCCGCAGCATAGTGGAGGCTTTTTACCCGAAGGTGCAGGCGCATCCGCTGTTGGGGCCCCTGTTCCCGGAAGATATTACGCCGGTCATGGAAAAGCAGTATTTGTTCCTGACGCAGTTTTTCGGCGGACCGCCGCTGTATTCCGGGCAGTACGGGCATCCGATGATGCGTGCGCGGCATTTGCCGTTCCCGATCACGCCGGAGCGCGCGGACGCCTGGCTCGGCTGTATGGCGGAGGCGCTGGAAGAAACGGGAATGGACCGGGAGCTTCGGCTTGCCGTACTGGAGCGGCTGAAGGGTCCGGCGTATCATTTTATCAACAGCCAGAGCAGCAGCTAACGAAGCTTATCGAGACCAGAAAACGAAGCTGATCGAAGGAAGTGTGTCCCGTGGTCGAACCTTTATTTCAAGTCAGCGTCAGATGTCATCACTGCGACGTCGTATTTCAAACGTCCCGCGTTCGCCCGAGCTTCAAGAAGGCGTCCGGCACCGACACCGATTTCTGCGTTCATTATAAGGATATCAACCCCGACTTTTATGTCGTACGCATCTGCCCCCACTGCGGGTTTGCGGGGACGGAAAATTCCAAGGACCGGCTAACGCCTGCGCAAAAAAACGCATTCCGCGAAAAAATCGCCGACCATTGGACGTACAAAGACTACGGGGGCGAACGGACGTGGGAGGATGCGCTCTACGCCTACAAGCTTTCGCTCGTCACGGCCCAGACGGTCAACGATAAAGGGCGCATCACCGCAGGTCTGCTGCACCATATTGCCTGGCTTTACCGCTATCGGAACGACGAGGCGCAGGAAGCCCGTTTTTTGCAGCATGCGCTGGACGAATACACGCGGGCGTTCGAGACGGAAGCGGGGGAGATGAACAATGCCCGTTTGATGTACCTGATGGGGGAGCTCAACCGCCGGCTGAAGCAGTATAACCAAGCGGTCAAATGGTTCTCGCGCGTCGTTAACGACAAGCGCATCATGGATGCTGGCATGATTCGGGCATGCCGCGAGCAGTGGGCCGTGACCCGTGAGAATGTGCTTGCGGATTCGGTCGTTCTCGAACCCGAGACCCAGGAATTGACCTGATGCCTTTAACGCAAAAACGCTTCAAGCTTCCCGGCATCGATCCGAGAATGCTTCAAGCGTTTTTTTGCCTTGTTTGATTCGCGCGATAGAACAAAAGCAATCCATGAAGATGGTTTCCTGGGAAGACGGGAACGCTTACTCTTTGCCGTATCGGCGCAGCGGACGGCCCGCAAGCAAATAATCTTGGTCGGCATCGACCAGCGTCTCTCTATTTCGGCAGCAGGGGAAGACGAGCAGCTTTTTGACGCCTTCGCGAAGTTCCGAGAGGTCTTTAAGCTTGAGCGGCAACAAAACATTGGCAGCGTGGCAAAAGGGGCAGCTATGAACGTACACGTCTTGTCCGATCCGTTCATAGGGCCATGTATTCTCAAAAGGTATCATACGTTTACTCCCGGCCGGAAACGCCGGAATCTTGATCCGGTGCCGCAGTCGTGGAATTGTCCTTCGCCTTTCCGGCCAGCTCGGCCAGCTTCTGCAGAAGAATGTGCTGAGGCATATGCATCAGGTGTTCGATCGGAACGTTCAATTCCTTCGCGAGTTTCTGCGCCGTCTCGGGTGAAATCTGCAAAGGTCTCATTCGCAGTCCCTCCAGTCTAAAGGTTTATAGTCTCCATTTAATCATATCCGAGACCTGAAATTCAACCAAAAAATGGGGCCACACCATTTTGGTTTTACGCCAAATTGTGGTTTAATGGGAAGAGATACATAATGTATAAATAAGGAAGGTGTATAGCATGCGTAATGCTTTGCCGCAAACTTGGAATTTGGAACGCTTTTTTCCGGGAGGCAGCGGGTCTAATGCTTTTATTCAATTTTTGAAAGAGCTGCAATCGAACATCGCCGAACTGGACGAGACGTTAAGCGGGTTGGCCGTACCGGAAACGGCCGAGCAATCGGCAACGCTGCTTCCCGTGATCGTGCTGGCGCAAACGGCCTTATTGAAAATACGCGAAGCGGAGTCGTTCACCGGCTGCCTGACGGCAGAAAATCAGAACGACAAGCGGGCGGTCCAGCTAACCGGGCAGGTGAAGTCGATTCAAGCCACCTTCGCTTCCGCTTTGACGCGGTTCGACGATTTCCTGCGGCGCATTCCTGAACCGGCTTGGCAAGGCTTGCTTGCTCACGCGGAGCTTAGTGAAATCGCTTACCCGCTTGAAGAGCGGCGTCGGCTCGCTTCGGAGAAGCTGCCGCCGGAGCAGGAGGCGCTGATCCACGACCTTGCCGTGGACGGGTATCACGGTTGGGGCGAGCTGTACAACACGACCGTGAGCAAATTCAGCATCCCGTTCGAAGAAAACGGGGTCGTTACGGAGTTGTCGGCGGGACAAGCCGCCAACAAAATGTACAGCCCGGACCGCGGCGTGCGGCAGCGGGTATTCGAGCTGTGGGAGCGGGAATGGGCGAAGCATGCCGATTACTGCGCCGACGCGCTCAATCACCTGGGCGGCTTCCGGCTAAAGCTGTATGAACGCCGGGGCTGGGATGAGATTCATCGGGAGCCGCTAACCATCAACCGGATGTCGAAGGAAACGCTGGATGCGATGTGGGGCGTGATCGAGCAAAGCAAAGACGTGTTCGTCCGTTACCTGGAGCGGAAAGCGAAGCTGCTGGGCGTTGAGAAATTGACATGGCATGACGTCGACGCTCCGGTCGGAGACGGCAATACGACGTTCAGCTACGATCAGGGCGCGCAGCTCATCGTAGAGCAGTTCCGCCGCTTCAGCCCGAAGATGGCCGATTTCACCGTGATGGCGTTCGAGAATGGCTGGATCGAAGCGGAGGATCGCGCAGGCAAACGTCCCGGCGGCTTCTGCACGTCGTTTCCCATCTCCGAAGAAACGCGCATCTTTATGACGTATGCGGGCACCGCATCGAATGTATCGACACTTGCGCACGAGCTCGGACACGCCTATCATCAGCATGTGATGAACGATCTGCCGGCGTTGGCTCAAGAGTACGCCATGAACGTCGCCGAGACGGCTTCCACGTTCGCCGAGATGGTCGTCTCCGACGCGGCGGTGAAAGGGGCGACCACCGACGAAGAACGCATCACACTGCTTGAGAATAAGATTCAGGGCTCGGTCGCATTCTATATGAACATTCATGCCCGGTTCTTGTTCGAAACGGACTTTTACGAAGCGCGCCGCCACGGGATCGTGAGCATTGAGCGGTTGAACGAATTGATGGAAGCCGCTCAGAAGAAGGCATACCGGAATACGCTTGCCGAGTATCATCCGCACTTCTGGGCATCGAAAATGCATTTTTACTTAACGGACGTGCCGTTCTACAATTTCCCGTACACCTTCGGCTACATGTTCAGCACCGGTTTGTACGCCGAAGCGCTCCGCCGGGGCGCGGCGTTCGAAGACCAGTACATCGCGCTGCTGCGCGATACCGGACGGATGACGGTCGAAGACTTGGCGAGCAAGCATCTCGGCGTCGACCTGCGCAAGCCGGACTTCTGGCAGCAGGCGATGGACGTCACGATCGCCGACGTTAACGAGTTCCTGCGCTTGACGGAGTAATTTTTGGCCCCGCCTATTGTAGGCGGGGCTTAAGCTTGTTTTGAGGGGCCGCTTGATGGCCGGAATGAAATCGGTGACAACTGCACGATGTCTAACAATGTAAAATTTTGTTGAATTATCGTTTATTTTATGAAAAAAATTTGTTGTCAACGTGGTTATATTGTCCTATAATGGGTCTAGAGCCTCAGGTATACATAATATTCCAATTACACTACTTGAAAGGAGGAACTCTGTGATTTTAGAACAGTTGCCTTTAGCCAGACAGTTGGATTTGGTGTTTCGTGAATTGAAAGAGGAGCTGGCTCAGCTTACCTCGGGGACGGTTTTCGTCCAGATTCGAAATAACATGGTTGGAAAGTTCGGCATCCGGCATTTTCCTCTGGAGAGCAAGGGTACGGAGATCAAGATGTCAGAGCGCGGCCTGTCCGAAAGCCAGCAGCTTTCGTTCCGCCATACCGCTCTGGAATCGTTGAAGCTAAAACGTTGGACGCACGGGGAGATTCAGTTTGAATTCGCGATGCGCCAAGACTTGCTTTGCACCAGCGTGACCTTCGAATCAAACTATAACATGGCGAATTTGGTTGGCGAGTCCAATAAAAACAAACGCGATTTTTGATTGACCAAGCTTACTGCACTCATACCTAGGTTACCTTTTATCCCATTATAACTTTCTACATTCTTTTTTGTTTTCAACTAAATTTAATCCTTCTGATGCTCTAATTGTTCGATATAACGTACACCCTCCCTTGATCGCTGGATCGGGAGGTTTTTTTGATTTTAAAAGGGGAGATATGGAACTTTTTGGATTGTTAAGCGTATAAACAACCGGGGGTAACAATGATGAAAGTGCTCGAAACCGACCGGCTGGTTCTTCGCCACCAGACCCTAGAGGATGCGTCGTTTATCCTGGAGCTTATGAACGATCCTTCCTGGATTCGGTACATCGGGGATAAAGGCGTGAAAACGCTCGATGAGGCGCGGAGCTTTATTATAAAAGGACCGCTGGACACGTATGCTCGTTTGGGGTTCGGATTTTATTTGACGGAATTGAAAGAGGGGGGCACGCCGATCGGCATCTGCGGATTTGCCAAACGAGATTTCTTAGAGGATGTCGATGTTGGATATACTTTTCTTCCCGAATTCCGGGGGAAAGGGTACGCCTTCGAGGCGGCTTCCGCCGCGATGGCTTATGCTAAATCCGAACTGGGTCTCAAACGCATTGTGGCTATTACCTATAAAGATAATCACTCGTCGGCCAAGCTATTGGAAAAGCTGGGAATGCGTTTTGAAGGTATGGTCCCAAGTGCGGGTACGGATAGGGAAGTCTGTCTTTATGCGATTAACGTCGAACACGCGGTGAAGGCCGGCGAATGATTGCTGCGCAACTTCGGGATCAAATAGAAAGCAAATGATAGTTTTGTTATAATGAATGGCAACGGAAAAAGGCGGTCCCGAAGGAGCCGCCCGGTTAAGTATTGAGGTCGTGCATTATCTTGTGAACTTGCCAGCCAGCTGCTGCTCGGCGATTTGAACCAGACGACGAGTGATGTGACCCCCGATTGCTCCGGTATCACGGGTAGCCATGAAGCCATAATAACCGTCTTGAGGAATCTGAATGCCCAACTCTTGAGCAACTTCATACTTCAACTGCTCCAAAGCTTGGTTAGCTTGAGGTACGACCAATTGGTTGCTGCTGCGGGATTGTCCTGCGCCCATCGATATCACCTCCGTTCACTAGGTAGTATGTTCCACGCGAAAGAATATACACAGATAGGAAATTGGTAAATGTGACCACCTGACGGAGGAGGGATTGTCTTGGGATTTTTGCTGACGTGCAGCAACTGGTCCTTCGATGCGGACCTGCAAATCGTACATGCCGACGTTAAACTGGAGATTGACGGCGAAACGCTGATCGACGAACCGCTGTGCATCGACGTGGGGCTTCCGGCGCTGCTGCTCAGCGTCCATGAAGATGTGGAGCCGTTTCGTTGGGCGCCGGCGGACGAATGGCAGCGTGTGCCGTTCTTCTGCTGCGGCTGCGGCGACCCGGAATGCCGGGCGTTCTCGTTTATCGTACGGCATAAGGCCGACGGCCGGTTAGAATTCACGGAAGTGGAGGAACGGGAGGGAAGATACCCCCGTCAACTGGGTAAGTACGATATCGAATGGTCAGCTTATGCCAAGCAGGTAAGGGAGATCGGAGAGACGTTTTTGCGTTTTGTCGAACATCTGGATTACCGGCCGTATTTCAAAAATACCGTCGAAACGGTGAAGCAGCAGCTTGCCCGGGGCTAGTTCTTATTTTTCGGCTTTTTGAGCGCTTCCATCTGCTTCATTAAAGCTGTCATTTCTTTTTCCAGTTTTTCCATGTCCTTAAACATGGTTTTCATTTGTTTATCCTCGGTCAATAATTTGGTAATGCCGTCGAACCAGTCGGATTTGCTGATGCTCATCTGTCCAGCCTGCCTTTCTTCGCTCGTTTTGTATATCGTACGAAGAAGAGCGGGGCAGGTGTGTGTTTCGGACTGGAAACAAGAAAAAAAGGCTGACGCCTGACTGGGGCGCAGCCTTTTGGTATCTTCCCGCTTAATCGCAGAGCTGGGATAAAAAAGTCAGCAGCGTGCGCTACTGACTGTTGTCGTTCTTTGCAGCATAAAGGATTTTTATGGTTAAACGTTATTTGTAAGCGACCTCAAGCTTTACTTCCAGCTCCAGCGAACCTCCCGGTTCGATGGCCCGGAAGCCTGTCACCTCGGCCGGCTGATTAATATTCGGTGCGTTGGTGACCCAAGTGTACGGCTCCAGGCAGATGAAATCCCGGGCTTCACCCTTCGTATAAATGACCCATTGCTTGAACAGATCGGAACCGCTGTAACGGATATCGGCCTTCGGGCCGGACAGCACGGCGAGGCAGGGATAATCCCCGATTTGGAACACAGTGTCCAAGTTGTGGCCTTTCAGCACGTCGCCTTCGGGCAGCTTCGCGCACTTGTCGCTGAGCGGCGCGATATGGCCGAGAGGCACGCTCGTTTCGTCCAGCTCCCAGATGCCGATCGCCGGCAGCTGCAGCGTCCAATTTTCCGGCTCGCCGTCCAGCAAAAACCATGTATGCAGCCCGTAGCCGAACGGAGCGGACGTTTGGCCGCGGTTGGTCGCTTTCAGCAGATGACGGAGCGTGCTGCCCCGCAGCTCGTAAGTCACTTCAAGCTCTAACTCGTGCGGGAATTGATGCTGCACGTGTGCATCGTCGACTAGACGAAAAACGGACGTGATGTAGAGGGCTCCGTCCTTTTCGCCGGTGGCAAGCACCGTCCAAGGCTGGCTCTTGATCACGCCATGGATATGATTGCCCTGAACGCTATTGATCTCGAATTGGTAGCTGCGGCCCTCGAATGTGAAGCGGCCATCGCGGATGCGGTTCGGCGGCATCAGAATCGGCGTGCCGTATTGCACCGGCTCGGTGGCCATCTCGGACGGCGAGGTTGGTACGCGAAGCATTTCGCGTTCCAGCGTTTTGTCCCAAATGCTGTAGACGTTGTTGCCGACGGATGGACAGATGCTGACGATCAGGTGGTCGTTTTCGAGCGTATAGGCTGGTGTTCCCTGCCAGTCGATCTGCTTAATTATCATTCCGAAAGTTCTCCTTTGTCCGGTAAAATAGTCCGATCGTAAATCGCTTCCATTGTACCAGAGGAGCCAGGGACTGTCACCCGGGAAAATCGTTTTGATCAGGCGCCGAAGTCGAAATTCGGGAACACGTGCGGCGCTTTGGCCGGTTCGGCTTTGGAGATTTTCTCCAGCAGCAAAGCACGGCGAGAATGTTCGTGACCCGCCGTTGGACGATTGTTTGCAATGGTTTCATTCGTATATAGGACAAGATTTTGAGAGTTGATGAAGTCTGGGAAAGCGCATGGCTGCGGCGGTGAACGTTCCTGTTCCGATTCCGAGGTTGACAAGGGGGAGGGCGTTTAGGTACAATGACGTCTAATAAGAGCGATGATGGGAATAAGTAGGCGGCAGGCAAGCTCTGCAGAGAGCCGGTGGGTGGTGCGAACCGGCGGGCGGCGGCTGAACGAATGGGTCCCTGAGCTGAAGGTTGAACGTGCGCAGACGCACCCGGGCCCGGGTAAGCTTCGATTCAGCGTTGCGCGCCGGTAGGCCGGTCCGGTTTCCTCCCCGTTACAGGAGGCTGAAGGCCCGCGCTGTCTGTCTTGGACAGTACGATTGCGGGTAAATTAGGGTGGCACCACGGTCTCTCGTCCCTTGCGGCGGGAGGCCTTTTTGTTTTTCTTGGGAAGCTTACAGGCGAGATGAGAAAAGGAGGCGGACTGCAAAATGTCCAAATTGAGAGTATTGTCCGGCATGCAGCCCAGCGGTCAGCTGACGCTCGGCAACTATATCGGCGCATTGAAAAATTACGTGAAGCTTCAACATACGCACGATTGTTATTTTATGGCGGTAGACCTGCATGCCATTACGGTGCCGCAGGAGCCGGAAAAGCTGAAGGAACAGTCGGAAGCCGTCGCTGCGCTGTACCTGGCGGCGGGCATCGATCCGAATGTGGCGACCGTATTCCTGCAATCGACCGTACCGGCGCATGCCGAGCTCGGCTGGCTGCTGACGACGCTCACCTATATGGGCGAGCTGGAACGCATGACGCAGTTCAAAGACAAGTCCGCCGGCAAGGAATCCGTCGGAGCGGGTTTGTTCACTTATCCGTCGCTGATGGCCGCCGACATTTTGCTGTACGATACGGCTCTTGTCCCGGTCGGCGACGACCAGACGCAGCACTTGGAGCTGACGCGCGATCTGGCGCATCGCTTCAATCAGCGCTACGGCGACACGTTTACGATTCCGAAAGGCTACTTCCCCGAAGTGGGCGCACGGATTATGTCGCTGGATGACGCGTCCAAGAAGATGAGCAAGAGCAATCCGAACGCCGGCAGCTACATTGCCATGCTGGATGCCCCGGACGTGATCCGCAAAAAAATAAGCCGGGCTGTGACCGACTCGGGGCGGGAAGTGAAGTTCGACCCGCAAAACAAGCCGGAGGTCAGCAACCTGATCAGCATCTACGCCCAGTGCGCGGACAAGACGATTGCGGAGATCGAAGCGCAATACGAGGGGCAAGGCTACGGGCCGTTCAAGAAGGATTTGGCTGAAGCGGTCGTCGCTGTCCTGGAGCCGATCCAGCAGCGGTATGCAGAGATCCGCAGCTCGGGCGAGCTGTACGATATTTTGCGTCAAGGCCAAGAGCGCGCGGCAGCGCAAGCGGAGCAAATGCTGAAGCGGGTAAAAGAAAAAATGGGCTACGTAGTACTGTAGCCCATCCCAGGGCTTGTCCGAACGAACCTTTCTTCGTTCTGGGCAAGCTCTTATTTGTTTCGCTTTCTCAGTTTGGCTTTCACGATAAAACCGGCGCCGATAAACAGTATCGACAACAAGCCGAACAGCGCAGCCAGCCACGGCTTGCCCGTGGCCATAAAGAAGCTGATGCACGCGAGGAGCGCCGTGCCCCCGAAGGCAAAAAACAACCCTAATCCTTTCGTCATGACGAGACCGCACCTGCCTTTCCGATAAAATTTGAAACTGCGATTGATTTTTCAAAAGGGAGTATAAGTTCAGGCATACGACACATAATAAGCTTGCAAGCTTGCAAATACATCAAAGACATCATCCCGTTGAAAGGAGTGCTGAACATGGGTGCAGGACAATCCCGCAGCAGCAATCAATTGGTTGTACCTCAAGCAAACCAAGCTTTGGAGCAATTGAAGTATGAGGTTGCTCAAGAACTGGGCATTCAAATTCCGCAAGACGGCTACTACGGTTACATGGCTTCCCGCGACACAGGCGCAATCGGTGGTCACATTACCCGCCGCTTGGTCCAAATCGCTGAGCAAGCCATCTCCGGCGGCGCAGCCCGCTAACCGCAGGGCTTTGGAAACAAAGCTTCACGAATATAAGCTCAAGGAGAAATCCTTGAGCTTTTTTCCATGGCAGCAGAAAAAGAGGAGGATGAGCCCGCCTGTTAAGCGCCGCCCATCCGCAGCTTCTTTTCGAGCCGGGAATCGCTGACCCAGCCTACGTACGAATCGATCGTATTCAGCTTTTTGTCCAGCAGCAGCACCGCGACGAACGGATACTGCTTGCGGTGCCGGTAGCGTACGTCGGCCCAGCGCACCTCGTATCCCCAAGCGTGCTCCTTCAGCTCGGCGCAGGCATAGGAAGTAAAGTACAGGAAGCAAGCGACATTCGGGTGAGCCCTGGATGCCTCCACGGCAGGGTGGACGGCGCAGGAAACCCGGTCGATCCAATGGATCTTGCGGTTTTTGAGCTCCCCGAGCTGAAACGAACCGTCCTGCTTCCGCTTCACGATCTGCCATTGGTGCAGATGGACTGTCGGGATCAGCGTGTACCGGTCGCCGGGCTCATAAATCGAATCCTGCAGGCGCAGCCCTGACTCAAGCCGGTAGTGGGTCCATGAGCGCCATATATAATAGAGGGCGAGGAAGGCGTATAATATAGGAAACAGAATTTCCGGACGCATCAGATGAACGGACCATATAAAAATGGCGAGCACGTGAGACGAGAAAATGATCGGGTCGAAAATGTGAATGATATTCCACGAGACCCATCGCTCTGAAATCGGGCGAAGCGCCTGGGTTCCATACGCATTAAACAAATCGGTGAATACGTGAAACGCAACCGCGATAAACACCCACATGGTCACATGCGCCATCGGCAAATCGTTAAAGACAAGCCAGAGGATGCCGGAGATAAGCGCTGTCCAAAGCACCAAAGCAGGCAGCGAGTGGGATAAGCCACGGTGATTTTTAATGTAAGCGGCGTTTCCTTTCAGCCGCAGTAGCGTATCGGCATCGGGCGCCTGTGAACCGGCCACCGTTCCGATCAATACGGCTGTCGAAACCATGGGATCTGCTGCCACAACCGGATCGACATAAGCCAGGCCTGCAAGGCCGAGCCCGATCACCAGGTGTGTTCCGGTGTCCATGGACTAACCTCCTGAACGTCTAATTTTGCAATAGTCTTCTCTAGCCCATTACTATTAGTGTATCATTTTCTTGTCCAAAATAAAGCAAAGGCTGTGAAAAAAATGTGTATCGTTTTTGTCGAATACCGAATTGATGCGTCATATCGCCTCCCATACTTGGCATGGTCTCAGAGGCTGAGCGACGATTTCCCCCAGATGGAGCTGTATGAAGGAACCGACCAGCCGGGGCTGTTCGTGGAGCTGTGGAGCGGGCTTACCGACGATCAATACCGGTTCATGCGGGCCGTCCGTACCCGGAAGGACGAATACGCTGTGGAGCCGGGGGCGTGGGACGGGAGCGATCCCGAACGTTGGGCGCCTCTCGAACAGTGGGTGCCGGGCGGGTGTGCCAAAATTCATATTTGGCAGTTCCAAAAAGTCAAATAGTCCATTTTATAAGGTAAACATATCCATGGTTTCTTCCACCCGATCGCGGTACCCTTACAATAGTCTTCAATTGCGACGGAGGAACACGGATGGAGAATAACAATATATTCTGGTCTCATATCAAGCGGAACCGTTTGCCTTACCTAATGGGCTTTGCATTATTGTCCATATCGTCCATCCTGCAGCTGATCATTCCTTGGCTGCTTGGACGGTTTACGGACAGCCTCCAAGCAGGCGGGCTGACCTATGATAAGGCGGTCCGTTTCGGCGTCTGGATGATTGCCGCAGGGTTTGGGATCGCTTTCTTCCGGTCCGTTTCCCGCATTTATTTGTTCCGGCTGTCGCGGCAGCTGGAGATGCGGGTGCGCGGCGAGCTGTTCGTCCACTGGGAGAAGCTGTCGGCGCAATATTTCAACAATCGGCGGATCGGGGACTTGATGTCGCACGCCATCAGCGACGTTGGGGTCATTCGCGAGGTGACGATGTCAGGATACTTCAACGTCATGGAAGCCGTATTTCTGATCGTCGTTTCCGTTGCGGCCATGACGAGCTCGGTCAATCCTTGGCTCACGCTGCTGACAATGCTGCCGCTGCCGCTGCTCAGCCTGCTCGCCTACCGGTTCAACAAGCGGATTATGCAGCAGTCGGCGGATATGCAATCCGCGATCTCCGATTTGACGAGCCGCGTGCAGGAGTTTACCGCAGGCATCCGGATCGTCAAGGCATTCGTACAGGAAAAAGCGGAGCGGGAGCTGTTCACCCAGGATAACCGGCGGGCCGTCGAAATGAACCGGCGGTATGTGCGCTCGAATTCGTTGTTCGGAGCGCTCAGCGCCGGGATTGTCGGACTCAGCTTTCTCGTCTCGGTCGTACTCGGCGGCATAATGGTACTGAAAGACATCATTACGCTCGGCGAATTCGTCGCTTTCAATACGTATTTGTCGCTTCTCATGGGGCCGATCGAAAGCTTGGGCCGGGTCGTTAACTTGCTTCAGCGCGGGAAGGCGTCTGAGCTGCGGCTGCTGGAAATTTTCAATACGCAGCCGGACGTGGTGGACGACGTTGTCGCGAAGCCGGAGATTCAAACGATCGGCGGCGAGATCGAGATCCGGGATTTGACGTTTTCTTACCCCGAAGCGAAGCGGCCCTCCCTCCGGAACGTCTCGCTCAAGGTGCCGAAGGGCTCCAGCCTTGCCATCGCGGGCCGGGTCGGCAGCGGTAAAAGCACGCTGGCGCATCTGCTCGTACGGCTGTATAACCCGCCGAAAGGGACGGTGTTTATCGACGGGCACGATATTCACGAAATTCCGCTGCGGACGCTGCGCGGCCAGATCGGCATCGTGCCGCAGGACCAGTTCCTGTTCTCGTCTACAATCCGGGACAACATCGGGTTCGATCCGAAGCCATACAGCGACGAGCAGGTCGTCGAAGCGGCCAAGATCGCCCAAGTCTACGAAAATATCGTCGAATTTCCGGACCAGTTCGATACGGCGCTCGGCGAGCGCGGCATTTCGCTGTCGGGCGGGCAGCGTCAGCGGGTAAGCATCGCGCGGGCCGTGATCAAGAAGCCGTCGGTGCTGATTTTCGACGACAGTTTGTCCGCGGTCGATACGATCACGGAGGATCTGATCCTCGAAGGGCTCGAATCCGTGATGGACCGGCGCACGACGATCATTATCGGGCACCGGATCTCGTCGGTGCAGAGCGCCGACCAAATCGTCGTCATGGACGAAGGCCGCATCGTCGAGCGCGGCAATCATGAGCAATTGCTGGCCGGGGGCGGCATTTACGCCGACATGTACCATAAGCAACTGCTGGATCAGGAAGCCAAGCGGGAGGACGGACAGGAGCGGCATACCGCTGCTTCGCAGCTGATGCGGGGAGGGGCGGGCGCATGAATATACACGCGGAGAAAACCGTCAAGACGATGAAAGATACGCAACTGCTGACGAAGCTGCTTTCCTACGCCAAGCCGTATTGGCGAATGATCGCGCTTTGCGTCGTCCTGGCCTTCCTGATCGTCGTCGCCGATTTGGCGCGCCCTTATCTCATCAAGGTGGCGATCGACGGCCATATCAACGGGCTGCACAAGCCGATGCTGTCGGCGGAAGCGTCCCAGGCCGAGCGCCTGCGGAGCTACGGGGATGTGACGGAGTGGAACGGCAGGGCTTACGTCCGGCTCGAACCGGACGCAGCCGAGCGGTCGGCCCGCCCGCCGGAGCTTGGAACGAAGCAAGCCCAGATTGTCCGGATCGACGGCAAAGACTGGCTCATTGCCGGCTGGATCGCCAAGCAGTCCGAGCAGGCGACCGTAGCGGAAGCGGGCGGCAAAGCGGAAGTATATGCCGGAGGACAGACGTTCGCCGCCGAACCGCTGGACGCCGCCGCGCTGGAGGCGTTCCGCAAGCAGGATTACACCGGGTTCCTTTGGCTGGGTGTCGTTTTCCTCAGCGCGGTCGTCGTCGCGTCGCTGCTCAGCTACCTGCAAAGCAACCTGTTGCAGTATACGGGGCAAACGATCATTTTCAACATCCGGCAGCAGCTCTTTCAGCATTTAAGCCGCATGTCGATGTCCTACTTCGACCGCAATCCCGTCGGAAGGATCGTCGTCCGCGTCACGCAGGATACAGAGTCGCTTAACCAACTTTATTCGCAGGTTGTCGTCAACCTGATCAAAGACGTCATCGTGCTGATCGGCATCGTCGTCGTCATGCTGCAGCTCAGCGTCAAGCTAGCGCTGCTGTCGTTTGCGGTGCTGCCGTTTCTGGCTGTGCTTACGTTCTGGTACCGGTCGGTCATCCGGGATGCCATGCGGAAATCACGGGCGATCCTGTCGCGGCTCAATTCGTTTCTGGCGGAAAACTTGTCCGGCATCCGGATTACGCAGTTGTTTATCCGCGAAGAGCGGCAATGGGAGCAGTTCGATCATCACAATACGGCATATTACCGGGCAGGGATGCGGGGAACGGTCATCAACTCGATCTTCCAGCCGGCGATCGGCTTTCTCGGCAATCTGGCTATCGCGCTGCTTCTCTGGTACGGCGGCGCCAGCGTCATCGACGGCGGCCTGACCTTCGGGGTGGTGTATGCTTTCACGCATTACGTGCGGCAGTTTTTCCAGCCGCTGCAGAGCTTGGCAGAGAAGTATAACCAGATTCAGACGGCGATGGTCGGCGCGGAGCGCATCTTCGAGACGCTCGGCGAGAAGCCTGCGATCGTCGACCCGGAACAGCCGAAGCGGCTGCCGAAGGAAATCCGCGGCGAAATTGCGTTCGAGAACGTATGGTTTGCCTATAACGGGGACGATTGGGTGTTGAAGGATGTCAGCTTCAAGATCCGGCCAGGGCAGACGGTGGCGTTCGTCGGGGCGACCGGGGCGGGCAAAAGCTCGATCATCCAATTGATGAATCGCTTCTACGACATTCAAAAAGGCAGCATCAAGCTCGACGGTGTCGATATCCGCGACATCCCACTGGACGACCTGCGCCATTACATCGGCATCGTGCAGCAGGACGTGTTCCTGTTCACCGGAGATATCGCCTCGAATATTCGGTTGAATCACCCGGAGATTGCCGACGAGCAGGTCGTCGCTGCGGCCTGGATGGTGCATATGGACGAGTTTATCCGCAGCCTGCCCGGCGGCTACAAGACGCTGCTCGGCGAGCGCGGCATCAATCTGTCGCTGGGTCAGCGGCAGCTGCTGTCGTTTGCTCGCGCCATCGCATTCCGTCCGCAGATTCTCATTCTCGACGAAGCGACGTCGAACATCGATACGGAGACGGAGCTGATCGTGCAGGACGCGCTGATGAACATTTCGGAGGATCGGACGACGCTGATTGTGGCGCACCGCTTGTCGACGATCCAGCATGCCGACCAGATCATCGTCATGCATAAGGGCAAGGTCCGCGAGACCGGAAACCATTACCAGCTTCTCGCGGAGCGCGGGTACTATTATCGTCTGTTCGAGCTTCAGTATAAGGAGCAGAGGCCGGTGCCGAAGGCAAGGTAGGGGATCAAAGACGCGTTCTAACTAAGTGCGTGTGAGCATGATTATTGAGAAAAATCGCGCGAAACATGAGAAAAATTCGCAAGCTTAGTGAGAAAAAAATTATATTCATAATAATGAATAATTATACAAAAAAATGACGCACTTCAAGAGAAATACTATTCTACAAAGTGTGTCATTTTTTTGTAAGGAGTGATGATATGGATTCAATAAATAAGCTGCCTGTTACTCCTAGGATATTTCATGATGAATCGATGGAGGGGTATTTAGCGAGGTTGGCAGAGGCAAATGACTTTCCAAATGTAGTCGTACCTTAACTATAAGCCGTGGAAAGACAGTTCAATTTATTTACAGGCTCTCACAAAAATAACAGGTCAGGATCTCGCAGGGTTCCATGAAAATTTTCTTAGCTATTGGGTAAAGAAACAATTAGCGATTCCAACAATTAGGGCGTGTCTGAAAACTATCTATTGCTTCAAAGAAGAAACCGAAGCATAATTTTACAGGGACGAGATCACGAGGAGGCCTGTAAAATTATGCTACGACGCCACGAAATCAAGGACCAGGATTGGGAACGGATCCAAGGTCTATTGCCACCCGAAAATACAGGCGAAGGCAGACCCTCGAAGCCCAATCGAGTCATGCTGAATGGAATGCTTTGGAAAGTAAAAACAGGGGCTCCTTGGCGTGATTTGCCGGAACGTTTTGGTCCTTGGAAAACCGTGTATTCCCGTTTTCGTTTGTGGAGCAAAGATGACCTCTTTCAA
>NZ_FMTT01000075.1 GCF_900100345.1 Paenibacillus tianmuensis | reverse complement strand
CATCGCTTGCTTTGGAAGAAAAAGAGGAATAGCAAACGCGAATAAGACCGCTGGTGACTGCTTTTCCTACACCAGACCGATAGCTGTCCCACTGTCCTAAGGCAGCGTGCATAAAGAATAATAGAAGCTGACTGGCTGTAAACTTGCTGGCTGTATCTTCGTATTTCAATTCTTGCAAAATTTGCTTCACATCTTCTTCGGTCAATAGCGTTTGAACTAACTTGGTGAACGTGGTAGACTTTTTCATGAGGTCGCCTCTTTCTAATCGTGTTGTATGGTGCAAACGATTTTACAGAAAGAGCGTCCTTTTTTCAATTTCCAATTCCCTTATTTTGGTTAATCAACAGGCGTGATATACGAGTTAGAGACGCTTTGGAAAAATTGCTTAGAAAATATTCGTAAAAACTTGCCATTTCAATTGAACTGTCTTATTTCCATATTGATTGACGTCGGTCTGAAATATACATGCTAAAAGAGTATGGCCATGGCCTTAGAAATTCGAATCTAGTCGAAAATGAATCCGAGCCTGTTGATTACGGTCCAGTTTGAAGCCCTTGTCCATACATGGAATATAGTTATATACTTATGGCATGGGCATTGAACACCTGCATTGGGGAACGTATGTAACTATTTTCGGGACGGAACCAAGGTGGAGCAGGATAGCCCTAAAGCGAGGAAGGGAATGGTTATATGAAACGAGCAACCGAGTTAGCCTCCTAAAATAACGCATTTTACTATTTTAGGAGGCTATCCAAATGAACTTTACTGTAATCGATATGAACAAATGGGAAAGACGTGCGTACTTCGAGCATTATATGAATGAGATCAGATGTACCTTCAGCATAACGGCCAACTTGAACATTACCAAATTGCTCCCAGTTCTTCGGGCAAAAGGGTTCAAGCTATATCCTGCGTTTCTTTATATGGTTACTAAGACGGTGAATGCGCATCGCGAATTCCGGGTTTGTTTCAATGAAGAAGGGGAGTTGGGGTATTGGGAAAAGATGCTGCCCAGCTTTACCTTTTTTCATAAAGATGATAAAACGTTTTCTGACCTGTGGACCGATTTTTCGAACGACTTCGGTGTGTTTCATCAAAACTATCTGGATGATATGAACACGTATGGCGAAGTAAAAGGCTTATCTGTAAAAGGAAATGAGCCGCCGAATACGATCAATGTTTCAAGTATTCCCTGGGTTAGCTTTACCGGGTTCAATCTGAATGTTTATACGGATGGGCGGTATTTGCTGCCGATTATGACGTGCGGCAAATATTTTGAACAAGCCGGCGAAATTTTGCTGCCCGTTTCCTTGCAGGTCCATCATGCGGTTTGCGACGGATACCATGCCAGTATTTTTATAAATGAATTGCAGGAGATGGCTAATCATTGCGAGCAATGGCTGCTTCCTGGTCCTGATGCTTCGTAAGACGAATGACTAACATTCCAGCCATGAAAAGAGGGGCATCCCCCCTCTTTTTATTGTACCTCCCCCAACAATCTTACCTTCACCCCGCTCCCCAATCCCACTGTCGTAATACTTTCGCCCTGTTCGGATGCTCCAAACTATGGAATAATCATCCTCAGGAAGCGAACGCCGCAAGGCGCGCAGCTTCCGGCAAAATCTCTTCAGGCTATCGCCATCCTTCCTTCTACACTCATTGGATATTAGGGTGGCGGCTTTCCCGAAGAGATTAACCATCAGGCTATCGCATCTCTTCCTTCTACCTAACCCTAGTCCATTAGAGATGCGAATTTCCTGATGACGATCCATCCGTTATGGAGAGGAGGCATCCGGGCAGCCGTATTCCGTATTTCCCGGAGTCTTGTAATGAAAAACGTCATTTACCTGAGAAGAAGCAGAAAAGTCGTCGTCCAACCCGGCCGTCATGTTCTTCCCGATAAATATATGGCAACTGCACTGAAAAATATTGAGTACCTGGGCTTTACGTTCTCCAGACCGTTAATGGAAGCCCTTCGCACCCTCTCCGTCGAGGAGTTCACGGCGATCTACCACCAGCTTGTCGCGGACTTGAAATCGCTCCTGGGAGCGAATGTGAACTTCAAGCCAATGTACCCCAATTTTCCCGAGCAAGTGATGCTGGTCAGCCAAGCCGAGCTGTATCTGAACGCCATCTATCACTACATCACCCTTGAGCTGCCTGAGCACGAAACCATCGAGAGACTCCCGTTACTAGATCAAGTGGATTTGAAAATCATCGATTTGGGAAGTCAAGAAGATTTCGATCAAACGATCCGCAATCTCATCGCGGCGAACGGCTCGATCTCCGAACAAGACAAGGAAGATATCGAATGGGTCATCGCAGCCTGTGACGATCTGGGTGCCGTGCTGCCGGACGAGATTCCTTTGAAAGAAAATGTGGGCTTTGTGGTCGGGGCGCTGCTTAAGTACAATAAGGCCAGCCTTGGCCTCGTCGGACAATACGTGAAGACCGCAACGGACGTGCTGCGTTTGGCTGTTGCGCTCTCGGATGGGGATGTCAGTCTGGCGGCGAACACGAAGTTCCGCAAATTCAAGCGCGCCGAACGGCGCTTGCTTCTGGGACTGCTGGACCGGTGCGGCAATATCGTTGAAGATATGCTGCGCTATAAGCATCGCTGGATACGTCTTGGAGAAATTTCACACCCTGCCGAATACAAGAACCGGTATGCTCATTGCCAAGAGGCCTTCGATATTCTTCGGAACAATAAACCGTACGAAACGTTCAACGGAAAAGTGGAGCTTGCGCTTCGCCGGAAGGATACGCTGCTCGCGGCAGCTTTGTTAAAAACGCGCGCGGGCGAATTGGCCAGACGGTTGGATCATCTGTTGAGGCTCTCCGGGGATGCCTTGCAAGTGATGGACCGGTTTGCCGAGGTCGCCGATCAGGTATCTACGCCGGTGCTGCTGCAGGTCATGGCTCATTTTAGCCATCGACAGGAAATGCGTGAGCTGCGCACCTTTTTCCCGAAAGGCAATGTGGCGAAGGCCATGGCCATTCCGAATACACTGCCAGGTATTCATCCGGATGCTTGTGCGGCAGTGGTCGACATATGCGAACGCACTTTAATCCGCCGTTTCTCGGAGCTTCCGCCGCTAGGAACCGTTTATATTGACGAAAGCCTGAAGCAGTACTTGATGCCGTTCTCGCAGCGGTCGGCCAGCAAAGCGCTGCGTACCATCGTTCGCGGCAGCCGGGTTAAGATGCCGGAAGGGGATACGATCCGCTTTTTCCTCTGGTGGAAGGAAGGGATGGTTAACGGCAAGCATACGGGGCGCGTCGATATCGACTTGTCGGCGGTGATGTACAATAAGAACTGGAAGTACGTTGAGCATATTTCGTACACGAATCTGCGGTCCGACAAATACAAAGCTGCGCATAGCGGAGATATTACATCGGCTCCCCAAGGCGCTTGCGAGTTTATTGATCTGCATATTCCTTCGATCGTCCGGTATGGCGGTCGATTCATTGTCGCCTCGCTGAATTCGTTCACGGAGCAGCCCTATTGCGACTTGCCGGAGTGCTATGCCGGTTGGATGATGCGGCAGGCTCCCAAGACCGGGGAAGTATTCGAGCCTTCGACCGTGGCCGATAAAATCGATCTCACCGCAGATACCCAGATTGCCATTCCGGTCATTCTGGATCTGGTGGAACGAACCGTGATCTGGACGGATTTGGCCTTGAAGCAGCATCCGTACTACTACAACAATGTGGAGGGTAATCAAAAAGGGATGGTCCTCATGGGTAAAGCCATGACTACGCTGACGAAGCCTACCCTCTATGATTTGTTCACGCTGCACGCAACGGCCAGAGGTCGCAAGGTAGAGCATGCGGACGAAGCCGACACGGTTTTTGCCGTGGACCGGGGCGTTACGCCTTATGACATTAGCACCATCATGTCGGAATTCGTTGTGTGAGCGGATGTGCATTGGAACGCCTTGAGGGGCGTTTCTTTTTTTATTTTGAACCTAAATAGACTCCATACGATCTAATTCATAGCGCCAAGCGGGAGGACTGGCGTATGCTATTTCAAGCAAATAAAAAACTTCACGTTTCAAGCTCTAGCAAATCGTATTCATGCAAGATGAGCTCCTTCCAGAAGCAAGCTGGCATGATTATGTTCACATGCGGTGTGTTATAATGAAGATGACACAACTTTGAATCAGGGGTGAACACGAATGAAAAAGGGAGACGAACTAAAGGAAGTGCTCAAACATATTGAGCGGTCTGTTCAGATGAAGGCAAAAGAAGCCGGAGCTCCGCTATATTATATTAAGAATGGAAAACGTATTCGACAAGAACCATCCGGTGAAAAATTTGTCCAAATTATTGACTCGGATGGTAACCCGGCCGATTTTAGACTTTAAGAGGAGGCCCTTATGCCTGAAATGACCGTGTTCGCGGGTTGTAATGGAGCCGGCAAGTCAACTCTTATTGAGCATTATGGAGAAGAGTTCAAAACCATTATTAACCCGGATCTCTTTGCAAGGGTATTGAATCCTGAGAATCCACGAAAAGCTGATCTCTCAGCCGGCAAGCAGGCACTGAAAGAGATCAGGGATTGTCTGGATAGTGGACGGAGCTTTGCAGTGGAAACGACTTTGGCTAGCGAATTTTACTTGAAGCGAATGGAAGAAGCGAGGTCGCGGGGTTATCGTGTTTACCTATATTACGTCGGCCTTCAAGATGTTCAGTTGCATGTTGACCGAGTTCGTACCCGTATAATAGAGGGGGGCCATTTTATCGCTACAAATGACATCCTACGCCGGTATGATGCTTCTCTTTCAAATATAAACGCATTTGGGCAAACGTAGTTTTGTGGGAGTGATTTTCATTTCAAGCTACTCTGAACACCCGGCTAAACCTCAGCGCTATATGACGATTGTCATACCCTCGATCTGACGTTTATGACTACAGCGGGCGGGATGTTTTTTCTATAATGGAACATAGAAAACCTGCGTCCGGCGTTGTATAACGTTCCCTGCGCGTCTTATCGAGGAGGAGTCAACGAATGTACAAAGAAAGTATCGCCCATTTGAAAAAGAACGTCGGTCCCTTCGAGAAAACCGATACGAAGTCAAGCCTATGGCAGCTTGTGAACACCTTGGGGCCGCTGGTGCTGCTCTGGTATGCGGCGTATGCAAGCCTGACCGTCTCGTACTGGTTAACGCTTCCTCTCACCATCGTGGCCGGCGGCTTTGTGATCCGGACTTTTATTATTTTCCATGACTGCTGTCACCAATCGTTCTTCAAAAGCCGGCTCGCTAATGATATACTCGGAACTATCACGGGTGTGATGACGCTTTGTCCGTATGAGCAGTGGAAACACAGCCATTCGATCCATCATGCCACAAGCAGCAACCTCGATAAGCGAGGCGTCGGGGACATCTGGATTCTCACCGTGGACGAATACGTCGCCGCTCCGTTATGGAGACGGATCGCTTACCGGATTTACCGGAATCCGCTGGCCATGTTCGTCGGCGGACCGATCTACGTGTTTCTGCTCCAGTACCGCTTTAACCGCAGAGGAGCGAGACGCAAAGAGCGGATCAACACCTATATGACGAATCTGGCTATCGTCGTTCTGTATGCGCTGCTGATCTGGGCGATCGGCTGGCAGGCTTTTGTTTTGGTCCAAGGCCCGATCTTTTTCGTCTCCGGCTTGCTGGGGATCTGGATGTTTTATGTGCAGCATCAATTCGAGGAATCCTATTTCGAGAATGAGGACCAGTGGAGCTACGTGAAAGCGGCCGTGGAAGGGAGCTCTTACTACAAGCTTCCGAAGCTGCTGCAGTGGGTCACCGGAAATATCGGGTTTCATCACGTGCATCATTTGAGTCCGAAAGTGCCGAACTATAACCTGGAGAAGGCGCATGAGGCCACGCCCGAGCTGCAGAAGGTCACGACGCTTACGATCGGCACCAGCTTGCAGTCGCTTCGGTTCCGCTTGTGGGACGAGAAGGGCAAGACGTTTGTGGGCTTTAAAGACATCAAGCATTTGCTCCGCAAGCCGGCGGCGGCCAGCCAAGTGAAAAGCCCCAGTCCGAGCTTGCAAGGAAAATAAAAGCCTGTTTCCAAGAGGCAAGGGATGACGACGCCATGCGCAAGTGGATTCAAATTATTCACAAAAATACGGGACTCAGTCCCTATGTATGGGTCGTCTTTTATATTCTTCCGTTTTATTTTATCTTCAGCTCTTCTTCGACTTACGAAGTAGCCGTCGGCATTACGATGATCATCGGCTTTTTTATATGCTATGTGCTTACCTTTTTGTCCAAAGGGTGGCAGGTGTACTTCTGGACAAGCGTGCAGATCGTCATTTCCATTACGATGAGCCTGCTGTTCGGATACGTTTATTTCTCGCTTTTTCTGGCGTTTTTTATCGGCAATATCCAGCATCGGGTCGGATTTTTCACGCTGTATTCCATTCATCTGGTCAGCACACTGGTCACGATCAATTACGGCTTCGTGACGCAGAATCCGGTCATTATTACGCAGCTGCCGTTTGTGCTGGTCAGCTTGATCGGCGTCATTCTGCTGCCGGTGAATACGTACAACCGGAATAAGCGGGAGCAGCTGCAAGACGAACTGGAAGTGGCGAACAGGAAAATTTCCGAGCTCGTCAAGCTGGAGGAACGCCAAAGAATCGCCCGCGACCTGCATGACACGCTCGGCCAGAAGCTTTCGCTCATCGGCTTAAAGAGCGATCTGGCCGGAAAATTGATCGGTAAAAACCCGAGCCGCGCCCAAGCCGAGCTGAACGACATTCATCAGACCGCCAGAAGCGCGCTGAAGGAAGTGCGGGAGATGGTTACCCGGATGCGCGGCACGCGGCTGGAGGATGAAGTATTTCGGGTCAAGCAGATGCTGAAAGCGGCGCAGATCGGTTTTGCTCTGGAGGGCAGCCCGAAGCTGACCAACACCTCGCTGCTGAACGAAAATGTGGTCAGCATGTGCATGAAGGAAGCCGTTACCAATACTGTCAAGCATAGCGGCGCATCCACATGCTGGATTACCATCACGCCGTCGCGGACGGAGCTCGTGGTCCGGGTGCAGGACGACGGCTGTGGTCTGGCGGAGCATCCGGACTGCTTGCGGGGCAACGGACTGGGAGGCATGAAGGAGCGCCTCGAATTCGTGAACGGGAGTCTGGAAATCGGTCCGGGTCCGGGCACGACAATCGTGATGAAAGTGCCGAATGTCTTCAAACAACCGGAGGAGGCGAAGGGATGATTCGCATTGTCATTGCCGAAGATCAGAGGCTGCTGCTGGGCGCGCTGGCTTCCTTGCTCGACCTGGAAGAGGACATGACGGTCGTCGGACGGGCCAGCCATGGCGAGGATGCGGTCAAGCTGGTTCGCCTTCATCAGCCGGATATTTGCATCATGGACATCGAGATGCCGGGGAAGAGCGGGCTGGAAGCGGCCGAGGAGTTGAAGGGCTTCGGCTGCAAGGTGATCATCCTGACGACGTTTGCCCGCTACGGCTATTTCGAGCGCGCGCTGAAGGCCGGGGTGCACGGATATTTGCTGAAGGATAGCCCAAGCGAAGAGCTGGCCAATTCGATCCGCAGCGTAATGGCCGGCCGGCGCATCTACGCATCGGAGCTGGTCGATGAGGCGGACGGGGAGGAGAATCCGCTCACCGAGCGGGAGCAGGAAGTGCTCCACCTAATCGCCGACGGGAAGAACACGAAGGAAATTGCCAGTCAGCTGTATATTACCACCGGAACCGTCCGCAACTACATTTCCGTCATTCTGGATAAACTCGGCGTCAGCAACCGGATCGAAGCGATCATGCGGTTTAAGGAAAAAGGATGGTTCAAATAACCGCTGCACAAGTCACAAGGAGGCTGGTACCGTGAAAAGCTTGCTTGTCACGGGCTATAAGGCGTCGGAGCTTGGCATATTTTCGCTGAAGCATCCCGGCATCGGGATTATTAAGAAGGCGCTGAAAAGCCGGTTCGCCGCTTTGCTGGACGAAGGGCTCGAATGGGTGATCGTCAGCGGCCAATGGGGCGTGGAGCTGTGGGCGGCCGAGGCGGCGATCGAAATGAAGTCGCAGGGCTTCGAGCTGAAGCTCGCCGTCATTACCCCGTTCCTGGAGCAGGAGGCGAACTGGAGCGAAGAGAAGCAGGCCGCTTACAAGCAGGTGCTGGCGGGCGCGGACTATGTGAACAGCGTCACGAAAAGCAACTATAGCGGGCCGTGGCAGTTTCGGGCACGGGATCAATTTTTGCTGCGCAATTCCGACGGTCTGCTGCTTGTCTATGATGACGAGAACGAAGGTTCGCCGAAGTTCATCCGGGAGGAAGCGTTGCGTCTGGCGGATCAGGAGTATTATCCGATCCACAGCATCACGGCGTACGATCTGCAAAGCGCGGCCGAGGAAGAGGCAATGCTTCATCCATATGACGAATAACAAAAAAACGTAGCGAACGCCAAGTCCGAACTTTTTGCGGCTTGGCGTTTTTCGTGTTGCATGGGCAGTTACATCCGGCAAGCAGGCTGCTTGTCTTCGAGAAATGGACCATTCATTGCCTTCCAAGTTATGGTAAGATATAGGCGAGGAGGACGGATGTGCTCCTTTTCACCTGGGCCATGCCCAATCATAAGGGTGTTAGCGGAAATGGAGGGATGATAAATGAGAGCGCTTTCCTGAATATGGCGTTCGCTACCGCAGGAAATTATTTTAGACGAAAGGCGGGTATTTCATAATGAGCTTTCCCCGTAAAAGATCAAGCTTTGCTGTCCTCCTCGTCGTAGCCATGCTGCTTCACATGATCGGGACATTGTATGTCGCACCTGAGCCTGCACATGCGGCCGGAACGACTTACTATGTCGATTCAGTGGGCGGAAATGACACGAACGCCGGAACAAGCTCTTCCGCGCCATGGGCTACATTAGCCAAGGTCAACGGCACGACGTTTCAGCCGGGCGACAAAATTTTGTTCAAGTCGGGCGGCGTCTGGACCGGGCAATTGTGGCCGAAGGGATCGGGAACGAGCGGGAATCCGATTGTAATCGACAGCTACGGAAGCGGCGCCAAGCCGATTATTAACGGAGCGGGCACGAGCTATCCCGCGAACACATCGGGCGCCGTCATGCTGTACAACCAGGAATATTGGGAAATTAATAACCTTGAGGTGACCAATTTCAGCTCTTCCATTGTGTCCTCAAGGGCCGGTATTTTGGCGTACAACAATCAGCTGGGCTTGAAAAATCATATTTATGTGAGAAATTGCTACGTTCACGATGTCAATTCGGATGTGAGCGGCAACAAAATCAGCGGCGGGATCATTTTCTTCGGCACGCATATTGATAAAGACGGGAACGCCACAATAGGCTTGCAGGCCGGATTTAACGACGTGCTGGTGGAGAACAACCATGTGGCCAATGTGACGAAGGAAGGGATTCGCACGAAATCGGATGCGGGCAACGGGTATCCGAAGATCAGCACGAATATCGTATTCCGGGGCAACTTTGTCGAAGAGGTATGGGGAGACGGCATGGTGCTGGCGGAGGTGCTATCCGGCGCTTTGGCCGAGTACAATACGGTGAAAAACCATAGCAAAACGTCTTCCGGCAATTACGCGGGCCTATGGACGCACTATACGACGGGAGCCGTCGTCCAATTCAACGAAGTGTACGGCGGAAGCGGCGGACACAACGACGGGGAAGCCTTCGATTCGGACAACAATTGCGTCGGAGACGTGTTCCAATACAACTACAGCCACAATAACTCCGGCGGGCTCCTATTGGTCATGCCCAGCGCAAGCAATCTGAAATTCAGATACAACATCAGCGAAAACGACGGCTACCGCTCCGGTCAGGAAATCTTTTTCTATCACAGCGCCAACGCCGGAAACGAGATTTATAACAATACCATTTATGTGGGAGCTCAGGTGACGACCCAAATTTTTGATAACGGTTCCAATAGGGTCAAGTTTTACAACAATATCATTAAAGCAGACGGAACGATAACGAAGTTCGCGGAGAAGGCCTGGAGCGCGTCGGCTATATTCCAAAACAACAGCTTCTACCCGGCAACCATCGACGACATCAACGGTCCGGCGGCGCATCCCGGTTTAATAACGGCCGATCCGCAGCTCGTCCACCCTGGAGCCGGAGAAACGAACATCAATATGAACGATCCGAACCGGTTGAACGGCTACAAGCTTCAGCCGACGTCGCCGCTCATTAACAGCGGGATCTCCGTGGCGAATAACGGCGGCAGAGATTTCTGGGGCACGGCTCTGGGGAACGGCAATCCGGATATCGGCGCTTTCGAGCATGCGTCGGGCGGTCCGATCCCGCCCTCGGTGAGCTATGAGCCAACCGCCGATTCCTATGTGAGGGACGGGGCTTACGCAGGGACGAATTACGGCACAGAGACGACGATGATGGTCAAAGCCGATGCGTCCGGGTATGCGAGAAAATCTTATATCAAGTTCGATTACGGAACCTTTGGCGGTTCAAGCGCCGCCTCTGCCAAAGTGAAGGTGTATGTCCCGGCCGTCAATACGGACGCCTCAAGAACAGTCAAATTATACAGCACGGATAAAAGCTGGAGCGAGACGGGCATCACCTGGAACAACGCCCCGGCGGGCACGACATTCCTCGGCAGCATGGTCATAAGCAATACGGTCGGGACATGGTATGAGTTCGATGTGTTAAACTATGTGAACAGCCAGATATCGGACAAGCTCGTGTCGTTCTTGCTGGTGAACGAAGGCGCTGACAGCTCGAAGGGAGACGTTTCTTTCAATACCAAAGAGGCCGCGAGCAACAAGCCGCAGCTCGTATTGACGCAATAGTTTCCCTTGTTCGGAGAGATTGTCAGGACCATCGGGAAATAGCAGAAGCTTGGATGACGGAATGACGGAGTCTCTGCTATTTCCTTGATGCTTTTTAGGAGGCTTTTCACATGAAGAAACGGATGCCGCTTGTCATTGTGCTGCTCGTCGCTTTGTTTGTTTTATTGTTCTTCTTGTTCAGACAGCCGTCCCGCCCCGATTCGTATGCGGAGGTCTTGACGATCAACGGCGAACCCGTAGTCATGGGCGAATTCGAAATGGTTCTCAAGGATCGGGTAGCGGAAGTGTATGGATATTTTCATGAAACATACGGCGCGCAGGACCGTACGGAATTTTGGACGACAAGCTTCAACGGTGAAATTCCATTGGAGATGGCGAAGAAAAAAACGCTGGAAAAGCTTAAAATCATAAAGACGGAGCAGCTCCTGGCCAAGCAATACGGACTGACGGACGATGTCAGCTACAGAAGCTTTAAAGAGAGGTTAACCGAAGAAAATAGAAGCAGGGCAGAAGCCATGAAGAAGGGCCAGCCTGTATTCGGGCCCCGCGAGTATAGCGAGATCGCCTATTTCAACCACGTCCACGACAAGATCAAGCGGCAGCTTCTTGACTATGTTGCGAACCATGAAGCTCAGGCGGCGAATGAGGCGCTGCATGCCACTTACGAGAACATGCGAAGAAAAGGGGAACTGAAGAAGCCCGACCGTATTCGTACGCAAGTCGTTGAATTGGCTTTTGGAAGCGGGGATGGCCCCGGTTCCTTAACAAGAAATGCCGCGATGGAGACGATGAACGGAAACCGCTCCGGACTGGCGAGCAGCAAGGAGGCCGATGCGGTTGTCCGGCAGCTTCGGGTAAACGCGTCGGTGAAGGAAAGAATATTCGATGAATCGACCTATGCTTCGGATAGCAGCGAAGAAGAGGAAAAGGTGTTCGCTGCTGCCCAAAAGCTGAAGCCGGGCGAAGTCAGCGACGTATTCGAAACAGCCGGATCGGTATTCGTCCTTCAATGTACGGAGCGCACACCGGGCGGGGATCTCCGATTTGAAGATGTCCAAGATCGGCTGAAATGGAAGTACGCCGAAGAGCAGTTGAAACAACGGATCACCGAGACGGCTGAAAACGCGAATATCGTCATCCATCATAACGTTTATGACGCGATCACGGTACGTTAGCTTGCCTCCACGTGCCAATAAGTCAAAATAATGAACACATCCGGTAAAAATCATGCAAATCTTTAGCGGGCGCTCCGTGCTATCCTATTTCATAGGAATATAACCAGAGATGATCGAAGACGGAGGGAGCCTATGCTGTATCCACAATCAAGCAGTTCCAGAGCGATGATTTCGCTAGACGGATTTTGGAAATTTGCACCGGATGTTAACGATGATGGGGAACAACGGGGATGGACGCATCAACTGCCGGCCGATAGGGAAATCGCGGTACCGGCCAGTTGGAACGAGCAATATCAGGATTTGATGTACTTTTTCGGAACCGGTTGGTATGAGCGGGAGGTGGAGCTTTCCAGACAGCTTCGCTCAGAACGGATCTGGCTACGCGTTGGCTCGGCGAATTATTTGTCGACCGTCTGGGTGAACGGGACGGAAGTCGGCCGGCATGAAGGCGCTCATCTTCCGTTCGTGTTCGAGATTACCGAGCATGTCCGTTGGGACGGCCCGAACCGCATTACGATCCGGGTGGACGCCGCCATCGCGGCCGACCGTCTTCCGCCGGGAGACGTGGAGCACGAGCAGATCGTCGGATTTAAAGGACAGTATCCGAACAATTACTATGACTTTTTTCCTTACGGCGGCATTCATCGTTCGGTGACGCTGATTACGACTCCGATGTCCTTTGTCAGCGACATTCGGATCACGACGGGGATTGACGGTACGGCCGGCAAAGTAAAAGCCCATGTCGGTCTAAGCGAAGGCTTCGAAGGAGCTTGTACCGTTAGCATACGTGGCACACAATGCCGTTCGTCCGTGAAGGTCCATCGAGATGGAGCGGACGGGGGCAAGGCTGTGTTCGATTTTACCGTTCCGGCGGCGAGACTTTGGTGTCCGGAGGACCCTTTCCTGTACGAATTGGAGGTTCGCTTGACGGACGAGGATGACCATGCGATAGATCAGTACGTGCAATCGTTCGGCATTCGAACCGTGTCGATTCGGGGCGTCGAGCTTTTGCTGAACGGCAAACCGGTATTTCTCACCGGCTTCGGGATGCATGAGGATTTCCCGGTACTGGGCAAAGGCATCTCTCCCGCGGTCATCGCCAAAGACTTCAACCTGCTGAACTGGATCGGAGCGAACTCGGTCCGCACGTCTCATTATCCATACAGCGACGAATTTTTAAGCTATGCCGACAAGCACGGTCTGCTCGTCATCGGCGAAACGCCTTTCGTCGGCTTTGTCCGCAGCCATTATCAGGGGACCGCCATCCTGAATAAAGCGAAACGGGTGATCACGGAAATGATTGAACGCGATACCAACCACCCGTCCATTATCGCCTGGAGCCTGGCGAACGAAGGAGACACGTTGGCCCCGGAGGCCGATGCGTTTTATGAAGCGCTGTACAGCCATGCGAAATCGCTGGACGATACGCGGCCGATTACGATTGTCAATTGCGTCGATGTGGAGAAGGACGTCGCGCTGAAGCATTACGACTTTGTCAGCCTTAACCGGTATCACGGCTGGTACGAGCAGGCCGGTCGGTTGGACGAAGGCTGCCGCATCCTGAGCGAGAAACTGGACCGCTGCTACGAGGTTCTCGGCAAGCCGGTGATGGTTACGGAGTTCGGAGCGGATGCGGTCGCCGGCGTGCATGTCGACCCGCCGGAGGTGTTTTCCGAGGAATATCAGGCGGAAATGGTCACCCGGCAGTATGAAATCATCCGGCAAAAACCGTATACGATCGGAGCTCACGTATGGTCGTTCGCCGATTTTAAGACAAGCCAGACCCCTTCCCGGGTCGTCGTCAACCGCAAGGGCGTGTTCACGCGCGACCGGCAGCCGAAGCTTTCGGCGCACAAGCTGAAGGCGCTTTGGGGCGGGGAATCGCGCTGAGTCGAATCAAGCGCCGCCAGAGCCAGATCATGTCCTATAAACGCCAAGCCCAGAAATTTTGCGGCTTGGCGTTTTTTCAATCCTGCCGTTATCGCTGACGGATATTTCCGCCTCAAGTAATCCCCCAAGCGGCTTCAGCCGCTCTTCAAAATGTTCCCGCTCAGTGGGGTTTTAAGCTTGTATATTTTTTGTATAGATTTGGTTGATATACTAAGCGGGCAGGAAATATGTAGAAATCTGACGGATGGTGTCTACTCGGGCAACTGCCGATACGGCACCGGATGCAGAAAAAAGCGAGGAGGCTTGATAAAGCGTGTTTTTGCAACGAAATCAGTTTTATTGGAGAAAGCAGTTGGCCCTGCTGCTCATTGTGGCGCTGGTGTTCGGGAGCTTCTCCGGCGTAATTGCCCCGCAAAAAGCAGAGGCGGCTCCGGGAGATCCCCTGCCTTCGTGGGCAAGCAAGGCGGTTCTATGGCTGAAAGCCGATGCGGGTGTCACTACTGCGCCGAACGGTTCCACCACCAATCTTACAGGCTGGGAGGATCAGACGGGCAAGGTTGGTTTTCAAGTCCAGGGAACGGTGGGCTATCAAGCCAGTGGTACCAATTTTAATCCCGTAGTTACGATTTCGGGGAATAACAAAAATCTAGCGGCCGGTCTCAAAAATTATTTGAGCGGCAATAAGCAGGTCGAGTATGCCGATGGGTACGCCGTATTCAAAGGAAACGGCACCGTCGTAGGCTCCGTGCACAAAATGAAGGATTATGGAGTTGCCGTTTTTGGAAGTGAATCTAACTACCTTGGTGTAGGTAATGGCGTGAGTAGCACGTACTATATGTATTCTTCTTTTAACTCCGGCACTGCTAAGGCCCGCCATCACTTTACAGGATATGACATCTCAAGAAGCCCTGCTAATGTAAGTGTGAACGGGAAAAGCGATAAAGCGGCCTTATCCAGTAAAAGCAATCCCATGCCGACTTCACTTGAATTTACTCCAATGATTGGAGGCAGCAATGGTGAAAATATTAGTGCCAACTGGAACCATTATAACGGAGAGATAGCAGAGGTAATCCTTTTTCCGGAGAGTATCGCTACTGCGAACCGAAGCAAAATTGAAGGCTATCTCGCACTGAAATACGGTATTACCTTGAACGGAGGCCAGTCGGACTACGTGGACAGCAACGGCATCCCGTTTTGGTCTAAAGATGCCAATACCGGTTACGGCTATCGCATTGCAGGCATCGGCAAAGATTCCGGCAGCGGGCTGGAGCAAAAGCAGTCCAAGTCCCAGGAAGCCGAGGCGCTGGTCACGATTGCGGCAGGGAAAGAGATCCGAAATTCCAACAAAGACTTTGCAAGTGACAGTATTGTTAACGACAAATCTTTCTTGATGTTTGGCGATAACAATGGCGCTACAACGTATAGTAAAGATGTTGTCAATTTGAAGCTGAAGCGGATGGATCGGGTGTTCAAGTTCGTTAAAACGAACTTGGCGGATCAGGACGTTACATTGAAGTTGGATGCGATAGGTACAAAGCCGATCTCTTTGTTAATCAGCGATAATCCCGAATTCGCCGGGAAGCCGGCTGCTTTGCCGCTGGATTCCACAGGTAAAGTGACGATCAACAGCGACGCGCTGAATCACGGTTCGTACTTTACGTTCGCCGAGGGGGATCGTATCACGACTGCCCCGGGAGGAGTAAACGGCGCATCATTATGGCTGAAAGCGGATGAAGGCGCCACATCATCGGCAAAAGGAGAACTGACCGACTGGGCCGATCAGACGAATACGAACCAATTTACGGTTGTAGGAACACCGCAATATAAGAATGACGCAGTCAACTTTAATCCGGCTGTCACGTTTAAGAACACGACGAAAGCCACTCAAGATCCAAATGAGTTTTTAAAAGGCGACAAGGAGATTCAATTCAAAGACGGGTATGCCGTTTTCAAGCAGGAAGCAGGGACGGTCGTAGGTTCCGCAGCCCCTCGTCGAGGTGGTTATGGAGTAGGCCTGTTTACAGGCTGGAGCAACAAACTGTGGGTCGGCAACGGAGTGCTCCACACTTATCACGGTTTTCCGTTCCGTGATGCAAACCGATATCATTTGGCCGGGTTTGATCTCGCCAATTCGAGCGACTCCCAAGGTAGATTGGATGGCTCGCCTCAAACCATGACCAAAAACAAGACAATCAACGAGATTACATTCACTCCGGTCATCGGAGGCACCTTTGGTGGGGGCAACAGAAACAACTGGGATCATTATAAAGGTGATGTTGCCGAGGTTATCCTTTTTCCTGCAAGCAAAACCGAACTTCAGAAGCAGCAGATTGAAGGCTATCTGGCGCTGAAGTACGGTTTGACGCTGAATCAAGGCAAAACGGATTATGTAGCCAGCAACGGGGCGGATAAGATGTGGACCGCTGCGGGCAATGCCGGTTACGGCAAGCGGATTACCGGCATCGGCCGCGACAATGGAAGCCATTTGCTGCAAAAGCAGTCCAAATCCCAAGAAGAAGGCGCTTCGGTAACCATCGCTTTGGGCAACGAGATCAAAACGACGAATGCGGAAAACACGAATTCCGTAGAGGACTTGTCCTTCTTCACGTTCAGCGATAACGGCGGAACGATCAAGTATGAAGATAGCATAAAGGAAATTCAACAAACCCAGCAGCATGATTTGAAGCTGATGAAGCGGGAATTCAAGATACAGAAAACGAAATGGCAAGACGCGGATATCACCTTGAAGCTGGATACGACAGAAGACAATCCGGCTGTCTTGTACTATCTGGTCATCCGTGATGCTGCGAGGACTACGACAGAGCTTGTTAAGTTGAATGAGGGCAAAGCGACGTTCAACAGCAGCAAGCTCGGCAACGGCTACGTGTTCTCTTTTGCGAAGGTGCATAAAGACGAACTGCAAGCCAAAATTAGCGGGGTTCAGGGCCTGACCCAAGATAGCTACACCCCTGAAAGCTGGGCTACGCTGCAAAAGGCGCTGGCTGACGCCAAGACTGTGCTGGACGATCCAAAGGCCACCCAAGAAAAGGTCGACGCTGCGCTGCCTGTATTGGAAACCGCACGGCAAGGCCTGGGCACCTGGGCTGACAAAGTGAGAGCCAAAGTGGCTGAAATTGAGGGTATGAAAAAAGGAGATTACACGACTGGAAGCAGGAAAGAGCTGACGGATGCGCTAGACGCGGCGAACAAGCTGTTGGAGAAAACGCCGGCCGCTAGCCCAACTGAGCTGGGACAAGCGTTGTCCAAGCTGGATATGGCAAAAGTGGCTTTGGTAGACTTAAGCCAATTGCGCGATAAAGAGGCCGAGACTACTGCCGAAAATCTGAAAGCAGACGGCTACACCCAAGCGAGCTGGCAAGCGCTGCAAGATGCGTTGACTGAAGCACGGAACGTATTGAATAACAAGCCGAATGCGACCGAGTCGGAGGTCAAAGCTGCGAAGGATGCGCTGGAAGCGGCAAGAGCGGCATTGATAGCAGTTAATAAAACCGCTCTGCAAGAGAAAGTCGATAAAATCAACAGCGAAGGCCTAGTAGAAACGAACTTCTCCCCGGAAAGCTGGGCAACCTATCAAAAGGCGTGGGATAGCGCCGTGGCTGTGCTGAACGATCCAAACGCCAAGCAAGCGGAAGTTGACGAGGCATTGAAAGCGCTGGAAACAGCACGAAACGGCCTTGTCC
>NZ_FMTT01000019.1 GCF_900100345.1 Paenibacillus tianmuensis | reverse complement strand
TGCTCTTTCGTTAAGCGAACAGGTGCTCCTGGTGAATGATTCATTTTCAAAGCGGAAAGACCACCTGTTTGATAAGCTTGAATATAGCCTTTTACCGTTTGAACGCTTCGGTTTAAAATAGGCGCAATCGCTTCCGCCCGGGTACCTTGCAAATATAAATATAGCGCCTGATAACGCTCGTACATGCGGCGATCTTTTGCTTTTTTCATCGCTTGCTTGACTTCTTCTAATTTTTGTGCGTTTTCCATCTTCATTCCCTGCCTGTCTGTTCATGTTTCATTACTTATTCGACAAGTAGGTATGAATTTCCTTACCATAGATTTCTAAGGTCTTTAGTTCAACTTATATAGTTATACCGAGGATGATTGTCATGCCGACAGTTACGCGTGTAATAGTTTTTGTCATATGATACATTTTGGAAGGAAGAGTCCGTCTGGCCTCCCCTTTACTCTCCCCTGTCATGCGTTCTGTTGCAATGATTGTTCATAGTCAGAACGAGCAGAGCTTTCGCCCGATCGTTGACGCCGATTTTGCCATAGATGACGCTAACGTAATTGCGGACAGTCCCCTCATGCATATACAGCGTCTTGGCAATCTGCTTGTTCGTTAGTCCCTGCACCATCAAGCGTGCAATTTCGGTTTCTCGCTCGGTCAGACGCGCTTCCTTTTGAACCAGTCGAACGGCGCAACCCTCAAGTTCCGCGGCTGCGGATAGCCTGCTCAAATTCGCCGCCAGCTTCGCGGCAATAGTGGCGGGCATCATCAGACGACCACAGGCGGCGTCGCGGATCGATTCGATCAATCGTTTGGCCTCCATATCCTTAAGCAGGTAACCGCTGGCTCCTTGTGCGAAGCCTTCCAATATGTACTTATCTTCGAGAAAGATGGACAACAGCAAAATGACCGTATCCGGCGACGCTTCCTTTATGCGCCGGGTACACTCGATTCCGTCCATGACCGGCATTTGGATATCCAACAGCACGATGTCCGGTTTCGATTCCCGTACGATGTCCAGCGCCTGAAGTCCGTCTTCTGCGGTACCGGTCACTTCCATATCCGGTTGCAGCTCCAGTATCGTCTGCAAACCGTCCCTCATAAGAGCCTGATCGTCAGCGATCACGATACGTATCGGCCTCATGCTTCACCCCTCCTGTCCGCGCTTGACGCGAATGCCAATTCGACGGTGATCGGGAATCGGAAGCACAGCTCCATTCCTTCGTCCGGCGCCTCCTGCAGCGACAAAACTCCATGCGCGAGCTCCGCCTGCTCCCTCAGCGCGCTAAGGCCGAAGCCGAACTGGACATCCGGCTGAACTACGCCGTTGTTGCGGAGCGAGAAGACGATGTGCCCGTCTCTGATTGTCAGCCGGAAGCGGAAGCTGGTGCTCCTTCCATGCCGGATGCCGTTCGTCAGCCCCTCCTGCAAGGCGTGATAAATCAGCTTGCTTTGATAAAAAGTTAGTTCCGGCAGCGGGTCGATCTTACAGTGAATCCGGACGCCAATATGGTTTTCCGTCTCTTGAACGAGCCGTTCGAGGTCCTTCCGCAGCTCGATCGTATCCTTCTTCTCCGCCAGCTGATGCACGGCGCTGCGGATTTCATCCAATCCCTTCCGTACGAGCTGCTGCGCCAGCTCCAGCTTATCCGAGGCGCGGGACGTGTCGATGTCAATCAGACATTTGCCCGCTTCCAATTGAACGACGGCTGCTGTCAGCGTATGTCCCACCACGTTGTGAATATCCCAGGCAATGCGGCTGCGTTCCTCCAGCAGCGAGATTTCCGTCATCGCTTCGTATGCCTGACGCATGGACGCCTGCAACTGCCGAGCCTGCTGTTCTAATTCCTGCGTGCGGTGGCACACCAATTGCTCCAGCGTTTCGTTATCGGCTGCGATCCGGCTTATATAGCGATACGTGCGGATCGAGGTATAGACCGTGCTGAACAGCTTTTGGCTCGTCAATTCCGTTTTTTCCTTATAGTCGCTTATATCGTAAGCGCGAATGACCGCGTGCTCGGGCGCTTGACCCGGTTGCCCGGTGCGCAGTATGATGCGTACCTGCTGATTGTCCAGCTCCTCGCGCACATACCGGACAAGTCGCAGCCCGGAGTCTTCCTGCTCCATTACCACATCGAGCATCACCACCGCCGTATCCGGATGATCGTTCAGCATGGTCATTGCTTCCGCGCCAGAGTAAGCGTTTAGGAAATGCAATTTCCGTCCTTCGAACGTATGATCGCCAAGCACCAGACGGGTCACCCGGTGAATATCCCGGTCGTCATCCACGATCAGGAATTTCCAATAACGAATTTCCGCTTCGCCTGCCGATTCAGATACAGGCGTATCGGCAGTCAGCTGCAGGAGATCGGACGGATCGAGTAGCATATCGTTCATACCATTTCCTCCAACGGAACGCTCTGCACCGGCAGCGCCATTTGAAAAGCCGTCCCGCAGCCTGTGACGCTGTCGCATATGATTGTCCCTCCCCAGGTTTGTACCACAAGATTATAAACGACACTGAGGCCGAGGCCAGTACCGCCTTGCCCGCGCTTCGTCGTCACAAACGGATCGAATATACGGGGCAGCAGCCGGGAATCGATTCCCTTGCCATCGTCTGAAAACGTGACCATGAGCGAATGGCCGTCAGATTCCGCCCGGATGATGATTGTTCCCTCCTGAGCAGAGTCGAAAGCATGCAGCTGCGAATTCAACACCAGATTCGTAATGATCTGGTAAAAAGCTCCGGGGTAACCGCACACCTCCAATGACTCTTCCATCTCCAGAACGATACGGTGACCGCCTTTTTTAAGCTTCGGAGACAAGCTTTGCAATATATCGCCGATGTACGCTTTCACCCGAAATGTTCGTGGCTCCTCGTCCGTCCGATCCGCCGCCACCTGCTTGAAGCTGGCGATGAGCTTCTCCGTGCGCTGCAAGTTACTGAGCAGAATGGACGCCGTTTCCTCACACTCCGCGAAATAGGTTTCCAGCTCCTTGCGTCCCAGTTGCCCGTGGCCGTACTTGTCCAGCAGCTCCCTGCTTCTGGCAGCCAAATGACTCGAAGCCGTGACGCCAATGCCGATCGGGCTGTTGATTTCATGCGCAACACCGGCCACCATGCCGCCCAAGGACGCGAGCTTCTCCGATTGGATGAGCCGGTTTTTCGCCTCGTGAAGTGTAGCGAGCGCTTCCTCAAGCAGCTCCGTCCGCTCCTTCACTTTCTGCTCCAGCGTCTGGTTCCAGCGTGTCAGCTGTAAGTGAAGCTTGATGCGGGCTAGGAGCTCCCGCTTGACAACAGGCTTCGTCACATAGTCGTTCGCCCCCGCGCCGAAACCTTCAAGCAAATCGGATTCCAGCGGCTTGGCGGTTAAGAATATAACCGGCAGCTCGCTGGCCGAATACCGCTCCCGGATGCGGGAGCATACTTCGAAGCCCGACATCTTAGGGAGCATCACGTCCAGCACCACAAGGTCCGGTTTGCGCTCGTCATTGATCAGACGTAGCGCTTCATTCGGATGGACTGCTCCCCATACGGCGTAGCCTTCCAGCGTCAAATGGTTGCGCAGCACTTGCAGATTGATCGGTTCGTCATCGACGATCAGGATGTGGGCCTGCGGCGAACCGGCCGTATCCGAAACCGCAATCGGTGCTGTCGCGTCCGGCTCTGCGCCCCGCAGCCGCATGGCTTCTGACTGTATTCGGCGAACCGGCCGTTCCTCTTCCAAGCCTTGGGGCGCAACGGCTTCCACCTGCCGCAGCGCCGCCGTCGTTCTCAACAAGTGCTGCTGCCGTAAAGGCGTCGGCAGCGTGAATATGATCCAAGTCCCGCCGCCAGGCGGCGATTCCACCCGGATCGTGCCTCCGTGAAGCTCCACCAGCTTTTTCGTTACGGCTAATCCCAATCCGGTTCCTTCGTGCGCAGATGCCTCCCCCTGCTCGTAAGCCCCAAATATGCGCTCGCGAAGCTCCTCATCAATGCCGATTCCGGTATCCGTTACTCTAATTTCCACTTCGTCCCTGACTGTCGTTGCGGTCACCGCGATGCTTCCGTCTTCCGTGAATTTGACCGCATTGCCGATTACATTATGTAAAATTTGCTGCATCCTATTCTCATCGGCAAGCACGGTCAGCCCCTCCGGTACTTCATTGATCAATGCTACCGTCTTCCCCCGCAGTAGCGGCTCGCTCAACCGCAACACCGCGTCGACTGCGCTGCGCAGATCGATTTCCGTCCTGTGCAAATTCAGCTCTTTATGCTTTAATTGCGCATAATCCAGCACGTCACCGACGAGCGTTGCCAACCGCCTGCCACTCGTAATAACGAGCTCCAAATTGCGGACGGCTTGCTCCGGCAGCTTGCCGGCCACCCCGTCTACGAGCGACTCCGAGAGCCCGATCATGCCATGCAGAGGAGTTCTGAGCTCATGAGACGTATGGGCCAAAAATTCGTCCTTCAGCTTATCCATCGCAAGCAGCCGGTTCGAGAGCTGTTCCACGTCCATGAAAGCGCGAACAAACTTGCCTGCCAGAATTAGCGACTGCATGACGATAAAGAGCAGCAAACCAAACGGCGTCAAGGACGCAAGGCTGCTGAATTCTGCAAGATACAGAATATCGTGTACGACCGCTCCGGATAAGCCGGCAAAGCCGATCATAAACACAAGCGCCCCCGATTGCCGGTCCCGTAAGGCCCGAATGAGCACATACAGGACATACACAATCAAAGCGCAGGTCAAAAGTTGAAACGGAATCAGCAGCCGATCATACAACTTTAGCGGAGTGAACAAGCAAAAGAGCGTAGCGCCTAACCCTGCCGCTTGGCAAGCAAGCACAACAGATTTGGCAAAATAACGCGGATACAAGCTGTGAACAAACCTGACAACGAGTACATTGCTGAAGAAAAAAACGGCGTAGGGGATTTTACAGAACCATTCCCAGTCCAGATTCGGAAACCAGTTGTAAATGTATCTATCGTTTACAAACAAAATGCGGACGGCGACAAGCAAAGAAAATAAACCCAAATACAACGCGGAGCGTTCGCTCCGCCGAAGTCCGTAGAGCACGAGATGATAGAGCGACATCATCGCGCAAGCGCCGAAGGCGATGAATATTCCTTCCATTGTGCGCCGGTAATGAGCTTCGATTTGTGCCGCGGTGCCAAGCTGTATGCTGGCCTGCAGCCCGCTTTTCGAAAAACTGTAGTTGGACATCTGCACGACAATTTCTAACTGTTTGCGGTCTGCGGCCACCTGAAACGGCGCGGTTTGCACGATCTGTCTGGCCACGGCGCTGCCAACTTCCTTGCTGACGATTCCGGCGGAAGCCAGAAGCTCACCATTCACCCAAACGCGATAAGCAGTGAAAATATTATTCACTTTGATCGCCAGCATCCGCTCGTTTGGAGGAATATCCACAAGAAGACGAAGTGAGGCGAAGCCGTCTACAGGCAGGACTTGCTCGCCAAGCGCTTTGCTGTTCCAATACCCCGGGGACATAAAATACGCTTCTGGCTTGGGCAAAGGCTCATCCCGGAACGATTCCGGCGTCAACAGCTTCGATCCGTAAAATTCCCATTCGCCGTTCAAGGCAACGATTCCACCCTGCTGCCAGTCCCATCCCGACAAGTCCATCCGCCCCGCCGCTGCCCGCGGCTCAAGGCCTTGCGACAAGTCCGATAGCTCCATACTGCATCCACTTAGCCCGGTCGCGATCAGGACAAGCAGTACGATAAGACGAACCGCTGCGGGTAGAACGCTGCCATCCTTGTCAGCGTACCGGGCCATTCTCTTAAACATCGGTCAGCAGCAGCAGTTCGTCACTCAGCTTGCAGCCAGAACACAGCGGCAAATCCGTCCGATTAGAGAAGTCGGCTGGCTGGTAGCTGTTAGACGGATGCGACCTGTCCATAATCCCGAGGTGCATATAGGTTTCCGCTACCAGCTCACTGCAAAATAAGCTAGACCCGCCTGCCTGAATGTGAAGCTTCCCTTCCAAATACTCCAAAGCCATCCGCTCCATCGACGGAAAAGACGCCTGATGTACTTCCTCAATAAACTGCTTCAGCTTAACCGTTAACCCATCGCTGCGCTGCGCTTCAAGCAAGCGGAACGCAAACAACGCATCGTGTCCGCCACTCACATCCGTAGCTATCCTCTCCCGTAACGATACGAGCATCGGTCCTGCTTTCTTGAGTCGCTTCAGCTCCACATCCGGCAGCGTCTGCATCGTCGTCGATTCCCACAGCAATAGCTCTTCCACGCCCGGAAGCTTGACTACCATGCCTACGTGTGACCATGGCGAGCGTTCAATCGCCTCGATCTGAAGCGCTTCCGGAAAGATCCCGTGGCAAAACAGCAAGTCCCCCGTTTGCAGCTTCCCTTGAAGATCATCATAGTTTACTCGGCGCTCGTTCATCATACGCTTGATATCCCTCCTTTTTCCATAGAAAGAATTAACTTACTGTTTTCATTGTATCAAAATCCGATTTGGAATTGCATAGTGTCTTTGGAATTTTATTGTATTGATCTGCGGCATTGTCACGCCGAGCCCCTTATAGTATCATAAATTTTATCGAATTCCGGTCTGTTAAAGGAGCTGCTGATCTTAATGAATGTCCATGAAGCCATCACGAACCATACCCGTAAACAAAACGCGCACTTGGAACGTTTTCTTGAACTGGAAAACGAACGGGAGGCTGCGATTGAGGAAGCGATCGCCTTGTGCAGCGCTGGCGAATCGTTCAGCGTCGATACCATTAACGCGGCGACGGACCGCATCAATCGGCACGCCCGGAACGGCATTTCCCCGACCCGGGTTCATGTCACCCCGGACATGGTGCGCGAAGCCGCCGATAAAAAGATGAAGTAAATCGCCCTTAAAGCCCGAATACTTTCGATGAATCGATAGGTATTCGGGCTTTTTGTGACCAGTTTTTTCCGCTCCTTGACATGAAACCTTTTGGTTTCATATAATACGGATGATCGCACCCACTCACATCGGAGGAATGAAATCATATGGAAAACAATACGCAAAATACGCTGCTGGAAATTCGCAGAACTGCCCTGCTCAAAGCGCCAATTCAAAAAGTATGGGACGCCGTTGCCACCTCGGAAGGCATTGCCGCGTGGTTTATGCCCAACGATTTTCAGCCTATTCTCGGTTATGAATTCCAATTGAACGCCGGCCCGTTCGGCATGTCCCCCTGCAAAGTAACGGAGCTTGATCCTCCGAATCGCCTTTCGTTCCGTTGGGGTAAAGATTGGACAATTGTGTTCGAACTGACGGAGAAGGAAGGACAGACGGAATTTACGCTTATTCACTCCGGCTGGGATGCCGACAAAGTTACCGAATTCGGTCAACCGCATCAAGCCGTTCGCGAAACAATGGACAAAGGCTGGGTCGGCATTGTGCAAAAGCTCGTTACCTTCGTCGAGGGCTGATATGGCCGCCCCTTCACGCAAGCCTGATGTCTTTCAGGCGATAGCCGACCCGACCCGACGCCAGCTGCTGAGCATGCTGGGAGAGCGGGAAATGCCCGTTACCGTGATCAGCTGCCACTTTCCGATGAGCCGGACGGCCGTATCCAAGCATCTGCGCATTTTGGCCGAGGCCGGGCTGGTCAAAGAAAGAAAAGTCGGCCGCGAAACGCGGTACCGGCTGGAGCCCGAGCCGCTGCTCGAATTGAAGCGGTGGCTGGCTTATTACGAAAGATACTGGGACAACAAGCTGCTGGCGCTGCAGCGTTTTGTCGAAGGCGACGAAACGGATGGAACGATATCCCTCATTACTCCGGATGAAGACGGTACCCGCTCGGCAGAATAAGGTTTCACAAGAAAGAGAGGCGCTTCCGCAGCCTCTCTTTGCTTTTTCGCAATGCCGTGTGAACTGGAATTAAGTGAGGATTTTACCATGAGTAGGGATGGTACCAGTAGCTAGGTATTCCATAGGTATAACCCAAAGGTACTCTAGGTGTATATGCCATAGGTGCTGTACATGCTAAATACCAAGGCTTTGTTTTATACTCCCTGCATGGTACCCTACACTCATCAGGATACCCTCCATCAGGTCCAGCTGTACAATCCGCCATACATTGTTCATAGGTGTATGGGACACGGATACAATTCTGCCTATACAATAAAAATCGCTCCTTATTCAATCTTAATTTTTCCGATATTATATTTGGTTATATACTTTTTAGGTGATTGTCTATGCGTAATTGGGCGAATGTGTATATTAGACACATAAGCTTGATACGACATGTGTTAAAATGTGGGAGTACTTTCCCATATTCGAATCTATGGAGGCGTGCCATGACGAATCATTCCGTTCCCGTAAGCATAGACGGCATATCATTCCAATTAAAAGAGCTTCATCCCTTCGAATGGCTGCAGAAGCTCGGCCGGGTATTTTGTGTCTTCGATCAGCAGGATTCGGGAAACCTGTCCTTCGGCATCGAACGAGAGGGCCGCAAGAAGTTCGTGAAGTATGCAGGAGCGCCGACCGTGGCCTACACCGGAACTCCTCAAGAGGCTATCATCCGATTAAAGCAGGCTCTCCCGCTTTATGAAGCCTTGAATCATCCCCATCTCATCACGCTGGAGGAGCATTTTGAAGTAGAGAACGGCTATGCGGCCGTATTCGACTGGTTTGACGGCGAATGTCTGCATTCGCATTGGTCCTTTCCCCCACCGCAAAAATACACGCATCCGGATTCTCCGTTTTTCCGTTTCCGGCAGCTGCCTGTCGAAGAACGGCTTCGTTCGTTGGACTGTATCTTTTCGTTTCACGTTCATGTAGAAGCAAGCGGTTATGTCGCTGTCGATTTTTATGACGGCAGCATCTTGTACGATTTCAAACAAGGCCTGACGGAAATTTGCGATATTGACTTGTACCGGAAAAAGCCCTTTATCAATACGATGGGCCGACTGTGGGGCTCCTCCCGCTTCATGTCGCCCGAAGAATTCGAGCTCGGCGCGGACATAGACGCACGAACCAATGTCTTTAACATGGGGGCCATCGCTTTCGGCCTGCTAGGCGGGGAACGGGATCGTTCTTACTTGAAGTGGGAGGCAGATGAGGAATTGTACGAAACGGCTCTGCGAGCGGTTCAGCCGGACCGGGATGAACGCTACGCTTCGGTTGCCGAGTTCTATGCAGCTTGGAATGCGGCCCGAAACATCAAGCCGTCCGGTATAGGCGGAAAATGCTAATATCCACATAGCCCTCGATATATCATGACACGCAAAAAAAGCCGCATTCAGCGGCTTTTAAACTTACAGCATCATACGACAGCGGCTACTTATTTTCGAGCAGCTCCCGCAGCTCCGGCACGACATTCGGCGGGTGTCCGCCGGTCAGCGCGGCGACGAGATTGCGCGCGGCGAGCATCGCCATATCGAGCCGCGTCTTGGCTGTGGCCGAACCGATATGCGGCAGCGTGACCACGTTCGGCATATGCAGCAGCGGATTGTCCGGGCTCGGGGGCTCCGGATCGAACACGTCAAGTCCCGCGCCCCGGATGAGTCCGGTTTGCAGGGCTTGAATCAGCGACGGTTCGTCCACCGTCTGCCCGCGGGAAGCGTTGATGAAGAACGCCGTCGACTTCATTATTTCGAAATGCTCCTGCCGGATCATGCCTTCCGTCTCCGGCGTCAGCGGCGTCATCATCACGACGAAGTCCGACTCCCGCAGCAGCTCGTCCAAGCTGCAATAGCGGGCGCCAAACCGTTCTTCCGCCTCCGGCTTCCGGCTGCGGTTATGATAAAGCAGGCTCATGCCGAAGCCGTCCACCGCACGCTTGGCAATCGCTTCGCCGATCCGGCCCATCCCGATGATGCCGAGCGTCTGATGGTGCACGTCCATGCCGAAGAAATATTCGTCGGTCAGCCCTTTGCCCCGCTGCCAGCGTCCCTGCTTCACGAACGCATCCAGCTCCGGGATACGCCGTGCCGCGGACAGCATAAGCGACAACACCAGGTCCGCAACCGTCTCGTCCAGCACGTGCGGCGTATTCGTTCCGATGACCCGGCGGGCTTTCATCACTTCCAGATCGAAGTGATTGTACCCAACCGAAATGCTGCTGACCGCCCGCAGCTTAGGGGCATGGTCCAGCAGCTCCCGGTTGATCGGACCCCCGGTCGTCAGCAGCCCCTCCACGTCGTGAAGCTCTGCGAGAAGCCCTTGTCGGGATGCGGCGCCTTGTCCGTCCCACATCCGGCACTCGCAATGCTGCTCCAGATAAGCAAGCGCAGGTTCCGGGATCGCTTTGGAAATATAAATTTTCGGTTTGCTCATCGAATCGGCTCCTCTCCGAACTTACGCCTGCGCCGCCGCTTGAACCGACTGCTCCTGCGGCGCAAGCACTTCGTTCAAGCTGCCCGAACGGTACCCTTTCAAGTCCATCGTCACGTAGGCGTAGCCGATCTCCTTCAGCTTTGCGTGAACCGTCTCGGCGACGGCCAGCACGTCGGCCAGCTCCGATGCGGGCACCTCGATCCGGGCCAGCGTATCATGCTGGCGCACGCGCACCTGGCGGAAACCGAGCTGAATCAGGAAGTCTTCCGCCCGGTCGATCATGGACAGCTTTTCCGCCGTGATCGCTTCCCCATATGGAATTCGCGAAGACAAACAGGCGAACGACGGCTTATCCCACGTGGCCAGCCCGAATTTGCGGGACAGATGGCGGATTTCCGATTTCTTGATACCTGCTTCCAGAAGCGGCGCGCGAACGCCCCGTTCATGGGCGGCCTGCAGTCCGGGACGGTGCTCCCCGAGGTCGTCGGCGATGGCGCCGAACACGACATGCTCGAAGCCGCGCGCATGGGCGATCGGAATCAAATGATCGAACAGCGAGTTTTTGCAAAAATAGCACCGGTTCGTCGGATTTTCCGCATACCCGGGAATATCCAGCTCGCTTGTGTGAATGACCTCATGCGGTGCGCCCAAGCTTCCAGCAAGCGCGATCGCCTCCAGCTTTTCCCGTTCGGGATACGTCTCCGAATCGGCCGTAATGGCAAGCACCCGGTCCTTGCCCATAAATTCAAGCGCCGCCTTGAGCAGAAAAGCGCTGTCCACCCCGCCGGAGAACGCGACGACGACTTTGTTCATCGACTGCAAAATTTCCCCAAGCTTGGCGTACTTGTGATCTATAACTTGCTCTATCGTTGCCATGGTCCAGCCTCCCTTTTGCGCAAGCCGCAGCGTCCGTCAATCTTGTTGCACACGTTTGCAATCTACGGCTATGTACCGCTTGATACCAGTCTATTATAGACCGTTTTTCCCTTCGGAAAAAGGGCTCAAAACCGAAATCAGTTCTTGACGAACTAAGTCCCGCCGGCGAGGCAGGGTTTGTTTGGGCGCAGAAGCCTAGAACTTCCCATAGATCATCTCCAGCAGATGCCTAATGGGAAGATGGATCTTAATGATCCACTCCAGTGGATTCGGAACTGGAAGATGACGCGCCTGGGCTATGCCGAGGGTGATGCCGATTAGCAAAAATAGGAGAGAAACGGTTAATTCCTTCCACTCCTTGCGTTTCCAGAAGCCGGGAAAATCAATCGCCATGACCGCGGCAGCCGCCGCTATGACCGTCAGTCCAAAAAGCATCGGAGACAACCGCCTTTCCTAGGAATGATTGGGCTTCATCCCCTTTGTTCGAAGCCAGCCGGCGAGCAGCAGGAAGACGGGAATGCCGATCCCGAAAGGAATGGAATAGGACATCCAATATTTCATGCTCCACTCGTCCATAAACGTTCTGTTCGGGTTGATGACCCGCCCCAGCAGAACCATCACGAAGCCAATCGGCAGCACAATCACCCTGTGGTCCCTGATACGACATAGCTTCGCAAAACCTTGGGTCGTTGCTGTCAAGAAGAGATAAGCTTTGAAATACAAGGTCGTGAGCCAGATGACTGTCACAACGATTTCAAAGCGCTCCAAGATGTTGACGATGCTGATTTTCTTGGCTAGCCTATAGGTCGGATAAGCATTCCTTAAGACCGTATCCGCGCCGAGCACGAGGATCGCGATGGTAGAGATCAGAATGATGGAGCCTCCTCCAATGACCGTTCCTGTATACAAGGACCGTACGGCAGCTTTCGGCTCCTGCACAAGCGGGAAGAACAACAGCAGCACAAATGCATCAAGATAAAAAGACACCAGTACCCGGCTTGCCTTAACGACGGGAAAAAAACCGCGGGCCAGTACGGGCTGGACATGATCCAAGTCGATATTCGGACTAAGAGCAATCATCATAAGTAGAAACAACACGACGATGCCGGGAAAGACGATCTCCGATGTACGGGCGGTCGCCTCTACTCCCAAACGCACGGCGATTACCAGAATGAACATGAACAGCGCGAGGATCACGTACACTGGAGTCCGGGGAAATACCTGACTGCTCATAAAATCACCGACCTCCATCAGCAGCAAGCATACATCGATAAAGCAAAAGGCTGCGAAATAAAGAAGCAGCACCTTGCCAACCCAGCGACCAGGCACACTTTCCATATAATCCAGAAATGGAACCCCGGGGTACCGGACAGCCAGCCTGGCGTACAGAAAAGCAACGGCTAGCATCTGGAGGACTGATAAGATCGAGGCTATCCAGACATCGCGCTCGGCATCCACGGTAAAATGAGCCGGCAGATATAAAATAGCGTCGCCCATCGTATACAAAGCGACAAGAATGGTAAACTGTCGAGGGGATATTTGTTCCTTCCTATGCATCGTCTCATCTCCATGTGACATGACTGTCGGCGTTCCTACTTATTCCAAATTCTCCAGGTAGCTCTTGTTCGTTTGGCCGCTGCTTCGGAGCTTGAACTTGACGCTGACCTCTACCGGCATACGGGGGAATAACTCCTCCCACTGCTTCTGGATGGTAACCCACTTTTTTGGAGCGGAGCGGTGGATTGCCTCACCGAATCCAAATACATCGGTGTTCAGATCTTTTTGGCTCTTCATCAGAGCACTGGTCAAGTATTGCTTGATTTTCTGCCCGGTCGCTTCCTCCAGTGACGCCAAGACGTCAGACTTTGAGACGTCTTTTGGGCACGCCAGTTCCTCGATATTTCCTTCTGCTTTCAGGTCGATAGAACCGCGGGGCTTGCCGGCATCGAGCTGCCCTTGGATACTAGCTTTGGCGTGCAGTATATTCACGGCCATCTCCCGCCTATTCCCGCAAGGCACATGGACCGCCGTATTTTGAATCTCATTGACCGCGAAGGCAAAGCCGATGCTTTCCTTCTCATTCAGCCAGCCCCTCAGCTTGTCCTTCTTGAAAACCGCCATTCCATTCAGCTCGATTTGCGCGGGAGCCAGACTGTTCTGGATATTCACGAGGCTTCGACCGACTTCACCGTCTCCGGCTAACCGAAGGCCGGGCAGCACTGCCGCAGTCGTCTTGCTCTGCATTTTCGAAATCAATTGATCAATGGAGATCTCCTGAAAAGCTCCCCAGTTCTTAGCCGCAGAGCGAATAGAGGAAAAGATGTTGTTGCCGGGGATTTTCTCGATCTGTGTCAGGGTACTTAACAGATTTACAACATCGCTGTCATGCGAGACTAAGATATTGAAGTCTGTCCGGAACCCTGCTGAACGGGAAAAAAGCTCCAGCGCTTCGCCAATCCCCTCCCTCGCCAGCGACTCGCTCAGGACGATAAACCGCAGGTGGGAGATGTAAATTTCTCTCGGCGAGACGGCGGTCATTTTTTTGAGCGCTTCAAAGACCGTTACGCCACTGGACTGGAAGACGGCAATCGGGGTGGTGGTGCCGGTGGTGCTTTTTTTGCTTATTTCCCCTGCGTTCTCGATCTGTACGGTGATGACATACCGTCCATCCGACTTCGTGATCCCGATACCGGAGGCAATCGCCAAATTATTCAGTTCCCTGTGGTCCCAGCAGCCTGTAAGCGGAAGCAGCAGGGCTACTAACAGAGGCAGCATCAGCATGGCTTTGGGGTTCATCATTTCACCTTTTGGGTTGTTGTGTCGTGGATCGCCGCGACCAGAGAGGGAGGCGGATCAGGCTATCCTTGATATCCTCTCGGCGAAGCGGAGCAATCGGCGACATATAAGGTACGCCGAAGGAGCGAAGACTGGACAAGTGAAGCAGCATCGCCATGACGGCCACATATAAGCCATACATGCCCATGAAAGCGGCAGCAGTCATAAAGGCGTACCGCAGCAGCCGGATAGGCACCGCAGCCTCAATTGAAGGAATGATAAAGTTGGAGATCGCCGTGCTTGATACAATAATGACCATGGCCGCTGACACGAATCCGGCTTCGACCGCCGCCTGACCCAATACGATTGCGCCGACGATCGAGATGGCCGATCCAACAGCCCGTGGCATTCGCACGCCGGCCTCGTTCAGCAGCTCGAAAGCTGCGATCATGATGAGCGCTTCAAAAAAAGCGGGAAACGGAACCCCTTCGCGCTGAGCCGACAAGCTGATCAGCAAGGACGGGGGCAGCACTTCTTGATGAAAGGTCGTGATGGCAATATACAAAGCAGGAGCCAGCAAGGAATAGAAATAAGAGACAAAACGCATCGGCCTCGTCAATATATAAGTCCACCGCTGGTAATGATCCTCCGCCGAATGCAGGAACGTATCGAACAGGCACGGAACCATCAGCACAAACGGACTGCCATCCACAAGAATGACGACCTTTCCTTCCAGTAGCCCGGCTACCGTCGTGTCAGGACGCTCCGTATTTAATACGGTGGGAAAAGGAGAATACTTGGAGTCCTGTATAAACTCTTCAATATAGGAACCTTCCAGCACCCCGTCCAGATTAATCCGCCCGATCCGCCGGAACACTTCTTGAACCACATCGCGATCCGCCGTATCCTTGAGATAAACGACTGACACCTTTGTCTGGGTAACATGGCCCAGCACCTGCTTAGTGACGATCAAATCTGCACTTGACAACCGTTTCCGGATCAGGGCAAGATTCGTCTGCAACGTTTCAGTGAAGCTTTCCTGGGGACCGCGGATCACCGTCTGGCTGGACGGCTTCTCAATCCCTCGGTCCTCAATATCCCCCGTATCTGCGGCGAAGCCGGTTTGCCAGCCGTCCAGCAATATGATCGCTTGACCTCTGAGGATTGAACCTATCAGGGACTGGATATCATGGACCAGCAGCAAGGAGGCTACAGGTAGCGGAAGCTGGGGGCAGTTGGATGAATCAGTCCAAGAGACATTCTCATAGTCGGCCATTCGGAACATAAGCGTATGTATAATACGTTCATTAATCTCGGCGATATTGACAAGCCCTTCGATAAATAGGACGGCTACACGCTTTTTTTCTCCCATATCAGCAGCAAATTCTCGGACGATCAGATCGGAGCTGTGATGAAGAGCGGCTAGTACAGCCTGCACATTTTCCTCTAAGTTCGGTGAAAGAGGTTTTTGGGAGTGGTTCACCGCCAGTATACCTCCTTAGGTTAATAGTACAAAGAGTGCCCCACAGACTCATTCTTTACTCTTCTCCCCCGCATGAACGACAAAAACAGCCTGTCCCGGTGCGGAACAGACTGCTCGCTTTACGTTTTATTCACTTAACAGCTTTTGAATGTCTTCCTCGATGACCGCCGGTTCCGTGCGCGCAGAGTACTGCTTGACGACCTCGCCTTGGCGGTTGACCAGAAACTTCACGAAGTTCCATTCGATATCTCCGGTCCGATAAGGCTCGGGTACGTTGGAGACCAAGTATCGGTAAAGCGGATGCGCGTGCTCTCCCTTGACGTCGATTTTGGCAAACAGCGGGAACGTCACGTTATAGCGCGTTTCGCAGAACTGTGCGATCTCGGCCTCCGTCCCGGGCTCCTGCCCGGCAAATTGGTTGCACGGAAAGCCGAGCACGACCAGACCTTGATCCTTATACGTTTCGTACAGCTTCTGAAGTCCTTCGTAATGCGGCGTTAAGCCGCAGGCGCTCGCCGTGTTGACGACCAGCAGCACGCTGCCCCGGTAGTCCGACAGCGGCTTGTCCGCTCCTTGAATCGTTGTGGCCGAAAAATCGTAAACCGACATGTCCCATCGCTCCTTTTTTTCCATTAATGCCCTTGATCTTTATTGTAGCACGAAGCGGTTTGGAATGAAAAATCCATGCGAATCCACACACAGCTCCAGGAGCTACGTACGGATCGCAGGCGAAGAATGATTTTCTATAATTTGTAAAATTAACTAAATTAATAATCCAAATTAGCCAGTTCGTAAATCGCTCTGGCATAAATGACGGTCGCTTTGAGCAAATCCTCGATCTCGATATATTCGTCCGTATGATGGGCGACGTTTTCTTTTCCCGGAAACAACGCGCCGAACGCGACGCCGTTATCCAAGAAGCTGGCATACGTACCTCCGCCCGTCGCGAGCAGTTCGGGCTCCAGCGAGGTTTCTTCATGGTAGATGGCCTGAAGCGCTGCAATCATCGGATGATCCTTTGCCACATGATGCGGCTTTTTCAGAATCGGCGGTTCCATGGCAAAACGGTACTTCCCGACTTTTTCGCGAATGGTCTCGACGTGCCGCAGCTCATCCGCCACAAGCGGAAACCTGATATTAAGGTACGCAAACGAAGGCTCCGACAAAGCCTCATACCGCATAATCCCCACATTCACCGTCAAAGGCCCCATAATCTCGTCTTCGCAATCGATCCCGATGCGCCGCCCCGCAGGATCGTCGTAAAAATATTCGTCCAGACAGGCGATAAAATGCTGCGCATCGGGCTGAAAATCGTACTCCCTCAGAAAATGAACAAGCTTGAGCCCGGCATTTACGCCTAACTGCGGCTCCATGCCGTGCGCCGCCTTCCCGTGCAATATCAAGACGAGCGTCCCGTCTTGAAAGGTAGCCGTCCCTTTCAAACGATTTCCACTGCAATAATCGTTAAATTGACCGGCCATGGCCGTGAGAAGCGAAAGCTCTCCGGTCACCGCAGCTTCCGCCGATTCGGGAACCATATTCGCCGCACTCCCGGAATGGAAGGAAACCAGTTCCATTCTCCCTTGTCCTGTCTCTACTTGCTCGCCTGTATCGCCGCTCTTTTGCAGGACGATTCTCGTATTGATCTGCCCCTTTTCCGCATGAATGATCGGAAAATCCGCATCCGGCGCGAACCCGGCTACCGGCATCTTCTCGACGCGACGGTAATACTCCATGCAGCTCATTGTATGCTCCTCGTCCGTGCCGAAGATGATCCGTACCCGATGTTTCAGCGGAAGGCCCAGCGCCTTGACGATTTTCATCGCATAAAACGCCGCCATCGTCGGCCCTTTGTCGTCGATCGCTCCGCGCGCGTACAATTTTCCGTCGCGGACCTCCGGTTCAAATGGCGGAGAGGTCCATGGTCCGGGAGCCGGGACCACATCAAGATGACACAGCACTCCGATATAATCGGCGCTCTCGGCCGGACCGTACTCCGCATAGCCCGCATAGCCGTCCAAGTTACATGTCCGCCACTGTTCGCGCTCGGCCAGCCCCAGCATCAACTCCAACGCCCGGGCGATCTCCCGCCCCATCGGCTTGCCCGCTTCGCCGGTGCTTACATCTTTGACGCTCGGGATTTTGAGCAGCTCCGCAAGGTCACCCAGCAGCGCTTCTTTCCTTGCCCACACTTCCTCGGTCCAGTTGATGGATTTCACCTTTACCTCTTCCCCTTTCATGGTCTTGCGCCCTGCAAACCATTCATCGCGCAGCGCTTCCGGCCACACCTTGCGGCGGCTGAATACGCGGTGCCCGCTCGTCCAACAGCCAGCAAGCGGCCTGATGGGTTCCCGTGATCGCCGTCGTTCTCGGCGGCAAGGCCCGGCACACTTCCATAACATAAGGACACCGGGCGGCAAAAGCGCACCCGGCCGGCATATGGATCAGATCGGGCGGCGTTCCGGGGATGCTCAACAGCGCTTCGGTATGCTCGTGGATTTTCGGCATGGAGGAGAGCAGGCCCCAAGTATACGGATGCTTAGGGTCAACAAAGATTTCGTCCGCCGTTCCGGTCTCGACAATTTGCCCGGCATACATGACGGCCACCCGGTGAGCGATGTTGGCGACGACTCCCAAATCATGCGTAATCAGAATGATGGACGTCCCCTTTTCCCGCTGCAGCTCCTTCAATAAGTCCAAAATTTGCGCTTGAATCGTCACGTCCAGCGCTGTGGTAGGCTCATCCGCAATCAGCACCTTCGGATTGCAGGCAAGCGCAATGGCAATCACCACACGCTGCCGCATGCCGCCGGAAAATTGGTGCGGGTATTGCTTCATCCGCACTTGCGGGTTAGGGACGCCAACCTGCCTTAGCAGCTCCAGCGCGATCTCCGCCGCTTCCGATTTGCCGAGCTTCCGGTGCTGCCTTAAGCCTTCCATGAGCTGACTTCCTACCGTCATCGTCGGATTGAGAGACGTCATCGGGTCTTGGAAGATCATCGAAATTTCGGCCCCGCGAATGTCCCGCATTTGCTTATCCGAGCGCTTCATCAAGTCTTCACCTTCTAACAAAAGCTTCCCATTCTTAATCTTCCCATACGGATGCGGCAGCAAACGCATGATGCCTTTGGACGTAACCGACTTCCCCGAGCCCGATTCCCCGACGATGGCCAAAGTCTCCCCTTTTGCCAGGTCGAAGCTGACCCCGCGGACGGCTTGAATTTCCCCCTTGTAGGTTTGGAACGAAATTTCCAGGTCCTTGACTTCCAGAATTTTCTCCATCCTTGTATCGCTCCTTGTTCTCTCGTTCAACAGGTCCATGACATGACGCTTCAGGCTATTTGCGCATTCTGGGGTCCAGCGCATCCCGCAATCCGTCGGCCAATATATTGAAGCCCACCATAATCGCAATAATGATCAAAGCCGGAAACAACAGCAAATAGTAGTTCGTGTTCAGCGATTGATACCCCGTATTGATGAGCACGCCGAGCGAAGCCATAGGCTCCTGCAGCCCCAGACCGATAAAGCTGAGGAACGCCTCCGTAAATATCGCCGAAGGAATCGTAAACATCGTATTGATGACAATGACTCCGATCGTGTTCGGAACCAGATGTGTCAAGATCAGGCGCGTGTTGCTTGCCCCCAGCGTGCGGGCAGCCAGCACGAATTCCTGCTCTTTTAGCTTCAAAATTTGCGCTCGTACCAAGCGGGCCATGTTGACCCAGCCGGTAATGACCATCGCCACAATGATTGTGAAAATGCCCGGCTTCATCGCCATCATCAGCAGAATGACGACAATCAGACTCGGCACGCTGACCAAAATCTCGATGATCCGCTGCATGATCGTATCCGTTCTGCCGCCAAGCAGCGCCGAGACGGCCCCGTACGCGACGCCGATGCACAGATCCAGCGCCGCTGCCAGCAGAGCGATAATCAGCGAGATGCGCGTTCCCTGCCAAATTCTGACCCACTGGTCGCGTCCGAATTTATCCGTGCCGAGCCAATGATCGGCGTTCGGCCCTTGGTAAGCGGCGCTGTAATTCGTATCGAAGTACGTATAATGGCTCATCCAAGGGCCAACCACCGCCAAGAGACCGAGCAGAAGAAGAAGGTACAGACTGACGAGCGCTCCGCGGTTTTGGCGCAGCCGCCGCCAGCTTTCCTGAAACGCGTTTAAGGGAGGACCAGATACATTCTCGCTCTCTTGAGGATCGACGGTGGTCGGGACGAACAAGCGGTCCAGCTCTCGCGATTCGTAGTTCAGCATAGTCACTTCTCCCCTCCCGCCAGACGGATTCTCGGGTCAATGACCCGGTACAGCAGATCGACGATCAGCACAATCAGCACAAAAAACGCGCTGTAAAAAATCGTCACACCCATAATCGTGGTATAATCGTTCATTTTGATGGCATCGACAAACAGACTGCCGATCCCCGGCACGCTAAATATGCTTTCAATGACCAGCGAGCCGGTCAGAATGTTCACGGTAATGGGACCCAGAATCGTAATGACGGGAATCAGCGCATTGCGGATCGCATGCTTCCATACGATGGCGAACGGGCTAAGCCCTTTGGCTTTCGCCAGCACGATATAGTCCTGCTGCAGCACTTCCAGCATTTCGTTGCGGATAAACCGGGCGATCAGCGCGATGACGATCAGCGATAACGCAATGGAGGGCATGACGGAGCTGGAGTAGCTTTTCCAAAAAGCGACCGGCAGCAGTCCCCACTTCATCCCGACATAATATTGCAGCAATGCGGCAAAGACGAAGTTGGGAATCGACACGCCGATCACCGCAATGAACATCGCGAACGCATCCCACACCGTATTATGGCGGAGCGCTGCGACCACTCCGAGGATCAGACCGAGCGCAACGCCGAGCACAATCGCCTGGACGCCGATAAGCGCGGACGGAACAAGTCGGTTCAAAATAATGTCCAGCACCGGCCGGCCTTTATAAAAAAAGGAAGTGCCCAAGTCGGCCCGCGCCAAATTACCCATATAATGCACATATTGCTTCCACACCGGCTGATCCAGGCTGTATTTGGCATAGATCTCCGCTTTCGCCGCAGCCGGCAGCAAAGCCAATTTTTCTTCGTCAAACGGCGACCCCGGCAGCTGCTTCATGAGAAAAAACGTCAGCGTCGCAATGATCCACAGCGTGATCAAGATGTACACAGCCCGAATGGCGATATATTTTTTCATTCCTGCACCTCTTTGTACCGTTCTTCACACCTTCACGCCACGTCGGCCTACAGTAAAGGAGAGAAAGAACCCACTTTCTCTCCTAATCCTCATGATTCAACGTTATTTTTTGGCCGCGTATTTGAAATCCCACGACGCGCCGTAGGGGTGATAAACAAGTCCCTCGATATTTTTTTTCTGGAGGAAGGCGTAGCCTTTATAAAATAACGGCGCCACGACAGCGTCCTCGCCGACCAGCAATTTCTCCGCCTGCAGCAGCATTTCCGCGCGCTTCGCTTCGTCGGCTTCCTTCTTCGCTTCCGCAATCAGACGGTCGTACTTCGGATTGTTGTAATTCCCGCGGTAAGGCGTGTGGTTGATCCAGAGATCCAGATACGTCATGGCATCGTCGTAATCGGCTCCCCAAGCGGTGACGGCCATCTGATAGCTGCTGTCGTCCATCAGCTTGTTGCGGGCCTTCTTCGGCATCGACTCGATCTCGATCTCCGCTCCGAGATTTTTCTTGAATTCGCTTTGCAGGAACGTGCCGACATCTTTATTCACCGTGTCATCCAAGACGAGCAGCTTGATTTTCGGCGCGTGACCGAGCTCCTTCACTCCTTGAGCCCACAGCTCCTTGGCCTTGGCTGCGTCAGGCGCAGTCACCTTTCCCTGCATGTCGCGGAACGATTTGCCGCCTGCGCCGTTCATAAGATCGGGGATCAATCCCACGGCTCCCTTCGACCCGTTATTCAAAAGCTGCTCCAGCACCTTGCTGTCGTAAGCCAATTGAAGCGCTTTCCGGATGTTCGAATTGGATACGTCGCCCGCCTTCAAATTAAATTGCAGGTAGGTCGTCGCAAATTCGATGTCGGAGCCGAATTCGGGACTCGTTTTGTTAGCGCTCACATCGGCGGATGACAGATTCACCCGATCCAGCTCCCCGACCTTAAACAAATTCAAGGCGGTGTTCATTTCTTTCACCACTTTAATATTGACTTTATCCAGCCTCACCGAGCCGTTGTCCCAGTAGTTCGGGTTTTTCTCCAATAGCGCACCGCCGGCCGGGTCGAACTGGGTCAGCACGAAAGGCCCGTTGTACAGCATATTTTCCGGTTTCAGCGCGAAGTCTTTTCCTTTTTCCTTCACGAATTTTTCATTCAACGGATAATATGGAATAAAGGATACTAAACGGAGGAAAAAGGGCGTCGGATTTTTCAGCTTGACCGCGAGCGTCTTGTCATCCTTCACCGCAATGCCGGAAACATCGGCCGCTTTGCCTTCGGCGTACTCCGCCCCGCCTTCAATATAATCTGTCAAAATAAAGGCATACCCGCTAAGCGACGTTTCCGGCTTCATCGAGCCGAGCCACGCAAATTTGAAATCCGCCGCCGTCACCGGGCTGCCGTTGCTCCATTTCAGGCCATCGCGCAGGGTAAAGGTGTACGTTAATCCGTCTTTGGAAATATCTACTCCTTTGGCCATCGCCGGCTGCGGCACGTTTTTCTGGTCCAGACGGTACAGCCCTTCGCTAACATTGTTCAGGATGGTGAAGGAAACATTGTCGGATGCGGAAAACTGGTTCAAATCCGTAATTTCCGTTTCCACGGACAAGGTGATTGCTTTCCCGCCGGTCGTTTGATCCCCATCCTTCGAGGCGGCTTGGCCGCTTGGCGATTCCGCGCCTTGGGGAGCTTCGCCGGTAAAATTGCAGCCGGACAAAACCATACTGAACATTAACAATAAGCTAACAAAACAAAAAGTCCATTTTTTCATGCAACACGCCTCCGGATTGATTCTTTGAACATTTTTCCTGTTCGCGCTTCCAAACTAAAATTGACCTATGCCCGCTCCTTTCTTTTTATTTTCTCCACTGTCGTTAATAAAAGAATAGGAAAACCGCATTTCTAGATAAGTAAACCTCACAAAACGATTAGTTAAGCGATTACATTTCGTTCTTTTATTACCTCCGTGTTAGTAATGAAGATATTACCATCGATTCCAGCATGAAGTCAATCGTTTTTCTATGGTTGCGGACCGCTTGCAATGAAGCGCGGCACATTAACATGTGACCAAGCTCGTTAAAAAAGCTGACGCCGGTTCGTGACCGCGTCAGCCCTGGTTCATGCTTCTTTCTACCCTTTGGTCCAAGCTTATCTTGCCACGGAACGGCCTGCGCAAAGCCCTTTCGTTTACGTATAAATCCCTTCGCGTTCTTCCTCCGCCGCTTTCCGCTGGAGCCGCTCCATCAGCGACTCCAGCGGTTCCGGAGCCAGCAGCTCCACCGGCGAAATCCCCCGGTCGAATTGCAAATCACCCTCCAGCACAACGACGTACCGGTCGCCAAGCTTGGCGATATGCAGCCGGTCGCCGAAATCGGCCAGCAAGGCGCGAACGGACATGTTGCCGAGCTTGAGCTTCATTTCGAGGTCGGGCTTTTGCTCGACCATGACGGACGTCGCTTCCATCACCTGCGACTGCTCCCACTTCTCTTGCAATTCGCGCTGTTCGCCGCATGCCCACAGCTCCATCGCCTCAAGCTCCCGCTCCTTGGCCTCCGGCTGGTCTTCGAATACCTCCTCGACGTACTGTTGCACGAAGCCGAATACCTGCTCATTCATCAGCTCGGGCACGGACTTTTCATATTCGACGTATTTCAAAAAATCCTCGAAATACCGGGCATGCGACGACTGGTGGATTTTCAGCTCCCACAGCTCCGTCATCCCCGGTTCCGGCATATAGGGATACATGATCGACTTCATATTTTTGGCGTTGATCGCCATCTCGACTTTATTGAGCAGACTCCGCTCGTCCGTAATGCGCGCGATCTTTTGCTCGAAGTCGCATTTGAACACGAACAAGAACGGCTCGTCAGAGTATTGACTGAGCCTTGCGCGCACGATAAACATGGCCCCGCCGCGAATCGCGCTGGCATCCATGTAGGTCGTGACCAGCTCGTCCGCATGGCCCTTGAAATGCTCAAGCGTCTCGGCGGCGCGCAATCGGACGAACAAGTTGTAATTCGGGTTGCTGTCCAGGTCGTACCCGGGCTCGACCGCGAAACGACCGATTTTGGTCGGCACCTGTTCGGCCTTGGCATGACGTTCGGCCTTGCGCTTCGCCGTCTTGGCGAACTCGCCGTCCAGAAATCCGCTCAGCTCGCACGCCGCGTAATCGTCACCATCCATAGTGACATAGTGCTTGCTGCGCTTGCCCGGCGTTCCGTCTTCCCCGTCCACTTGAATGACAAAAAACGAAATATAGTCCACGTCAAATCTCATCTTGAGCGTCCTTTCTGTCGTATCTGGATCAAGCCGTGAAAAGGCCGAATTTTAGTATACTACAAGCCCGCCCCCTGTCATAGAGGCAAAAAGTTCGAACCTGGTTCCCACCGCCAGCCGAGTCCCCTTGGTATGATCAACCTTTCAGAAATCCTTCTGAATTGTATTTTGCTTGGAAAATCTACTATGATAAAAGGAGTACAGAGATAAGGGGAGATAGAGATGAACCTATTGCATGTCGTCCAGCAATTGTTTGAGCAGTACGGATATTTCGTATTACTGATCGGTATACCGTTGGATTTTATTGCACTGCCGATTCCTCCGGGAAACAGCACCTTGGCCTATACCGGTTATTTGTCGTTCAAAGGCGTGCTCACTTCGCTCCCGGCCTTTGCTGCTGCGCTGACGGGAGCGCTCATTGGCGTGACCGTGACTTATTGGATCGGGTACAAGGTCGGCATGCCGCTGATCGAACGGTTCGGCAAATGGCTGTCCCTAAAACCGACCATAATAGAGAAGACGCGCCGTTACTACGACAAGTACGGGGACAAGCTGCTGCTTATCGCCTTTTTCATTCCCGGCATCCGGCAATTCCTCGGGTATTTTATCGGCATCATCCGCGTCCCTTATCGTAATGTTATCATCTATGCCTATACCGGCACCACGTTATGGGTCACTTCGTTTTTTTTGGTAGGATATGCTTTTGGTGAGCAGTGGGAGCAAATGTTTATGCTTATCGAACGAAATTTGAAGGTGTTCTTTGTCGTATTGGGCTGCGCCGCGGTAGTCTTTCTCTTGTTTCGGTGGTTTAAACGCGCACGCAATAAAGCATGAATGCAAAAAAAACGAATCGACGGCACACTTCACCGCCGATTCGCCGCTTGGTTACCGGATCACGCCGCAGCCGATGCGCCCGCCCGCATTGCCGGCAGGGTCCGTCCTAAAATCGTCCGCCTTCTCGTGAATGACGAACGCCGTACCGCCGGGCTTGCGCAGCGAATGCGGCTGCCCTGGCTCCAGCGTCAGCTGTTTGGCGACGAAATCCGCCTTGACCTTACCTTGTTGATCCGCTTCAAGATTCGGAAGGTCGCCTGTATGCGGTCCTTCCGAATTGTTCAAGCCGTGTTTCCGGGCCTCGGGATTGAAGTGCGCCCCGGCCGAAGTAAAGTCAGGCGCCTCGCATTTACCGGTCTCATGCACGTGGAAGCCGTGCGGTCCCGGCGACAAGGAAGCGGCTTCCAGTTCAATCCGTACGCCGCCTCCCGATTCGGCCGGAGTCAGCTTGGCCGTTCCGATCGTCGTTCCCTGCTTACCCAGGATGTTCACCTGAACGGCTTCCTTCGCTTCATTCGCCATCACGGCGGCGCTGTCTTCCGACTGCTTCGGCTCATGCCGGTGCTGCGGCTTCTCTGTTTGTCCGAACCAAGCCCGCAGGTCGTGCTGACAGCCGCTAAGCATAAGCAGCGACACCGTGGAAATCGCCACCGTCTTCCATCGCGTTCCCAAAGATTGCTCCCTCCTTAACGTTCCACAAGCTACATTAGACCATTGTTTACCAAAACCGGAGGCCATAAACGTCTTGAGGCTAGTTCAGTTCGAGGAGCGACATGACTCGTATTGAATGAAATCGACGTAGGAGCTTACCGGACGGATGGGAGCGAAGCCGCTGAAGGTTACAGAGCTGCTGCCGACTGATCTGGACTACCGGCTCACACATCCGGGCACGGCGGAGCCTGAGCATTGGAACCGCGAACGCAAAGGAGACCTTGCCGCGCTTGTGCGAGAAGGTCTTGGCGAGCCTTGGATTATCGTGCACGGGCTGCTGAGCGGGCCAACGACTTCATCCCGCCGTCAGACCGTTTCTTGCCGCTTCGCGGTGAGAAACGGATTACGCCACTCCATCAGCATCGCGTAATTCAGGGATTCTTCATCCTCCAAATAATTGGAAACCAATTTCACCGGCGTTCGGCCGCACCGCAGAAGGAACGTCAGCACCGGGTCTTTCCGCTCTCCATCCAGCACGCTTCGCACGTAGTCTTCGGCAGTCATCTCCCCGGCTACCCGGTGATACCCGGGCAGCCGGCCGCCGCCGAGCAGCCGCTCCAGCTTCAGCTCGACGACCACCTCGTACATGGAGAGCATCAGCCATTTGCCGAGGCCGAGCTTCCGGTAAGCCGGACGCGCGCATATGTCCACGATATACAGCGTGTTGCCGGACGGGTTATGGCTGCGGATATACCCTCCGTCGGTAATCTCCTCCCATGTATGATCGGCATGCGCGGGATCGAAATCGACCCGCAAACCCGTCACCGATGCGGCCAGTTCGCCGCCGATCTCCACACAGAGCGCACCTTCGGGAAACCGCTCGACGTGATTCCTGAGCTGCTCCTCATTCCACCACAGCTCCGAAGGAAACGGCGGCGGAAAGCTTTCCTGCTGAATCCGAATCAAGCCGGCGAAGTCCCGTTCGGTGTAAGAGCGGATCGTCGCCTTAACGGGACGGTCTCCGTCGAATACGTACATGTCTTTCCAGTACGAGCCCACAGCCGTTCCCCCTTACTTCCAATCCGGATACAGATCGGTGCGCCGGTCTCTCCAGGTCGTAACGGAGCCCTTTTCCCGCACCTCGTACAGCAGCGCAAGGTCCAAATCCCCAGTAATGATCATATCGTCGTTGATTTCCCCGGCCGTCATCAAACCGCCCGGTGGGAACGGCACATCGTTCGGCGTAATGATCGCAGCCTGCCCGAAATTGCCTCGCATAAAATCGACCGTCGGCAGCGAACCGACCGTACCGGTCGCCACGACGTAAATTTGATTCTCAATCGTCCGGGCATGGCATGTATAGCGTACCCGGTGGAAAGCGTGCCGGTCATCCGTACACGACGGGCAGAAAATAACGTCCGCCCCGCGCGCCCGGGCCATCCGGACGATCTCCGGAAACTCCATATCATAGCAAACGAGAATTGCGATCCGTCCTTTATCCGTGTCGAATATTTGAAGTGCATCGCCCGCTGCCATGTTCCATCCTTTTACTTCCCACGGGGTAATGTGCAGCTTGCGCTGTTCGGCCACCCGGCCGTCCGGATAGAACAAAAACGCCGTATTGTATAACCTGCCGTTTTCTTCAATAATGTGCGTTCCTCCGATCAAGTGCATGCCGGTTTCGCGGGCCAGGCCTTGGAACAGCTCCTTATACTGCCGCGTATATTGCGGCAGCTCCCCGATCTGGAGCGCTTCGCCGCTCCCGTCTCCCCGGCCTATGGACATGAGCTGGGTCGTGAACAGCTCTGGGAACAGCACGAAGTCCGATTCGAACTCCTCCGCCGTCCTGACATAGCTCGTCACCTGCGCAGCAAATTGTTGAAAGCTGCCAATCGTATGCAAATGGTATTGTACCGCTGAAACTCTCAGCTTCATTTATGTCATCCTCCCGTTCCTGTTTCGTCCGTTTCGCCGGTCCCCTCCAGCAATCGTTCTTCCGACCGTTCTTCGATCGGATCGAAAAATAAAATATGCGGCTTTTTCAAGCACCAGGTCGTCATGCACCGCAGGTTCTCCACGTTCACCGTCTTCAGCGGCTCCACCTGTAAAGCATGATGCTTTTCCGCCGTGCGCTCCAGCAGCCCCGAGTCGGCCAGAAACCGCTCACTGCCGTCCGGCAGCACGTGCCGGCCGCCGCCCAGCGGACGGATGCGGTCCTCCAGGCCTTCACTCGAAGCGAGACGCGCGAACAACAGTCCCCCCGGCTTCAGCACCCGCCAAAGCTCCGATACCATCTGCTGAAAATGAGTTTCGCTTTCGGCAAAATGAAGCACCGCACAAGAGATGACGACGTCAAACTTATCGTTGGCGAAGCTCATTTTCTCTACCGGCTCCACACGAAAACGCTCTTCCGGCGAAATGCGCTCTCCGTCCGGCGCAAGCTCGCGAGCCAAAGCGCGGACCGCTTTCACCGCTTCGGCCGACCGGTCCACGGCCCACAGGTCATAGCCTTCGCGCAGAAAATGGACCAGATTGCGTCCATTCCCGCATCCTGCATCGAGCAACCGCATCCCGGGAGCGATTCTCCCTTTCAGCAGCTGGTCGAACAAATAAATATCGATATTTCCGAACTGCTCCCGCACGTTCATGCTTTGCGCTTCACTCGCTTCCAAATGGTGGCGTTTATCCGATCATTATATCACAATCTCACACCGGACGGCATCCGGCAATGCGGGTGGACGAATCCGCTGCGACGTAATCCGGTAAACAAAAGCGAACCGGAACGTTACCGTTCCGGCGGAAGAAAAAATAAAGTCTTAACCGGCGATTTTGTCCGCTACGAACTGCACATCCGTACCGTCGATCACGCCATCATTGTTCAAATCGTACAGACTGTCGTACCCCGGCGGTCCGACACGTGTTGCGAAGCCAGCGTTCAAAAAGCCGGGCCAGGCCCGCAGGCGGAATGCCTGCGTCGTTCCTTGAGCTGCTTTCGTCTTCACCGTTGTCACTGGATTATTCAGGCTGACATTGCCTGCCGCATCCACAGCTTCGACGGTAAACGTATACGTCGTATCCGGCTGCAATCTCCCTACGTCATAGGAATAGACGCTGCCGTAAACCGAGCCCGCGACGCTGCCGTCTCGGTAAATGCGATACCCCGTCGCCCCTTGCGCCAACGTCCAGCTCAAAGTCAGCGACGACGACGTCACATTCGACGCGGTTAATGTGCTGCCCTCGGGCCATACCGGCCCGCTCGGCGCAGGAGCTACGATGAAGCTGGTGATCGACTCCGCCCTATTGTTCACTTTGTCCCATGAAACAATTTCCAATGTATGCCTGCCGATGCTTAACCCGTGGGCGGATGCCGTCATGGTACGAGTCTCGGTATTATACCTTGTATATGGCAAAGATTGACCGTCAACAGTAACCATGGTTGCGTACACCCCTACCCCGCTGTCGGTAATGACAGCCGATATCACGGGATCAGGAGTATAGACTACCGCCTGATCGGCTGGCCGGACATCGCTAATGACAGGAGGCTCCAGGTCGCCGTCGCCCTTCGTCATTGTTAATTCGGGACCGCCGCTGGTCCATGCTCCAATGTCTCTAGCCTCCACTTTGAAGGTGTAGGCCGTGCCGGGAACAAGACCGTTAACCTCTCTCTTTGTCTCGTGACTAAACAAGGTGTCAATCGGTATGCCGTTTTTATACAACTGATAATATTTTACATTTTTCGCCGGCGTCCAAGATAAGATAGCACTGTCTTTTCCCCACTCCTGCGCTTCCAACCGGCTGTCTGGCGGCCAAAGCTCTATTGGAATTTCCGTCCACGCCTTTTTTGTCAGACTCTTCTGGCTAATGCGCCCCACTCCATCGAAAGCTTCGACGGAGAACATATACCACGCTTGCGGCTGCAGTCCCGTCACGGTATAGGAATAAACTTCACCGTAAACCGAGTCCACGACGCTTCCGTCTTGGTAAATCCGATATCCTGTCGCCCCTTGTGCAGGCGCCCAGTTCAAGGTCAGCGACGACGACGTCACCTTCGACACACTCAGCGTGCTGCCCTCGGGCCATACCGGTCCGTCTGGCTCAAAGGCTACAGTGAAACTTGTGATCGTCTCCGCTTTATTTCCCACCAGATCATCTGCTCTAATCCGCAATGTATGCTTGCCGTTGCTCAACCCATAAGTCAGTACCTTCACAGTCCCCTTCTCCACATCTTCTTTTATACCATCGAGGCATTCCTCATCAAGATACACCGCGATTCCTGACCGCGCTCCTACCCCTCTGTCGGACACAACAGCCGATATCACCGGATTAGGAGTATATACCACCGCATTGTCGGTTGGCTGCACACTGCTAATGTTAGGTGGTTCTTGATCGCCATTGTCCTTCGTTATGGTTAATTGGGGACCGCTAGTCGTCCATTTGCCGGTTTCATTGCCCGCTTCCACTTTGAAAGTATAGGTTGTTCCTGGAGTAAGTTGGTCAACAAAATACGTATTGCGGTTACCCAACTCCGTGCCAAGCAAGTTGCCGTCCTGGTACACCCGATATTCCTTTGCATTTTCCGCTGGTGTCCAAGTTAGATTAACACTATCTTTTTTCCACTCCTTCGCTTCCAATCGGCTGCCTGCCGGCCAAGCCGCAGGTGGAAATGTATTGTCATTAAAAGTTGCTTTCAAAGCATTCGTGCTCACGATACCGGAGCGACTTACCGCGAATACCTCGTATTCATACGTCTGGCCGGGAGACAGCATAGTATCGGTAAAGGTCTCGGTATAATTGTCCGTAATCACAGGTGTTAGCAATTCTCCGTTTCGATACAGCAGGTAATAGAGTCCGGCCCGAGGCAACTTAAAATAATTTTGCCGACAATCCCCTTCCCTTCAAGCTTCAGTTCGCTATTCGCAGGCCACACAGGAGCATCCGCCGGAGCCTCGAAGGGCGCCGTTGCCAAAGGAACATAATTCACCTGTATATCGCTGCCCAGTTTAAGCTTCGAAGCGACCTCCTGCTCGTCGGTCGTTCCCCAATAATTGTTTTGAAGCGGTACAGGGTCCGAGCTATTATAGGTGTTGATTACGCCGTTCCACCCGTTGCGAAGTATATTACTTTCGGTCACAGGAATCGCTCCGTCAAAGCCGACTGCGTTATCGGATAGTTCTCCGCGCTTGAAACGGATCGTATTTTCCGGATCTCCCGTCGTGCTGAGCAAACCGATTTGATTGCCACTCACCTTGGTATCATATAGATATATAGAAATCGTTCCGAACATGCCGTTGAAAACGCGGTCGACATAAGCGCCGTACGCATTCCCTGTAACAATGGAATCGTATATGGCTCCCGAGCCCTTGAGTCCATACGAACGGTTTCCTTCGATGCGGCTTTTGACGACTATATTATCCTTATCCTTTCGTTCCTCGGAGTCCCCAAGGTCCGTCACCCCTCCTCCGTTATTGCGGATAAGGCTGTCATAGACAAAGATCCGGCTGCCTCGAATCGCCGTACCGTTATTTTCAAATACTGATGAAGCTACGTTAAAGTTTTTGATATCTCCGTACAGTGCAGTCTGATTGTTTGTGAACTTGACATGATCGATAATCGCAGGGTTCTTGTTAACGATGGGGTAGGTTCCGGCGTCAATGGCCGCAGTGGCGCCGGTAAATTCGGCATGCTTGATTCGGACGGTATTCGTATCGATATATTCCAGGTCCAATCCTTTCCAGCTTGGAACGGACTGCGGGGTTTCCGGGCCGAATAAGACCGGTTCGTTTTGCGTGCCGTTCACGAGCAAGTTTCCTAGCACTCTGAGCTGCGTATTATCACGGAACTTGACAACAACACCCGGCTCGATGGATAGTGTGACGTTATCATAGATGAGAACCGTTGTCGTCACGATGTAGGGACTGCTGGCTTTGGTCCATACCGTATCTTGGCCGATATCGCCCGATATTTGCGTGCCGCTTCCGGATGAAGCTTGGGGCGGCTGAAGTTCTTCCGCCGATCCGGGGAAAGTAAAAGCAATATGTGCGAGAAAGAATAAGAACAATGCGCTGATCGATAGCTTTTTCATGAAGATCCTCCTCTTGGTTTTGGATTTTCCGTCTGAGCCAAGATGCGTGAATCAAGCTAACTCCGGCAACGCTTAAGCGATGAAAATCTCCGCACCCCCTTTACTTCACTATTCCCCCAAATAATACCACCCATTTCTTCTAGAAATAAATAGTTTTTTGCTAAAGAATTCTAAATATTTCAACAAAAACCGCCGCAAAAAAAAGAAGAGCTCTCCCGCCCCCGGCGAAAACGCTATACGAACAGTCTATGTCGAATTTGCCGGACGAGCTGGAGCAGTTGACGATGAAGGAAATCGCCGAACGCGCCGGATATCCAGCGTCAGCTACTATAACAAGCGGCCGACAGCTCTATTTGCGCCGCTAGCCCCGGCGCTCTCCGGTCAGTTCCCCGGCTGATAGCTTTCGCTCCGGTTGCGACCCTCCTGCTTGGCCCGGTACAGCGCCTTGTCCGCCATGCCGACCAATTCGAGCGGCGAGAGCCCCGCATACGGAATGGACGAAGCAGTACCGACGCTGACGGTGACGTACTCGGACACCGACGATCCGATATGCCGGATGCGAAGCGCTTCCACTTCCCGGCGGATGCTCTCCGCCACGGCGGCGGCTTGCAGCCTTCTGCATGCCGTCAGAATGACCACAAACTCCTCCCCGCCATAGCGGGCAGCGAGACCGTCCATGTTGCCGACGACTCGCTGCAGAGCGCCTGCAACCTGTTTCAGACAAGCGTCTCCGCCTTGATGGCCGTACGTATCGTTATACGCTTTGAAGCAATCGATGTCGAGCATTATGACGGATAGCGACTGCGAATACATCGCCGCTTTGGCCCAGGCCGCATCAAGAAATTCGTCGAACGCCCGGCGGTTGGCTACTCCGGTCAGCCCGTCGCGGCGCGATAGCTGCTCCAGCATGCGGTTAGCCTGCATCATGGTCTCTTCAGCCTGCTTCGACTCCGTCCTGTCGACGATGATCGCCAAATAGCCAAGCAAGCCGTCCCCGCGTTCTCTCACTTCGCTGAGCATCAGGTGGACGTGAAACCGTTCTCCGTTGCGCCGGACGAAGGTCCATTCCTGTTCATGGCCTTTCCCTTCGGACAAGCCTACTACGAACACCTCCAGATCATCCACCGGTCGTCCTGACTGACGCTGGAGCTCCTGTTTTCTAAGCGCAAACTCCTTTGGCTCCACGATCGTGCCTGGAACCCGCCGTCCGATGGCTTCGTCGGCAGGAATTCCGAACATTCGTTCCGCTCCGGGATTGAACACTTTAGCGACACCGGCCGGGTCGGTAAAAATAATCGCAACGCCCGTCGCCGAGCGAAAAATCGCTTCCTGCAGCGTAAATGATCGCCGGTACTTGGCTTCGCTTTCCTCCAATTGATAGACGAGACGGTTGGCATCGGTCAAATAGCGGATCAGGTATGCGACGAACAGACCGCCAGACAAAATGACCGCGACAAAATAAAGGTTTACTTTCCAGCTTTGCCATCCGAGCAGGAAGAACAAACTGAAGGTGATGACTCCAATGCTTGCCGCGATGGAAAACAGCCATTTTTTCCAATAATCCGTAATACGCTTCGCAAGGATACCGCTGATCAGGCCGAGAAGCACGGCTGTCGTGGCTGCCGTCAGAGAAGACGGAGTCACCCCGAACATCGCAATCCGGCCGGTGGCGATGATCAGGCCCGCCACAGCCGAAGCGTAGATCCCCCCGAAATGCGCTGCCGCGATAATGGCGATCTGCCGAAAATCGAGAATTGTCGTCCCGTCGATCCTGACGCTGAAGAACATCAGTAAAATGCCAAAAAACCCGTGCGCCCCTCCGATAACGAAACGAAACTTAGCGGGTAGAAACGGCTTCCGTTCATGGTTGCGCAGGAGGCGGCTTGACAAAAACATAAATGCAGTTAATAATGCCAAATTAGCGATGAATAATTGGAACACAGACCGCACCCCCTCTATTTCTCTGTGTTGTCGATCATAGCAGACACGTATTAAAAAAGTGTTAGGACTTTCGTGCTATTGTATTAAGACTAAACGACCCCCGTTGAAAGGAGCCTGTCATGAAATCACTCGTATTAGCGGAAAAGCCGAGCGTCGCCAAGGAAATCGCGCGCGTTCTGGGCTGCCAGCAGAAGCATAAGCATTATATGGAGGGCCCCGGTTATGTGGTGACCTGGGCATTAGGGCATTTGGTCACGCTGGCCGAGCCCGAGGAATACGATCCAAAGTACAAAAACTGGAATTTGGAGGATTTGCCTTTGCTCCCCTCGCGGATGAAGCTGAAAATCATTCGCGAAACGACGCCGCAATATAAGGCGATCGCGCAGCTTGCCCGGCGCGGCGATCTGGAGCAGCTCATCATTGCAACCGATGCCGGACGCGAGGGCGAGCTGGTCGCCCGCTGGATCATGGAAATGATTCATTGGAAAAAACCGTTCAAGCGGCTCTGGATTTCCTCGCAAACGGACAAGGCGATCCGCGACGGCTTTGCCTCACTGAAGCCGGGACAGTCTTACGACCCGCTTTACCGTTCCGCCGTTTGCCGGGCGGAAGCGGATTGGCTGATCGGCCTCAACATTACACGCGCCTTGACCTGCAAGCATAACGCCCAACTGGCAGCCGGACGCGTGCAAACGCCGACGCTGGCGGCGATGATGGACCGCGAGCGCGAGATCAAATCGTTCCAGTCGAAAGACTATTGGATGCTGCGGGCGCAGTTTGGCTCGTTCCAGGCCGTATGGCGGAGCCAGGCGCATCCGGACGGACGCCTGTTCGATAAAGCCGCAGCCGACGCGCTGCTCGAACGCTTGAATAAAGCGCGAGCGGCCAAGGTTACGCAGCTTAAAGTCACGGAGAAGAGCGAGCCCCATCCGCTCGCCTATGATTTGACCGAGCTGCAGCGCGATGCCAACAAGCGGCACGGCTTTACCGCGAAGCAGACATCGAACGTGCTCCAGCGGCTGTATGAGCAGCACAAGCTTGTCACGTATCCGCGCACCGATTCGCGGCACTTGTCCTCGGACATGGTCTCTACGCTTCCCGACCGGCTCAAGGCTTTGAACGTCCAGCCTTACGCGCCTTGGATCAAACCGCTGCTCTCGAAGCCGCTTCCGGTCTCCAAGCGCGTCGTCGACGACAGCAAAATATCGGACCACCATGCGATCATTCCGACGGACGAACGCCCGCAGCTGCACAATTTGACAGCCGAGGAGCGCAAGCTGTATGACCTGATTGTGCGCCGGTTCATCGCGTTATTCACTCCGGCGTTCCGCTATGACGAGACGTCGGTGACGCTGGAGGTCGGAGGAGAGCATTTCCACGCCAAAGGGCGCATCGTGAAAGAAGCGGGCTGGAAGGCGCTGTATGAGGCAACCGCATCGACCGGAGCGGACGAGGACGACGAGGCGGCCGAAGACGAACCGGCCTCCCGGCAAACGCTGCCCCCGCTCCAGCTCGGAATGGAGCTGAAGGAGTTCCGGCTCAACCAGCACAAGCAGACAACCAAGCCGCCGGGCCGTTACACCGAGGCGGCGCTGCTTGCGGTGATGGAAAAGCACAATCTCGGTACGCCGGCGACCCGTGCCGATATTATCGAGAAGCTGCTGCAGACCGATACGATCGAACGCCGCATGAACACGCTCCAGCCAACCGGCAAAGGCGCCCAGTTGATCGAGCTCGTCGTACCCGAGCTGCGTTCCCCGGAGCTGACAGCCGCCTGGGAGCAGGAACTGGAGCGCATCTCCAAAGGCAAAGGCGACGCCGGCAAGTTCATGGAGAGCATCCGCAAACAAACCGAAGCCATTGTCCGCGAGGTCAAGGCGAGTGAGGCGGAGTACAAGCCGCATAATCTGACCCATTCCCGCTGCCCCGAGTGCGACAAGCCGCTGCAAGAGATCAAGAGCAAGCGGGGCAAACTGCTCGTGTGCAGCGACCGGGAATGCTCATATAAACGGGCCGCGGAGCCTGCACTTTCGAACAAGCGTTGTCCGCAATGCCACAAGCGGATGGAGATCCATACGGGCAAAGCGGGCAAATACGCGCAGTGTCGATCATGCAACGTGATCGAGATGCTCGGCGAATCCGGCGGCGGCGGACGCGCAGCCAAGCGGCAGCAAGCCCAGCTTGCCAAGCAGTACAGCGATAACGTTTCGCTCGGTTCCAGCCTGGAAGAAGCGCTGAAGGCCGCGATGGCGAAAAATGAAAAAGATTGAAGCCGCATTTGGCTTCAATCTTTTTTTAGCGCATATGTTCCACTGTCGGCCGAACTTCCCGCTCATAATACTCTCGCAGCTGCGCTTTTTCCTGCTCCGTAAACTGGTACTCGCAGTCTCTCCCTTCGTCCTGCGGGACGATTTCGACGATGTCTCCCCGGCGCGTACAGACGATGAGCGCTCCCAGTTCAACGATCCCTTCCGGCGCCTCGCTGTCCTCCGCCAGCTCCATACTTACTTCCACTTCGATCCACTGCTCGCTGCGCACCTCTGCCCGGGAACGAAACCGCGTGAACCGCAGATCGCGGATGTCCGGATTGCCGTATTCGATCATCTCGCGTTCACCCTTTCTTGCCGGACCGCAACAGATTTTCCAGCGCATGATCGATCACCGGATAGTTATACCGAAATCCGAGGTCGGTGACGACTTTCGGAAATACTTGCTGACCATTCAACAAAAGCTCGGACAATTCGCCGAACAACGCTTTCAGCACAAATGCCGGAACCGGAAACCAGTACGGTCGGCGGAGCGCTTTGGCCAAGCTGCGTCCGAACTGGTCATTCGTCACCGGAATCGGCGCCGTCGCATTGACCGGCCCCTCGATCTCTTCGTGCTCGATGCAGAACTCAATCATTCGACACAGGTCTTCAATATGAATCCACGACATGATTTGACGGCCGCTGCCGACCCGTCCGCCGACACCGAGCTTAAACGGCAAGCTCATCTTTGGAAAGGCGCCTCCGTCGTTGCCGAGCACAAGTCCGATCCGAAGCAGAACGACGCGCGTATCGGGGATATGCTCCGCCAGCATCTCCCATTGGTCGACGACGCCGGACAAAAAGTCCTCCACGCTCAGCTCGCTTTCCTCTGTGAACGTCCCGGTTTCCGACGTGCCATAGATCGATATCCCGGATGCATTCACCAACACAGGCTTTTTATCCAGCTGTTCGATAAGGGCTTGGACGCGGTTAACCGCATCCAAACGCGATTCCAGAATCCGCTTCTTGGCTTCCTCCGTCCAGCGCTGATTGATCGTTTCCCCGGCCAGATTGACGATCGCGTCGACACCCTCCAACGGTTTCATGTTACTTTCCAGTTCATCCCATGTCATATGGCGAATCAACGGATGATCCGAACGTCGCTTTTTCCGTGAAATGAGGATTATCGTATCTTTTTTTTGTAAAAACAACTGGGTCAAATGTTTGCCGACAAAGCCGGTCCCCCCTGTAATCGCGACCTTCATGAATGTTCCTCCGCTTACACTGATATCTATTTGACATTCATTATATCGGAAATCGCTTCGTGAAGCCATGCTGCGCCGAAAATCTTCACTTCCCCTTCTACTCCTGTTAAAATTTACCGCGGCGAAAGAGCTGGGCACACCAAAAGCCCGCATGTCTCCAGCGATGAAATGATCCATTTCATCCACTGAAGACGGCGGGCTTCTCGGCGGCGCCGATTGTCAAACCGTCGTGGTGTGCTTTGGCGCCGATCCGGCGAAATAGCGTTCGATGAAGCGGAGCGCCTCAGGCAGATGCCCTCCGAAGTACTCCCAGTTATGATCCCCTTCGAAATCCATATACTCGTGCGGGTAGCCAATTTGCTCCAGCAACGCCTGATAAGCGGAGTTGAGCGGGAAGAACGAGTCCGATGTCCCGCAGTTGAAATGAAGCGCGGGCCGGACTTCCTCCTTCACCCTTCGTGCAGCCAGCACATGCAAATCCAGCTCTTGCGCATAAGGCCCGTGTACGGGTCCGATCATCCGGCACACTTCCGTACGAAGGAACTCTTCCGTCATAAGGCTGACCGACATGAGCGCGCCCGCGATACTGGCGGCCGCCCCGAAGAGATGCGGATTGCGCAGCGCCAGCACGAACGAGCCGTAGCCGCCCATAGACAGGCCGCAGAGAGCTCGATGGGAAGGAGCTGCAATCGTGCGGAACTCGCGGTCAATCGCAGGAATAAGATCGTACAGGAAATAATCCTCGAAGCGTCCCGAGCCGTCAAACCAATTGACGTAAAACGTGCCGTGGCCGTAACCTCCGTCGCTGACCATCACTACGATGCTCTCGCGCAGGTCTCCGGAAGCCATGAGTTGTTCGATCGTTTGCTCGGCGTTTCCTTTCACGCTCCAGCTCGTTTCGTTCCCGTATAGCCCGTGAAGCAAATATATAACCGGGTAGCGGGTGTCCTCAGACTCGGTATAGCTCGGGGGAAGATAGACGTAGCATAGCTTGCGCGCAAACAACGCGCCGGAAAAAAACGCTAACGGCGTCACTCCCATTGCGGTCGCTCCCCTTTCCTTAGCCTCAGCTTGCGGCCTTAGTTCAATGCGGCAGTCATGCGTTTTTCGTTAATATTCCAATGCGAAGCGTCCCAGACCACTTCTTTGTTCTTGATATATAACATTTGCGGCGAAACGTGCCTCAATCCTGTATCCTCGGTAATTTGGTTGGACACCGGACGGGACTCGATGACCTTGACCAAAACATACTCAATATCCGGGTTCGGCGTTTTGCTGAGATAAGCCTCGTATTCCTGCATCGCGATGAAACTGATCGAGCATGCCGTGCTATGTTTGTACACAACGATCGGTTGTTCCGTCGTCGCCGCAAAAAGCTGTTCCCATTCTTCATTTGTTGTAATTTCTTTCCACTGTGCCATACCGCTTCCTCCGTCTCCTGAATCAATTGGATTTATCAAAATAATAATGGTCGGCCTCCACCCGGTCCCCGAGCTGAAGGATACCGTAGGAATACCGGGGCTGCCGGCGCTTGTCGGTCGGCGATCCGGGATTGAACAGCAGCATGCCTCCGCGTTCTTCCTTGTAAGGGATATGCGAGTGGCCGAACAGCACGATATCCGCCGTTCCTTTCCCTTCCGCGTCGCGGAAGGACTCGTAAGCCGTATCGGGCGTAGAACGACCGCCGTGCCCGTGTACCATCCCGATGCGGTATCCGCCGAGCTCAAGGAGCTTGCGGCGGCCGAAGCGTCTAACGATGTCCACACCGTCGTTGTTGCCGGCAATCCCGTCAACCGGGGCCAGCGCCTCAAACAGATCACACACGACCTCATCTACCCAATCTCCCGCGTGCAGGATCAGATCGACCCCCTGCAAGCCTTGAACAAGCGGCTCCGGCAGCGCCCTGGCCCGGCTGAACATATGAGTATCGGATACGATTCCGATGCGCATAGCAGCTCCCGCCTTCCAATTACATTGATTTCTTCATTTTACCATACAACCACGGGAAAAGAAAAAAGCACCGCGAGGGTGCTTGCCGTATCGAACCCAGAAACCCGTGAACAATCGAGGTCCACGGGTCGTTCGAGCGGTCCGCCGGTTTAAGCTTGCGGAGTACCCGCCAACTCAAGCGCTTGAGACGAAATTTTTTCTTTGAACTTGGACATGCAGTTGCACAAAAAGTCTTTGCGGCAAATCGGGCAAGGCTCTTTCAACAGCCGGTTAATATGGGTTGGCGTGACGTTGCCTGCCGTATCCCGTTCGTAAATAAGACGGCAAGCCGTCCGATCCTTCAATTGTGCTACGATTTCGAACAATCCGTTTTTCGGATTGTGACTGACGATTTTGGCATCGATGACCTGTGGTTGGTACGCCATCTACAGCACCTCTTTCAACGATATAGTGAGCGGCAAAAATTATCGTACTATCGATCATATCGTTTTTTAACGGTCGCCGTCAAGCAGTTTCCCGACGCCGCCCAAAATGCTGCCCTCCTCCTTGCGTCCGCCCGTCCGCGCCGCGCTCGTCACCCGATCCGCCAACCGGCTGAACGGCAGCGATTGAATCCACACCCGGCCCGGTCCGCGCAGCGTAGCGAAGAACAGCCCTTCGCCGCCGAAGATCGCCGTCTTGATGCCTTTGACGAACTCGATGTCGTAATCCACATCCTGCGTCATCGCGACCAGACAACCGGTATCCACACGGATCAATTCGCCCGGGCCCAGCACTCGCTCATGAATCGCCCCGCCCGCGTGAACGAAAGCCAGACCGTCGCCTTCAATCTTCTGCATGATGAAACCTTCCCCGCCGAAAAACCCGGTGCCCAGCTTGCGCTGAAACTCGATGCCGACCGAAACGCCCTTCGCTGCGCACAGAAACGCATCCTTTTGGCAGATCAGCTTGCCGTTCAGCTCCATCAGATCCATCGGCAAAATGCGGCCGGGATAAGGGGAAGCAAAGCTGACGCATTCCTTGCCCGTTCCCCGATTCGTGAACGCGGTCATGAACAAGCTCTCGCCCGAAAGCAACCGCTTGCCCGCGCCGAACAGCTTTCCAACGAAGCCTTTGTTCTGGTCGCTGCCGTCGCCGAAAATCGTTTCCATCTGAATGTTCTGGTCCATCATCATCATCGCTCCGGCTTCGGCAAAAACAGTTTCTCCCGGGTCAAGCTCGATCTCGACAAACTGCATTTCCGAACCGATAATCCGGTAATCTAACTCATGTGCATTCATGGACGATCTCTCCTTTTAGGGGGCTTGTACCCGTTTCAAAATGATGGAATGTAGAAATTTCGGAGACCGCGGCATGCGCATACTGGGGGTTCGCGGCCTCAAGCCTTGTCCGGCCCGTACTCGATGCGCAGGTGCGAAGCCGCCTCCTTGGCCTGCCGGCGGGCGGCTTCTACCGTCTCCGCCGAGCTCAAAGCGACAGCCATGCGCCGGCCCGGCTTCGTCTCCGGCTTGCCGAACACGCGAACTTGGGAATTCGAGACCGCCAGCGCCTGTTCGAGACCGCCGATGCGAAAGTACGACGTTTCCCGGTCCGCTTTCAGCGTGTACGAAGCCGCTGGCGTCAGCAGCCGCACATTCGGAATCGGGAACCCGAGGATCGCCCGCACATGCAGGGCAAACTCGGACAAATCCTGCGAGGCCATCGTCACCATTCCCGTATCGTGCGGTCGGGGACTTACCTCGCTGAAGTACACCTTGTCCGGCGCAAGGAACAATTCCACCCCATAAATGCCGGCGCCGCCAAGCGCTTCAGTGATCGCTCTCGCCACCCGCTGGGCCTCTGCGATTTGAGCGTCGCTCATCGCATGCGGCTGCCAGGATTCGATGTAATCGCCATCCTTTTGGATATGACCGATAGGCGCGCAATAGGTCGTCCCGGAGACGGATCGGACGGTAAGCAGGGTAATTTCCGAATCGAACCGGATGAATTCTTCCACGATGACGCGGGTCTTTTTGGCCCGGCCGCCTTCCATCGCGTAGTTCCAGCAAGCTTCAACGTCTTCCGGCGCGCGGCAGACGCTCTGCCCTTTGCCCGAGGAGCTCATAATCGGCTTAATGACGCACGGCGTCCCGATCGTCGCGACAGCCTCCCGCAGCTCCTCCAAGCTATCGGCGAACGCATACCTTGCTGTCGGCAAACCAAGCGTCTCCGCGGCCAGCCTGCGGATGCCTTCCCGGTCCATCGTCAGCCTTGCGGCGGTTGCCGTAGGCACGACACGATAGCCTTCGCTTTCCAGCTCCACCAAGGTGGGCGTCGCAATCGCTTCGATCTCGGGCACAATAAGATCGGGGCGTTCTTTCTCAATGATTCGGCGCAGCTCCTCGCCGTCCAGCATGTTGATGACATAGGATCGGTGCGCCACCTGCATAGCGGGCGCATTCGCATAACGGTCGACCGCGATCGTCTCTACGCCAAGACGCTGAGCTTCAAGAATGACCTCCTTGCCCAGCTCGCCTGCTCCCAGCAGCATCATTTTTTTTGCGTTCGTCGATAACGGTGCACCGTACATGGAAGGTTCCTCCTGAATGATTGGTATGATTTTCATGAAAGTCCTATCGCTGTTATACTTTACTTTATTCGATTTTTCAACTCTATTTCGCGACAAGAAACGACAAATTTCGTTCAGAAACAGGAAAAGCCCCACCACGCCTGAGGCGAACGGAGCTGCCGGAACTTCAGGTTGCTGGAACCATCAAAAAACGAAACAAAAAACTTACTTTTGTCAAGTAACTTATGCTAAAATGAACAGTAAGAAGAGGTGAAAACGATGACAGATCATCCGCATCATTTATGTCCCAAGTTCGAAGCCGCCTTTGAAATTTTAGGCAAGCGCTGGACCGGTCTGATTATCCGAGCATTATTGGGAGGGCCGTGCCGCTTTAAAGATATCTCCGAGATGATTCCCGGGATGAGCGACCGCATGCTTGCCGAACGCTTCAAAGAGCTGGAAGCCTCCGGATTAATCAGCCGGCACGTCTATCCCGAGACGCCGGTCCGGATCGAATACGAATTAACAGATAAGGGAAAAGCACTGGAACCGGTCATGAATGCCGTTCAAAAGTGGGGCGAAACGTGGGTCAAATGACCCCGTTTCTTGTCATTCCCTCTCATGCTACAATGGAAGAGGCGTTAATCGTGATGGACAGGCTCGGCCATCCAGGTGACCGGGTAATAAAACATACGGTGCCCGCACTGCGGGCATTTGATTTTCATATTCGTTTCCATACTGGTTTCTCCGCATCTTAAGGCTTTCTATGAGTTCGATTATGATTATGAAGGACATTCATTTAAAAAGTAGCAGCCGCATATTTGATTTTTATTAAGTTTCTTAACATAATATCTAAGACTTCATTGCGTCGAGGTGCCACGCCATGTCTACAGTATTGCTGGTTGAGGATGATCAAAGTATTGCGGATATGATATCCATTTACTTGAGCGAAGAAAATTACACCGTGTATTGCGCAACCGACGGCAAGCAGGGCAAAGAATTGTTCAGCCGGCATGAGCCGGATGTCATTATTCTTGATTTGATGCTTCCGGATACGAACGGCATCGAGCTGTGCAAGCACTTTCGCACCGTCTCCAACGTACCGATCATGATCGTTTCTGCCAAAAACGAGGTATCCGAACGCGTCAACGCGCTGATGATCGGCGCTGACGATTATTTGTGCAAGCCGTTCAGCATGCGGGAGTTGGCCGCGCGGACGAGTGCGCTTCTGCGCCGCTCCGCCTTAACCCAAACAGTCAGAACTGCAGCTGCGGACCCCGTTCCGGCGGAAACGAAGGACATCGTCCTCGATTTGGAAAAGCGGGGCATCTACTTGCACGGTCAAGCGGTGGAAACGACGTATTCGGAATTTGAAATCATGAAAAACTTCTGGCTTCATCCGGGCAAAGTCTTCTCAAGAGAAGAGCTGCTGAACAAAATTCGTGGTATCGATTCCTTTGTGACCGAACGTTCGGTCGACGTACATATTACCAATCTCCGCAAAAAAATCGAGACGGACCCTAAAGAGCCTAAATATATCAAAACCGTATGGGGCGTCGGATATAAATTCGAAATGCCAATGAAGGCCAATTAACCGGGCTCACCAACGGCACACTTGTATCTACACAAAAATCCGGTCGGGCACGCAACCTTGTCAAGCGTTGCGACCCGCCGGATTTTTGCATACGGCGACATCGTTTATTTGCGGGTGTTGGCATCGTCCGGAAATACGTGCAGAATCAGGGTGTTGAACTCGTTCACATAATTGGACGTGGTACCGCGCTCCTTCTCTTCCTTCGCATAAAAGCGGACGCGCTGCACGAAATTCGGATTGGCTGATACATATACCTGCTGAATGTTGGTAGGCGCCATCGACAACACCAGCTTGCGGATTTCATCGGCCTTTCCGGTCGACAAGCCCCCGTTTTCCGTCCACGAATACCGGTTCGGCCCTTTTTCGCTTCCTCCGAATATCCCGACTCCGCCTTTCGATGTTACCTGATATCCCAGCATGTCCGGAGACGCCTCGGCTTCCGGGCTATGCCCGTCCAAAACAACCGCCACATAGCCGTTCACTTCCGTCAGCAGCACTTGAGCCTCGCGAACGCCGGAGATGCTCTTCACCCGCTCTGCGATCTGCGGCGCAAATGCAATCGTACCCGCCGAGTGCCGGTTCGTCATATCGAGCTGTTTTCGTCCGCTATATTCCTTCCCTTGGCGGGCTTGCTGCTCGTCTACCCAACGCTGCTTGACCCCAAGCGATCCGTCTTCGTTATTGCGGGAATCGCGATCATACAAGGCTTGCCGCCGGTAATCCTCCAGCCCGCCGCCCGGCCGGCTGGCCTGCGGTCGATTCCCGCCGCAGGCGCTTTGCAGCAGCAAGCAGCCGGCGACAGCGAACAGAAGCAGCCCCTTTCGGTTTATCACGGTGTTCATCCTGTCGTGTCCCTCCTGTAAACGTGCCCTCGTAAGGCTCACGCTTAGGATGAATCACCCGCCGGAAAATATGCGCAGCGCTACTTCTTTTCGCTATCGCCTCGATTTAACCGCTCCAGCAGCTCGCGAACTTTCTGTTCCGATACGTCTCCCGCTTGCTTAAAGAGCGCAAGCTGCTCCGCAATGTCGCGGCCGATCGCTTCGTGCTCGGCCTCTGCCGCCGCATAGCCAGGATCGAACCACACATAATCACCTTCGGGGCCATTGCGCAGGAACGGCTTGCTCCAGTGGGCCGGATAATCGTAAGGCGCTTCCCCGAATAATAAGCCGAGCACCTCGTCGCTTTCCAGCGGCATCAAATGGTGAAACGATTCTTCCTGTCCAGCATCCGGTCCCGCCGGGATCGCGGCCAAATTCCGGTGCACGTAGGCGTAATGCAGGTAATGCTCCCCGGTCGCCTTGTCTTTGGCGATCTCATACAGTTCAAGCGCATCTTCCTTCAACACGCGCACGGAGTCGAGCCGCTCCCCGATTTCTTCGCCCGAAATACGCTTCCGGCTGCTCCAGGACGCGTTCGGTTCATTTGCTTCGAACATCATGCTAAGCCCCCTCAGCTTTCTTCGATTCCTCACTAAGCCGCAGCGTACGCCGCGGCAGCCGCCATTTGTACACCACCGACAGCATCCGCAAAATAACAATAAGCGCAAATAGTCCAAGCAGTGCCCACGACCCTTGGAACCAGCCGATCCCGATCAGAAGTCCCGCGAGCATCCCCCAGACCGCATAGATCTCGTCACGCAGCACAAGCGGCTTCCGTCCGGCCAGCACGTCGCGGATGATTCCGCCGCCGATCCCGGTCATCATCGCCGCTACGATGACGGCGCTTAGCGGAGCATTCATCTGAACCGCATACAGCGCCCCTTGAATGGAAAAAGCCGCCAAGCCGAGCGCGTCGAACAAGGATTCCCATGTTTTCCAGCGGCGAATCCAGCTGACAGGAACGATAAAAACAAGAAACGCCGCGATGAGCGCCGTTTTCAAGTAAAGTCCCTGCGTCCAAAGCGTGTTAACCGGAATGCCGATCAGCAAGTTCCGGACGACCCCACCGCCGAACGCCGTCACAAACGCCAGCACAAAAACTCCCAAAATATCGTAATCTTCTTCCATGGCAACGACCGCGCCGGAAATAGCAAACGCGATCGTGCCGATAATACTGAATAATTGCAGATTGACTTGAAGCAGCTCATCCATGAGGGTTAATCCAAGCTCCAATCCAGCGTGACGAGTTGACCTGTACGGGACGACTCATAGATCGCTTCCAGCACTAAACTGTTCGTCAGGCCTGACATTGCAGACGTAAGCGGTTCGCGATGCTCCCGGATACATTCCAGGAAGTGGCGGCTCATACGCTGACGAGGCCCTTCATCGTTCGAATCCATCGTCAAATCCACATCGGCGGTCCGATCGAACAGCTCGGTATGCAGCGTCCCTCTGCCTGCGCGCAGGGAAGCGCCTCCCTCGGAGCCCATCAGATAAATGTAAGGTCCGTTATCGATAAAATCGGTATTGGCGGCCCAGCTTACATCAAGCGACAGCGTGCTGCCGTTATCCAGCTTGATTAGAGCGGTTGCCAGGTCTTCAACGTCATAGAAGCCGTTCCAGTCCGTTTTGCCCCAAGTACCGATGCCGCGCTTCTTCGGTCCGAACTCGGCATACGTCGTCCCGAAGACGGAGACCGGCTTCGGATTGCCCATCAAATGCAGCGACAAATCAAGCATATGCACGCCGATATCGATCAGCGGCCCGCCGCCGGATTTATTCATTTGCGTAAACCAAGAGCCCCAGCCCGGAATCCCTTTGCGGCGCATCCAGCCGGTCTTTACATTATAGATGCTGCCGAGCGCACCTTTGTCGATTTGTTCCTTCACCTGCATGTTAAGCGATTCCCAACGCATCTGATGCGACATCATCAGCACTTTACCCGACTTCTGGCGTGCCTTGACAATTTCTTTGGCGGAAGCCGCATTAACAGCCATCGGCTTTTCAAGCAGAACGTGCTTGCCGGCTTGAAGCGCTTCAATAGCAATGGGGGCATGAGCATCGTTCGAGACGGCCACGATCACCGCATCCACGCTCGGGTCCTGCAGCAATTCCTGATAGGTTGTATAAACGTTCGGAATGTTGTATTCCTCCGCCCGCGCGATAGCCAAAGGGTGGTAGACGTCTGTCACAGCCGTTACAGCGGCGTCCGAGAGCTGTAAAAATTCCTGAATGTGTACGTTGCCGATGTTGCCGGCGCCGATGACGCCGATTTGTATTTTGTCGTTTGCGCTCATGCGTTAGGCTCCTTCGCTGACGGTTTTCTATGTTTTCAAACAGTTCCACTATACCACAAACCTCGGGCAAGGTGTAACGGAAAAAAGCGGCGTCCTTCCGGTTTTTACGCCTGTGGCAGCCGCTGTTCGGGCAGCTTACAAAATGCCCATATCTTTTGCTTTTTGGGCCGCTTCCTTGCTGCTTTTTCCGCCCAATTTCTTCAAAATGTTCCCAACATGCACTTTGATCGTCCGGATGGAAACGACGAATTTGTCGGCGATTTGCGTTTGCGTGTGACCTTTTTCGATCAGGTCGAGCACTTGAATTTCAGTCGGCGTCAGCAAATTTTTGAGTTCTCTCACCCGGACCTCGTGCTCAAGCTGCTTCAAGCGGCGGAATTCTTCCCGCATCTGTGCAGCGACGCTCGGATGGATCGAGCTCCGGTTGGCGTATGCGCTGCGGATCGTCTGCGGAATTTCCGTGAAGTTGGACTTCACCATATAATCGACCGCGCCGGCCTTGAACGCCTCAAAAATGATTTCTTTCTCTTCCATCGAAGAAAGCATTACGACGCGGGCCCCGCTGCATTTGACAATTTCCGCTGCGGCCCATAGTCCCTCCGGACTATCCGACATCATGACGTCCATCAGAACGACATCCGCTTCCGTCTTCTCCAGCAGCTCGACAGCCGCTTCGCCGGACGAGGCCTGACCCACTACTTCGATATCCAGTTCCTTCTGCAAGTAGCTGTGCAGGCCGCGCAGCCAGTCCGGATCGTCCTCGACAATGACGACGCGAATCGCAGGGTGCTCCATTCAAATTAACTCCCTTCCCGCCGGAAGCCGCTTTCGCTTCGGAAACTGCATGAAGACACTCGTTCCTTGGCCCGGCTCGCTGTGAATGTTCATGGTGCCTTTGTGCTTCTGAACTATAGTATAACAGTAAGACAGTCCCAAGCCGAAGTTCATTTTTTTGCCGCTTTTGGTCGTGTAGAACGGATCGAAGACGCGCTTGAGCTGCGCCTTCTCCATTCCGGGGCCCGTGTCCTTCACTTCCACAACGACTTTGCGCTTCGTTTCCGTCAAGCGTACGGTCAGGACGCCTCCGTCCGGCATCGCTTCAATGGCATTGGTCAGCACATTGGTCCACACCTCGGTCAGCTGCGCCCGATCGGCAGCAATCGGCTCCTCGGTCAAATACTGCTCGCGAACCTCGACTTTTTGCAGCTCCGGAGACAGCGTGCGGATGCAGTCCCTCATCAGCTCGCACGGGTCCAACTCCACCAGTTGAAGCTTGATCTCCTGGGTTTGGCCTTGAATCCGGTAGATCATATCGTAAATATGCTGCGAAGCAGACAATATAACTTCCATATCCTGCACCACTTGAGCCGGGTCCGTTTGTCCGGCTGCCGCTTCGGATTTGATTTTGTCGCCGAACAGCCGGATTTTGCCGACATCGTTCTTGATCGCATGGTTCAAAATCGATGTCCCGGACGTAATCGCGCGCAGCGTATAATCGAGCTTCTGGTTTCGTATGGAGATTTGCAGACCCATGAATCCGTAGCGGAAGCTCGATCCGACAATGATGGCCAGGGTGAGCGCAATCACCCCGATGTTATAGCGCCACAATTCGGAGAAACCGAAAAAGGTGGGCAGCAAATAAAGCGTAAACAAAGCGAATACCAGCGTTGGCGCAGCCGCTAGCGTCGTCAGCATCCGGCTGCGGCGGAGGAACGAATTTTTCTCCTTCAGCAGCGCCATGATCAATAAAACGGCCCCTGCCACAATATACGGCGCCGCCCAAGGGGTGACAAAGTAATAAGGGATCGGATCGCCGGGTTTCGGCTCGAGCACGAAGGAAAAAGCAGGAAGAACCGCCAGCGCCCACGGAATCCATCGTTTCCACGGCCACACCGAATAATCCGGATAGTAAACGATTGCGAACATCAAAAATGTATAAGGTAGGCCGAAGTAGCACATTAGCGAACTGGCGAGCTCGGCTTTGGCAACCAGCACCGCAACAGGCATCGTCAACAGGCCGCGGTCAAACAAATAAGGCACGATATCGTCCGCAATCACCGCCGACAATCCCCCGCAGCCTCCTGTAAAAGCGATGCTGCTAATCCATTGTGTCGTCGCCCTCTTCGGATCGGTGACGATCAGGAGCAGCCCGATCGTCCATAGGCCGATAAACACAAACAGCATGACAACCCGATCCCTTCCGTCTTAAGCGTACTCTCCTTCGAGCCGGTCCAATTCTTCGAGACACCGCTCGGCCCAGCGAACCGTCCGCTGCAGCTGCGCGCGCTCCTGCGCCAAGGCTTGCCGCAGCGATTCGCGGTAATCCGGCACCGTCCCTTGGTATGGCCGGACCGTATTCGGCGGCATTAGCGCAATCTCCTGATAAGCCAGCGCGCGCCGCTGATGGAAAAACGCTACATCCGGGTCCATCGGATTGTGCAAATCTCCTTGCGTCGGGTGTTTTACAACCGCGGCAATCTTGACGGCGACTTTACCAGTAGGGGACAGCTCAACTACCTCGCCGATATAATCGCCTGTTTTGTAGGAAGCCCGGACCATCGTTCCGGGTGTTAACATAGATTCCAGCATCGTATAGATACAACTCCCTTCCTTGTTTTAAGTTTGAAAGGCCTCATCAGCCATTCGTAGTAACGTTCATCCAGCGGTGCAGCTCCTGCACGTCGTCGAACCGGTATTTTTTGTCCATCGTTCCCCGCTGCCATCGCACCAGACACGGCACGCTTTCGATTTGCCAATTCCGCGCCAGAACCGGAGAGAAATTAATATTGCAGCGGCCAATGGTAGTCCGCGGATTCAACGCCGCGACGACTTCCAGCATCCTCTCGCCTACCTTGCACGTACCGCACAGCGGAGTGTAGAAGAATACGTATCGGGGCTCCGAATGAGCCAAGCGGTCTTCGGACGGAGCAAGCGTCCATGTAAGCAGGTCTTTATCCGACCATTCCTCGAACGTCATGGTTTGAATCCTTCCCTACATATTTGCTTATTGCTTCCAGAGGGACCTATCCGGTAGAATAGTACTATCCAGGGTATAGGGCAGGTGTTAAACAATGTCGGACACAACGAACCAAAATTCGAATGAGCAACCGCAATCCGCCAGCGAGGCTAAAAAAGTCAGCTTGGCGGATGCGATTAAAAACAAGCTCGCGCAAAAAAAGCAAGCCCAGCACGACGCTAAGGCCAACGGCCAACTGCGTGCCGGAAACGCATCTGTAATGAAAAGCCAAAACAACAAAAAGCCGAACAACCAACGCCGGCGTACCGGCGGAAGCTGACCGGCCGCGATTGGAAAAGAAGGATGAGCACAGCCTTTTCAGGCCTGTGGCTCATCCTTTTTTAAATTATCAGAACAGCTGTCTGGCAAGCTTGGGATGATAATCAAGCATACAGCAGATCACGCTGCTTCTTAATCTCGTCGTTCTCCAAGTATTCGTCGTAGGTGATGACCTTGTCGATCAAGCCGTTCGGCGTAATTTCGATGATCCGGTTTGCCACGGTTTGCACGAATTGATGGTCATGGGATACGAATAACATCGTGCCGTCGAAATCCATCAGCCCGTTGTTCAGCGCCGTGATCGACTCCAAATCCAAGTGGTTGGTCGGCTCATCCAGAACGAGCACGTTGGCGCCGCTCATCATCATCTTGGACAGCATGCAGCGCACTTTTTCGCCCCCGGACAGCACGCTTGCTTTCTTAAGCGCCTCTTCGCCGGAGAACAGCATGCGGCCAAGGAAGCCGCGGATATAGGACTCGTCTTGATCTTTAGAGTATTGGCGCAGCCAGTCAACCAGGTTGATGTCCGTATCGAAAAAAGTCGAGTTGTCTTTCGGGAAGTATGCTTGCGTCGTCGTCACGCCCCAGCTGTACTCGCCGGCGTCGGCTTCAAGCTCGCCCGTCAGCACTTGGAACAACGTCGATTTAGCGATTCCGTTCGGGCCGACGAGGGCGATTTTGTCGCCTTTGTTCACAGTAAAGCTAATATTGTTCAAAATCAACTGGCCGTCGATCGATTTGCTGACCCGGTCCACTTGAAGCAATTGCTTGCCCGCTTCCCGCTCCGGAGTAAATTTGATGAACGGGTACTTCCGGGTCGACGGCTTGAGATCTTCGAGCGTCAGCTTCTCCAGCAGTTTCTTACGCGAAGTCGCCTGCTTCGACTTGGAGGCGTTCGCGCTAAAGCGCTGAATGAACGTTTCGAGCTCTTTGCGCTTTTCCTCGACCTTCTTGTTGGCCTCGCGCTGCAGCTTCAAAGCCAGCTGGCTGGATTCATACCAGAAGTCGTAGTTGCCGACGTACAGCTGGATTTTGCTGAAATCGATATCCGCAATGTGCGTACACACCTGGTTCAGGAAGTGACGGTCATGGGATACGACAATAACGGTGCCTTCATATTTGGCAAGGAAATTTTCAAGCCAGTTGATCGATTCGATATTCAAATGGTTCGTAGGCTCGTCAAGCAGCAATATGTTCGGGGTGCCGAACAATGCCTGCGCCAGCAAGACGCGGACTTTTTGGTTGCCGTCAAGCTCTTTCATTTTGACATCGTGCAGGTCCTTGGAAATGCCAAGACCGATCAGCAGCTCCGCCGCGTCCGATTCCGCCTGCCAGCCGTCCAGCTCCTGGAATTCCCCTTCCAGCTCTGCCGCACGCATACCGTCCTCTTCGGAGAAATCCGGCTTTGCATACAAAGCGTCTTTTTCATCCATAATTTGGAACAATCGCGCATGTCCCATCATGACCGTCTTGAGCACGTCCACTTCGTCATATTCGAAATGGTTCTGCTTAAGAACCGCCATACGCTCGCCCGGGGTGATGCTGACTTCGCCTTTGTTCGCTTCCATTTCACCGGACAAAATTTTCAGGAATGTCGATTTGCCCGCTCCGTTCGCGCCGATCAAACCGTAGCAGTTGCCGGGGGTAAACTTAATGTTTACATCCTCGAACAATGCCCGTTTGCCGTATCTTAAGGTGACGCCCGTTACCGTAATCATCTGTTTAAAACCTACTTTCGCAATAGAATAAAGCGATCAGCCCATGTAAAGCCGCTTCCGAACGTATATTATAGCATAAATTGGCGCGTCTTCCCACTGGATGTTATTTTTCGTGCCGCCCAATTCGGCGAGCTGCATCGATGAAACGCTGCTTGGTTACTTGTTCTGTGCGATACTCTCTACCAGCTCGGAGAGCTCGGTCCAGCGCTCCATCGCTTCCTCCAGCCGCTGTGTCAGCTCCTGCTCTTCCTGAAATAGTTCTTGCGCTTTCGTATAATCGCTGCCTGCGTTCTCAATGTCGCGCTTGACCTGTATTAAACGCTCCTCGATCCCGGCGATTTTATCCTCAATCTCGTCCCATTCCTTTTGCTCCTTATAGGAGAGCTTGCGGGGACGATTCGATTCGCGCTGCTGCGTCTGCGTCGTTTCGCCAGCTGCTTTGGTTTCGCGCCGCTCTTCCGCTGCCGCCTGCTTTTCACTTCGGGACGCTTCCAAATATTCCGTATAATTGCCGAAAAACCTTCGGATGCGGCCCTCCCCTTCGAACACGAACAAATGATCCGCCGTCCGGTCCAGAAAATAACGGTCATGGGACACGGTGATGACCACGCCTGGAAAATCTTCCAGATACTCTTCTAAAATAGTCAGCGTTTGGATATCCAGATCGTTCGTCGGCTCGTCCAGCAAAAGCACGTTCGGCTCGCCCATCAGCGTGCGCAGCAGGTACAGCCGACGCCGTTCGCCTCCGGACAGCTTGCCGATCGGCGTCCATTGCTGGGCGGGCGTAAACAGGAAACGTTCGAACATTTGCGCCGCCGTAACCGATTCACCGCTTGAGGTTCGCACTACCTCGGACACTTCCTTAATATAGTCGATCGCCCGCTGCTTCTCATCCATCTCAACGCTTTCCTGCGTGTAGTAAGCCAGCTTCACGGTCGGACCGGTTTCGATGGAGCCCGCATCCGGCTCTAGTCGGCCGGCCAGCATGTTCAAAAACGTCGATTTACCGGTCCCGTTCGGTCCGATAATGCCGATGCGATCTTCAGGCAAAACGATATAGCTGAAATTGTCGACGATTTTACACTGCTCGAACGATTTGCTGACATCTTCCAGCTCCATGATCTTTTTGCCGAGCCGGCTCGCACCGAGCGAAATGTCCAACTGCGCTGAGGGTCCATCCACCTTGCGGTCGCGGAGCTCGATGACACGCTCCACACGCGCTTTCTGTTTCGTCGTCCGTGCTTTGGCGCCCCGCCGAAGCCACGCCAGCTCTCTGCGTAGCAGGTTTTGCCGCTTGTCTTCCTCCGCGGCTTCGCGCTCCAGCCGCTCGGCCTTTTTCTCCAGAAATGCCGCATAATTGCCCTCATAGCTGTACAGCTTGCCGCGGTCCAGCTCGAAGATCCGGTTCGTTACCCGGTCGAGAAAATACCGGTCATGCGTCACGAGCAGCAGCGCGCCTCGCCACTTCGTCAGAAATTCTTCCAGCCACTGCACCGTTTCATGGTCGATATGGTTGGTCGGCTCGTCCAAAATGAGTAAATCCGCCGGTTGAATCAGCGCCCGGGCCATGGCGACGCGCTTGCGCTGCCCGCCGGAAAGCGTGCCGACCTTTTGGCCGAAATCGCGGATGCCGAGCCGGGTCAGCACGGTCTTTGCCGTCGTGGAGGCGTCCCATGCACCCGTCGCATCCATGCGCTGCTGCACGGCGAACAGCTTCGCCTGCCGCTTCTCATCCTCGGGGGCAAGCTGCAGCTCGGCAAGCGCCCATTCGTATTCCCGCAATGCCTGCATCATCGGCGTATCCCCGTAAAACACCTGCTCAAGCACGGTCGAGTCGGAATCAAACGACGGATTTTGCGGCAAATACTCGACATGGAAGTGGTTCGCGTGAATGAGCTTTCCTCTTTCCGTCGATTCGAATCCGGCCATAATTTTCAGCAGAGTCGATTTGCCCGATCCGTTCACGCCGACAAGTCCAATCCGTTCTTTATCGTTGATCTGAAAGTGAATGCCATCAAATAAAACTTTCTCGCCGTAGCTTTTATATATATCTTCTACTGTCATGAGGTTCAAGCGGATTCAAGCCTCCTCGCCGTTGCTTGCGTTTATTCATTGCCGTAAGGTTCGGCAGGCTCCGTTACGTAAGCGGCAAGCAGCGAAGCCGTATGCCGTACGGCATCCTTATGCGTCCGCTCCATCGCGTGGGAAGCATGAACGCCCGGGCCGATCAATGCGGCGCGAATGTTGCTTCCTCCGCGAAGTGCAGCGGAAGCATCCGAACTATACTGCGGGTAAATATCGACTGCGTAGCTCAGTCCGTCGCGCTTCGCCAGCTCGATCAGCTTCGACGTCATCGCGTAATCGTAAGGCCCGGACGAATCTTTGGCGCAGATCGAGACGTCGAACTCCGTACAATTCAAGTCTTCTCCCATCGCGCCCATATCGACCGCGAGCACCTCGCTGATGTCTCCCGGAATCCAAGCCGAGCCATGGCCGACCTCTTCATATACGCTGATCATAATCTTCAGCGTGCAGGATGGTACGATAGCCTCGCGCTTAAGCAATTCAAGCAGCCCGAACAGAGCGGCAACGCCCGCTTTATCATCCAGGTGACGGGATTTGATAAAGCCATTCGTTTTGAACTCGGTGCGCGGGTCAAAGGAAATGATATCCCCTGTAGCAATACCGAGCGCTTTGACATCGTCCGCCGACTTGACCGGTTCGTCCAGACGCACCTCCATGACCGCTTCTTCCCGCTTCAAATCTCGCGCATCCGGAAAGACATGCACCGAAGGCTTGGTCGTCAGGATCGTACCATCGTAGGTTCGTCCGTCACGGGTATGCACGCGGCAGTATTCGTTTTCGACGGAACCCATCATGTAGCCGCCGATCAGCGTAAAACGCAGCGTGCCGTTGCTCTTAATTGAACGCACCATCGCACCCAGCGTATCGACATGACCGAACAAGCCGATCACCCGGTTCTTTTGCCGGCCTTCGACGGTTATAATCCCGCAGCCCTTGGGCGTGAAGCTGATCGGGTACCCCAGCTTTTCCGCTTCGGCGGCCAGCTTGCCCATAATCTCGCTGCAAAAACCGCTCGGGCTCGGCGTCGAAAGCAGCATGTCCAGCACCTGCATCATATACGTTTCGTTTATATCCCATTTCATACAATCTGCCTCCGTTCGTTTGCTTCTCAAAACAATTTAAGGTAAGCTACGGAATGGATCTAATAACCAAGGAGGTACATATCAGAATGACTCAACCATTGCCGCCGAAAACCTGTAGTATCGACCGTTTGGTCACCGTTCAAGAAGATGTCGAAAAAGTGCTCCGCGGAGAAAAAACGGCTACCCGCCGCAACGGACGTTACGCCGATCCGGGCGAAATCATGGAGTTGAACGGCAGTCGCTTTGAAGTGACGAACGTTTATCAGCAATCGCTCGGAGAGCTGTCTGACGAGCACGCAAAGATGGAAGGTTACGAGACGGTCGAGGCCTACAAAAATTATATTTTATCTCTGCATGCGGGCATGCCGTGGCTTCCGCACATGAAAGTGTGGGTCCACGAATTCCGCGCCGTATAATACGGCAAAAACAGTGTAGCCTCGGTACTTGCCACGGCCTCCCCGGCCAAGCCGGGTCCGCTTGCTGCAGGTGCCTTTGCTACACTGTTTCTTTTCTTTAAAGATTTTCAGCTACCGTTTGGAGGTGTGTTGACCTTGTATTCCTGGCTCGTATTCATTCATGCCGTCAGTGCCATGGTATCGATCGGACCATTCTTCGTGCTGATACCGATGCTTCGCAGGTTAAAAACCGCCGATGGCGATCTGCTGCACTCCTACCTTGATTCCTTCCGCTTCGTCGTTCGTTTGTCTAAGCATACCGGACACGTGCTCGTCGCTTCCGGGCTGCTTTTGATGTGGCTTGGCGGTTGGCCTTGGACAACCCCGTGGATTTTCGGCACGTTCGTTGTCCTGTTCGCGTCGCTGTTGTTCATGGCCCGCGCGTTCTCTCCGACGATCCGCAAGCTGCGCGAACCGGAACACGACCGTCAGGCGCTTCTCCGCAAGCTTAGCCGGTCGCTTTATTTATATTTATTCGTATTGTTCGTCATGCTGTGGCTCATGATCATGAAGCCGATGTTATGGTGACACCTTGTGGAAGCTCGTCCGGAATCAGCTTTGGAAATCGACGCAAATGCTGGTTCCGTCAAGCACCTGCTTCATATGCGCCTTCACTTCTTCATGCACCGGATGCGTGTCGTACGTTTTCAAGTCTTCGAGGGAATCGAATTTCGTAATCAGCGCAATATCGTAGGAACGTTCCAAGTGAAGCACATCCATGCCGACTTCCAGATGGCGAAGCACCGGGATTTTACCTTCCATGTTCGCCAGAACGTCATACGTGCGCTTGATCGCTTCCGGGCTGCGGTCCTTTAATTTGAACAATACAATATGAGTAAACATCGCTTCCAATCCCCTTTTCAAAATCGAATTTATCAGCTGCTTCTGTCCCTACCTACCTGCTTTGGTGGCGGACCATTCCTCGACATCCCACACCTTGGTTACCCAATCCTCGTAAAAATCGGGCTCGTGGCATACAAGTACGATCGTGCCCTTGTACTCCTTCAGCGCTCGCTTCAGCTCGTCTTTGGCCGCCACATCCAAATGGTTCGTCGGCTCGTCAAACGCAATCCAGTTGCTCTCATGCATCAGCAGCTTGCACAGCCGAACCTTTGCCTGCTCGCCACCGCTCAAGCTGCGCAGCGGCCGGGTGATGTGCTCGTTTTTAAGCCCGCACCGGGCAAGCGCAGCCCGAACCTCATGCTGGTTCATATGCGAAAATTCATTCCACACATCGTCGATCGGCGTCAAATTCGGCGCTTTCACTTCCTGCTCGAAATAAGAAGGGTGCAGAAAATCACCCAAAAACGTCGATCCGCTGAACGGCTGGATTTTGCCCAAAATCGTCTTCAACAGCGTTGATTTCCCGACTCCGTTACAACCCACGACGGCTATTTTGTCGCCGCGCTCAATCGTGACGTTCATTTTGGGCAGCAGTGCATGGGAATAGCCGATTTCCAGGTCTTTGCCCTCGAATACAATACGTCCGCTTGCCCGCGATTCCTTGAACACGAAGGTCGGTTTTACAGCATCTTCGGGACGGTCGATCCGCTCGATGCGGTCAAGCTGCTTTTGACGGCTTTTTGCCCGGCCCGACGTCGAATAACGGGCTTTGTTGCGCTGAATGAAATCTTCCTGCTTCTTGATAAACTCCTGCTGCTTCTCGTACGCGTCGATATGCTGCTGTTTATTGATATCTGCCATTTGCAGAAATTTTTCGTAGTTGGCGGTGTAACGCGTCAGCTTGGCAAATTCCAAATGATAAATGACGTTTACAACCTTGTTCATAAACTCGGTATCATGGGATATCAGCATGAAGGCGTACGGATAGTTTTGCAAGTAATCCGTCAGCCAGTCGATGTGCTCAACGTCCAAATAGTTGGTCGGCTCGTCGAGCAGAAGCACCGTCGGCTGTTCCAGCAGCAGCTTGGCCAGCAGTACCTTCGTCCGTTGTCCGCCGCTAAGCTGAGCCACGTCGCGGTCCAATCCGATTGCATCGAGTCCCAGACCGTTCGCCATCTCCTCGACCTTTACGTCAAGCAGATAAAAGCCGCTATTTTCCAACCTATCTTGAATCTCGCCCATTTGCTCTAGCAGCAGCTCCAATTTGTCCGGGTCGGCATCGGCCATCTGTTCGGTGATCCCATTGAGCTCCTGCTCCAGTTCAAATAAAGGCAGAAAAGCGTCCTTGAGCACTTCACGTACCGTTTTCCCCGGTGTGAGTTTCGTATGTTGGTCCAAATAGCCATAATTTACTTTGGGGGTCCATTCGACCTTCCCCGAGTCCTTCAATAATTTGCCGGTCAAAATATTCATCAGCGTCGATTTGCCGACGCCGTTGGCACCTACCAATCCAACATGCTCTCCCGGAAGCAGGCGAAACGAAACATTTTTAAACAATACCCTGCCACCAAAGCTGTGGCTTAGTTCTTCCACCGTCAACAAGCTCATGTAATTTCGGAATCTCCTGTCTATGAAAATAATTCGCGCTCGACAATTCATTATAACATCAGTAGGCGCAAGTTATCCAGATGATAGACTTGACAGGAGCTTGCGGCCGTAGCGATAAAGTCGGCGGAGCCATAGTCCGCAGTGTAATCGCAGCCGCTCTTTCGCATTCTTTCTCCCTGTTACGGGCTTCAGCAAAACAACGCTGATATTATCATCGGATTTTCGCTGCAGCGCCTTTGTTAACAGCAAGTCGCACATTTCCTGCAGGTCGCTGCCCTTGCCGTTCGCCGCACGCAGCAGCGCGGCAATGGATCTAGGCAGAAAGCGGTCGTGAAAACCGTCGCTGCTCAGCAAAAATAAAGTGCCCGGTGCGTAACAGCCCGAACGGATGTAGACGACAGGCCGTTCCCCCATGCCGAGCGAATGAAGCAGCACATTGCGCTTGGGATGACTTCGCGCGCGCCGTACGGACATTCGCCCGCGGCGGACTTGGGCGGATACCCATGTATGATCGCGGGTCAACCTTTTGCATCGGTCTGCCGGCGTTAACCGGTAAATGCGGCAATCCCCGACATGTGCTATGAAGTAGACGGCATCCGTCAGTAATAAGAGCGTCAATGTCGTGCCGAGACGGCCGCCGCTGCCCTGCCCCGTTTCGACTAACTCCCGGTGAACAGCAAAAAACCATGCTTCCGCCTCGCGTTCCAATCTTGCCAGACTGTCTCCTGCGGAAAGCAAAGCGGGAACCTTGGCGTCAAGCCACTCCTTCAACCGACGAATGGCCAATTCGCTGGCTTGTGCGCCGTCCTCTGAGCCGCCCATCCCGTCAGCGAGCGCGGCAGCGGCATACGGAACGCCTTTCACTGTCTGTCCCACTCGCAGCAGCGAGCGGTCTTCATTAATTGTACGGAACCATCCCGTATGCGTGGCGGATCCATATTGAAAATGGACGGCAATCGTCGGTTTCACGCGTCAGAACCCCATTTTAAACGTAAATTCGGTCGATACGATCTTAACTATATCACCTTCCTTCAACCGATGCACCCGGTAAGGCACCAAAGATTCGGCATTGACGCTTGTTCCGTTACGCGATCCTAAATCTTTGACGGCATAGCCTTCGTCATCCTTAACAAATTCGGCATGCAAGCGGGACACGCCGGCCTCCTCGTGCACCCAATCCGCACCCGCTCCAGCTCGTCCAATGACGAAGCTGTTTTTATGAAGCTGTATTTGCTCCCTGACGCCGTTGCGATAAACTTCCAAGCATGCGCACAAGCGGTCCGAAGGGCGAGGCGATTTGCCTAGAAAGATCGTTGCATCCTGCGGCGCAAGCAGCGTTGTTCGCATCGCGAGATCCGAGGATTGGAGCTGCGTTACGTACGGCTGTGACTCCCCATTCGGCAATTGGTTGTACCCGGTTGCCTGAGAAGAAACAGGGTCCGGCTCCCTCGGACGTCCCGCATCCGGCGCTACCGGGTCTCCCGGAGTGGCAAAGCTAATCGGCGATGGCGACGCCAAACCGACACGGCTCATAAAACTTGCCTGGTCCTCGCGGTCCGACGATGGCAATTTTTCGTTATTGGACTCGAAGGATAAACCCGATGCCCCCTGTTTCGGTGCCTCGGATGAAGTCTTTGCAATTCTGAGAAACAGCAGCAATGCTCCCGCCGTGAAGATCAGCGTCAAACCGATGCACATCCAGAGCATGGTGTCGCTCGGATCGTCAAGATAAATTTTCCAAATGAAGCACCATGCGAGCACGGTAAGTAAAATAACAAACAATCGCTTCCTACGGGATTCAGGCCTTGCTGTCAGTACTGCTTCGGCCTTGAACATTCCGGGCTCCGTCGAATGCTGCAACTGGGACGATACCGGTACTTGTCCGCCAATCGGCTCATACCCCGAATGCTCGTTGCGCACCGCTCTCGGGGGATCGCTAAACGGCTGGTCCGGACGATGGAATAACGCAGACTCCGGATGAACGGAAGCTCTGAAAGTATGCTGTGGCGAAGCCGTCATCCCCGCCAGTTCTTGTCCTGCGGGTGACACATGCTGCAAAAGACCGATTTGCTTCAAGAGCAGTTGTTTAAGCTCGGGCAGATTGAAAGCTTCCTCCTGCAAATATCGCATCAGCTCCTGAAATCCGCTTCCGTGGAGCTCGGTTACCCGGTGAATCAAACGCGACGCCAAATGATGGAGATCTGAAGAAACCGATCCCTTCCCATCCAAATGTTCTTTAGGAATATAAGTTAAATACAAATCCTGAAAACCGGCTCCGCAATAAATGTATTCCTCCTTTAGAACGTATCTGTCGGGCTGGAGCATGTATACCTTGCTGTCGTCAAGCACTTCGACAATATGCAGAAGCAGCGCATAATATTGGGCGAGCGAAAGCTTCTCCATTCGCAGCCAGTGGCTGAGCATTCGTTTACCGGTAATGGCATAATACAAGCATACATCTCCGTTCCTTGCCTCTACCTGAACTTCGAGCAGCCGCGGAATCCGGTTAGCCGACAGCATATTGACTTGAAAGCTCGAGAGGTCTTGCTGCTTCATCCCGGTCGGTGAAGAGAGTACCATAAAATGACCGTTCCGGTTGTCGAAATCGACTTTCAGGCCGTATAGCTGCTGGTCCAATGTCATTCTCCTTTCCTTCATTTTCCGTCTATCAACTTAAATGCCTAGAGCTTCCCATTGAACGATCGTAATAATAACGCCTGGCAGCACTGCCCACATGAATGGAAAACGGAGCCGGCCGTCAGATGCGGGATCAGACTTCAATACCGACAGCTTGCGGAACGCGGCGAGCTGGATAAGCAAAAATGCTGCATGGGTCAGCCGTTGAACGCCGTCGCTGCGCCAAAACAGCACAAGCAGCGCGATCAGACCGGCGCATATGAGAGAAGCTGCCATTGCGTAGAGAGAAAACACCGCCCCGGTAAAGGCTCCCAGCGCAGCAAACAGCTTAACGTCTCCTGCCCCTACCGCGCGCAGCACATACAACGCGAGCATCGGAGCAAAGCCGCAGGCCAATCCAGCAGCGGAAAATGCCAGCCCGTTCCAACCGGTCGTAGCCAAATGAAAGATCAATCCGGAGAATGCCCCCGTCACGGTAAGCCAATTCGGAATTTTTTGTTTCGTGATGTCCGTAACGAACGCAACGGCCAGCATCACCGCAGCAAACCAAATACCGAGCATGCTTATCCCCCTATCCATGCGCGCTCTTGCGCTTTTTTTCGAAGTATGACGGTTTTCTTAAAAAAAGGGACTGCGAACGTATACTCATACTGCGCTTCGATAACAACATAAGCCTTCTCACGGTCGTCAAAGTTTGGAAATTGTAGAGAGGTTACTTTGAGCTTACGTTGATCAAGGCTGCCCATATCGGCAAACGATGCAATAATTGGCGTCGCCGCCTCCGCGACCTTCATTTCGACCGTTTGCTTCGCCTCGTCCTTCGCTGAGCTGCCAAGCGCCTCCAGCTGTTCTCTTCGTTCTTTTTCCCAAGCGACCAAACGTACCATAGGTTCAGGAATCCATTTAGAGTAATCCTCTACGAATTGTTCGGAATCGACGACCGTTTGTCTGGCCGTCTCCAGTTGGGTGACTACGTTACCCAGCCAAGCGCTGGCTTGGCTGTTCTGCCACCGCGCTTGCCCTTGTCGGTACAGCAGCTCGACCGGATACATGTTTGCAGCAATGACTTTAGCCGATTCCGAGACGGCAGACTGCAGCGCCATCTCAGCCAAAGATACGCGAATAAACGCAATCAGCAGCAGAAGAAATGCCAGAAAAAAGGGCAGCACGAGCGCCGCCTCAAGAGTGATGCTTCCTCTCTGCTCTTTCGTCCATCGCAACATACTGGCCTCCCTAATATGTAAAGTCTGCCGTTTTGGTCATTCGGCAGCGGTTACCGCTTACCTCGCAACCGGAGAACTCGCTATTCCCTACCAGCTTCATGATAGCCGGTAAAAACCAGAGCCGATATGAGGTTGAAACACCACCGGAAACATATGTAGTCATTTGATAAAGCTTCTGTTTTGTGTTCAATTCGATCAGCGCCTGCATTCGGGACAACAGAACCGATTCACGGCTATGAAGAAGCAGGAATAATCTCAAGTAATCTTTATATCCTAGCGTGATTACTCCGCTCAATTTCCGGGACAGCGGCACCTGCTCGCCTTGAACGAGCTTCGTCATGTCCGCTTGTGCCCGAATTGCGCCTTCCGTCACCGCAGCCAGCAAGACGAGCAGCGGCGAACCGGCGGCGAGCGCTTCGTTGCGCGGTTCAAGCAGCGCTTCGGTCGTTCCGATCGCCAGCCGTACGGCGAACATTTCCGCGTACGCCGACGAATAATTGCCACTGCACGTATTCGAACCGTAAATTAAATATTCAACTTCTTGATTGGTTAATTCATGACCGGCAGGATTGGAAAGCTCTTTGGAGGTTTTCGGCCGTCCGAAAGTATCCTTTTCCAAACCAAGTGTCCGGTAGCTAAATTTGCTGACGGCAAATTCATCGATATAAAATTCGTCCCGTACCTCCATCAACAGACCTTCCAGTGCAGAAACCAGCTTCAAAGAGCTGGACCCGGCCTGATCCGGAGTTTTCAATTTAACAGTCGATACAGGAGAAATTGCCCCGGCAGCTTGGTTCATCTCCAAATACGTCTGATAGAAACCTTTGCTGCCAGCCGTCCCCGGATCGCCCTGAAGCTTGCGGTAGCTCTCCTCATACGAATCGACATTCGATCCAAGAGAGCAGCTGCCGATCGTTCGCCGAAACTCGTCCAAAATCGGCTGCGCTTTGGCCCTTTGCTCCCGCTTAGCCGCTGCCGTCGCTTTGTTTTTGCTCTGACGCTCGGTTTGCGACTTATTCTGTTTGTCGTACCATTCATCCACTTTCGTTTTGAAGCCGTTCAACGCCGTTGAGGTCGCAGAATATTTTTGATTCGTAAACAAGAGGTTATCTTCAAGCTGAACCCGTACGCTGGAAAACTGGGCTAACGCCGTTCCTACTCCCGCTTCCCACTGTTCCAGTTCTTGGTGGTCAACTAAATGCACAAAGTTGAATACATCCTCGGCCCTTAGCTGCTGACCCGAATCGTTTGGCTGCCGAACCTTGCTGATTTCGGCATTCAAGTCATCATTTGCTTTTTTAGCCAGCTCCATCGCTTCCAAGAACGCATCCTTATATTGGGAGAGCGCCGCATCATCAAGCGCTGCTTCGCCCTTCAACAATCCGAGTAGAGCGGCGTATTCGGTTTCCAGCGTAGGGCTGCCGATTTTCTCACTTAAGGTATTCAAATCGCGAAGCTGCGTATCGTAATGCGGGTATAGCACCTCAGATTTTTGACGGATCGCTTGAAAGGCGTCCCAAACTTCGTCCAGTCTACGCTCGCGTTCCTCCAGCAGTTCTTCCACTTTAACCGCATTTTCGGCGAATTTCGAAGCCTGATTCAATTGAGCATCAAGGCCTGTTTTTTTGAATTTGTCGGTCAGTTCAAGCGCGTAAATCATCGGAGCCCGGTATTTCATCTCCTCCAATATTTGCTGCTTGAAGATCGTATGATTGGATAGGACGAAAATCGGTGTCACCTTAGCCGAATCCTCTTCCAAACGCTGATCAATAAAACGGAATTGGCCAGGCTCCGCAGCGCCGGACAAATTGCCGGCTACCGTTTGCTTGAAAATCTCGTCTCCCTTGCTGCCGGTCAGGTCCGTACCGAACAATCCATAAGCTGCCAGCTTCGGAGAAAAAGCCGAAAGTGTCGAGCGAACCCCGGATTTTACGGCATTCTCGGCTTCCTTATCCGCGGTCCTCCACCTTGCGACATCGATCAGCAGCCCGCACAGCAGAAACAAAGGAACAAGAATGATGATCAAATAGATGGATACGGCGCCGCTCTGCTCCTTCCATAGCTTTAGCAACCTCCTCAAAAATTCACCTCCGGATTCCCCTGCTTTCCTTTACTCATGAAACACGACCACAATTCCTTTTTGTTCCAGCTCACGTTTTAGCCCTTGAGACAGCCTCATTTCATCGTTCTTCGACACCTTGAAAAAATGCCATACCACGCCTCTAATTTCTGTGCCCTGCTTCAACAGCTCTGCGTCTTTTGCCATCTGCTCTCGCAAATTTTGTTCATAAAAGGTGTAAAAAGCCTGATGCGCTACATTGGAAGAATCCAGAGCGTCAACAACCCTGACGGTCTCCGGGGTCACATTAATTTTTTTGCTTACCCCGCCAACCAAGCCGCGTAAATGCTCCGCAGCTTCACTTTCGGAGGTGATTTTTACCGGTTCTTTGACCGAGGTCTTCGGGTCGACCATCGTTTTTAGCGCATCCTTCGGCTTGATTCGCCCTTGGATTTCACCGATAAAGGTTCGGGTCAGATCCGTCAGCCGGATCGTTTCGATCGGGTCAACGATGTAGGATTTGGACGAAGTCTCCACATCGGCTTCTTTGCCCCGCCAATACCGTGCCATAGAAGGAACATGAAACTTTTTTTCCAAGGCGACGCGAACATAGCGCAAAAACCCGTGATTCGAATACTCGATCTCTCCGCGCAGCTGCTCCGGCAGGCTGCCGGCGGCTCGGGAAAGTTTCCCGGCCGGACCGGCTGGACCGGCTGCATGCCCGGATGCCGGAAGCTGAACGGATACGGGAGCCATAGGGAGCATAAAGCTGAACAAATTCATCACATGGTCGTTCGTCAGCCGCCAGTACAGGCCATCCGTTTGCCCCAACCCAACCGATCCGGTGACCGGATCTTTCCTGCTGTTGTCCCAAATATAAGCCGTCCGTTCCGCCGTCAATGCCGCTGTATAATGAACGGAAGCTTGTTGATAAGCAAACAGCGATAAGAAAATAAGCAGCAAGGTCGCGATTAAAATGATCGGCAGTGTCAGGGACGCCTCAATCGTAAATTGACCGGAATGACCGATGACGAATCGGCGGAGCGTTATAACGAACGATCGGATATAGATAATTCTCATGAACCCTGTCATGTCATCATACCAAGGTTAGGGGGTGCCTAACTTGCTGTCATCGATTTTTACATTTTTGGAATCCTTAATTTCTTTACTGGCATCGTTAAATAAGCTTTCCATCCACTTCGTGATCCACTTCCGGAAAGCAATCGCAATAATGAGCAGCACCGCAATGATTAATAAAATCTCAAGCGTACCGAGTCCGTCTTCTTCTTTCCAAAACCGATGCCACGCCGTTTTCAAAGCTTCCATTCCTTTTTCCTCCTCTATTGTCGCAAGACGATGTCAGTTACTCGATTAATTCACCATCATTAAAGCAGGCGCCGCCACCATAACCATGACGACAAAAAATATCATGACCATCGGAAACACCAGTTTGGATGCCGCTTCTTCACCGAGCGTTTTGGCAAGCGCCTTGCGCTTCTCCCACAGGTTGGCGGATAGTTCCTTTAAAGCCATTACCAGTTCGTCGCCTCCCCGCTTGTAATTTAACAGCAGCGTTGTCGTAAACAGAGAAACCTCCTGCATTGCGCACCGCTTGCTGAAGTCCTCCATTGCTTTGGGAAAGGAGACGTTCACTTTAAGGGCATGAACGGTTTCTTTCAATTCGGCCATTAACGGACTGGTGACGGCCTCTTTTCCATTCGCAATCCGTACCAGGGCCTGCGGGACCGTTTCGCCTGCGCCAATCAGCAGCATCAGTTGGTTCAATACTTCCGGAAGCTCAATCAAGATGGACTGTTTCTTCCGTTTAAGCTCCCCGGCTGCTTGTTTATACATTAGAAACGGAACAAAGATCGTCAATGGCAGGCAGTAAACCAGCATCTCAGCTTCACCGGCTGCCAAACCGGCCATGGTGCTCAAAATAACCAGACCGTAAACGATAATAAGCGTCTTGGCTGCAAACCATTTCGTTTCCGAGATCGCTGATTTCGCTCCGTATAGTCCTATCATGACGCGATGCACCTTGCCGAGCGACTCGGATAATCGGTCGGCAAGCTTCGTCCGGTCCATAAACCATAAGCTAGCAGGAGCGAGCCAATAGAACGCATCCGAGCGCGTAAGACTTCGATTGTCGCGGACCCATGGAGCATACTTTGGAAATCCTGCCCAAGATGCACCTGCAACGGCGATCAGCTCCAACAGCAACAGCGCCAGCATCCACAAATCGCTTCACACCTTTATATTCATAATTTTTTGCGCCAAGGCAAAGCAGCCGAACAATACCCCAAGCGCACCGGTCATGATAAGCAGGCCGCCGCCTTGATACAGCGGTTCCATGTAATCCGGCGTCGTCCAAGCAAGTGCTGCAATGAGAATGACGGGCGCAACCGTGAGCACTTTGGATTCAAATTTCTTTTGGGCCAACGTGACTTGGATGTCCTGCTCGATATCCAATTTTTCCTGAATAATGACGGCCGTTCGCCGAACCACCTGAACCAGACTGCCGCCAGTTCGCTTGCATATCACAAATACGTCCGCGAACTGGCCGATCTCGTCGATGTGGGCCCGACGGCTGAAGTCGAGCAGGCATGCTTCCACCGTTTCACCGTTTTGCAGCCGCCGGATGATCAGTTCGAGCTCGCGCACAATCATCGCTCCGGCATCAGGATACAGCAGCCGCAAGTCATCGAGCGCCTCGGCAAAAGACGATTCGATCGAGCGGCCTGCCCCCATGGAAGAGGCTAGGGAAGCAAGCATTTGTTTGAACTGCTGTTTAAGCTGTGCCTTCCTTTTAGCTATGATGGCCTTGCGCCGCATGACGGGATAATAAAACCCGGTTAAGGCAAACAGCCCGGCAATCAACGGATTTTTGTAAAACACTATACCAATCCCCGCCATAACGGCTGCGCCGCAAAAGACAGCAGAGACCTTTTGTCCCCACGTTAGCTGGTATTCGTTATAATCCGGAAGCTTTGCTTTGGATGCCGCGGGCGCCGGTTTCGTGCCGAAAGACAACCCTGCAAAGGCGCGCAAACGGCCGAAAACCAATTTGTACATGACGGATATCCTCCTCCTTTCCTGCTATCGTCCCTGTTAGATCAAGCCAGCCATCTCCAGCTTCCATGTTCCTGCCAGTTCATTCCCGGTAGGCTCAAGCTGCCCAATGACTTTGCCTTCCGGCGTTTCACCTGTCTCCACGAACCGGTAAAGCGGATTGAGCTTCACCTCCCCTTCATCAACCCCGACAATTTCGGTAATTTCCGTCACCCGTCTGGAACGGTCGCGAAGACGGGTCAAGTGGATCATGACATCAATCGCCGATGCGATTTGCTTGCGCACAACTTCGACCGGCAGGCTGGCCCCGCTCAATACCATCGTCTCCAAACGACTGAGCATATCCTGAACCGAATTCGCATGGCCGGTCGATAACGCCCCGTCGTGCCCAGTATTAAGTGCTGCAAGCATATCCAAGGCTTCAGCCCCCCGGACTTCGCCGACAATGATGCGATTCGGCCGCATCCTCAGTGATGAACGAATCAAGTCGCGAATCGTAATCTCGCCTTTTCCTTCCGAATTAGCATTGCGGGTTTCGAGGCTAACGAGGTTCGGTACGCCGCGAATTTGCAGTTCGGCCGAATCTTCGATCGTGATGACGCGTTCGTCCGGCGGAATAAATTGTCCCAGCGCATTGAGAAACGTCGTTTTCCCCGAACCTGTTCCCCCTCCGATAAACAAATTGTATTTTGCCTTAACGAAGCAAATAAGCCGTTGCGCCGCTTCGCGCGAAAGCGCCTGACGTGCAATCAGATCTTCCAGCGTCATCGGCTTTTCCGGAAATTTCCGGATCGTCATCGCCGGACCTTTCAACGCAATCGGCGGGAGGACGACATTGACGCGGGAGCCGTCCGCAAGTCGGGCGTCAACGATCGGAGTCGACTCGTTCACAATCCGGTTGACCCGGCCGACGATCGCTTGAATCGTATCTTCCAGCTTCTCCCTGCTTTCGAAGCGAATATCCGTCTCCAGCACGCGGCCGTCTTTTTCAACAAAGACCTGGTCGTGAGAATTGATCATAATTTCAGTAATCGTCCGATCGTCGACGAGCGGTTGGAGCACGTCCAAACCGCGGAACGAGTGAAACACCTCTTGCACCAAAGTCTGCTTTTGCCCCGCGGTCAAAAATGATTCCCTGGAGTAAGCAAACACGACTTGCTCAATCTGCTCCATGAGCTGCTCGTCCGACAAGGCATTTCCATAATCAAAGCTGTCCTGTACGCGCTGTTTGATTAGCTGCTTTACGGCGACATCCTTCATCGGTACCGCGATCCCTCCCCGCCGGCTCGAACCAAACCGGCAGCGGCCAAGGCAAAGGCCGGCGACATCATGTCCTCCACTCGTCCAACGCCTTTCCATTCGGGAACGTAGGGCAGTTCGCTGCTATTTGCAAATCCGTACGCTTCGAACCGGTTCACCGCCTGTCCGGCATTTTTGTTATGTACGAACCGCACCCTATGCAGCCAGTCTGTCGTTCGTTCCCCGGCAGTCCAGCTTCGGAGCAGCTCGGCGTTTTTACTCAAATGTACGCAGTCGTCCAGCAGCAGCCATAGAACGAGGTCGGCCTCTTGAATCGCTTCCCTTGTCGCCGCATGCGGCGCCGAGTCCAAATCGATTACGATACGGTCGTACATCCTCGTGGCTTCGATCCCTTGCAACATGTGCTTCAAATCGGACGCCTCCATCTCCGCCAGCTCTTTCAGGTGCATCGACGGAGGAACGTAATCGAACTTGCAGTCAGGATGCTTCCTTTTGAGCCCTTCCAGCTTGGAAGAAATAAGCGCTGGAGCGGTCTTGGCATAATATAAAAGCTGGGAAAACGATTCCGTTTCCTCCGCTCCTTCCTGAACATACCAAGCCCGGGAGGGGAGCAGCTCCAGACCCAAACAGAAGACGCGTTCCCCCTGCTGGGCAAGCTGGTACGCCAAATGAACGGCCGTTACCGTTTTGCCCGTTCCACCGACGGCCGAATAAACGGCGACCGTCTTCGCTCCCCGGTTCCCCCGCAGCGGCTCGCCTGCAAAAAATTCGTTGTAATGCGCGGTAATACCCGATAACAGCCTGTCCAGCGGCTGGTATTTAAACATAATCGGATATTCGAGCAGTCCGCCCTCTCTTGCCGAGTCGCTGATCACGACCGTACACCCCGGTTTAAGCCCGAAAACGGCATCAGGCAGCGGCATAAGCGATTCATGGACCATAATGATCAGCGGTTCCTTGGTTTGCTCTACAAACCGGACTCCTTCATCCATCGACGTAAACACGCGTATACTAAACCGCTCCGCATATTCGGACGAGCGAACGTAAGCGGACAGCATTTCGCCAAAATAAGCATCCTCGTCCAACAGCACCAGCATAATTTTGGCCACCGACGACTCCCTCTCCTTCGTATCTGTGCGATAAGCTTATTCCATTTCTTCCTTGCGCTTCATAGATCACATACTCTCCAGTTCCCCCTTAGAAACACAAAAAAAAGCACACACTGACAGGAAATCCTTTCCTTGGTCAGCGGTGCTTCCGCTTTTGTAAATATGCAATTAACCGTATTATAGCATAAAAAATGGGTAGCGCAAGAGTTCGGAGCAAAAATTACGTTTCCACTTTGTCCGTTTCCCGATCTACACTTCCGTATCACCCAGTTGCATCGCCTATTAACGAAGCTCGGGCTTGGCTGCCGCCAGTACCCAGACAACCTTCGGTTTATCATAGCGGTTCATGGTCTGCTCCTGTACAAACGTGACTTGCCATTTCTGAAACAGCCGTTCCAGGTGCGGACGGTCGAAAAAACGCTTGCGCTTCCCGTCGAGCTCGTAGTAATTCGGCTCGATCAGCCTTCCTTGTCCGGCGCCGTATTCGAAGTCCCTTGTCGAATTGACCCGGCACCAAAGCTGCCCGCCCGGCTGAAGTACCCGGGAAATGTCCGCAACGATTCTCCCGGTATCGCTCCAAGAGAAGTTATGGAGGCTTAAATCGGCTACTACAGCCCGCGCCGAACCGTCCGGAAACGGCAGTGGCTGCAGCAGATCAAGCTGCTTCGTCTTAGCCTGCGATACCAGCTCTTGCACCAGCATAAGCGCTTCGGCTGAACGGTCGCAAGCGATGACGGAGTAGCCTTTTTCCGTTAAATACAGCGTATCGTTCCCCGCGCCGCAGCCAAGATCCAGAATGGACCCCGTCTCGGACGGATCAAGGCCTCCAATGAACGGCTCCAGCCACATATCGTACTTGACCTGCTCCGGTCTCAGCTTGGAAAACAAATCGTTCCAAAAAATCGTATCCGACATTCGCAAGGCTCCTTTCGGCTCTCATTGCCAGAACAACCGGTCACACTTGTTTCATCAAAAACAGCGTCAGCTCCTCGCGGTTGTGAAAAAGCTGCTTTGCTTGCTGCAGCTCCAGCTCCGGAGCCAGATCGCTCACCACTTCGCGAATCGTTTGAAACGCCTTCTTGTGCATCAGCTTCACCGTGATAACAGCCGTTCCGCCCGGCTGCAGCGCACCCAACAGCCCCCGGACGAGCCTGGCCATTTGCCGGTGACTCCAGCTCATGTCGCAAACGAGCAGGTCGAATGTGTTCGCCGCAAACGAAACCTCATCCGCCTTTTTCGGAAAATACGTAAGCTGCGGATGACGCAGCAACGCCGCATCCAGCTTGGCCGGGTCGATCGCGGTTACCCGAAGTCCACGTTCCAGCAGCAGCGACGTCCACCCGCCCGGCGCCGCGCCGATATCGAGCGCCGCCCGGTATTGAGACAAATCCAAGCCGAAGGCCTGCTCCGCCTCCAACAGCTTGAACTTGGCTCGCGATACTTGCCCTTCCTCCTTGCGGAAGCGGATGGCGCCGCCGGACCAATCGGACAAATTGTCCTGCGGCCGGGACAAGCCAAAATATAGCTTAACTTCTGTGAAATACAGCGAAAGGATGAAGTCCGCATCGCGCGATACCGGATTCGCCTCGACCGTTGCCAGCATCTCTTCAACGGAAGAGCGCACCGTCGGCAGGGAAAGGCTCGCTAAAGCTTCCCCTTCCGCTTTTCTGGCTTGTACCGCTACGTTCATCTGCTTCAGCGACGCTCCCCTAGCGACCAGCATCTCATGAATATGGCGAATTGCATGATCGAAACTGCCGTCCCACAATTGCTCCACGTCGACCGGCTGTATGTGCCGCAGAAACACAGGCTCCTGCGCCAGGATGCGCCCAATCGCATCGCTTCGCTCAAATTCGGATGTAAATACGAACACTTCGCCCGGAGCCAGCCATTCGAACTTAACCGACTGACCCAGCAGACGCCGAAGCTCTTCTTGCGCCTGCTGGGCAAATCCCCGGTTGGACGTGCCGATAAATGTCGAGTCGCTCATCACAGCACCTTAATCCAAGGCCGGTCTCCGGACCATTCGATCCGGATCGGCACTTGATACGCTTTTTCCAAATTTTCCTCGGTCAATACGTCCCGCTTCGCGCCGGAAGCAATAATACGTCCCTGCTCGATCAGCACAACGTGCGTGAAAAGCGGTACGATCTCTTCGATATGATGCGTGACATAAATGACTGTCATTTGCTGGCCGCCGAGCACGTTGATATTTTCAAGCAGCCGCTCACGTTCGTACAAGTCGAGACCCGAACAAGGCTCGTCCATAATGAGAATGGACGGATTTGTCATCAAAGCGCGGGCCAGCATCACTTTTTTCCGCTCGCCTTGCGACAGCGTACCAAGCGGCTGATTAGCCAAATGGACGAGCTTCACCTTGTCCAGCATGCTGATCGCCTTCTCGCGGGCAGACTGCGGGATTTCTTCATAAAAACGCAAGTAACCGAATTCGCCGGTGGCAATCACTTCCCACACCGGGTCCCCGGCATTCAATTTCTCATACAGCGATTGGCTGATATAACCGATCTGCTTGCGCACTTCGCGGACGTCGCACTGCCCGTATGTATTGCCGAGCACTTGCACTTTTCCCCGGGTCGGGAACTCGTAGCCGTTCATCAGCTCCAGAACCGTCGTTTTGCCCGAGCCGTTCCGGCCGAGCACGACCCAATGCTCCCCTTGACGAATATCGATATTGACGCCGGACAAAATATGCCGGTCTTCGCGAATAAAATAAATATCTTGCAAGGATAAGACCATTGTCATGTTGAATCACAACCTATTCTTTTACAGTTTCGAAAATTTCCATAAGCAGCTCGGGAGGCATCGGGCCGTTCGTCAGCTGGACGTGCTCCGGCTTGTTCGCATACAGTAGTTGAAACATTTGCTGACGACCCGCATCGCTCGACGTGTGCAAATAAATGCGCTGTGGAAATAAACCGGCGCTTGCCATCGCCCGGACCAATTCCAGTCCGTTGGGCTGTCCCCAGCCCAAGTCGTAGTCGAGCGAAAGCACGTCCACTTCGCATTCCCGCAGCAGAAGCAAGCATTCGTCAACGGTACGGGCAGGCACGAAGCCTTTTGGACAAGCGCGATAATCGTCCAAATAAACGTGAATCACCCTTCGCTCAGCTCCTTAACATATCGAATTTCGGAAGCGTGCGTGCTCCCCCGCAGGACAGGCGTTTCCAGCACCGCCGGAAGGTCGGTCATCGACTTGAGCACAGTCGAGCGCAGCAGCGAAGCGAACCTGGCTTCCCCGATTTCGCCTCGGCCGATCATGGCATGCCGATCTTTATGCGCGCCTCGCGGATACACGGAATCGTTCAGATGGATCGCCCGAAGATGCTGCAAATAACCGGTCGCTACCGCATGCCGCTCCAGCTCCGGCCACCCGTCCTTGGAGGAGGGCCACAAGCCCGAGGCAAAAGCATGACACGTGTCGAGGCAAAAGCCGACAAGCCCCGGGAAAGCGCAAAGATGCCGCACCTGCACCAGTTCCTCAAGCGACGTCCCCATAGAGGTTCCTTCGCCCGCCTGATTCTCGATCAGCAGCAGCGAACGGCCCGTATAGCCGGCAAGCGCTTCATTCATACATTGTATAATATTTTTATAGCCTTGTAACGGGTCTTCCCCTTTATATTTGCCAAAATGGACCACGACGCCGACCGAGCCGCACGCGTCCGCAATCTCAAGATCGTTGCGAAGCGAGGCGATCGTCGCCTGCCGCAGCTCGCCTGGGCCTACGGCAAGATTCGTCGGATAAGGAGTGTGAGCGATGCTGAACAGGCCGTGCTCGCGGCAAAACCGGGCGCACTGCTCGGCGTCCTGGCGGTTGAACGACTTAACGGTCAGGCTTCGTGGATTTTTGGGGAAATATTGAAACGACTGGGCTCCTAGCTTTACCGCCGTCTTCGCCGCTTCCGCATAACCGCCCCGAATACTGATATGGCAGCCGAAACGCATGGTTATCGCCCCTTCACCTCTGACAGACAAGACAGCAAAACGATTTCTTGGACGAGACATCGCGTCTGGCAATCGGGCTGCCGCAGCGCAAGCACGGTTCTCCTTCGCGGTCGTAAACCCGGCAGCGGCTGTCGAAGCCGCCCGTAAGCGAATCGCCGTCGAATAGCGGCATTTCCATGTACCCGCCGCCCTGCGTCGCTTCCGTCAGCACTTCACGCATGGAGTGGAATAAGCGGTGAAGCTCTTCATCGGAGAGCGCACTGGGACGCCGGGACGGCAGGAGACCTGCATGATAGCAGATTTCATCGCTGTAGCAGTTGCCGATGCCCGCAAAGACGCTCTGATCGACGAGACTGCTTTTGAGCGTACCCGCTTTTGCGCGCAGACGCTCGGCGAAACGGTCGGGCGTCAGCCCCGGATCAAATGGCTCGGGACCGAGCTTATTCATTAGCTCATCGACTTCCGACGGAGCATGGAGATGCAAATAACCGAGCCGCAGCCCGATAAAAAACAAGTGACGATCTCCGAAGCCGAGCCGCACTTGAACGGACCGATCGGGCTTTTCCTCTGCCCTGCCGTAGAACATCATGCCTCCGAGCATAAGATGAAGCACCAGAACGTTGCCTGTCGTTAAACGAAACAGTAAATGCTTCGCTCTCCGATCGATGCGGGAAACGGCGTGACCGATCAACTCCTGCGCCCATCGCTCGGGCGTCACGTTAATCGATTTTTCTCTTGTGACTTCCGTATCCGTCATAGTCCGGCCTATGATTCGCTCGCTTAGCAGCTTTCGGTAATTTTCCATTTCGGGCAGCTCAGGCATCGTCATTGCTCCTTTCGGATCATGATCTTACCATGTATTTCCACCCCGAAATGAAATTATACTTACAGCGGCATAGAAAGCTGTTCCACCGCAGACAGGCTGGACTTTCTTTTTCTTGTTGATTGAGGAACACGGGATACCGCAGACGCTGCCCCCTGAACCGGAGCTTGACCAGCTGCCCCGGCGGATAGCTTTGCCTGTGTCTGGGCGCTTGACTGCGTCGGCAGTAGCGAATCGGATGCATCTTGCTCAACAGCGCTTGCAGCACGCCTCGCACTAGCGGAAGAGGACGCTTTCCGCCGCAGCCGTTCGATTCGCTTGCGCAGACTGACGGCTTCGGCATCCTCTTCGCGCTCCTCTTTTTCCCTTGAACGGTTGCCGCTAAGTGCGTTCGATTTGCGCTCCCCGCTCCGCTTCAAGGCATCTCGCCGCCAGAGATGGTCCAGCGCTTCCTGCGCATAGTCGAGAGCGCGCTCCCACTGTTTTTCCTTATGCTCATAGTACATGGACAGCTCGATATACGGCTCCAGCGAAGCCGTTGCCCGACCGCCCTTCAGGGCGATATACCGGCTCCAGAGTGAGCAGGCTTGCGTATAGCGTCCCCGTCGCTTGCAAAATTGCGCAAGCGGCAGCAGGCACGGTTCTTCGGAAGCAAGCTCGTCCGCAGCAAGCAGCTCTTCGGTCAGCGCATTCATCACGGTGTCAGCCATGCCGCTTCGACCGATTTTATCGAGCCACAGGCCAAGCCGAAAGCACTCCTCTAAACCGAACAACCTCGCGTGAGACCAATCATAGGAACCGTTCAGCAAGCAGGCAAAATGAACGGCCAAGCCAGCTAGCGACAGCACGTCCAGCTCGTTATGCACGAACACGCCTTCCAAAACGGAAGGATCGCGCTGCGCCAAATATTGAAAATAGAGCGTCGGCGCAAGCGAGCCCGGAACATCTTCTTCGCGGCGGACGCCAAGCCGCTCCTCCTCTACTTTGCCTAGTCGGCAGGAGGGCAGCGTATGCTTCCACAAGCTGCGGGAAGGATGCAAAAAATCGATGTGCCCCGAAAGCTCGGCGACAAGCTCCATCCGGTTCATGATATAGCGGTTTTTGAGAATTGGCCAATCGAACGATTTGCCGTTATACGAGATTAACACCGGATGTGCAGCAAGCTTTTGCTCCAAATAGGCCAGCATCGCCGACTCTTCGCCGGGGTGCCGGATCAGCATCTGCTCGATATGATATTGATCGCCTTGGTAAAATCCGACTCCGACCATAAACGGCACATTGCCTGCTCCATGCCCTAGCCCTGTCGTCTCGGTATCCAGAAAGAGCAGCCGTTCGTGGAATGGAGCGGCCGAACGGTTCGCCGCAGCCTTGCCTGCCGTCGGCTCCAGCAGCGCAAACAACTCCTCCGCGCAGGATGATAAACGACCAAGCTCATGCTCCCCGTGACGAAACCCCGCTTCGTACGTGCGGCGGCGGATCACGAAATCGCCCCACTCCGTATGCTCCATAGCCGCGCCGACGACCATCCATTCGTCAATCTCCGCCGCGGACTCCGGTCTACTTCCGCCGTGAGTCGCCTGACCCTCTTCGGCCGGCCCTGGCGGCTCGTCTCCCGCAGGCATTCGGGCCTTGACTTCTTCCTCGCGTTCCTGCGTACCCGCTATCGACTTTTTGTGCCGCAGCAGCCTTTCCTTAAGCGAGCTCATCGCGAGGCCTCCAACTGCTTCAGCAGCCCGAGCGACAGCTGCTTCCCCGTCAGCCCGACTTCTTCAATCGGTCCGACACAGGCCGGACAGCCGCTTAAACAGCCGCACGACGAAATCAGGCGCTGCGCTTCGGCGAGCAGTTCCCCATGCACTTCGTACAGCCGCTCGCTAAGCCCAACGCCGCCCGGGTAACGGTCGTAGAAAAATATCGTAGGCTGCTTGTTATGCACCGCCTTCACCTGCGGAACGACACGGATGTCATGCGGATCGCACATCAAATAAAGCGGCGCGATATGCACAAGCACGTTCGCCAGCCCCAGCAGCGCAAACTGCATATCGTTCACCGTCATACCCGCGGCAATCTCGTCGTCGAACGTGAACCAGTAAGAGCTCGTGTGCAGCTCCTCCTCCGGCAGATGAATCGGCCCCGATCCGATATTCTCATGGGTCCGCAGCTTGATTTTTTTGAAAATAGTCGCCTTCGCGTTCACGGTCACTTCGCCGAACTGCCGCTTGAGCCCCCTGTCAATTGCCTCCCGGTGCACATGCAGCACCTTCAACTGGACGGCCAGGCTGGCGTCCGTGAAATAATCGACGTCGACCTCGCGTATGTAAGCCTTCTTCTCCTCGTAATCGAGCTTCTCCACCTGATACTGTACGCCCTCGTGGATATAGATTGCTTCCTCGTGAATCATCGTCGGCGCGCTGAACCGGTCTACCTCGCCGATGACCCGGGCGCCGTTCGTCATATCGATGATAATGAAATTTTCCTGTGCGGCTGAACGCAAGCTGATGTCGTGCGCCGGAAACGACTGCTCCATCCAGTGCCACCTGCTTTTGACCCGGTGCAATATGCGTTCCTCCGTCAAAAACTCCAAAATATCATGCAGCGATTCGCCGCCAAATTGTTCGTTCTCTTCGAATGGCAGCTCGTAGGCGGCGCATTTGACATGATCAACCAAGATGATAAGGTTGTCCGGCTCGATCAGCGCCCGCTCCGGCGGACGCTCGAAAAAAAATCTGGGGTTCTCGATCATATATTGATCCAGCGGATTGCTGCTTGCGACGAGGAACGTGACGGAGCTTTCCTGCCGCCTCCCGGCGCGGCCCGACTGCTGCCACGTGCTTGCGATGGTGCCGGGATAGCCGTTCAGCACGCAGGCCTGCAACTGCCCGATATCGATCCCGAGCTCCAGCGCGTTTGTGCTGACGACGCCGCGGATCTCTCCGCTGCGCAGCCCCCGCTCGATTTCACGGCGCAGCTTGGGCAGATACCCTCCGCGGTAACCGCGGATCGATTTCGTGCCCAATTCGTGGGCGACCAGTTCCTGCAAATACGTAAGCAAAATTTCGACCCGTACGCGGCTCCGTGCGAAAACGATTGTTTGTATGCCTTGGCGCAGCAGCATCGCAGCGATTTTCCTCGTCTCCAGCACGCTGCTCTTGCGGATGCCAAGCTGCTGATTGACCACAGGAGGATTATAGAAGACAAAATGCTTCTCTCCCGCGGGCGCGCCGTTGTCGTTGACAAGGGATACGCTCTCCCTGATCAGCCGCTCTGTATGCTCCTTCGGATTGTCGATCGTCGCCGAAGCGCAAATAAACTGCGGATTCGAGCCGTAAAAGCGGCAAATCCGCTTAAGCCGCCGAATTACGTTGGCCACATGGCTGCCGAATACTCCGCGATAGGAGTGAACCTCGTCAATAACAATGAACATTATATTCTCGAATAACTTTACCCATTTCGTGTGATGCGGCAAAATCGCGGAGTGCAGCATATCCGGGTTCGTCACAACGATGTGCCCGGCATTGCGAATGGCTTGGCGTACGGTCGGCGGCGTATCCCCGTCGTAGGTATGGGTTTTGATATCCGCGCCCATGATATTCGCCAACTCTTGAAGCTCGGCCACCTGGTCTTGAGCGAGCGCTTTAGTCGGAAACAAATAGAGCGCACGCGCGCTCTCGTCTTTCAATATGCCCTCCAGCACCGGCAGGTTGTAGCACAGCGTCTTGCCCGAGGCGGTCGGGGTTACGGTCACGACGTGGCGTCCCTCACTTACTTCGCGGAACGATTGGGCTTGATGCGTATATAATTGTCCGATGCCCCGGGCGAGCAATGCTTCCCGCAACTCAGAGTGCAAGCCTTCCGGGAATGACTCGTACCGCCCTTCCCGCGGCGGAATCGTATGCCAGTAAGTCACCTGGGACATCAGCTCGGACGACGAGCGGATCAAATCGATCATTTCTTCGATGGAAGAGACCTTGCCAGTCAAACGGTTCATAAGTGCAGCTCCTTTTGACGGTAACGTTCCTTTCATTATATCGAATGCATGTTCGTGTGACAATCTCTTTTCTTAGCGAAGCCGGTCGAACGGGATCGGAATGACGCGCTTAAGCGGTGCTGAAACTTGAAGAACGCATGTCGTATTCTGCGCTTTCCCGGGAAAGTTTTTCGTTGTAGAGTCGTCTGTAAAAGGGGGCACTTCGATTTTGGAAGGAAAAGTAATACTCACCATGAAGGTTGGCTTGATGCGATGCAGATTTTATTGGGGAATAATCTCTCGTGAAACCGGTAAGCGGCAGTCGAGCAGAATAGCCTTGGCCTGCCGCTCATCGGATCGGCTGGGTTCCGATTGCTTTAAACGCATGGATCAACTTAGAGCATATCGGAGGAATCGTCGTAGTCGAATCTTATGCCGTCATGCATAGACACCTTATGAAACGAAGCTGAGTTCATGGCCGCGTTTGCGCTCGCCTGTAGCTTGCCCAGCACTTCCTGGAACGGCAGCGCCTTGGCCCCGCTTGATTGCGACCGAATGGCAAGCTGCAGCGCCTGCTCGATTACGGCGATATCCTGGCTTGTAAAATCCATTCCGTCAACCTCCCCATGCTTGGTTGTTTACTGAAACTATTCTAACCCGATCGTTTTTTATTCATACCTCGGGACAAAACCATATTTGCCAATTATGGAACGATAGTACAGCATTTTGTGGGTTAGCTTCGCCCGGCTTGTCCGGCCGTCCGGTACAAAAAATGAACCGTTTAGCAGAACGGCTCCATCATGGAAACAGACTCTATTTTGTTCAGTAATGCGATTTGAAGCGTCACCGCAACCACCAATACAGCGGAATAAAAAGCAACGATGTCAAAATCGCCGCAGCGCCCATCGCAAAGCCGCTGACGCTGCCCGCCAGCTCCGAATCGCGGATGATCCGCGCCGTGCCGATACCGTGCGACGAAGTGCCGATGGCGGTGCCGATCGAAATGTCGTCGCGCACGCCTGCCAGCCGCAGCAGCCACGGTCCGAACATGCTTCCGATCAGGCCTGTCAGAACGGTCAGCACGGCGGTCAGCTCGGGAATCCCTCCCGCTTGCCGGGAAATCTCAAGCGCAATCGGCGAAGTGACCGATTTGGGCATCATCGTCACAAGCAGCTCTCGGCTGCCTCCGAGCCCCCAGACGAGTCCGGCAGCCAGCAGCAGCGCGCTGATTGAACCCGCAGTAATGCCCGCAGCAATCGGCAGCAGGGCATTGCGGATGCGCTGCGCATTTTTGTACAGCGGGACGCCGAGCGCTACCGTCGCGGGACCGAGCAGGAACACAATATAATCCCCACCTTTTCGGTACGCTTCGTAAGGCACATTCGTGGCGAGCAGGAAGGCGATCACAAGCGCCGAGCACGTCAGCAGCGGATGAAGCGCTTTCCAGCGCTGCTGCAGCGCGAGTGCAAACACATAAGCCAGCACCGTCAGAGCGATGCCGAACAGCGGCTGCTCCGTCCATTCAAGGAATGTCATGACGACGATCCCCCTCCTTCTGTGAGCGTCCGCCGCCAAGGAGCTTAGCCGTCCAGCCTGTCACGAGCAGCACTCCGAACGTGCTGGCAAACAAGCTGACCAGGATGGCCGCTGCCTGTTCCCCGATCCAAGAAAAAAACACCATCGTCCCGACGACAATCGGCGCAAAGAGCAGCAGCATATGCTTGATCAAGAAACTGCCGGTCTCCTCTACCCATTCCACCTTGACCCACTTTAGAAACAGACTGGCCGTAAACAAAATCAAACCGATGACGTTAGCCGGAAGCGGAAGCTGCAAGCCGAGCTGCAGAATCGTTCCCAGCAAATAAAAACCGAGCAAGATAGCAAAGCCGCGCATCAGGAGCCGCCTCCCCTCTCCCCAAAAATATCAGCCCGTTTCTGCTAGTATGCCAAAGTTGATGCTTTCATGCATATTCCGGCACGGACAGTGGCACCGTAAAGATGGCGCGCTATTCAAGCGCCTTACTTTTACAATAAAGGAGTTTGGTGGAATTATGGCTAAACCGGACAACCGTGCCGACAACGTGGAGCATTTGCAAAAAAGCATCGACCATACGATTGAAAACATGAATGAAGCCGAAGACTATTTGGGCGAGCACGCTGATGAAATCAGCCCGCAGGAACGGGAGCAAATCGAGTCCAAAAACGAACGCCGCCACGAAAGCTTGAACGCCTTCCGTTCGGAAATTAAGGACGAAGCCGAAAATCAACAATAATTTCAGCCCAGCAACGGGGCATGATACAAAAACCTCCAGTTCCTTGCAGACATCTCGTAAGGAACGGAGGTTTTTGTCATCGCGGCGATGCGATACGGACAGTACTTACAACGGAGCCGCTTCGCCGGAAGCCGGCGAAGGTTTTCGCGCCGGTATGTCCAAACGAAAATGATCGTGCGCAAGATAAGTTTCATCATGAACCGTTCGCGCTTCTTCCCGCAGCTGCTCAACCTCCGCATCCTGATACCGGGAGCTGATATGAGTTAAAACCAACATGTTGGCCCCTGCTTCCTGAGCAGCACGAGCCGCATCCATCGCTGTGGAATGATCATATTGCATCGCAAGCTCCTTGCGGTCCTCCGCAAAGGTCGCTTCGTGCACCAGCACATCCGCCTGGCGCGCAAGCGTGACGGCATGTTCGCAAGGCTGGGTATCCCCAAGGATCGTCACGATCCGGCCGGGAACCGGAGGACCGATAAACCGACTGGCTTCAAGCACTGTGCCATCCTCCAACGTAACGTCTTCGCCTTTCTTGATTTTGCCGTACAGCGGTCCCGAAGCGATGCCGAGCTCCTTCAGCTTCGCCGCGTCAAGCTTCCCCTTCTGCGGCTTTTCTTCAATCCGGTAGCCGTAGCTGTCGACCCGGTGAACCAGCGGAGCAGCCTTCACGATGAACTGCTCATCCTCATACAGCACAAACTCCGCCTTCTCTTCGAACTCCACAATGTTCGTCTGGTAGCCGAGATGGGAATCGCTGATCCGAAGCGCCGTTTCTACAAACTCCCGGATGCCTACCGGCCCATAAATCGTAAACGGCGCATCCCCTCCTTGATAAGAACGGCTCGACATGAGCCCCGGAAGGCCGTAAATGTGATCGCCGTGCAGATGGGTAATAAACAGCTTTTCCAGCTTGCCGATTTTGACCGGCGCCCGTAGTATTTGATGCTGCGTTCCTTCCCCGCAGTCGAACATCCAATAGACATTCCGTTCCGCAAGCAGATTCAGCATGACGGAGGTGACATTCCGCTCTTTGGAAGGCATACCGGCGCCTGTCCCAAGAAAATACAGTTCCAAGCTCCATCAACCCCATTTCTATCATTCCGATTGGTAATAAACAAAAGAGTGGAGCGACCAAGGCCCCACCCTGTTATAGCATACCCAAAAAACGGTTATGCGTTGAAATAACGAGCCTGCGGATGCGCAAATACGATAGCCGAAACGGATGCCTCCGGCTCCATCATGCTGCCTTCCGTCAAGTGCACGCCGATATCCTCCGGCTTTAGTAAAGCAAACAGCTGCTGCTGATCGTCGAGGTTCGGACACGCCGGATAGCCGAACGAGAACCGCTGCCCGCGGTACTTGGCTCCGAAGCGCTCCTGCATCGTCATTTCGGCGGGGTCCGGGAAGCCCCAGACGTCGCGCATCATTTGGTGGATACGTTCGGCAAACCCTTCGGCAGCCTCGAGAGCCGCCGCTTGAAGTGCATGGGACCGCAGGTAATCGCCTTTCTCCCGCCACTCGGCCGCCAAATTGCTGACGCCATGACCGGCCGTCACGACGAGGAAACCGACGTAATCCATGATTCCGCTGTCCACCGGCTTGAGATAGTCGGCCAGGCACAAGTACGGCTCCTTCTCCTGCCGCGGGAACGTAAACTTCTGAAGCAACTTCGTATGATCCTCGGGGTCGTAGACGAGCACATCGTTGCCGTCCGACTGCGCCGGGAAGAAACGGTACATGCCGTGCGCTTGAAGGATACCGTTTTTCTGTGCCTCCGCCAACAGCTCGTCAACGGTTTCTTTAAGCTGCAGCGCCTTCGGATCTTTGTCGGCCAGCAATTGCTCGATTTTCCCCTTCAAGCCAAGATGATGTCCGAGCAGCATCTGCATGTTGATATACGGGATCAGATGGCTTATCGGGTAATCGCGCAGCACGCGTCGCTCCAAGCTCGGCGGCACCTGTACCGGAACATTCCGGTCCACCGACGATGTTCTGACGCGGGTCAAGACCGGCATTTGCTCTTCTTTGCGGCCGGATTCCTTCACGTCGGATTCCATGCTTTCCCGAAGCTCCCGCACAAGCTGCTTCCGCTGCTCGGGGTCGCTCAGCTTGTTCGCAATATCCAGCCCGTCCATCGCGTCTTTGGCATATAATACCAAACCGTCATACTCCGGCGCAATGCGCGTCTTGGTGAACTTCCGGGTCAGCGCCGCACCGCCCACCATAATCGGTACATCGATACCGGCCGTCTTCAAGTCCTGCGCCGTGACGATCATTTGCTGTGCCGATTTGACGAGCAGCCCGGACAGACCGATCGCATCCGGCCGCTCCTTGCGGTAAGCTTCGATCAACTGCTCCGGCGGCACTTTAATGCCCAAGTTGATGATCTGGTAGCCGTTGTTGGATAAAATGATTTCGACCAAGTTTTTGCCGATATCATGCACGTCGCCCTTGACCGTGGCCAAAATGATTTTTCCTTTCACGGCGCTTTCCGATTTTTCCATGAACGGTTCCAAATAAGCAACGGACGCCTTCATGACTTCGGCGCTCTGAAGCACCTCCGCCACGATCAGCTCGTTATTGTTGAACAGCCGGCCGACTTCCCCCATCCCTTTCATCAGCGGACCGTTAATAATATCGAGCGGCTTGTATTTTTGCAGCGCTTCGCCCAAATCCCCGATCAGTCCGTCCTTCGTGCCTTCGACGACGTAAGAGGCCAGTCGCTCTTCCAGCGTTAAGTTTGAAATTTTTTCCTTCTTCTCGACTTTCTTTGTACGGAAGTGCGCTACGAATTCAGCCAGCGTTTCGTCGTTCGTATCATAGATCAGGCTTTCGGCAAGACGGCGCTCTTCTTCCGGTATGGACGCATAGCGCTCCAGCTTTTCCGTATTGACGATCGCATAGTCGAGCCCGGCTTTTGTACAATGGTACAAAAAGACGGCGTTCAACACCTCGCGGCCCGCTTCCGGCAAGCCAAACGATACGTTGCTGAGACCAAGAATCGTCTCGGTGTCAGGCATAGCTTCTTTAATTAACCGGATACCTTCGATCGTCTCCTTGGCCGAACCGATATACTGCTGATCTCCCGTTCCGACCGGGAAAACAAGCGGGTCAAAAATAATATCGTTCGGGTGCATCCCGTACTTGTTCACCAGCAAGTCATAGGAACGCTGGGCTACTTCAAGCTTGTCTTTGGCCGTAATGGCCTGCCCCCGCTCGTCAATCGTGCCGACGACAGCGGCCGCGCCGTATTGAAGAATCAGCGGTACGACCGTCTCGAACTTCTCTTCCCCGTCCTCCAGGTTGATCGAGTTAATGATTGCTTTTCCCTGCGAATATTTGAGCCCGAGCTCAATTACCCGATAATCCGTGGAATCAAGCATAAGCGGAACTTTCACTTTTTTAACGACAAGCTCCAGAAACTGCTGTATATCGCTCATTTCGTCGCGGTCCGGGTCCTGCAGACAGACGTCGATGACATGCGCGCCGCCTTTCACCTGCGCCCGTGCAATCTCGGATGCTTCCTCATATTTGCCTTCGGCAATAAGCCGCTTGAACTTCCGCGATCCGAGAACGTTCGTCCGCTCCCCAACCATGTAAGGGCGGTTCGCATCTTCAATGTAGACCGTCTCAATGCCGGATACCGCGGGCGGATGCTCTCCCCGGTGACCTCGCGGTTGGTACTGGCCGAGCGTTTCGGCCATGGCGCGGATATGATCCGGCGTCGTACCGCAGCAGCCGCCGGCAATGTTCAGCCAGCCCTGCTCGGCAAAGCCTGCCAGCTTCTTCGCGAGCGATTCCGGCGATTCATGGTACTGTCCGTTCTCGTCCGGCAGACCGGCGTTCGGATAGCAGCTTACCGCGGTTCCTGCAATATCGGCCAACGTCCGGATATGGTCACGCATAAACTCCGGTCCGGTAGCGCAGTTCAGACCGACCGAAATCGGTTCGAGATGCTCAAGCGATATATAGAAAGATTCAATATTTTGACCCGCCAGCGTCGTGCCCATCGGCTCGATCGTACCGGAAATCATGAGCGGCAGCTTACGTCCTTCCGTCTCGAACGCTTTGCGGATGCCTATGCTGCCGGCTTTGACGTTCAACGTATCCTGCGACGTTTCGAGCAGCAGCGCGTCCACGCCCGCCTCCATCAACGCCAACGCTTGTTCGTAGTAGCTGTCCACGAGTTCGTCGAACGTGACTCCGCCGGTTACGGAAAGCGTCTTCGTCGTCGGCCCCATCGCACCGATAACGTATCTTGGCCATTCCGGCGTACTGTATTTTTCAGCCGCTTCGACGGCCAGCTTGGCCGCTGCCAGGTTAAGCTCCCGCGTGCGGTCCTGCAGATCGTATTCCGCCAGTACGACGCTTGTTGCGCCAAACGTATTTGTCTCAACCATATCGGCACCCGCCGCAAAATACGCTTCATGGATTTTACGGATGACGTCAGGCCGGGTCGCTACCAAAATTTCGTTGCAGCCGTCTAAGTCGTCGCCGCCGAAATCTTCCGCGGTTAAATTCTCCTGTTGGATCATCGTTCCCATGGCGCCGTCTAAAATCATAATTTTTTTCTGTAGTTGCTCCTGCAATAATGGCTTGCTCATCCGTGATCCCCTTTCACCCTGCCGCCCCGCTCCATTCTGTATTGGGGTCGGATACTCTTGCAGCCGATCTATGATTCTCGCACCGTACTGCGCATAATACTCACAAATTATGTAACCTTAAGTGTATCAGAAACGATACATGTTGAAAAGCAATGGTGACAAAATCCAGCAATTATCAAATGAACCCTATCGGATTTATATACATTATACATCGACAGATGCGTCCCCTTCCACTATAATAAGAAGCAGAAATCACGAATTCAAGAAGGAAGAGGGAGAACTATGGCAGAAATTCGCATTCGCAACACCAACGAGCGCATCTCGGGCGAAGCCAACGTCAAAGCATTTTTGGATAAGCAAGAGGTGCTTTATGAGCATTGGAACGCCGCTAAACTGCCCGCAGAACTTCAAGGGAAGTTTTCGTTGACGGACGAGGAAAAATCGCAGATCTTGGCTACCTACCATGAAGAAATTCGCGATCTGGCTAGCCGCCGCGGCTACCAGACTTGGGACATTGTCGCGCTTTCCGACGCCACCCCGAATTTGGACGAACTGCTCAAAAAATTCGAACAGGTGCATACGCATACGGAAGACGAAGTTCGCGCCATCACGGCCGGCAAAGGAATCTTCATCATTAAAGGGACCGACGATGTCGGCTATTTCGACGTTGAACTGGAAGCCGGCGACGTGATCTCTGTTCCGGAACACAAGCCGCATTTCTTCACCTTAATGGAAAACCGTCAAATCGTAGCCGTCCGTCTATTCATCGAAACCGAGGGCTGGATCGCACATCCGTTCGAAGACTTGACTTTCCAAAAAGCGTAAGTGGAACTTTTAAAATAAACGACACTCAAGCAGCAAGCCCCTTGTGAAAGGCGGCTTGTTTTATTATTTATAACAAAATGAAAACCCGCCAAATGGAATGACGGGCTTGTTTAGATTAGAACAAAAATGAGTGCCGGTTACACATTGGCTCACAGATAAGGTTATGGTGCCGTTAGATCCTAATCTTCCAAAGAATCAATGATCTTTTGAATATCCTGCAGGCTCGTAATTTCGTGCGCCGGAGCAATCTCGTCCGTTAACGGGAGCCCATGACGGTTAATCCACATGTTCCGCATCCCGATCGAGTTGGAGCCCAAAATGTCCGTCGTCAGCTTGTCCCCGATCATGACGCCTTCCTCGGCCGAAATGCCAAGCAGTTGCATGGCATGCTCGAAAATCGATACCGCCGGCTTTCCTTCGCCAAACTCGCCGGAAATGACGATATGATCGAAATAAAGAGCAAGCTGCGGGACGCCCGCCAATTTCTCTTTTTGCAGATCAGGCGAACCGTTCGTAAGCAGAAGCAGCTTATACTTCTCTTTCAGTTGATCCAATACTTCGAAAGTCTCTTCATAAACGATCGGACGGTTTCTTCGCTCAACCGAAAACATCTCCGCCAGCTTTAGTCCCAGCGCGGCATCTTCTATCCCCAGAGCCTTTAAGCCGCGTGTCCACGAATCCCGCTGATAAGCCGGGGCCAACGCTTGAAGCTTGCGGAACTCTTCCTGTTCTCCTTCGACAAACCGGGCCCATAGCCCTTCAAACGGGTTAATGCCGATTTTTTTAGTAAATGGGAACGTCTCGAACGATTCGTACAATGCCCGCGCTTCGCGTCTCACCGCTTCCTCAAGCTGGACGGGATCGAGATCATAATGCTTGGCAGCCTCGCTGCATGTCGCCTGAAACGCTTCTTTTACGCTGCGCTCGTCCCAGAGCAGCGTATCGTCCAAATCAAAAAGCACCGCTTTGATTGCCATAAGCCGGATTCCTCTTTCTCCCCTGTGATGTCGGTTCTGTCTTAAGATTCTTGCTTAAATGCCACTTGATTTTTTTGAGCAAATTCCTGAAGCTTTTCCTTCGCCGCATCCACAGGGAATTGATGATAAAATTTCGTGTATCCCCAGCGGGCACCTTTCGGCTTTAATGTAATAAAGATCGAATCCTTCGACACGGAAATTTCGTTAATCATATCCGCACTCATCGTCCGGTCTCCGCCGAAACGACGTGAGGTAAGCGAATCCTGGCCTATTTTCAACAGCGGCCTGCGGACCCAATAAATCAACAGCGCAAGGACAATATAGCTCGCGCCCGTGAGCCAGTACATCTGATCCTGCCCCGCTTGACCGCGGAATATGACGAAGCAGAAAATCCCGGTGGCGACCAGTATCATCGGAAGAAACCAGCTGCGTCCTTTGAAGGTGACCGAGTTGTCGGAGGCGCTGGACTGCGAAATCGATTCCTTGCCGCCCTTTTTGCGCTGAATGTTGGTTACTTTCGTATTCTTGCGAACCATGCGTTGCCATTTCCGTGACATAGTTGAGCCCCTTTATCCATTCTTTCTATACTTACCGTAAATCGCCGATCCCGAGCGATTTCGTCAACCGATACGTCCAAATACGCCAAAAAGTTGGTGCATCCAAGTATACCGCGTTTTTCCAGCGGCAACAAGATCATCCAACGTGTGATGCGTGTCTCAATGGGGTGTACCAGTGAAGCAAGTCCCCTCCTCCTTACTTCTTCTCGTCCTCATCCACGAATTTAATGTTGTCCAGTTGAGAACGCAAGGAGGATTTAAAAGAATCGATATACTTTTTCCTAAGTGCGTTGCGCTCGTCCATCTCTTCTTCCGTCAATCCTTCGGCTTTCGCCTTGCGGGCCAATTCGTTGATCCGCTTAACGGTTACGTCGTGCTCCGATTCAATCATGCCTGTCCTCCCGGTAATGTTAGGTCTTCGTCCGTTTATCCGCGAACGATAAGAGCTTCATATCAAATTATACTTTGACATTACCGGATTTGAAAGTCAAGAGAAGACCCGAAGCCTTGCGGAAGAAATAATTCAGGAAAAGTTAAAACAGTTATGTATTATGGAAGCAGCAGCTTCTGCCCTTCGTAAATCGTTACGTTCTTCAAGTTGTTCAGCTTCTTTAGCTGAAAGACGTACTCTCTCAGATCTTGTCCTTTGGCCGCGTGCGAAGAAGCAATGCTCCACAAGGTATCTCCTTGATGTACGACTACGTAAACTTGAACAGGAGCGGCACCTTTGGCGTGCGCGTCACCGTTCCCTACCCAAGCGGACACGGTACCTCCGACAAAGAGCAGCAGTATTACCGATATAATGAAAACCACAACTCGTACATATGTTCGGTTTTTTTTCACTTTACAAGCGTGATCTATGGAGACGGCAGTTGGACCGTGGTTGTATTGAGCTAGCATTTGACTGTTCTGATACATGAGTATCATCCCCCAAACATTTGTTCTGTTCTGAATTTAACACGAACAAATGTTTGTGTCAATCCATTTTTCGAACTTATGTTTGTACGAACTCCGGTTCTGTGTTATACTCCTAAGTAATGATTACCAAAAATGGAGTGATTCATATGGGCAAGATATCCACTCGCCAGCAAGCTATTCTGGAGTTCATCAAGAACGAGGTCAAAGATAAAGGGTATCCTCCGTCCGTTCGGGAAATCGGCGAAGCGGTCGGTCTTGCTTCCAGTTCAACGGTACACGGTCATTTGGAGCGGCTGGAAAAGAAAGGGCTGATCCGGCGCGATCCTACGAAGCCCAGAGCCATTGAGATTTTGGACGGCACGACCGGCGACGGCGCATTCGCAGTATCGGTTTCTCGCGTCCCGTTGATTGGACGAGTTACGGCCGGCGTACCGATTACCGCGACGGAGAACATTGAAGACTACTTCCCGCTTCCGAGCAACGTCGTCGGGGAACATAACGTCTTCATGTTGAGCGTCATCGGCGAAAGTATGATCGACGCAGGCATTCGCAACGGGGACTACGTCATCGTTCGCCAACAGCAAACGGCGAGCAACGGCGAGATCGTGGTCGCCATGACCGAGGACGACGAAGCGACGGTCAAAACGTTCTTTAAAGAAAAGGATCACATCCGTCTACAACCGGAAAACCCTACGATGGAGCCGCTCCGTCTGAAGAACGTATCTATCCTGGGCAAAGTCATCGGCGTGTTCCGCAATATTCATTAATTTCGCTCCCATGTAGCCAAAATCAAGACTCCCAATGAGGGAGTCTTTTTTTGCTGCCGTCCGCCGAACGTCCAGGCCTTCGGATAAAAACGCGCGCCTCCATCCCTACTATGATAAGCAGCGAATAAGTGGCCGGAGGTAGGCCAGAGTTGTTCAGAAGTTTGAAAAACAGCCTCTCATCATGGCTTCACCATCATGAGAGGCTGCTTCTAATGCTTACCAAGCTTATTAATAAAGGGTCAAATACTGATCGCGTTCCCAAGCATGAACTTGAGTCCGGAAGATGTCCCACTCGATTTCTTTGAGCTCGACAAAGTGCGCGAGAGCATGGTCTCCGAGCGCGTCGCAGATGACATTGTCGCGAAGCAGCTCATCGAGTGCTTGCTTCAGGTCGGCTGGCAGGCTTGGAATGCCCTGCTCTTCCCGCTCCTCTTCGGACATCACATAGATGTTCCGGTCCGTCGGAGCCGGCAGCTGCATTTTGTTCTTGATGCCATCGAGCCCTGCTTTAAGCATAACAGCGAGCGCGAGATACGGGTTGGCCGCCGGGTCCGGGTTGCGCACTTCCACACGCGTGCTGAGTCCGCGCGAAGCTGGAATGCGGATCATCGGGCTGCGGTTGCTGGCCGACCAAGCTACGTAGCAAGGCGCCTCATAGCCTGGCACCAGACGTTTGTAGGAGTTGACCGTCGGGTTCGTAATGGCTGCAAAAGCGCGGGCATGACGCAAAATACCCGCCATGTATTGTCTGGCCAACGTGCTTAGACCCAGCTTGTCGCTTTCGTCGTAGAACGCGTTCTCTTTGCCGCGGAACAGCGATTGGTGGCAGTGCATTCCGGAGCCGTTCACGCCAAACAGCGGTTTCGGCATAAAGGTAGCATGCAGGCCATGCTGTCTGGCAATCGTTTTGACAACGAGCTTGAACGTTTGAATCTGGTCGGCCGCTTTGATGGCGTCCGCATATTTAAAGTCGATTTCGTGCTGTCCCGGAGCCACCTCGTGGTGAGACGCTTCGATTTCAAAGCCCATCTCCTCCAGCGTCAGAACGATTTCGCGACGGCAGTTTTCTCCCAAGTCCGTCGGAGCGAGATCGAAATAACCGCCTTGGTCATTCAGTTCCATCGTCGGGTTGCCTTTTTCATCGGTTTTGAACAGGAAAAACTCCGGCTCCGGACCGACATTCATCGAGCTGAAACCCATTTCTTCGGCTTCCTTCAGCATCGATTTCAGAATGCCGCGCGGATCACCAGGGAACGGCCGGCCGTCCGGCAGGTACACATCGCAAATCATACGGGCAACGCGGTCTTCCGTCACCCATGGAAAGACGACCCAAGTATTCAGATCCGGGTATAAGTACATATCGGATTCTTCGATACGAACATAGCCTTCGATGGAAGAACCGTCGAACATCATTTTGTTGTCGAGCGCTTTCTCCAACTGACTCACGGGAATTTCCACATTTTTAATCGTACCGAGCAGGTCGGTAAATTGCAGGCGGATGAATCTTACGTTTTCTTCCTTTGCGATGCGTAGAATGTCTTCCTTGGTGTATTGTTTATCCGTCACTGTACAATCTCCTCCTTAAACTATGAGCCAAATTAACGGAGCGTTGTCCGGACAGGCGCGAAAGCGCTACCGGAACAGGCCCCAACACAGCCTTACTTGCGGAAAAAGCGGGATAATTCGCCCTGAATCAGCGAAACCTGATTCGGACGCTTGCCGCCGACCAACAGCTCCTGCTTAAGCATTTTGTGCAGTTGCGTATCGGTCATTTCCCGACGTTTGACCTCGGTTTGCTCGTTCAAGACAGTCGCTTCCTCGGAGTTTTTGTCGACCGGCAGCAGCACCTGCTTGATCCCGGCGATGTTGACTCCCTTTTCAATCAAATCTTTAATCTCGAGCAGTCTCTCGACATCGTTGAACGAATACAACCGCTGGTTGCCTCCTGTTCGGGCCGGAATTACAAGCTCGTGCTGTTCGTAGTACCGGATTTGCCGCGCGGTTAAATCGGTCAGCTTCATTACGATGCCGATGGGAAAAAGCGCCATATTCCTGCGGATATCATCACTCATGACCATCACTCCTAAGTACTTAGAACCTTACCGTTATTGTAACCTCGTTCAAAAAACGTGTCAAGTTATGTAAGGTTTTCGCCTTATGTCAACCCATATTACCGTATATTTTCTCACAAAAAATACGCGGATGACCCACATCCGCGCATCCAATTAAGGACAAGTGATGTTATGAAAGCAGTCCGCGGTCCATCATATTTTGGATCGCAGTCAGCACGCCCATTTTGCAATGCGAATACGTTAACCCGCCTTGCATATAGGCGATGTACGGCTCCCGGATCGGCGCATCTGCGGAAAGCTCCAGACTTCCTCCCTGGATGAACGTGCCTGCAGCCATAATGACCGGATGCTCGTACCCCGGCATGTCCCAAGGCTCCGGAACGACATGGGCATCGACCGCAGCCGCCTGTTGAATCCCCTGAACGAAAGCGATCAAATGCTCAGGCCCCGTGAATTGAACCGCCTGAATCAGATCTGTTCGCGGATCGTTCCAACGCGGATGCGTCGTGAACCCAAGCTGCTCGAACACCGATGCGGCAAAAACCGATCCCTTGACGGCCTGCCCGACCAGATGAGGCGCCAGAAACAGCCCTTGGAAAATAGCTCTGGTCGTCCCCAGCATGGCGCCCACCTCGCCGCCGATACCGGGCGCCGTTAAACGGTAAGAAGCCAGCTCCACGTAACGGCTCTTGCCCGCGATGTAGCCACCCGTAGCCGCGAGCCCGCCGCCGGGATTTTTGATCAGCGACCCGGCCATCAAATCGACACCAACCTCTGTCGGCTCGGTCAGCTCCGTAAATTCCCCATAGCAATTGTCGACGAAAACGATGACGTCCGGCTTGATTTCTTTGACGAACCGCACCATCTCTCCGATTTGCGCTACGGTGAACGACGGACGCCAAGCGTACCCGCGGGAACGTTGAATGCCGATCACCTTCGTCCGGGGGGTAATGCGCTCCGCAACCGCGGCAAAATCCGGGGACCCATCCTCCAGCAAGTCGACCTCCTGGTAAGCAATGCCCCAATCCTGAAGCGAGCCTTGCCCGTCTCCCGGCTTGCCGATCACTTTATGCAGCGTATCGTAAGGCCGCCCGGTCATCATCAGCAGCTCGTCTCCCGGACGAAGCACCCCGAAGAGCGCGGTGCCGATCGTATGCGTTCCCGAAACGAAATGCGGCCGGACAAGCGCCGCCTCGGCGCCGAACACGTCGGCGTACACCAGATCGAGCACTTCCCGTCCCCGGTCGTTATAGCCGTAGCCTGTCGATCCGGCGAAATGATAATCGCTCACTTTATGCTTCTGAAAAGCGCGGATGACCTTCCATTGGTTCCGGTCGATCACGCGGTCGATCTCTTTCAACTTCCCCTCGATCTGCAGCTCGGCCTGCTCCATGAGACCGAGCACCTTCTCTTTAAACATCCTACAATGTCTCTCCCTTGGGTTGCTCTTGCGTTGGGCGCGCCTCATCGTAAGCTGCGAGCAGATACCCGATTTTGTCGTATTCTTTGTTGTTTACCCGGACCTTGAACCGCATGTCTTCCCCATCCACTTCATTTTCCAGCACCTCGCCCACACGATAAACGAGTGAGATCAGGTCGCCTTTGTCCGCCGGGATGCGGTAGGTTCGGCTTGCGCCCATGAACCGGGATTCGATCAGTTCGACGATGAGACTTAAGTCTTCTTCCCGGTAAGCCGAGATGCGGACAAACGGCCCGTCGGTCGTCAGCAGCTCTTTCTGCTCGGGGGAACAGAGGTCGATTTTGTTAAACACCGTCACGCGTTCTTTGCCGTGCGCCTCCAGTTCTTCCAACACTTGATCGACGACCTTCATTTGCGTCGCCATCATCTCGGACGAGCTGTCGACGACATGCATAATCAGATCCGCCTCGCAAGCCTCCTCCAGCGTCGCCCGGAAGGCCGCGACCAGATCGTGAGGCAGATTTTGAATAAATCCGACCGTATCAGTAACGACGATCTCCATGCCGCCCGGCAGCTCAAGCGAGCGCGAAGTCAGATCGAGGGTCGCAAACAGCTGGTTCTCGACATATACGTCGGCATGGGTCAATTGCCGCAGCAACGTGGATTTGCCGGCGTTCGTATAGCCGACCAGCGCCACTTGAAACACGCCAGCCTTTTTGCGGCGCTCCCGGTGCAGGCTGCGGTGTTTGACGACCTCTTGCAGCTGCCGCTTCAGCTCCGAGATTCGCTCGCGGATATGACGGCGGTCCGTCTCCAGCTTCGTTTCCCCCGGCCCCCGCGTCCCGATGCCGCCTCCGAGGCGGGACAAGTTTTTGCCTTGTCCGTACAGCCTCGGCAGCAGATAGCTGAGCTGGGCAAGCTCGACTTGAATGATCCCTTCCCGCGTCTTCGCCCGCTGCGCGAAAATGTCCAGGATGAGCTGCGTCCGGTCGATAATTTTGACATCTAGAAACTGCTCAAGATTGCGCACCTGCGCGCCGGAAAGCTCCTGGTCGAAGATGGCGGTATTGCCGCCCGTCTGCTCCAGCATCGCTTTCAGCTCTTCGGCTTTACCTTTGCCGATGAACCATTTGGAATCGGTGTACTCCTTATTTTGCGTCAACGTGCCGAGCACCTCGACCTGTGCGGTCTCGGCCAAGCTGATTAGCTCCGCGAGCGAATGGTCCGGGTCATACATCTCCTTCTTTTTGAGCTGCGACGTGACCAGACTGACCAGCACCGCACGATCTTGAATTTCTCCCGTTACTTCGTGATTCGTTTTTTTCATATAAGTTTATTTATCTCCTTTGGGGTTGTGCGTTCCAGCCTCCACCAAATTTTAAACCAATTTCAATTTCATCTTCAAGGAATAAAACTTTTTCTATAAATACTTGAACAATGTTCTTCTCATGATGATTCTCCGGGTTATGCATGATACTTACCAGCAGGCGCATCAAGCACCCATTCCAAAATTTCAATCTTTGCTTTAATTTCGTTGATTTCATTTTCATTGTGCGCTTTATCCAATCGTTGTACCATTTGTTCCAATTGAATCATCATACGTTTAATTTGATCTTCCGATCTCATGAACCAAACCTCCAAGGCTGTAATAAATTAAACTCCGTCGTTGAATCGATCCGGCATATGCAGCTTCCGAAATTCATGCTCCAATATGCTCATGTTTATCGCATCGTAATATTGATGGTCCCAAAATAAGCAATCCCTTTGAACGCCCTCTCTTTTGAAACCCAGCTTCTCGTAGACATGAATCGCTCTGTCGTTAAACGTGTAGACACTCAGTTCAACCCTATGCAAATTCAATGTCCCGAAAGCATGATGAAGCATGAGCAGCATCGCTTCCGTACCATAGCCTTTCCCTTGATTCGCTTGGCCCGCTATGGCAATCCGGATATTCGCACTCCGGTTTACCGGATCAATGTCATTCAACACCACTTCTCCCACAAGGCGATCTGTCGATTGGGAAACAATCATAAGGTCCACACGGCTTGAATCAAGTTTTGAAATTTTTTCAATCCAACTGGCTGCCGTTTGTTTCGAAAACACTTTTTGACTACCCGTAAACCTACTCGTTGTCGGATCGGACAAGTAAACATAATAATCATCCAGATCATCCATTTCGACAGGCCGCAGGTAAATTTGTTTGCCTTCCAAAATTTTGACTGTTCCTTGTCTTTCCAAGCCCGCGTCTTCCTCCTTGGCCTATATTCTCATTTATTAGACCGGTCCTCGAAATCAAACGTGAATTCAAAATCATACTGCGCTTTACTAAACAGCAGCCCTTCCGGCTTTAAACACAGCGAACGAATCAATCCCGATTTTACCATATAAACAACGGTAACGCACAATTCACCAGACGAACCGCTTCCGCCTTTGACTCATCGGAGTTCTTGTCCCTTTGTAGCGCAAAAAAAAGAGGCATGAGGCCTCACCCTTGCTTTGAAAGCGCAGCATTCGCTACGACGGTTTCAGGTTAAAATAGATCTCTTCCTCTGTTTTGCCATTGATATGAAAATCCTCATGCGTCAGATTCAACAGATCCTGCTTCGTCAGCTTTCGTGCCCTTCGAACCAGCCTTACAGCCTGAAACCTGATCGCTTTTTCGATCAGATTCCTAATGTGACGGGCATTGCTGAAGTTCAGATTTAGTAACTTTTCCTGCATCAAATGGTTCTTGATCTTATGGATGGCTTCAGGAAGAATAACGTACTCCCGTTCCGCCGCCATTTGCTTCGCGATCTCGATCAATTGATCGATCGTGTAGTCGGGAAAATTAACCTGAATCGGAAAACGGGAAGGCAGGCCGGGATTCGTCTTTAAAAAATCCTCGATCTCTTTAGGGTAACCGGCCAAAATAAGAATAAAATCGTTCTTGTGATCCTCCATGGATTTTACTAAACAATCGATGCTTTCTTTGCCAAAGTCTTTATCTCCGCCCCGAGCCAGACTGTATGCCTCATCAATGAACAAGATACCGCCGAGCGCTTTCTTGACCATTTCTCTCGTCTTCAGGGCAGTGTGGCCGATGTATTCGCCGACCAAGTCCGCTCTTTCCACTTCGATCAGATGTCCTTTGGAGAGCAGCCCCATGGATCTGAACAGCTTCCCGATAATTCTCGCTACACTTGTCTTTCCCGTACCGGGGTTGCCCTTGAAGATCATGTGATAAACGTTGGAGCTAACCTGGAGCCCCTCTTGCGCGCGAAATTGTTTTATTTGAAGAATCGCATAAATTTGAAAAACAAGCTCTTTGATCTCGTCTAAGCCGATCATCTTATCCAGTTCTTTGTAGATATCCGAGAATGCTTCCATGGCTTGCATGACGTCTTTTGAATCAACTTTTTCCTGAACGGAAAGCGGCTCAGGAGAAGTTGACTTGAAAACAACATTGATTTGCCGGTCTCTCGTAGTAATGAGCCTGTTTGTTTCTGGAGTCATTTCATCACCTTCCCCTACCCTAATTAATAGTCGGCCGGAGGAAAATTTATAACTCTCTGAAGCAAACTAATGTGAGTCCGGTCCGCAGCCCGAGCTGCCGCGCTTGCCTCAAGTAATTCCGAACTCCGGGGCGAACATCGGCGCCTTGTTGTAACCCACATTTCGCAGGTGAAACTGCGCGAAAATCAAATTTATTGAAGGGAAATCACTAACTTCCAGAGAATGTAAGGGTATAGTTTTTTTTCTCTGGAGGCGATCACGTGAATACTCCACTTAAAACGTATTCGTATACTTCCGGCCCCGCCGTGTTGGTGGACCGACTTTGTCGTGAAATCGAGTTTGAGCAGACTTTGAATGAGCTGCTTCCATGGGATGCGAGCCGCTGCAAGCTGTCGCCCGGTGCGCGAATCAAAGCCCTTGTCATTAATGTACTTAGCGGCAAAGATCCCCTCTGCCATGTTAAGCGATTTTACCGTGACCAAGACGTTGAGCTGTTGTTCGGTGACGGTGTAACCGCCGATGATTTGAATGATGACGCGCTCGCTCGCGCACTCGACAAGCTGCATGAGGCCACGCCGTGGAAGGTTTACTCCACGCTCGCCATTCGTACCATGCGCAAGCTTGGCCTGCCGATCAGTACACTGCATAACGACACGACATCAGTAAGTTTGCACAGTGCTTACGAAGGGGAGGCCGATCTTAAGATCGTACGAGGACATAGCAAAGACTATCGGCCTAACCTCAAGCAGATTATGCTCGGGCTAGCTGTTTCGCCGGAGCGCATCCCCATACTGGCAAATGTGGAGAACGGGAACACCTCGGACAAAACGTGGAACTTCACGTTCATCCGGAAGCTGCGGCAAACGCTCGGCCAAGAAGACTGGCAGCAGCTTCTCTATGTGGCCGACTCTGCGCTGATCACGAAGCGGAACCTAAAATACATGAAACGGCTCCATTTACGTTTCGTTTCCCGTTTGCCCGACTTGTTCTCTGTCTGTGAGGAGGTCAAGCGAGCGGCTTGGGAATCCGGTGCATGGCAAGAGATCGGCAGGTTGAGCCAGGGGCCGTCCGCAGCGGAATACCGCATTCAATCGATGGAGCGCCGGATTGACGGCCGTTCATTTCGGCTGATCGTCGTCTATTCGAGCAACTTGGATGCACGTAAACAGCGGGCACTGGACAGTACGCTAAAGAAAGAAGAAGAACGGTTGACACGCCTCATTCGGAAGCTGGGAGAAACCGAATTCCACTGCGAATCGGATGCTTGGCAAGCGATTCAGAGATTCAATAGCGAACAGCGAAGCGCATGGTTTCAGTGGAAGTTGGGTGTCCAAACGGTGACGCGGCCAGCCAAGCGAACCGGCCGAGGACGTCCGAAAAAGGAAGAGCCTTTGTCTAT
>NZ_FMTT01000072.1 GCF_900100345.1 Paenibacillus tianmuensis | reverse complement strand
TGTACCGAAGCAAGGACATCGTAGAGAAGGCATTTGGCAATCTCAAAGAGCGGCTGAATTTCCGGCGAATGCACGTTTCTTCGGAAACTTCACTCAATGGCAAGCTATTTGTCGAATTTATTGCCCTTATTTACCTTTCCTACGTCAAGAAATGCATGCAAGATGCTGGACTCTTTGAATCCTGGACGATGCAGGGGCTGCTCGATGAATTGGACACCATAGAGCGATTTGAAGCGCCTGGACACGGCCGGATCTTGGGCGAAGTGACACAAAAACAGGCTGACTTGTATCGAGCGCTCGGGGTAGCTCCTCCCTCGTTATAAATTCCGGGAACTTAGGTTAAAAGTCAAAAGCCAATTTAATAAAAAAATATAGTTCGGGTTATGATAAGTTAATAATCATAATCTGAACTATATTTAATAATCTAATAGGATCGTAGCTGTTTTTCAGGAGTTCTGTTAGTTTGCTTGGATTAAAAAAATTTATTTCTGGAACTTCTCGAAGGAGCGACATGAAATAGTAATCTCAAGTTGTCTTGCTAAGAGAAGATTTTTTTTTAATAACATGGTATAATATATTGTCGTTATAAATAAAAGTATGTGGTACTTTGAAACATGAGTAGGCAAGTGGGTCTTAATCCAATAAAGAAATATTTTTAGAAAGGTGTCTAGTAATCAATGCCCAAAAAGCTTCTTTACAATAATTTCTTCACTGGCATTATTGTAGTAAAAGTTATTATAATGACTTTATTTTCTTCCGCTTACCAAGATGATTTATTTATACCTTTCGTAAATCATTTTATAAGCAATCTTGATAATCCATGGCAATATTACTGGGAACAAGGCCTCCCAAATTCTTTTCCTTATCCTCCCCTAATGTTATATATATTAAGTTTTTTTGGTTGTCTGGCGAAATTAATTAATGGCTACAGTTTTCAAAATTTCTTTTTTAAGTTACCAATGTTACTGGCAGATGTCTTAATCTATTTTACACTTTTGAAGTTGTTTCCTAGCCGAAAAAAAGAAATACTTATCTTCTATTTCGCTTCACCCTTTGTTTTTTATGCTGCATATATTCACTCGCAACTTGATTTAATACCTACAGCTTTATTGTTTTTCTCCATTTATTTACTAGTGAATGACAAGGGCAAACTTTCCAGTTTAGTCTTCGGCCTAGCACTCAGCATCAAGTTCCCTGTTATAGCGGCCCTTCCATTATTGCTCTTGTTTCTTTTTAAAAATAAAAAACAGCTCTTTTTTTATTTATTGATGCCTTTCGGTATATACTTGTTCTTCTCACTTCCGTTCATAACTTCACTGGGTTACATTAATCTGGTTCTACTTAATACAGAACAAAAACAAGTGTTTGATATGTTTTTCGGATTTCAGGGTATTAAGATTTACTTTGCTCCCTTAGCGATACTTTTAATATACGCCAGATTTATGGGATATCCTAAAATTAATAATGACCTGTTGTTTAGTTCCATGGGTCTGCTATTCTCTGTATTTATTCTTTTGGTCCCACCTATGCCGGCTTGGTATTTGTGGGTGATTCCTTTTGTTTCGATTTATTTTATAAACTATTATTCCACTAATGCAAGAACAACTATTTTACTAAATTCGTTGCTAGCGATAACGTATATAATTTATTTTATAGTATTTCATAATTCCAGCCTTGTTGATATTAAATTTTTGAATAATCCCATCGAAACAAAAATAAATATCTCTCATTTCAAAAATCTTTCTTTTACTTTATTGGAGGGTAGTTTACTGTCCGTTATTTATTTCTTATACCGCTTTGGTATTAGAAGTAACTCAGTTTATAAGAAACAGAGTTCATCTTTTATTATAGGTGTCGGCGGGGATAGTGGGGCTGGTAAAAGTACATTGCTTTCCGACGTTACAAATTTGTTAGCTAGTAAGTCTGTGTTACATATAGAAGGAGACGGCGATCATAAATGGGAGAGAGGTAACGAAAACTGGAAAGTGTTTACCCATTTAAACCCTAGGGCTAATTATCTCCATCGACAATCAGACGACTTACTTGCACTTAAAAAGGGCGAGTCAATTGAAAGAGTGGAATATGATCATGATACTGGGAAGTTTACAAACCCACAAAAAGTAAAATCAAGTGACTATATTATTATGGCAGGTCTCCATCCATTTTATTTGCCTAAAATGAGAAAATTAATTGATTTGAAAATATATCTAGAGACTGACGAATCTTTACGTCGTCATTGGAAGGTACTGCGTGATACGAAAAAAAGAGGGTACTCAGTAGAAAAAGTTTTGGAACAAATAGAAACAAGAATGCCTGATGCACAGAAGTATATCTGGCCTCAGAGAAAATTTTCGGATTTGGTGATAAGTTATTTTACAGATGATGATTTTGAGATTGGTAACCCTAATCACAATCCAAAAATAAAGTTAAAGTTAACTGTTGACTCGAATGTCGATTTGGAGCCACTTATTTATCTTTTAGAACGTGCAGATCTTATAATTGAACACGACTATTCAGAAGATTTAAATATGCACTATATCATTATTGATGAAAATCGTCCCTCTATTAATTTTAAATTGATGGCAGATCAGTTAATAAAAAATAAAGAAGAAATTATTCATAGCGACTCCAAATGGTCAACCGGGTTCCATGGGCTAGTGCAGTTAGTCGTGCTGATAATGATAAGCGAAAAAATGAAGGAGATTGTGGACTATGAAGTATAAAGGGTATCTCCTGGATATTGATAACACCTTGTATGAGTATGATAGGACGCACAGTATAGCTATTGACCATGTGCTTACTTATTTTTCTCAAGAATTAAGTATTGAGAAAAGCAATCTTAATGAAGGTTACCGAGAGGCAAGAAGTCAAATTCATCATGAACTTAGTGAAACCGCGGCTTCGCACAATCGCTTACTATACTTCCAAAGAATGTTTGAGATCCTTGAAATAAACAGTGCGAATTATTCACTTAAAGCATATCAGCTATACTGGGAAATTTTTATTCAGAACATAGTTCCTTTCGATGGTGTTTATGATTTCTTGGAATCAATTAAAAATTATAAAATATGCTTTGTAACTGATTTAACGGCAGATGTACAGTTCAAAAAAATTGAGAAAATGAATTTACAGCAGTACTGTGATTATGTGGTGACAAGTGAAGAGGCAGGAAGAGAGAAACCGCATCCGTACATGTTTTTGCTTGCATTGCAAAAAATGAAACTAACATCATCAGATGTTTGTATGATTGGTGATAGTTTTAATAAGGATATAGTTGGAGCTAGTAATTTAGGTATTGATTCATATTGGTTAAACAATGCTAGTAAAGCAGAAGATACAAGCCATGGGCATATTACAGAAATAAAAAATTTTAATGAACTGATGAGGTATGTTAAAAAATGATTAGTGAAATTAAAAAGTTTGTAAAGATGTCTAAATATGCAGGTGAGAGATTTGACTTAATACAGGCTGGAGGCGGCAATACTTCGTTAAAATTAAATGATGGGACTATGTTAATAAAAGCATCGGGTTATCTCCTTTCAGATGTTGAGTTGGATAGAGGTTACGTTAAAGTAGAAACTCAAATGGTGAATGAAATTATAATAAATAAAAATCTTATATCCTTAAATACAAAAAAAGAACGTGAAAAATTTGCAGCGGAATTACTCAAAGAAACGATTGTTGAGTCAAATGTAAGGCCTTCTATCGAAACTTTTTTGCATTCATTGTTATATAAATATACACTTCATACACATCCTATTTCAGTAAATGTGTTGGCTTGTCAAGAACAATGGGAAAAAGTTCTCAAGAGTATGTTCGGTGATGCGTTATTTGTTAAATATCAAACTCCAGGAATTGAATTAGCCTTGGAGATGAAAAATAGATTAGATATCTATATCGAGAAATATAATAAATTGCCTAAAATTATTTTTTTACAAAATCATGGACTTATTGTTAGTTCCGATGATTATGAAGAAATAGCTTTGGTCACGGATGAAATCGTTGATAACATTGAAAAATATTTAAATATGGATTTGAAAAGTTATAAATTAACAAATAAAATTTCAAGTTTAATCAATTCCATCAATACCACGGATAATATAGCTTATTTATCGTGTGATCATGATTTGAAAAAATTAATTAGTACAAATCAGGACTTACTTAATAAGAGCCCTTTTTGCCCCGATGGTTTTGTTTTTTGTGGTGTAAAACCCGTTATTATAAACAATATAAATGATGTGGAAAGTATAAAAACTTATATCAATGAATACTATGAGCTTCCCAAAATAGTAGTTTATCAAAATGATGTATTTGTTATAGCCAATAATGTTAAAAAAGCAAAAGAAATAGAAGAAGTCTATAAGTTTCATTTGATGACCTTGAATACTGCAGGAAATCGATTCGTTAATTATCTTTCTAGGGAAGAAATGGATTATCTGGGTAATTGGGATTCTGAAAAATATAGACAAAAATTATAAGGAGATGTAATCATGCAAATTATTATACCTATGTCAGGAATAGGAAAAAGATTTATTGATGCTGGTTATAAAGATCCTAAACCTTTAATTAAGGTTGATGGTATGCCGATTATTGAACACGTAATTAATATGTTTCCGGGGGAAGAAAATTTCACTTTTATTTGTAATAAGGAACATCTCGAGACAACTGAAATGCGTAATATTCTAAAGCGAATAGCTCCAAAAGGATCGATTATTGAAATCCCTCCTCATAAAAAAGGTCCTGTATTTGCAGTGGATTATATATCAGATAGAATTAATGATGATGATGAGGTCATTGTTAACTACTGCGATTTCTCTTGTTATTGGAATTATCAAGATTTCCTTGAACATACAAGAAAAAGAAATGCAGATGGTGCGATACCAGCTTATAAAGGGTATCACCCTCATATGCTTGGAACTACAAATTATGCATTTATGCGAGATAAAGAGCAATGGATGCTAGAAATAAAAGAAAAAGAACCTTTTACAGATAATCGTATGAATGAATATGCGTCTTCAGGAACATATTATTTCAAAAAAGGTTCTTATGTAAAAAAATATTTTAAAGAATTAATGGACAAAGATATCAATTTAAATGGCGAATTTTATGTAAGTCTGGTTTATAATTTTTTGAGGAATGATAATTTAAATGTTTCTATTTATGAAATTCAACATATGCTTCAATGGGGGACTCCACAAGATCTGCGGGAATATGAATCGTGGTCAAGTTATTTTAAGCAAGCCATTGAAGTAAAAAAAGAGTGGGCTCCTGAGCAAAACAGCACTATTTTAATACCACTTGCTGGTGCAGGAAGCCGCTTTGTTAAGGGAAATTACAAGGATCCCAAGCCACTTATCCCTGTATCTGGAAAGGCTATGATAATTCAAGCTACGGAAGGATTGCCAGCGGCAGAAAATCATGTATTTGTTTGCTTAAAAGAGCATCTTGGGAAATATCCATTGGCAGAGGAATTGAAGCGAGAGTACTCTGATGCCAAAATAGTAAGTATTGACCAAATCACAGAAGGACAGGCTTGTACATGTGAGTTGGGATTACAAGATATTGATTTGGAGGCGCCGCTACTAATCGGAGCATGCGATAACGGTATGGTTTGGGATGCTGATAAATATGCTGCTCTTATAAATGATACAGAAGTTGATGCTATAGTTTTTAGCTTTAGGCATCATGTTTCCAGCCAAACAAATCCACAAATGTATGGCTGGATTAAAAAGGACGAGAATGATTTTGCAGAAAAAGTTTCTGTTAAAGTACCAATCAGTGACGATCCATTCAATGATCATGCTATTGTAGGAACGTTTTATTTTAAAAAAGCAAAATATTTCTTAGCTGCAGTGAAAAATTTGTATGAGAAAAACATACGCGTCAACGGGGAGTTTTATGTAGACAGTTGTCTTAATGAAGTAATTGCTAATGGACAGAAAGTAAAAGTGTTTGAACTCGAACATTATGTATGTTGGGGAACCCCTAATGATTTAAGAACGTTTGAATACTGGCAAAGTTTCTTCAATAAATGGCCGTGGCATCCTTATTCAATTAAGAATGATCGGAATGTCAATAAGGCTAAGACACAGAGCTTAGTGAATAAAGCCTTTGATTTTAAGCAGAGTCATGAATGATACAAAGAAACAGCTAGTGCGTTTTGCGGTCACAGGATTTTCGGCTGTTGCCATTGATTCCTTAAGTTATTTTGTGTTGATTCAGTATGTTAATCTTTCTATTTCAAAAGCAGTTTCATTTATTATTGGAACAATTTTTGCTTTTATATTGAATAAATTTTGGACTTTTGAAAAGAAGGCATTGATATGGTCGGAAGGAATAAAGTTTTTTGCATTGTATTCTATTACACTTACAGTGAATGTAGTTGTAAATAAACTTTTTTTACTGCTTTTTCCCGGTTGGTTTATTTTGGCGTTTCTTTTTGCTACGGGTGCGAGTACGGTTTTGAATTTTATTGGCCAGAAATGGTGGGTGTTTAAAAATGAAAGTAAAGCTCAGCGTGGTAGTTCCTTGTTTCAATGAGGAGAAAAATATCCCGCTAATTTTTTCCAAATTTGATGAGGTTATTAAGAGGGATGATATTGAGGTGATTCTCGTCAATAATGGCTCTAAGGATAATTCCGAAGCCATATTAAATGAGCTATTGCCGAAATATCATTTTGCAAGAACGGTAAAGGTAGAAGTGAATCAAGGATATGGCTTTGGCATACTAACTGGATTGCAATACGCCAAAGGAGAGTTTTTAGGCTGGACGCACGCCGATATGCAAACGGATCCTCATGATGTCGTGAAGGCCCTGGAAATTTTAGAGACCAGCCCAAGTCCGCATAAGACTTATGTTAAAGGTGAACGGAAAAATCGACCTAGATTTGATCAATTTTTCACCTCGGGAATGAGTTTGTTCGAAAGTCTTTACTTAGGAGAAAGACTATATGATATAAATGCTCAACCCAACATATTTCATCAAAGCTTCTTTCAGTCTTGGGTTAACCCCCCACATGACTTCTCATTAGACTTATATGCGCTATATATGGCCAGGAGAAATAAATTGAACGTTATTAGATTTGATGTTGTTTTTCCGGAAAGAATACACGGGCAATCGAGCTGGAATACAGGGCTCTCCGCCAAATGGAAATTTATTAAAAGAACGATTCATTTTAGTAAAAAACTCAAAGGAGAGCTGAAAAGTGGAGTTCATAGCTCATAGAGTTAATACTATCGAAGAATTAGTTAAAACCCCGTCGCATTATGGTCTTGAAATAGATTTGAGAGATTATGCCGGAAGATTAATTGTCCAACATGATCCATTTGTAGATGGCGTGGATTTTGAAGAGTATCTAAAGCATTACAATCATAAGACACTTATTTTAAATATTAAAAGTGAACGGATTGAACATAAAGTTTTAGAATTAGTAAGAAAATATAATGTTACTGACTATTTCTTTCTGGATTCTTCTTTTCCTATGATTTACTTGCTTTCTAACCTTGGGGAGAAGAAGATAGCTTTAAGATATTCGGAATTTGAAGGTCTGGACACAATCTTAAATATGCAGGGTAAAGTTGAATGGGTCTGGGTGGATTGTTTCACAAAATTGCCTATTACTTCTGAGACTTATAAGATGATGAAAGAAGCAGGTTTTAAGCTTTGTCTTGTGTCTCCTGAACTTCAAGGCAAGCCTGAGTTGATTAACGAATATAGAGAGTTTTTATTAAATGAAAAAATTACATTCGATGCTATATGTACAAAATTATATAATATAGATAGATGGAAATGATTTTTTGAAAGACTAGAATCTTAAATTCTAGTCTTTTTCTTAGAAAACAAAGCATTGCTAATAGAAGATCATTTTATGATACAATGGAATGTATAAAAAGAGATATTCTTTGGAGGTAAACCAATGAAAGGTATTATATTGGCAGGCGGTACGGGTTCCAGACTTTACCCATTAACGAAAGTAACCAATAAACATCTTTTGCCTGTAGGTAAATATCCTATGATTTATCATTCAATTTATAAATTAATTCAAGCAGGTATTCATGAAATCCTAATCGTAACTGGCCGTGATCATATGGGCGATGTTGTTAATCTTTTAGGCAGTGGGCATGAATTTGGTGTAACCTTTACTTATAAAGTACAGGACCAAGCAGGAGGGATTGCTCAAGCTCTAGGATTGGCAAAAAATTTCGTGGGACTTGATTCCATGGTGGTTATTTTAGGGGATAACGTGTTTGAAGATAACATAGGTCCTTATGTGCAAAATTTCCTTCAGCAAGGACAAGGAGCAAAAATTCTTTTGAAAGAAGTTCATGACCCTGAGCGTTATGGGGTTGCTGAGTTATCAGGTGACAATATAGTTTCTATTGAGGAAAAACCAAAAGCTCCAAAAAGCACATTGGCAGTTACCGGGATATATATGTACGATAATACGGTGTTCGAAGTTGTTAAAACACTAAAGCCTTCTGGCCGCGGAGAACTTGAGATTACTGACGTAAATAATGCTTATATTCAAAAAAATCAGTTAACATATGATGTCCTTCAAGGTTGGTGGACCGATGCAGGTACTCATTCTTCCTTAGCGAGAGCAAGTGAACTTGCAAAGAACCTTGATTTTGGAGATCATTTTGGTCGAAAAAATTAAAATCTCACTAACAATGGAGTTGTTTTCTTTGAAGATATATCCTACAAAATTTGAAGAAGTCAAGTTGATTGAACCTCGTGTATTTGAGGATTCACGTGGCTTTTTTATGGAAAGCTTCAATGAACAGACTTTTGAAAAATGTGGTATCAAGTACGGTTTTATACAAGATAATCACTCGCTATCTTGTGACGCCGGTGTATTGAGAGGACTTCATTACCAATTGGATCCGAAAGCTCAAACGAAATTAGTAAGGGTTATTTCCGGAGCTATTTTTGATGTTGTTGTCGATATCAGAAAATCCTCTCCTACCTTTGGAGAATGGTATGGTGTTATTTTAAGCGAGTCTAATAAAAGGCAGTTGTTAGTTCCTAAAGGCTTTGCGCACGGTTTTTGTACATTGGTTTCCAATACTCAAGTCATCTATAAAGTAGATGAATATTATTCGCTTGAACATGACCGCGGCATTATGTGGAATGATCCTAATATCGGAATTGAATGGCCAGTGAGTAATCCCCAACTTTCAGCCAAAGATGAAAAGCATCCTTTACTCCAAGATGCTGAGATTAACTTTTTTTAAATGGAGGCATTATGAAAATATTGATTACCGGCGGAGCCGGATTTATAGGCAGCAATTTTGTTATTTATATGGTAAAACAATATCCAAATTATGAATTTATTAATTTGGATGCTCTCACTTATGCGGGTAATTTGGAAAATTTGAAATCAGTACATTCTTTGCCGAACTATCGTTTTATAAAAGGCGATATTACCGATCGTGGTTTAGTAGAGTCTATTGTATCTGACGGAGTTGAAGCAATTATCAATTTCGCCGCGGAATCTCACGTGGATAGAAGTATCACAGAACCTGATATTTTTGTGAAAACAAACGTACTTGGAACACAAGTCTTACTAGATGCTGCAAAGAAATATAATATTAATAAGTTCCTTCAAGTATCCACAGATGAAGTATACGGGACACTAGGAGAGACAGGGTTGTTTACAGAAACTACCCCCTTGACTCCGAATAGCCCTTATTCTTCTAGCAAAGCTGGGGCTGATTTACTTGTCAGGGCTTATCATGAAACGTTTGGGCTGCCGGTTAACATTACTCGTTGTTCTAATAACTATGGTCCATTCCAATTTCCGGAAAAACTAATTCCATTAATGATTATTAATGCACTCAATAATAAGTCTCTCCCAGTATACGGGGACGGCTTAAATGTAAGAGATTGGCTACATGTAGAAGATCATTGCCGCGCTATAGACCTTGTGCTTCATCGAGGAGTCAACGGGGAAGTTTACAATGTAGGCGGAAATAATGAGAGAACAAATATTCAGATTGTCAAAAGAATTTTGTCTGAATTAGGAAAAAGCGACGATTTGATTCAATATGTTAAGGATCGTCCAGGACACGACCGTCGTTATGCCATAGACTCTACCAAAATCACAACTGACTTAGGATGGGCTCCTAAATATAATTTCGAAACAGGTATCAAAGAAACGATACAATGGTATTTGCAAAATCAAGGTTGGTGGGAAAGTATTATTAATGGCGAGTATCAACAATACTATGAGAAACAGTACTCCAAACGATAAGTGGGAGAACAAAATGAAAATTTTTGTTACAGGTGCTTCAGGGCAATTGGGGACAGATCTCGTTAGCCTCTTAAAAATAAAAGGGTATGAGGTTTTTGGGACTTCCAGTAAAGAATTGGACATTACAGATATTAACGCTGTAAAATCTCTGATTGCTGAAGACAAGCAACCGAATGTAATTATTCATTCTGCCGCCTATACAAAAGTTGATCAAGCTGAGCAGAATTCGGACGAAGCATATGCTGTTAATGCGTATGGAACTAGAAATGTGGCTATGGCCGCACGTGCATGTGGTGCAAAATTGATTTACATTAGTACAGACTACGTATTTGACGGAACCTCGCAAGTCCCGTATAACGAATTTGCCTCCGTTTCGCCACAAAGTGTGTATGGAAAGTCTAAATTAGCTGGAGAACAATTTGTGCGCGAGTTGGTTCCACAACACTATATTTTAAGAACATCTTGGGTGTTTGGGAAGCACGGTTCAAATTTCGTAAGTACAATGTTAAAATTAGCGGAAGATCGTACTCAACTTAATGTGGTGCACGACCAGTTTGGATCACCTACGTATACGGTAGACTTGGCTGAATTCATTTTACAGCTTCTAGACAAAGAATTATTCGGGACATACCATGTATCGAATACGGGCATATGTTCGTGGTATGAATTTAGCAAAGAGATCTTTTACCAAGCTGGATTACAGCATATAGAGGTTAATCCTGTAACGACATTAGAGTTCCCGCGGCCAGCTCCTCGACCGGCTTATTCTGTTATGGATCATATGGCTATCCGAATAAATTGTCTAAAAGATTTGCGTCATTGGAAGGAAGCACTTTCGGGGTTCTTAATGGAGATAGGTAAAAGATGAAAAGCTCCTTAAGGAGCTTTTCTCTATGATAAGATAAATTATAAAAATTCCTATTTCATATGAGATTTCCATTATTGGGAAAATGATAGACTTAAGAAAAAATTATCGAGAGATATTTTGGATGCATTTGAAAAATTGATTCAGGAGGTCATTAGAATTGAAATTTTTTAAAAGCGGCTTCTATTTAATTGCTTTAGCATTCTTTATTTTAGTTTCGTTCCAAATTGGTGGCTACCTTCAGGATAAAGAAAATAGAACCAAAACTATTTCAGGTAAGACGAACATTGAAGATACTAGCGACAGTCGAAAAAAAACTGCTAGTAACAATTTCACACTTGAAAAATTGAGTCATATTCCTAATAATGCACCATTAAAGATTGAGAAAAAATACGATGCTCCTGTATTGAGTCGAGGAAAATCGGGAGAGTGGGATAGTGTCGATTTATTAAACCCTTCTGTAATAAAAAAAGGCAATACATATTATAACTATTATTCGGGATATGATGGAAATGTATGGAGGACTGGGCTTGCCACCTCAGCAGATGGAATTAACTGGTCGAAATATGATAAGAATCCTGTCCTTGATATTAGTACGGATTCTTGGGATTCTACTTATATTGCAGCAAACGGAGCTGCTATTGAGTTCAATGGAAAAATATTGTATTTATATCACGGGAAACCTAAAGACGGCCCTCCTGCGATAGGTCTAGCGCAATCTGAAGACGGATTTAGTTTTAAAAAACATAATGTTCCTGTCCTTACAGCGGGAGATAAACACTCTTGGGATTCAAATGGTGTAGCTGATCCCTACGTAATAGAGCATAATGGTATGCTTTACATGTATTTTTTAGGTATGGATGAAATGCAAGTTCAAAGACTTGGAATTGCTCGTTCCGAAGATGGAATTAAATGGGAAAAAATAGGAAAGCCGATAATGGATGTTGGGCCCAAAGGATCGTTTGATGAGAACGGATTGGGTGAACCCAGTGTTATTTATTATGCACCATATTTTTATATGTTGTATACAGGAAGAGCGGCCGACGAAAAACGGGACATCGGTGTAGCCATATCGTTGGACGGTGTAAATTGGAAAAAACTCAATTATAATGGATTGTTTAACGATCGAAAAATCGATACTTGGGACGGTTCAGTGATATGCGATACAACTATATTACTAGAAAATGAAAGCGGTTTGTTAAATGTGTGGTATGGTGGTGGCAATAAGCCTGAACCTGCTCAAAATCTTAATGGAGACGTTGGATTATTCAAGATGAATATTAAACAAAATCGTGAAATGAGCTTTTTTGATCCGAATAATTTCTCAACAAAGGATATTAACTCAAAAGATCTTTTAAAAGGATCGTACGAAATAGATGTTGATCAAGAGAAGAAATATGTATGGGTATCAAAAGAGGCGAGTATTTCTTTGCAAAAAACACAAGATAAAAATCACGGTTTGATAATTAAAGGTTATGTTCCTTTTTCCATGCACAAAAAATCAAAAGAAGACTTGGCGTCCTTGGATATCGCCATTTTATTAAATGGGAAAGAACTGCATGTGGAAAAATTCAATGAAGACAGATCATTTGAGATAAATTTAGACGAATCTAAAATTAAAGATGTTACTGGTAAAAGTGATTTTGTAAATATTGAAATTAAATCATCGAATGAGTTTGTACCTGCAAAAGTTGGACAAGGGAATGATAATAGGGGACTATCTTTCATTTTAAATTACGTCGGACTGCATTAAGAAGATTATATAAACCGGTTCATTTGACCGGTTTATATTTTTTACAGATCAATAATTTGTTCCGTGGGTAGCTAGCCCCTTCTATTTGTTTGTGATCTGACAAGTTTGAGTATGATTATAAGTACATTGGTTAAAATATGATTAAAATAATACAACCAGAAGAGGTACAACATGGAAAGTATTAGTCCTGTATTTGTTATTGGCTCCTACCGTTCGGGCACTAGCGTTTTAACCTGGGCTTTAGGCCAGCATCCAAATATCTTACCTTTAGAGGAAACGAATTGGATCTATAGAAGCAGCGTTGATTTTTATAATATGTATGACTTAGGGTCATCTTACGGGGAGTTTAGTCATCTGGGTTCTATTGGTTGGAACCGGGAGAAGTATCTAAACTATTTTGGGACATGTATTCATTCATTTATTGAGGATTCGAGAGCAGATTATATAAAATACAGTTCGGCTCAGCAAAGGTTACCGGAAAATCAGCGATCCCACTTTTCCATTAAGCGAAGAGCAGACGATCCTAAACGGCGTTGGGTAGACGGAACACCCGAAAATTCACATTATGTCTACGGACTATCATTACTTTTTCCCAATGCAAAGTTCATTCACATTTTAAGAAATCCGAAAAAAGTAGCAAGATCATTAATGAACTTTTCTACGATGGGGCAGCATGATTATCCTGAGGAACAAGCTTATTTTACATGGAAAAGACTTGTCAGCGATTGCGTCTTAGCAGAAAAAGCGTTCGGCAATCAAAAAGTGCTTAGAATTTATCAGGAGGATTTAGAGGTAGACCCTAAGGGTACCATAGAACAATGTATGCATTTTCTGGGAGAAGAATTTCATGAAGATTGTCTTCGGCCGCTTCATGCCAAAATTAATAGTTCAACGTATCAAAATGACTTTGATTCATCCATTGAATCAAATTTAAATAGCAAGAAGGATTACGAACGGGGCTGTTTCGAGTTTTACAAAGAGATTTTGGAGCAGTACGAAATTGAACGGGAACCAGACTTGCACATTTTAGAGTTATTGAAAGATAAATTTGAAAATTATTGCCGAAGTCAAAGACCTTCGGAAGTCGATAAAATTATCGAACAAAAGGAAATTAAAATAGCTGAATTAGAATCAAAATTATTACTAATGGGACTACCTGTTATTATTAAAAAATATGGTCCCGAAAATATTCATGCAGGCGAATCCTATAACATTCAACCTGACGGTATGAATGCGATTTGGGTGGAAGGAAATAATATTACCTCAAGTTGCGTTGTATGTATAAATGATATGCCGTTGCTAAGTAGTGTTCATGATCAACATTTGATAACTGCAAAGGTTCCAAATGAGATAACAAAAAACAAAGGAATTTTAAAGCTTAATTTGTTAGATCAAAAAACTGGACGAACATCAAATATTCTTGTAGTTGAAATTCATTAGCATTGAGGGTGTCTCAAATATTTTTGTTCTAAATAAAGAACGAGGATATCTTCTTTTGGGTGATATTGGTCGGCAAGAACTAACCAATTTCCTTGTATAAGTAAAGATGTCCTTTTTGTTTTATAGTAATAAATTCTAAGAATATTATACGAGGGATTCATATGAGTATTGGAATTGCCATATTGGGGCTGCTTGTTGGAGGACTTGTTGGAATTACAGGTGTAGGTGGAGCGGCTCTTCTAACGCCAATACTAATGTTTTTAGGAATTTCCCCCTCAATAGCAGTTGGTTCAGATTTAATGTATAATTCTATTACAAAATTTTTTGGAGCTATTCAACATAGCCGGCAAAAAACGGTTAGATGGGATATTGTAAGACAGCTTGCTCTGGGAAGCATTCCAGGGGCTATTACTGCTGTGATTATTCTACGGTTTTGCCAGCCTATATTTTATGACCAAGAAAAATTTATGAAGGTTTCCTTAGGTTATGTTTTGATATTTACTGCATGCTTAACCTTGTATCAAGCACTTTTTCACCGGAAAGTTAGAGTTTTGGAAGATAAGATTGATGTTAAAACAAAAGTGAGTGTTACCATAATACTTGGATTCGTTCTTGGACTTATTGTGGGATTGACATCAGTAGGTTCCGGATCATTATTTGCCATAGCAATGCTTTTTATGTATCGAATGCTTCCATCACAATTGGTAGGTACCGATATTGTACACGCATTTTTCCTTGTAACGATTTCCGCTTTGCTTCACGCTGGAATTGGATCAGTGAATTTTCTTCTCGTTTTGAACTTAATAATAGGTTCTGTACCCGGAGTAATAATTGGAAGCAAAATTTCAGCTGTGATCCCAACAAAACCTTTAAAAATCACTATGACCTTAATTATATTAATTAGCGGTTTTAAATTATTATCATAAAACAAGATTTCGGTTTGATACCAAATTTTTCATGAATTTACTTTATAGCAGACATATTTTTGAAAAGTTTTTCATGTTATAATAAGGTTACATGTCTTTCTTTATGGAGCTATTTATGGACTTAAGTATAATTATTCTTAATTACAATACGCGAGAACTAACCTTGAATTGTTTAAAGTCTATTTATTTGTCGGAAACCACCTATACGTATGAAGTTATTCTGATCGATAACAACTCTATGGATAACTCCGTAGAGGCGATCCGAGAGGCCTTTCCGAACGTTCATTTGATTTGCAACGATGAAAATGTAGGGTATTCGAAAGCCAACAATCAAGGTATGCGATTAGCTAAAGGGCGATACGTGCTTTTACTAAATTCCGATACAGTAATCCAACCGGATACCTTGCATATCATGATTCAATTCATGGATCGGCATGAGAACATCGGGGCGGCTGGCTGTAAAGTGGTATTACCTGACGGAACTTTAGATAAAGCATGTCGACGGGGGTTTCCTACTCCTTCGGCCTCTTTCTATTATGCCTTCGGTTTCTCGAGGTTATTTCCTGATAACCCCAAGTTTAATCAATATCAGTTAACCCATCTGGACCAAGATAAAGATTATCCGGTCGATTGTTTGGTCGGGGCTTTTATGATGGTACGTAAAGAAGCCATTGATCAAGTGGGGATGCTGGATGAGCAATTTTTTATGTATGGCGAAGATATCGACTGGTGTTATAGAATAAAACAAGGTGGATGGAATATTTATTACTACCCATATACTCAAATCATTCATTATAAAGGTGCTAGCAGCCGTCGCAAGCCCTTTAAGATTATTTACGAATTTCATCGTGCCATGTACTTGTTTCATCAGAAACATTACCGGATGAATTATTCTTTTTTTGTGAATTTTCTAGTATATTCAGGGATCACAGTAAAATTCCTGGCTTCAGTATTATTAAATCGTTTTGGATCAGTGAGGTGAGAAAAATGGTACGCCAGAGTCAGGGATTTTTATCCCAAATATATTCGTTGACTGACTTTATTTGCGTGCAGTTAATTTTCTTATTTTCATGGTGGCTTAAGTTTAAAAGCGGGTGGATCCCGTTTGATTCTCCTCTTCCTTTCCATAATTATGCCTTGTGGAGTTTGATTTACGGCGGGATAGCCATTTTTTTAAGCTATTCTTTCAACTTTTACACGCCAAAGCGCAAGAAAAAGTTCTCTTACGAGCTGCTCACGATCATTCAGGTGTATACAATAAGCTTGTTAATTTTGTTAAGCTTTCTGTTCATTTTTAAAGAGCTTGATATTTCGCGTTCTTTCTTGCTGTTGTTTTTGGTTAATAATATATTGGCTATTAGCTTTTATCGGTATATTCTTAAGATATCTTTGAAGCGGTTGAGGCAGAAAGGGTACAATAAACAATTTGTATTAATTCTAGGTGCAGGTTCAATTGGGAAAAGGTTCTACCGCAATTTATTACAATATCCGGAATTAGGCTATGAAGTAGTTGGTTTTCTGGATGATTTTCAAGACAGTCATGAGGCTGGATTTGAAGCCTATAAGCCCATTATTGGGAGGGTTGACGAGCTAGAGTCCATTCTGGTAAAGACTTTGGTTGACGAAGTGATCATTGCTTTACCATTGGACGCTCACCATAAATTCGGAAAGATTATCAATACATGTGAAAAAGCTGGAGTCAAAACGTTAATTATACCCGATTATTTTGATTATCTTCCTTCCAAGCCGTATTTCGATAATTTTGCGGGCATTCCACTAATCAATGTTAGGGATATTCCACTGGATGAGTTCAGGAATCGCTTTTTCAAACGTGCTTTTGATATCGTGTTTTCTTTAGCTGCCGTTATTATGACATTACCATTATTGATCGTCATCGCAATTGGTGTAAAAATCACCTCACCGGGTCCCATTATTTTTAAACAAGAGCGAGTTGGATTAAACAGACGAAATTTTATGATGTACAAATTTCGGTCTATGAAAGTCCAAACTGAAAAATCTTCCGGCACCCAATGGACAACGGAGAACGATCCGCGTAAAACAAAGTTTGGTACGTTCCTACGAAAAACGAGTTTGGACGAGTTGCCTCAGTTTTTTAATGTATTATTCGGACACATGAGCGTAGTAGGACCCAGGCCGGAGAGGCCTTATTTCGTGGAACAATTCAAAGAGGAAATTCCAAAGTATATGGTAAAGCATCATATTCGTCCTGGAATTACTGGATGGGCTCAATCCAACGGTTTGCGCGGAGATACTTCCATAGAAGACCGTATCAAGTACGATATTTTTTATATTGAAAACTGGAGCTTTTTATTCGACATAAAGATCATTTGGAAAACAATAATAAACGGTTTCATAAATAAAAATGCTTATTGACAAAACCTAACTTAGTTGGGTTTTTTTGTTTGTAAATTTTTTAATAAAAAGACGATATGATTAAGAAATAATAAAATATATTAAAGGTGGATTATATGGGCACTAGTTTTAAGAACATAGTATGGCATCATGGCGTTATTGGTCGTCGCGAGAGGCAAAGAATAAACGGGCACGGAAGTTTTGCTTTATGGTTAACGGGATTATCGGGCTCGGGAAAATCTTCAATTGCTGTGGAATTAGAAAACAGACTATATCATGAAGGAATTCGGACGTATATTTTGGATGGTGACAATATCAGGCACGGTCTTAATAATAATTTGGGTTTTAGTCCTGAGGACCGCAAGGAAAACTTAAGAAGAGTCGGTGAAGTAGCCAAGCTGTTTGTTGATGCGGGAGTCATATCTATAGCAGCCTTTATTTCCCCATATAATGAGGATCGAAGCATGGTACGAAGTATGTTTGCAGCCAACGAGTTTATAGAAATATACGTGAGCTGTTCTTTAGAGCAATGTGAGGTGCGTGATCCGAAAGGACTTTATAAAAGGGCCAGGGCAGGTGAAATTCGCCAATTTACGGGGATATCAGCCCCTTATGAGGTGCCTTTAAGTCCTGAGTTGGTAGTTGAAACAGATAAGTACTCTGTACATGATTGTGTCAATCTTATTATTGGTTATTTGAAACAGAGATGTTTAATATAAATTTTTCGTAACTACTCAGTACCCCAAGTTTAGGGTACTTTTTTTATACTGGATAGGATTTCAAGAACTTTGGTCGAATATATCCCCATAACGACTTTTGGGGAGGGTTTGCGTGATGGTGATGAATCTGAACCCGACGCCAGAGCAAATCTTGAAAATCAGCAAAGGCGATCCAGAGATTGCGGCTTTCATCACCGCTTTGCTCGTGCAAAATCGCCAACAAACCGAACAAATCGCACGGTTGGAAATCCGTGTCAAGGAATTAGAACGCAAACTCGGACAGAATAGCAACAATAGCAGTAAGCCGCCCTCCAGCAACGGGTTCGAC
>NZ_FMTT01000092.1 GCF_900100345.1 Paenibacillus tianmuensis | reverse complement strand
TTTCTAATCGTGTTGTATGGTGCAAACGATTTTACAGAAAGAGCGTCCTTTTTTCAATTTTCAATTTCCTTATTTTGGTTAATCAACAGGCGTGGGCTCTCATAGGTCACTTGTACCGTATACGTTGCGGAGGTGACCGTCGTATGGCCCGCTTGATCCTGGGCTGTTGCCGTCACAGTGCCTGTTCCAAGCAGAAGCTTATATCCCGGCTGATCGACCAGCGGTCCGCCGCAAGAGCTGTACACGACGCCGCTTCGCCGTCGTGATAGGCGCTTCCCGGTCCGTCTAGTTGGTCACCGTTATTTTATTGCTCGCTGCGCTTTCGTTATGCAATCTGTCGCTGGTCGTGACCACGTAAGTGTACGTTTTACCGTCAGCCGCTATTGGGTCTACGAACTTCCGCGTGATAGCATTTCCAACCTTGCGTACCGTAGCGACAATCGCCTCGGGATGCTCCAGTCCGAGGACTTCCTTCCCCTCGAATCGATAAATCACATCAAAGGCCTCATCCCGTGAATCGCTGCCTTCCCAAGTCAGCTCCACTCCGCCCGCTTGACGCACGGCAGCTTGCAGAACCGGCGCCGCAGGCGCCTGCGCATCCAGCCAAGGCATAGCGGGTATGAGCGCCCGATGCGGGTACAAGTCTTGCTTCAGGCGGTTTCCGAACCTGAGCGGATTGGCAAGCAAATCTTTGGCCGAAAAAAACATGCTGCCGCGGATCGTTTCAAAGTTGCGGTTAAAGACAAGCTGGTTGGGCAGTTCGTCCGGCTTCTGCCACGCCGGGTCCGCCGAGCCGATCCGGTAAGGCGCCTGCCCGATGTACAAGTGAACGTTCTTCCCTTGCGTTTCTTTGATCCACCAATCGATCAGCTTCTCGTATGCAGCGGGCGAATAACCGAAGTTCCAGTAAATTTGCGGAACGATGTAGTCCAGCCAACCTTGCTGTATCCAAGTTCTCGTGTCCGCGTACAAATCGTCATAGTTCCGCAAACCGTTCGTGTCCGAGCCCGTAGGGTCATCCGCTTTGTTTCTCCATATTCCGAAAGGACTGATGCCGAATTTGACATGACTTTTTTCACGATGGATGGCCGAGCTTAATTGCTGAACAAGCCCATTCACATTGCTTCTCCGCCAATCGGCCTTATTGCCGAATCCTCCGCCGTATTGCCGATACGTGTCTTCATCGGGAAAATCGACGCCGGCTACAGGATATGGATAAAAATAGTCATCCATATGAACGCCGTCGATGTCGTAGTTTTTCACCACCTCGAGCACGCTTTCGATGACAAAATCTCTCACCGCCGGAATCCCGGGATTGTACAGCAGCCTTCCTCCATAGGGCGCGACCCAATCCGGATGCTGCCGGGCCGGATGGTCCGCCACAAGCTTTTCGATCCGGTCCTGCATGCTGACCCGGTAAGGATTGAACCAGGCATGAAACTCCAGGTTCCGTTTATGAGCCTCCTCGACCATAAAAGCCAAAGGATCGTACCCGGGATCTTTGCCTTGAACGCCGGTCAGCCACTCCGACCACGGCCCGTATTTCGACGGATAGAACGCATCGGCCGTCGGCTTCACCTGTACGATCACGGCGTTCATTCCAAGGGCCTGAAGCTCATCCAGCATCCGGATAAAATCGCGCTTCTGCTCCTCTGGTGTTACGACTCCTTTTTTTGGCCAGTCGATATTTTCCACCGAGGCAATCCAAGCGGCTCTTAGCTCCCGTTTCGGCATAGCGACCGATTGGTTGACGACGAGTATTTTGTCGCTTGTTTTCCCCCCGTAGCTGGCCATAATTCGTGTGGCTCCCACTTTCAATGCCGTTACGGTACCGTTCGAATCGACCCGCGCTACCTCGGGATTGCTGTTCTTATAGGCCGAGCTGCCTGTAACGTCGACCGGCTCATTCATGAAGGTGTAGGTAGCGGATACTTTGGCTTGCTGCGTTTGTCCTACGTTCATAGCCTTGATTTCGGCGAGCTCAATTTTTTGCAAAATGGGTACCGGCTTTTTCACTGTAAGCGTGTAGCTCGATGCCTTGCCGCCGAAGCTTGCCGTAATGACGGCTTCTCCGTCCTTCGTCGCCTTGAGCCTCCCGGTCGTGTCGATTGCTGCTACCTCAGGATTGCTGCTCTGATAGAAAACACCACTGACGATCTCTACAGGCTCGCTGTTGGAAGGATACGCGGCAAATACTTTAACCGTATCGCTATCCCCCACCGTCAGCGTGCTGGAAGCCGATAACTCGATACTCCGCGGCACTGGGGCCTCCGCCGGCACTGTCAAGGAGAACAGTGCCTGCGGCGCGTTAGCCGCTGTGGCCGAGATCGTCGTCGTCCCGGGCTGCAGCGCCTTTACTATGCCGGACTCGTCTATCGTCGCTATGGTTGGATAGCTGCTCGCATAAACGACCCCACCCGTAACTTCAATCGGCCCTGTACTCCCGCTATACGTTCCGTATACCTTAGCCTGCAAGGTATCTCCGCTTTTCATCGGCATCAGGCCTCGAAAATCCAGTGTATACATACTTAAGTCCGCATAGAAAGCACTCAGCCGGTCAAAATACAAGGTGCCCCCGTTCTTATTATTGTCGTTCGTTTCGACGATATAGATTTGGGTTAGCTTCATAGGCAGCTGCATACCCGCAGGAACGGATGCCGTGACGTATTTCCAGCCGCTCCAGCTTAACCCGCGGCTTCCCGTAAAATCGGTTGTCGTCTTTTTACCGGAAGCATCTTGAAGCTGGGCACGCAGCCAGTGATTGTTTCCGTCCCCGTATACCCACATGCCGAGCTTTTGTGGGGAGCCTTCCAGCGTACGCCCTGCTGAGCCATCGGCGTCCTTAAAATTAATATAGGCCGCAGAGGTGCCAACCGTCCCGGTAAAATCATAAGCGAGCGCCCCGGAGCGGTATCCGTTTCTTACGGGGCCTGGTCTTCCGGACATCGTAAAGGCGACCACATTCGCCCTGGCCGAAGAGGCATAAAGGTTTGCCCCGTTCTCGAAATCCTCAATCGATACGGAGGAGTTGGTCGTCAGAGATGCAGCTCCGTTCTTCTCTTCCGCATAAGCAAAATTATTATCCCCACGTACCGCAGGAAACATCATTGTAACGAGCAATAAAATTAACATGAAAGCGATTTCATTTTTATTACTTATAAAAAAGCGTGTGCCTTTCATCGAATCCCCTCCGCAGACTGATAATAAACCGAACTTTCTGATCATCGCCTAATTTCATTCTCGATTAGCTCGCTTCCCTCCCCTTCCCATGTTATGTACGCGTCATGTCTTGCAAAACAAAATGAATTCCACATAATGACAAATGAGCAATCACAACTCATTATAGACGCTCGGAAATATAATTTCAACAATTTTATTTATAATAAAATTTTATTTCACAATCAATGAAACGTGCTTCCGAATATCTTCTGCTGTGGCTAAAAGAAAACAAAAAAAGAACCCCAGTTGAGGTTCTTCTTCTGTGCTTGGCGACGTCCTACTCTCCCAGGACCCTGCGGTCCAAGTACCATCGGCGCTGGAAGGCTTAACGGTCGTGTTCGGGATGGGTACGCGTG
>NZ_FMTT01000004.1 GCF_900100345.1 Paenibacillus tianmuensis | reverse complement strand
CTGAACTGCGGGAACCGCAGGGATCGCTTGCTCAAGAAGAGAAGGATGCTTCTCTGTTCGCAAGAATCCCCCACCTCAGCGCCATTAGCTCAGGTGGTGGGAGTGTTCAATTGGAGAATACGACGGCCAAAGTCGTCCGCGGCAGCATCGGTCTGTTTGCCGGGCTCGTCGTGTTTTTTCATGCTATTCACGGTGTTTATCCACTGCTTGCTATGAGAGCCTGCTGAACAAATTCAGCGGGCTTTTTAATTTTTTTTGAATCCAATTCCCCCAATAACATGTTAGAATGGAAATGTATTTCTGATTTTGGAAGTCCCAATGAATTGAAGCAGCTGATTTTTAAATAGACACCCATGCCACTACGCGGCACCATCAGATGATGAAATACAGTTATTTCAGGATAGACAGCATGCAAAAGAAGGATAGTAACATTGAAGCATTTTATAAACTGTCCCCTCAAGACGCTTATACGCCTGCCGTCCTCTATGAATTTTCAACCGAGTTTTACGAGCAGGTCCAACAATCCATGACCGGTGTGATCGAAGGAAAGCTTGAATTGGACCACGCGCTGGTTGAGTTGAATAAAATCGGACAATTCAAGCTGGATCAAGCCTTGAAAAAATAAAGCTGGCATAAATAAAGAGGGAGCCCCGGTTTACACCGGAAAGCTCCCTTTTGTTACACATATATGCAGACTACTGCACCACTTGGTCGATTACCGCGCCGCCGAGACAGACCTCCCCGTCGTAGAAGACGACGGATTGTCCAGGTGTCACTGCCTTTTGCGGCTGGTCGTACACGATTTCGCAGCGGCCGCCTTCGCCGAAATGGACCGTCACGCCTTGGTCGGGTTGACGGTAACGGAACTTCGCCGTGCAGCGCAGCGGCTCTTTCGGCGGTTCGCCGGCGATCCAGTTCAAATCGGTCGCCAGCAATCCGGTCGAGTAGAGCGCCGGATGCTTCTCGCCCTGAATGACATACAAAATATTGTTTTCCAAATCTTTGCCGGCGACAAACCAAGGCTCTCCGCTGCCGGAACCGCCAATGCCGAGGCCTTGGCGCTGACCGAGCGTATAGTACATGAGGCCGTCGTGTTGTCCTTTTACTTCGCCTTCCAGCGTCCGCATCTCTCCCGGCTTCGCGGGCAGATAGCCGCTTAAGAACTCCTTGAAGTTCCGCTCGCCGATAAAGCAGACGCCGGTGCTGTCTTTTTTCTTCGCGGTCGCAAGTCCCGCTTTTTCAGCAATAGCCCGGACTTCCGGCTTCGGAAGATGACCGATCGGAAACATCGCTTTGGACAACTGGTATTGGTTCAGCGCATGCAGGAAATACGTCTGGTCCTTGTTGCTGTCGACCCCACGCAGCAGACGGTATTTGCCATCCTGCTCCTCGACGCGGGCGTAGTGGCCGGTGGCGATGTAGTCGGCGCCGAGTTCGAGCGCTTTGTTCAAAAACTCCCCGAACTTGATCTCCCGGTTGCACATCACGTCGGGATTCGGCGTCCGCCCTTTGCGGTACTCGTCAAGGAAGTAGGCGAACACCTTATCCATGTATGGTTTCTCAAAATTTACCGTATAATAGGGAATGCCGATTTGGTCGCAGACGCGGCGCACGTCTTCGGCGTCCTCTTCCGCTGTGCAATGCCCGAATTCGTCGGTATCGTCCCAGTTCTTCATGAACACGCCGATGACCTCGTACCCTTGTTCCTTCAGGACAAGCGCGGATACGGAAGAATCGACGCCGCCCGACATCCCGAGAACGACTCGCGGTTTTGTTGTCATGATCATTACCTCGCTTCTATACCTGTACATCGTTCGTACATTAAAAGTATTATACATTCAAATGAAGAAAGAATAAAATTTTTCATGAATATGCCACGGTTTTTCTCCCAAATTACAAGGTTTTATGTTACCATAGTATCGATATAAAAATGTATGAAATGTAAACGAGGTGCTACAAGTTGAAGATTTCCACCAAAGGCCGCTACGGACTCACGATCATGATGGAGCTCGCGACGAAGTTCGGAGAAGGCCCCACCTCACTGAAAAGCATCGCAGAAAAACATCAGCTTTCCGAGCATTATTTGGAGCAATTGGTTGCTCCGCTGCGTAACGCAGGTCTCGTTAAAAGCATCCGCGGCGCATACGGCGGATATATTTTGTCCAAATCGCCCGAAGACATTTCCTCCGGCGATGTGATTCGGGTGCTGGAAGGTCCGATCAGCCCGGTGGACTTCACGGAAGAAGACGATCTGGCTAAACGCCAGCTCTGGATTCGGATCCGTGACGGAATTGCGCAGGTGCTTGATTCGACGACGCTGCACGATTTGATTTCTTACAAAGACGAAGGAAGTCAGAATGACAGCTACATGTTTTACATTTAGACCGCTTTGAAATCCTCCTAACAGATGTGGTGAAAGCTTTGGAGCTCATTTATTTAGATCACGCCGCCACAACGCCCGTACTTCCCGAAGTCGTGGAAACGATGCTTCCTTATTGGACCGGGGCGTACGGGAACCCCTCAAGCACGCATCAAGCCGGTCGGGAAGCCAGAATGGCGCTTAGCGCCGCCCGGGACCGGATCTCCGCTTTTGTCGGCTGCGCGCCGTCCGAGCTCGTTTTCACAGGGAGCGGAACGGAAAGCGACAATATGGCGCTGTTCGGTGCGGCTGAGGCGTACCGGGAACGCGGCCGTCATATCATAACGACACAGATCGAACATCATGCCGTTCTTCATGCTTGCGAACGATTGGAACAGCTTGGATACGAAGTGACTTATGTGCCTGTGGACCGATTCGGCCAAGTTTGGCCGAACGATGTGGAAGCGGCCATTCGGCCGGATACGATCCTGATCAGCGTCATGTACGGCAACAACGAAGTCGGTACGCTCCAGCCGGTCGAAGCGATCGGACGCCTTGCCAGGGAGCGCGGCATTTGTTTTCATGTCGACGCCGTTCAAGCGTTGGCTCACGTGCCTATCAATCTGCGTGAGCTGCCGGTAGATTTGATGAGTTTTTCCGCGCATAAATTGAACGGTCCCAAAGGGGTCGGCGCGTTATATATAGCCAAAAACACTCGCGTCACACCGCTGCTCTACGGCGGCGCTCAAGAAAGAAAACGCCGTCCGGCGACGGAAAATACGGCAGGCATCGCAGGCTTTGCAAAAGCCGTAGAAATTTTTGACCGGAATAGGTATGAAGTGCAACAAAAGATGGAAAAACTACGTCAAGAAATGGTCACTGAATTGGAACGGCGTCTGGCCCCCGGGCAGTTTGTCGTCAACGGTCATCCTACAGAGAAGCTTCCGCACATTTTGAATGTCAGCTTCCCCGGCATTTCCACCGAGACGATGCTGATGAATTTGGATCTTGCGGGAGTGATGGCTTCAAGCGGCTCGGCTTGTACGTCCGGCTCCTTGGAAATCTCTCATGTGCTTAAGGCAATGAGGCTGCCGGATGAGGTGACGCAATCGGCCATCCGATTCAGTTTCGGACCGGGCAACGACTCCGGGCAAATGGCTGCTGCCGCCACGGCCGTTGAAACCATTATCAGCCGCTTACGTACTAAAGGATAGGCAAATTCCGATTTGCCGGCTGGGAGAGAAGCTCGTTGAAAAAAGCGCGCGATGTTATCGGATTGCCGGTCATTTGCGTAGAGACAGGGAAACAAGTGGGCAGCGCCAAAGACCTGTTGCTGAACGAAGGCTGGGAGGTCGAGTCGGTGCTGCTCGAAGCAGGGCATTGGTTTTCAGAAGCCACGTGTATCGTGCGAAAAGACGTGATAGCGATGGGTGACGACGCTGTTACGATTGCCGCAGAACAAGCCGTCCGCCCGCTGAATCCAAGCTCCGTTTGCAGGGCGCTGCTGTTTGGCGAACGCAAGCTGAAGGGACTCCCGGTCATTACCGTCAACGGGCAACAGCTCGGGGTGATCGAGGATGTTTATTTGGATGCGGATGGGGGCATAAAGGTAATAGGTTATGAATTGACCGAAGGTTTCATCTCGGATCTAACGGAAGGGCGCAGATGGCTTCCGATGCCGGATGCGGTCAAGGTCGGCGACGACGCCTTAATTGTTCCCGTTCACGCCAGCGAAGCGCTTCAAGAAATCTTCGGACCAAAAGAAGAATAGGGTGATACCGATGTTACGTTGTCCAAATTGCAATTCCAAGGATATTGGAAAGATCGGCTCCCATCAGTTTTACTGTTGGGGCTGTTTTATCGAACTGACGGTGAACGGGGAAAAAATGTCCGTATTCCAAGTGGAGGAAGACGGCACGCTTAGCTCGCTCGACGATTTGTTTTTTGAAGAGGAAATGCCCGAGCTTCATGCCAACTGACGAGTATGATCGTATAGTAGTCAAGCCGCTTTTCCGGATGCCTTGAACAGGCGTCTTGGGAACGCGGTTTTTTTGTTCGCTGGGTTAAGAGCCCGGACTTGTACATATACTGTAAAAGGCAAGCTCTTTGTCAGAAGTCAGATCGAGGTAAAGGGGGGCGTTATGGACCGGTTCCCGAAACAAAGGCTGCTCGTCGGCATGATTTATACGCTGCTCGGTTTGATCATTTTGTACATGCTGCTGCAGCTCCGTCCGATGATTGCGGGTTTGTTTGATTTTTTGAAAAAAATTTTGACTCCGTTCGTGATCGCGCTGATCGTTTCTTACGTGCTGAATCCGGTGGTGACACTGCTCGGTGCCCGCAAAGTGCCGCGAACGATGGCCGTGCTGCTCATTTATGCGGTTTTCATTACTTCGGCGACCGTCGTGTTGATGAACCTCATTCCGATGTTCGTGCGGCAGCTCGCGGAATTGAACGATAAGATGCCGGATGTCGCCTTTAAGGCGCAAAGCGTTGTAAACGGCTTAAACGGACTCAACTTTCTCCCGGACAGCGTACGGATGGGCATACAGCAGTCGCTTTCGAAGCTGGAGAACGGAATCTCGCTTGCGATTGCGGAATACATTAACGGGATCGGCAGCACCATCAATACGGTCTTTCTTCTCTTCATCATTCCGTTTGTCGCCTTCTATATCCTGAAAGATTTTCAACTGATCGAAAAATCGACGCTGGCTATCGTACCGAAAACGCATCGCAAGGAAATCGTGTCCTTGCTGATGGATATCGATATGGCGCTCGGCAACTATATCCGCGGCCAGTTTACCGTATGCATGATCGTTGGGCTCCTCGCCTACATCGGGTATTGGCTGATCGGCATGCCGTACGCGCTGCTGCTGGCCAGCGTCGTTGCGGTGTTCAATATTATCCCTTACCTCGGTCCATTTCTCGGAGCGGCACCGGCGCTGATCGTGGCGTCCACGATTTCCTGGAAGATGGTGCTGTTTGTCGGACTCATCAACACGTCGTGTCAAATACTGGAAGGCAATGTAATCTCGCCTCAAGTAGTCGGCCGGTCACTCAATATGCATCCGCTTGTGATCATTTTCGCGCTGCTTGTGGGCGGGGAGATTGCCGGAATCACGGGACTCATACTGGCGGTTCCGTTTTTTGCGGTCATGAAAGTAATTCTGCAGCATGTGTTTATGTATTACATTCACCGGAAGACGACATGATTATATTTTAGAAAAAAAATTTTTATCGGGCGAAACCAAGCGACTACCTTGTGCGTATATATAAGTTGGCAGCGGCAGGGGAACGCATCTTCGATCTCCCGCCGTTGACCGGATGCCTGCTAGTTGCACAAGACAAGTACATAATCGCGTTGATTTTCGGAGGAGCCTGTCACCAAGGGCTTCTTTTTGCTTTTTTTAGGGTTATGCGGAAGAGCGGCGCGAGCTGACGGCACCATTAAAATTGCATCGGAGAGAGGATTTCATTATGGATCAACAAGCTCTTATCGCTATCGGATTGTTCGCGGTAGCCTACGGTTTTATCGTTTCGGAAAAAATTCACCGGACGATCGTTGCCATGATCGGCGGCATTTTGATGGTCGTTCTGGGTATCGTCAGTCAGGAAACGGCAATCCATCATATCGACTTCAACACGCTCGGCCTGCTGGTGGGTATGATGATTATCGTCGGTATCACCGCGGAAACGGGACTATTCAAATATATTGCAGTCTGGTCGGCCAAAAAGGCGGGCGGTCACCCGGTCCGGATCATGGTCGTGCTATCGCTGGTAACGGCGATCGGCTCGGCGTTTCTGGATAACGTGACGACTGTGCTGCTGATGGTGCCGGTAACCTTCAGCATTACACGGCAGCTGCAAGTGAATCCGGTTCCTTTTCTGATGTCGCAAATTCTCGCCTGCAATATCGGCGGCACGGCGACGCTGATCGGCGATCCGCCGAACATCATGATCGGCAGCGCGGTGAAAGAACTGACTTTCATGGCCTTCATCAGCAATTTGGCGCCGATCGCGGCGATTATCCTCGTGATCACCATACCTTTCTTCGTGCTGTTTTACCGCAAACAGATTCGCACGACGGAAGAGCTGCGGCTGGGACTTATGAAAATGAACGAAAAAGCGGAAATCCGCGATCCAGTGCTATTGAAAAAATGTCTTGTGGTGCTTGGATTGACCTTGATCGGCTTCTTCGTTCACCAGCTCGTCCATTTGGAGTCGGCGACCGTGGCGCTCGCCGGCGCATTCCTGCTTCTGCTGTTGACCGGCGAACACTTTCTGGAAGAGGCGTTTCAGCGGGTCGAGTGGACGACGATCTTCTTCTTCGTCGGATTGTTCGTGCTTGTCTCGGGCTTGATTGAAACCGGCGTGATCGCCGCGTTGGCAAACTACGCGGTCGGCGTAACGGGTGGCGATGTGACGAAATCGGCGGTTCTAATCCTCTGGCTCAGCGGAATCGCTTCGGCGTTTTTAGATAACATCCCGTTCGTGGCGACGATGATTCCGATGATTCAGGAAATGGGTACGATGGGGGTCAGCAACCTGGAGCCGCTTTGGTGGAGTCTTGCGCTCGGGGCTTGTCTCGGAGGGAACGGCACACTGATCGGCGCGAGCGCGAATCTGATCGTAGCCGGTATGGCGGCAAGGGAAGGGCATCCGATTTCGTTCATGAAATTTTTCGTGATCGCCTTTCCGCTCATGCTGCTCTCGATAGCTGTTGCAAATGTATATGTGTATGTGAGATATTTGATGTAACAGCAGTTGGTTAACCGAAGGAGGCTTCACCTATGCTATACTACGAATACGACCGTGAGCTTCTGACCATTGAAGAGCAATCGAACGGACAAGATGTCGAATTCCGGATGAAGCTCCATCGCCCCGATGCCGGTGTGGAGAAGGCAGTTAAGCGGATTCGCGATGATTTCGACGATAACGACGTGATCACGGACGTCTTATTTTACGCCCATGAAGACGGCGAGTATCAATGGATTGTCCGGCACGATTTCTACGAGGATTTCGTCATCAGCCTGTTCAGGCACCGGCTTGTCCAGCGCATGGCTTGGGAGCAGTAGACGTTTGTTGACAAGTCTGCTGCCCGAAAGCTATAATTTTGATAAATAGTGCTTATTGACAGGCACAGGAAAGCGTTGATGAAATTTAAGTACGTCATAGTCCATTAGCCAGAGAGAAGGTTTTGGAGGCGTCATGCGGCAAGCTTGCTTGCAGTCTCGCAGCTCCAGCTGGGAAAACCTTTCTAATGAAGGATGACCGAACGCTCATTTCGGAGCGCGGATTCAAAAAGTCCGCCGGGCGGGCCCGTTATCGTCCGGACAGAGGAGATTGTGAAGGCGTATCCATGCAGCCGCACAATAACCAGGGTGGTACCGCGAGCAAATCGTCCCTGTTTCAGGGGCGTTTTTTTGTATTAAAATGAAGTGTCGGGAGGAAAATGAACCCAATGAAAGCAAGTGAAATTCGCGCAAAATGGTTGAAGTTTTTTGAGAGCAAGGGGCACACGATCGAGCCCAGCGCTCCGCTTGTGCCACACAACGATCCGTCGCTGCTGTGGATCAACGCAGGCATGGCGCCCCTGAAGCCGTATTTCGACGGCCGTGTCGTCCCGGAAAATCCGCGGATCGCGAACTCGCAGAAGTGCATCCGCACGAACGATATTGAGAACGTCGGCAAAACGCGCCGTCACCATACGTTCTTTGAAATGCTCGGCAACTTCTCCATCGGCGAATATTTCAAGGAAGAAGCGATCACGTGGGCCTGGGAGTTTCTGACGAGCCCCGATTGGATCGGCTTCGATCCGAACCGGTTGTCCGTCACGGTATATCCTGAGGATACCGAAGCGTTTGAGCTGTGGACTAAAAAGATCGGGCTGCCGGAGGAGCGCATCTATAAGCTGCAGGAAAATTTCTGGGACATCGGCGAAGGTCCTTGCGGCCCGTGTACGGAAATTTTCTACGACCGCGGCGACAAGTACGGCGATCTCAGCGATCCCGAGTGCTGGCCGGGGGGAGAGAACGAGCGCTTCCTTGAAGTATGGAACCTTGTCTTCTCGCAGTTTAACCATAACAAGGACGGCAGCTATACGCCGCTCCCGAACAAAAACATCGATACCGGCGCAGGCTTGGAGCGCTTCGCTTCTATTCTGCAGGATGTCGATTCGAACTTCGATACCGATCTGTTCCAGCCGATCATTCAAAAGACGGCCCAGCTTGCCGGCGTGACTTACAAGCAAAACGAAGAGTACGACGTGGCGCTGAAAGTAATCGCCGACCACATTCGTACCGTTGCCTTCTCCGTCGGCGACGGCGTGCTTCCGTCCAACGAGGGCCGCGGCTACGTCATCCGCCGTTTGCTCCGCCGCGCAGTGCGCTACGGCAAGGTGCTCGGCATGGACAAGTCGTTCCTGTATACGCTGACCCCAATTGTCGGCGAGGTAATGGGTGTCTACTACCCGGAAGTGGTCGAAAAACGCGAATTCATCGAGAAGATCATCCGCATCGAGGAGGAGCGCTTCCACGAGACGCTGTCCGATGGCCTTGCAATTTTGGCTGAAATGGTCGAGAAAGCCCGCAACGAAGGCAGCACGGTCATCAGCGGCCCGGATGCGTTCAAGCTGTACGATACGTATGGCTTCCCGTTCGATCTGACCGAGGATTTCGCTGCCGAGAAAGGGATGACGGTCGACCGCGCAGGCTTCGATCAAGCGATGCAGGAGCAGCGCGATCGTGCCCGCGAGGCCCGCAAAGAGACCGACAGCATGAAGGTGCAGGGCGGTCCGCTGGCGGATCTCACGGTTAAAAGCGAGTTTGTTGGATATACTGATTTGGTAACTGCTGCTAAAGTGATCGCGGTCGTGCATGAGAACCAATTCGTCGATCTGGTCGGAACGGGCGAGACGTGCCAGGTGATTTTGGACCAAACTCCGTTCTATGCCGAAAGCGGCGGTCAGGTCAGCGATCACGGATATATTACCGCAGGCGATACGGTGCTCAAGGTTGAGGACGTGGGCAAGGCGCCGCACGGCCAGTACGTGCATACCGTTGTCGTGGAAGCGGGCGTGCTGCGCAAGGGCGACACCGTCCAGGCAACGGTAACGCAGGATGTGCGCGAAGATATCATTAAAAATCATACGGCTACCCACCTGCTGCACAAAGCGCTCAAGGAAGTGCTTGGCGAGCACGTGAACCAAGCCGGATCGCTTGTTGCGCCCGAGCGCCTGCGCTTCGACTTCTCGCACTTCGGCAGCATTTCCGCAGAAGAGCTGCAGGAGATCGAGCAGCGGGTTAACGCCCAAATTTGGAAGAGCATCGAAGTCGAGATTTCGCTTAAACCGATTGCCGAAGCCAAGGCCATGGGCGCTATGGCGCTTTTCGGCGAAAAATACGGCGATATCGTACGCGTCGTGCAGGTCGGCGGCTACAGCCTGGAGCTGTGCGGCGGCTGCCACGTACGGAACACGAGCCAGATCGGCTTGTTCAAAATCGTCAGCGAGTCGGGGATCGGCTCTGGCGTGCGCCGGATCGAAGCGACGACGGGGCGGAACGCCTATCAATATTTGGACGGGCAGCTGCAACTGCTGCGCGACGCCGCAAGCCTGCTGAAATCGAATATCGGCGACGTGCCGAAACGGATCGACGGATTGTTTGCACAGCTTAAGGAAGTATCGCGCGAGAACGAATCGCTCAAAGCGAAGCTTAGCGGCATTGAAGCAGGTTCGTTGACCGATCAGGCGAAAACGGTGGACGGCGTAACGGTGCTTGCCGCTCAGGTGAGCGCAGGCGATATGGAGTCGCTCCGCAATATCGTCGATCAGATGAAAACGAAGCTTGGCTCGGCCGTGATCGTACTCGGAGCTGCTGCAGAGGACAAGGTCAATCTGGTTGCGGCCGTTACACCGGATCTGGTGTCGAAGGGCTACCACGCCGGCAAGCTGATCAAGGAAGTCGCTTCCCGCTGCGGCGGCGGCGGCGGCGGCCGTCCGGATATGGCGCAGGCCGGCGGCAAGGACGCTTCCAAGCTGCAGGAAGCGCTGCAAAGCGTGGAGCAGCTCGTCGCGGCAAAATAATAATTTCGCCGTCAACAGGAATTTTTAGGATCGTGGCGAATAAGTCAGTATTGATCAATGCAGGGGGGTGCCTCTAAATGAGTTCGATGGATAAAACGATGAAGTTCAACGTAAAAGCGGAAGAGATCGAGACCTCGCCCAAAGAAGTCATTCTAGCGGTGTATGACGCGCTGCAGGAGAAGGGGTACAATCCGATCAATCAAATCGTAGGCTATTTGCTTTCGGGCGACCCGGCTTACATTCCGCGTCACAACAATGCGCGCAGCATCATCCGCAAGCGGGAGCGGGACGAATTGATCGAGGAACTGGTCCGTTCCTACTTGCAGCACTATAAATCCTAAAAGTCCGGTGAATGCAGCGGCCTATTATTCAACGGACTTAGCCACCAGACTGGAGAACCTAATGCGCTTGATGGGACTGGATTACGGGGACAAAACGATCGGCGTCGCCGTCAGCGACGAGCTCGGTTGGACCGCGCAGGGGCTTGAAGTGATCCGGAGAACGACCGAGGAGCGCGATATGGCCCGCCTTCGGGAGCTTATCGCGCAATACGGCGTCACGGAAATCGTCGTAGGCCTGCCGAAAAACATGAACAATACGATCGGTCCCCGTGGAGAAATTTGTATCGCATTTTCAGAGCAACTGCATGAAACCCTACAATTGCCGGTGCATTTGTGGGATGAAAGGCTGACAACCGCCTCCGCCCGGCGCACGCTGCTGGAGGCGGACGTTAGCCGCAAGAAACGAAAGCAGGTCATCGACAAGATGGCGGCTGCGCTCATTTTGCAAGGATATATGGATGCCCAATCCAACTCGAAGAGGTGAAGAACGGTGACAGATAAAGACCAAAATGTCAATCAGGAGCAACTGCAGGAAGAGCCCGAAATTATTTACATTCCCGATGAAGAAGGCAACGAAGAAGAGTTCGAAGTCATCATGAAATTCGAAGTGGACGGCTCGGATAAAAAGTACATGATGGTTGTTCCTGTCGATGCCGACGAGGAATCCGACGAAGTGTACGCGTTCCGCTATGAAGAAGACGGCGACGATCTGCAGCTGTACACGATTGAGGACGAAGAAGAATGGAATATCGTGGAGGAAACGTTCAACACGCTGATGGACGAATTCGACGACGAGGAAGAAGAACCGTCCAAGTAAGGCGGCGCCCGTCCTCCCGTCCGGGAGGGCGTGCCGTTTGCATAAGGAGGCTGGAACGTTGAACCCGAATATGGAAGCAACGCCGACCCGTCAGTTGCGGGAAACGTTCGGAGATGATATTATTTTGTATGACGAAGAGCAGGAATCCGTCGTCTATCGTATCGTTTCCGAATTGATCCTGGGCGATCAAGGGTACGCGATGCTGGAAAAAGCGAAGCCGGGCAAGGAAGACGAACCGGAAATTTACCGTGTGACACGGAAAGATGACGGGGAGCTTGAGCTTGAAACGATCGAAGACGACGATGAATGGGAAAACGTCTCCGAGCTTTTCGACGAGTTGACTTTTCCGGCTGACGAACAGTTGTAATGTACAACTTTTTTCTTAAGGAAGCTTGAGCGGAGATGATCCGCTCTTTTTCGTTTGTTTGCAGAGATTTAAAAGGAGCGGCGCTGTGAAACGGGTATGGATTTGGGGAACAATAGGAATTGTTGCAATGGTGGCCGGAGCCGGTACCGGGTTTGGGTGGTATGTGACCCGCTCGCTTCAGCCGATGCCGGCTTCGGAGACGGAGCAGCGCATCGCGCTGCCGCCGGGTGTCGGAACGGGGCAGCTGGCCTCCGAACTGGAGAGCAAGGGCATTATTCGCAGTGCCCGCGTCTTTACGTGGTATTTGAAATACAAGCGGGAAGGCGGCCGTTTCCAAGCAGGCGAGTACGCCATGACGCCCGGGCTGTCGCCGGACGAGATTATCGACCGCCTGAACCGGGGCGATACGGTTAAGGAAGCCGGTATTCGTCTGACGGTGCCCGAGGGCTTTACCGTGCGACAGATTGCGGAAAAGCTGCAGCAGCAGGAAGGCGTTAACTTGCAGCAGTTCATGAATCTTGTACAAGGCTACAAGGGGGCTGAAGGCTCCGCAGCGGCGCAAATTCCGGCCAACGCGTCCTTACGGTCCCGTCTCGAAGGGTATTTGTTCCCGGAAACGTACGAATGGAAAAAGGGTACGAGTCCGCAAGAGATGATCGAGACGATGACGCAAGAGCTCGACAAGAAGCTCGGACAGCTGCCGCAGGATTGGAAGCAGACATTGGCCCAGCGCGGCTTGACCGTGCATCAGATGCTGACGCTGGCCTCGCTCATCGAGCGCGAGGTTGTTGTCGAAGACGAGCGAGCGCTCGTCAGCGGCGTTATTCATAACCGCTTAAAGCAAGGCATGCCTTTGCAAATCGATGCGACCGTACAGTATTTGTTCGACAAGTCGAAGGAACGGCTGTTTGAGAAGGATTTGCAGATTCAAAGTCCTTATAATACGTATTTGAATAAAGGGCTGCCGCCCGGACCGATTGCAAGTCCGAGCCTCGCCTCGATCAAAGCGGCGATTTATCCGGTAGATACCAAATATTTGTTTTATGTAACGAAGAAGGACGGAACCAAGGCGCATTTGTTTGCGGAGACGTTCGAACAGCATAAGAAGAATATCGCGGAGAGCGCCAAAAGCGCCAAGCCGTAGCTATACAATGTGAGGAGAAGGTGAGCAGACAGATGAAAAAACCGGAACTGTTGATTTCGGCCGGATCATCCGAAGAAGCGAAGAAGTATATTGCGGCAGGGGCGGACGCGGTCCTCGTAGGCGAGCACCGGTTCGGCTTGCGGCTTCCGGGGGAAGTGACGGGGGAAGAGCTGGCATCGCTTGCTGCATGGGCGCATGATCACGGAGCGAAAGTGTATGCAGCCGTGAATAATATTATGGACAACGAATTGCTGCCCGAGCTGGAGAAGTATGTGGGCCAATTGCAGCAATTGGGCGTCGACGGCATCGTCTTCGGCGATCCGGCTGTGCTGCTGGCGGTTCGCAGCTTCGCACCCGGCATGCGTTTGCACTGGAACGCGGAGATGACCTCTACCAACTACGCGACGGCGAAATATTGGGCAAGCAAAGGCGCGGCCCGCATGGTGCTGGCCCGCGAGCTGAATCTGGAGGAGACGCTGGAAATTGCGCGGCAGCTTGACGGTTCGATGGAAGTCGAAGTGCAGGTGCACGGCATCACAAATATATATCATTCGAAGCGGAGCCTGCTAACCAATTACAAGGAGCATCAAGGGCGTCCTCAAGAGCTTGAAAGGCTGGAGCTCGATAAAGAGGAAGGCTTGTTCCTGATCGAGCAGGAGCGGCCGAACGAGCGATATCCGATCTACGAGGATGCGAACGGCACGCATATTATGAGCTCGGATGACATCTGTGTGCTGGATAGCCTGCACGAGCTGATGGAAGGCGGCATTGACAGCTTCAAACTGGAGGCGTTGCTGAAGTCGCCGGAGTACAATGAAGTGGTTGTTCGCGGTTACCGGCAAGCGATAGACGCGTATATGGCGAATCCGGACGGCTACGAGTTTCAAGAGGAATGGCTGGATGCCATCCGCGCGCTGCAGGACGAACGGCGCGAGCTGACGTACGGATTCTTTTTCAAAGAGCAGGTTTATTAACCTAATTCGAAATACAAGCGAGGTGGAATACCATGACATTGTTGAAGCAAGAGCTGCTCGGCAAGCGAGTGCGGTTTGAGAAGCCCGAGCTGCTCGCGCCGGCCGGCAGCTTGGAAAAGCTGAAGTTCGCCGTTCATTACGGGGCGGATGCGGTATATATCGGCGGGCAGCAATACGGGCTCAGGTCGAACGCGGACAACTTCACCTTCGAGGAAATGCGGGAAGGGGTCGAGTTTGCGGAGAAATACGGCGCCAAAGTATTCGTCGCTACGAATATTTATGCCCACAATGAAGATTTGTCGGGCCTAGAAGACTATCTTCGCGGCATTCAGGATGCGGGCGTGCATGCGATCATTGTGGCGGACCCGATTATTATCGAGACGTGCAAGCGAGCGGCTCCGAAGCTGGAAATTCACCTGAGCACCCAGCAGTCCACGATGAACCGGCAGGCCGTGCAGTTCTGGAAAGAAGAAGGCATCGACCGGGTCGTGCTTGCCCGCGAGGCAACTATGGAAGAAATCGTCGAGATCAAGACGCACGTCGATATGGAGATCGAAGTTTTCGTCCATGGGGCGATGTGCAGCTCCTATTCGGGACGGTGCGTGCTGTCGAACCATTTTACGGATCGCGACTCGAACCGCGGCGGCTGTTCACAGTCCTGTCGCTGGAAATATGATCTGTTTACGACCGAGGAAGAGCAGAACGGACCGCAGATCGGCATCAAGGAAATTCCGCTGTTCCAAGCGGGCGACAATCCGTTCTCGATGAGCTCAAAGGATCTGTGCATGATCGAGTATGTTCCCGAGCTGATTCGCGCCGGCGTCGACAGCTTCAAAATCGAAGGCCGTATGAAGAGCGTTCACTACGTGGCTACGGTCGTCAATGCGTACCGTCAGGCGATCGATGCGTATTTTGCCGATCCGGAGCATTACGAGATGAAGCCGGAGTGGCTGTACGAAATTCAGAAGGCGGCTAACCGTCCGATCAATACCGGTTTTTTCTACGACCGTCCGGGTCATGAGGACCACATCTTCGAGCCCGAGGACAAAGCGGCTCCGTACGACTTTGTCGGCGTTGTGATGGAGTACGACGAAGCAGCGCAGACCGCGCTCATCCAGCAGCGGAACCATTTTAAGCCGGGGCAGGAAGTGGAGTTCTTCGGTCCGAAGGGCACGTTCTTCAGGCAGGCGGTGTGCGAACTGCAGGATGAAGAGGGCAAAGCGCTCGACGCTGCGCGGCATCCGCTGCAGCTTATCCGGATGAAGGTGGAGCAGCCGGTCCGTCCGTTTGATATGATGCGCAAAAAAATGAGAAATTCGTAAATGGCCGCGGCATAACCGCCGCTTGATGACGCTCCGTCCCCTAGGGACGGGGCTTTTTGGCGTTCGCAGTATGATCCCGGCGCTAAGATTAGGTCAAATGGCCTGAGTATGCGCCTTCGGTCATGTAGTCGTGTTTTTTGTTAAAATATCTATAACATTTTACCTACTTGGTCCCGATATAGATAAAGATACTCTTTTTTTATTAATGAAAAATTTATATATTTCGTAAGGCGATTATGAATTGAGGCGGTGGAACGAATATTTTTTCGATCGCAACCCGATGAACTAAAGGGATTTTGATAGTTCATGTCGAATGCCAAGATTATCCGGTTAAATTCTTGCACACTTAACAAACTATTACATATTTAGGTGGTGTTTCCTGTGAAGGATCAATGGTCTTCACTTAAAGCCAGCCTGCAAAAAGCCGGCAAATCGTTGAAAAAGGGGCTTCCCAATTCGTCTGATCCGAATCGTCCCGAAGGTTCGCATGATTCTAAAGTCGTGGATTCACTGAAAAAAGTAGGTCTTATGAACTTGTTGAGGTCGGTAGGGGGCAAGCTGTTCCTTATCTTTTTTATCAGCATCTTGTTTTTCGTGTTGACCGTAGGTCTGACTTCTTATAACATCTCCAAAGGAGTTATTCAGAAAAAGGTGGCCGATGCGTCGGAAGGCACGATTACGCAAGCCGGGCAAAAGCTCGATCTGCTTTACGCCACCTACGAAGACTTGTCGATGCAAATTTTGTTGGACGAAGATTTGAAAAAGCTGATTGCGGATATGGATAACGTCAATAAAAACAGCTACGATTTTCTCCAGTTCCGGCAGAAGCTTGGCGACAAGTTGAACGTTTATTCGTACTCGAACAAAACGCTGAAGTCGATCTATTTGTTTAAAGCAAGCGGAGAGCCGATAGCTTCGGCCGGAGCAGCGATGAATAAGGAAAGTCTGGCGCAGGAAGATTGGTTCAAGAAGATCGTTGAAGGGAACGGTAAAGCGACTTGGCTGGAGTCCAGAGCGAAGGGCTATTCGGATTCGCTCGGCAATTCGGGCACAGCTTCGTTCGGTCTGGGCCGCGTACTGAAGAACACGACGACCAATGCCGTACAGTCCGTGCTTCTGTTGGAAATCAACCTGGAAGCGGTCGGTAAGGAACTCAGCCAAATCTCGATGGGCGAAGGCGGTAAAACGGTCATCGTCACACCGGACATGAATTACATCTATAACCAGGACGCTGCGGTGATCGGCAAGCCGAGCGATTTTGGGGTAACGAAGGAAGCTTTTGCCGAAGACAAAGGAAAGCTGCAAAACAGCAGCCGGGACATGCAGCTCGTTTATTTCAAATCGACCAAAACAAACTGGCTCTTGGTCGGCGCGATGCCGGTGGCGGAGCTTGTGAAGGATGCGGGCATCATCTTCGGCATGACTTGGCTGATGGCCTTTGTGGCAATGATTATCGCCGTTGTCATCGGATATTTCATCGTACGAATGATCGGCCGTCCCGTCGCTCAGCTCAGCAACTTGATGAAAGAAGGAGAGCAAGGCAATCTGAAGGTGCGAATGACCGTCACGAGCCGAGACGAGATCGGGCAGCTTGGTCAAAGCTTCAACCAGATGATGGAAAAAATTACGACACTGGGGCAGCAGACGAATCATTCCGCTAACGAGGTGCTGCAAACGGCGTTGAGCTTGTCGGACGCTTCGAAGAAAACGGCTACATCGGCTAAGGAAATCGCCGTCGCTACGGAAGAGATCGCCAGCGGCGCATCCAGCTTGGCCATGGAATCCGAACGCGGCAACGAGCTGACTCACAATATCGGCATGCAGATGAAAAGCGTGGTCGACGCCAACATCGTCATGGGCTCCGCAGCTTCGGAAGTTCAAGCGTCGAGTAAGCAAGGAATCGAATATATGTCCGAGCTGATCGGCAAAACGAACGCAACGGAAGCGATGACCCGTTCGATGGTGGAGAAGGTCGATAATCTGAAGGAAAGCACCCGCTCCATTCGCAAAATTTTGGACGTGCTCAACAACATGACGAAGCAAACGAACATTTTGTCGTTGAATGCTACAATTGAAGCGGCCCGGGCCGGTGCGGCGGGGAAAGGTTTCATGGTCGTCGCGGACGAAATCCGCAAGCTGGCCGACCAATCCAGACAATCGATCGCGATTGTCGGCCAAATTACCGAAACGATTCAGAAGGAAATTGACGAGACGGTGAACGTGCTTTCTCAGGCTTACCCGATTTTCCAGGAGCAAATCGAATCCGTGAAAGAAGCCGATTCGATCTTTAAGCAAGTTGATTCGCAGATGGGCGAATTCATTGAACGATTGTCCGAAGTAACGGAATCGATCAGCGAGCTTGAAGCGTCGCAGATGGTGCTGAGCGATGCGATGTCCAACGTCAGCGCGGTGGCCGAAGAATCATCCGCGACTTCGCAAGAGGTGGCATCCTTGAGCTCAGAGCAAATGAACATCAGCTCCGGTCTTGTGAAGCTGTCCGAGAGTCTCGAAGATCTGTCGAACTCGTTGAAGGAACAGCTGTCGAAATTCCAAATTTAAGGCAGGTCTGCGCGGCGTCTTCTCCATTGGGGAAGGCGCTTTTTGTTTGGATCGTTTGCAGAGGGCGGTTCCTGACTATACTTGTATCATCATACAAGGTGCTGGCAGGTGCTTGGGATGGACAACGGAACAAAGCTGCAAAAGAACCGGATTTTTATCGTATTGCTGCTGGTCATCGGGGTTTTGGCCGCTTGGAATTTACGGTTGTTCTGGATTCAAGTGGCGGCCTCCCGCAGCTTGACGGAACGAAAGATCGACTTGGTGGAAAACTCGGTCATTCAGCGGGCTCAAGGTCTTGTGCTCGACAGCGGGCGGGGCGACTTTACGGACCGAAACGGCGTCCCTTTGACAGGAACGGCGCAGAAGGTTTTGGTCGTTTTCCCTATCCGTGAAGAAGAGTCTGCGGGGAACGATACGGCTGCTGCGATGGACCGGGTGGCAAGCATCGTAAACGCTCCGCTTTCCGCTTGGCAGCCCTTTGTCCGCCAGTTGAAAGGTCCTGCCATTTGGTCCGTGTCCGGCCGTCCGGTACCTTTGACCGACGCTCAGGCTTCCAAGATCGAGGCTTTAGGTCTGAAATCCGTCCGAGCGATGATCTTCAAGCAGCGCTACGCCGAGCGGCAGTCCGCAAGTCAGGCGCTTGGCTTCATCGGGCAAAATCCCGAGCGGATAACGAGGCAGTTCACCGACCAAATCCATAAGGGGGAGCTGCAGCTCACGAGCAAAATCGGCAATTCCGGGCTGGAAAAAACGTTTGAGCCTTGGCTGCAGGGCATCGGGCCGTCCTCCGTCTCGCTTTTTACCGACGGCTTGAAGCGTCCGCTGCCCGGACTCGATACGCGCCAAATCACTCCGAGCAACCCGTATTATCCGCTTAAAGTCGTCACGACACTCGACTCCGGGATACAGCAGCAAGTCGAACGGACCTTGGAGCGCTTGCATGTGACGGAAGGCGCTGTCGTCGTTTTGGATATTCGAAATGGGGATACGATCGCGATGGCCAGTACGCCCGCGTTCCACCCGGAGCATATCGATCTGGCCCAAGGAAACTGGAGCAACAAGGCATTAAAAGCGGTCGCCCCCGGATCGATTTTTAAAACCGTGACTGCCGCCGCTGCTTTGGAAGAAAAGGCGGTGAAAGCGGACGAAACGTTCGATTGCACAGGCGCGCTTGGAAAATACGGCTTTACCTGCTGGAAGAAGGAAGGTCACGGTAAGCTTACGTTGGAAGAAGGCTTCGCCCAATCGTGCAATATCGTGTTTGCGAAGGTGGCGCAGCGGCTTGGGGGAGACAAGCTGGAGGCTTACGCGCACAGGCTCGGGCTGGAAATGTCCGTCGGCTGGAGCGGAGACGTGCCGCACCGAAAAGGCTTTCGGCAATGGGATGCCGAGGAACAGGGGCAAATCTATGCCGCTGCATCGGACAAGTCGGACGAAGGGGTGCTGGTACAGACGGCCATCGGCCAGCGTGACGTGTTAATGACGCCGCTGCAAGCCGCTAACTTGATCGTGGCGTTGTATAATCAAGGGAAGGTAGCATCGCCGCGAATCGTGCGGGAAATCCGGTTCCGGAACGATCGGTTATACCAGTCGTTCTCGCCTCATGAGCTCGAGCAGGCTGCTAAACCGATCAAGCCGACGACGGCGAAGCGGCTGCTGGGTTGGATGGCCGAGACGGTGGAGCACGGCACCGGGAAGGCGTTGCGGTCGGCGAAATGGAGCTTGGCCGGGAAATCGGGGACGGCACAGGTTAGGTTAAAAAGCGGAAGGCCAGGCGAGAATCATTGGTTTATCGGCTACGGTCCTGCGGAACAGCCTCGCTATGCCGCCGCGGTGCTCGTCCAGAACGTCCCGGAAGGAGGCAGCCATAGGGCGATCCCGCTTTTTAAGGGAGTGATGGATATTTTGGCTGACAGCTCTAAAAAGTAGAACTGATCACGCGAGGATTAATTGGAGGATATTGCGGGAGGCTGCGTTTTCGCGAGATGTACGGCGAAGACTCAGCCTTTTTTCATTGTGGTTAATGATAAGTGGAGGAGTGAAGTGATGGGATCAAAATCGAGAAGCAGGTGCCTTTGCCCACTTCGCTCGTCACGTCAATCCGGCCATGAATGTTTTGAATGGCACGGTAGGTGACCATCATGCCAAGGCCGGTCCCTTTGCCGCGGATGGAATAAAACGGCGTGCCGAGCCGCCCGACTTCATCCTGCGTCATGCCGATCCCCTGATCGATAATGTCGATGCATACCGTCTGATTTTGCAGGATGCCGACGATTTGCAGCTTCCCTCCGCCGGGCATCGCTTCAATGCCGTTTTTGCACAAATGCATGATGCATTGCGCGAACTTATCCGGATTGGCACTGATCATCAGCTTGTTCTGCAGATTCATTTCCACCGATACGCCCCGAAGGTCGGCGTACGACTGCAGCGTTTGGATCGTCTGTAAAATAAGCGGCTTGGCGTCCAGCAGTTCGATCTCTTCTAACTGGGGCTTGGCGAAAGATAAGTAATCGTTAATGATCGCCTGCGCTTTATCGACTTCTTGCAAGACCATCTGACTGTAAATTAGCCGCTTGTCTTCCGCCAAGTCGTTTTGACGCATCATTTGCACGAAACCGCGGGCGACGGTCATCGGATTGCGGATTTCGTGGGCGAAGGAGGCTGCCAGCTCGCTCAGCATATTCATTTTATTGTTATACTGCAGTTGCTTGCGCAATTCGATATTTCGCTTGATCTGCCTGATGATATAGACGACAAGTACGGCGGTAAACGAATGGATAAGGCTGAACAAAGCAAAAAACAGGAAGAAGTATCCGGTAACTGGTATGTGCTCCAGCCACATGGAGAACAAGGCGACAAATGCCGTAATCAATGACAAAACGAATCCGAGTCCGGCCGCGGTCGCGGTACTGAGAAGCCGGGCCGCATCGGCGATCCGGCGTTTAAAGTACCACAACAGAATGAGATTGAAGCCGAGGGAAATCGCCAGCGAATACATGCCATATCCTTCCGACTTCCAGTGGTAGCTCAAAATAATAGCGGCTACGCCGAGAGCCGGCAAAGGTCCGGCATAAAAAAAGCACAGAGCGAGCGGAATCAAGCGGAAATCGAACAAATATCCGGGAGAGAGCTCGAACGGATGCATCATGCTGACCAAAGAGGCGACCGCGCAGATGACGGTAACGATGATCTGGTTCGTACGCACGTTCACATGCAGAAGACGATCAATCCAAAACAGATGATACAGCATGACCGGCGTAATCACGATAAGCATGTTTAACAGCAACTGGTGGAGCAAGTTCAATGTCATCACCTTTTGGCAGTGTGTTTTTATCGATGGAGACGATCTTCATAAAGAACGATCTTGCAAATATTGCGTAAGCTAGGGTTTGGCTGGAGCCCTCCGGTGTGTGGTTCAAAATAGCTATTCTACCATTATATCGGACCGTTTGTAAAAATAAAATATGCGTAAGGAATGGAATTAGCATCGGAAAAATCCTTAGTTTTGTGCTAGTCTGGGAACGAACGTTCGAAGTACTAGCGGAAGTTAGTACTTCTTTTTCCTCTCGGGCGGGATATACTTGAGGTATCAACAACTTGCACAAGATTTTACGCAAACAAAGGGGTGCATTCCGATGAGCCGAAAATGGTTGGAGAAAGAAACTCCAATTTGGGTGGAGCGGGGCATCGTTACCCGCGAGCAGGCAGATCAGCTTCTAAACATGTACGAAACGAAAAATTATGCCGTCGGTCTGCTGCCGATTCTCGGAAGCATATTGGTCGGACTGGGCATTCTCAGTTTTATAGCAGCCAACTGGCAGGATATCCCGCAGCTTGTCCGCCTTGCCATGATCGCGCTGCTGATGATCGGCTTTTATGCCGGAGGCGAGCTGGCGCTGCGGCGCGGCCACGATAAGCTGGGCGTTGCGCTTGTCAGCCTTGGAGTCGTCAGCTTCGGTGGAGGCATCGTGTTGATCGGCCAAATGTTTCACTTGGTCGCTTACAACGCGGGAACGTTTATTTTGTGGGCGTGCGCGGGAATGGTTGCGACCTTTATATACCGCAGCCGATACTTGTACTTAATAAGTCTGCTTCTCTTTGATATCGCCCAATGGTACAGCGTAGCGGAATTCGATAACTTCAGCTATACCGCATTCGCGCTTCTGGCTGCCAGTCTCGGGTTTTACGGCTGGAAAAGGCGTCATCCGCTGCTGATCTGGTGCTTCAGCTTCAGTGTTACGGTGCAGGCGTTGATGTGGGCGATCGCCTCGGACGTGCCGTTCCTCTGGATGCTTATTCCGGCCATGGCGCTTTACGTCCTCGGCGATTGGCTGAAGGACGAACGACATGGAGGCTATGCGCTGCAGACGGCTCCGCTTGCCGCAGCATTTATTTTCGGGGTCGTGATGGTGATGATCGGACATGAAAGAGGGGCCGTCGATGACGGCAGGCTGCTTGCCGAACCGCTCTATTACTTCGGGGCGCTTATCCTTCTCTTTGCCGTCTCGCTGGCCGGCAAGCTGCGAAACGGCCGGACGTCCAGCGCCTTCGAATGGATTTTGCTCGCTCCGTTCGTTTACTTGCCTTCCGGCGTCGACGTTTTGTACCTACTGGCGATGTTTTTCTTCTCGCTATACGTGCTGTGGCGCGGCTATGCCGAGGAATGGCGGTTCAAGATCAACTTCGGGACGGTTTTGTTTATCTGCAGCACAATGGTGGCTTACGGCAAGTTGACGTGGGACTTTATGGACAAATCGCTGTTTTTCATTCTCGGGGGCTGTATCCTGATCGGCCTCAGCTGGTTCCTGAACCGGCGAAAAAAACGGTTTTTCCACGATACGAAGGAGGGGAACGGACATGTCTGACAAAGCTGTGACCGGCGGCAGCCGGCGTTCGCTGCTTACGACAGGCGTCGTCCTGCTCCAGGCGCTTGTGCTGATCGGAATCGCCCTTTCCTTCTATGCGGTCAGCTGGTTTGGAAAGGACATCCGCGTCCGAACGGTGCCGGTGGACCCGCGCGATTTGCTGTACGGCGATTACGTGACCCTTGGCTATGACATCAGCCGTCTCGACCCGTCGCTGTGGAAAGACGCGGCACGGAAGCCGGAGAGCGGCCAGCCGGTCTACGTGGTTTTGAAGCCGGGTGCGGACGGCATTGCCCAGCCAGTGGCTGTATATGGCTCGAAGCCTGCGGCGCAGGAAGGAGAGGTCGTGTTGAAAGGCCGGATCGACAATAGTTGGAGGGAAGAGATTTTCGTCAAATATGGAGTCGAAAAATACTACGTTCCCGAAGGGACCGGCAAATCGCTTGAGGATAAGGCCAGCCGGTTAATCGTGCATATGAAAGTCGCCCCGTGGGGCCAAGCGAAAATCGAAGGGCTCGAAGAGCAGTCGTAGCGCCGCGGCGATGATAACATATGAAAAAACTCGGCTTCCCGCAGTCCAGGGTAATCGAGTTTTTTGCTTTTTGCAGCCGTGGCAGAGAAACCGGGCCTTTGCCTTATGCGTACAGGGAGCGGTAAAGCCGGGGACTTGCAACGGCCGCCAGACCCTTTTAGAATGGGGGTAGTTTAGACGAGCCTGCGAAGCGGAATAAGGAAAGGAGCGGGTTAGCCGCTATGGACAAGGAAGAGATGACGCAGCCGCAGAAGAACGGGCTTTCAGATCTGCTGCTGCTGGACCGTTCGCAAGACGTAACGGAGCAGGACGTGCTGTATCCGTTTGCGCTGGAGGAGCTGCTGTGCAAGCATGTGGGCGAAGGCGGAGCGCCGCTATGCCACCTGTGGCGTCACCCGCGCGCGTTCGTTATGGGGCTGCGTGATAGCCGGCTGCCTGGCACGGCGGAAGCGGCCCGGTATCTGGAGGCGCAAGGCTACAACGTCGCGGTCCGCAATTCGGGCGGCGCGGCGGTGCCGCTTGATCTGGGCGTCGTCAACGTGTCGCTCATCATGCCGAAGCGCCGGGCCGGGGAAATCGACTTCCGTGACGACTTCGAACGGATGTTCGAGCTAATCCGGCTGGCGCTTCAAGCGACCGGATGCGAAGTGCGCAAAGGGGAGATTGAAGGGGCTTACTGTCCCGGAGATTACGATCTGAGTATCGGGGGCCGCAAATTTTGCGGCATCGCCCAGCGGCGGCAAGCCCATGCGTACGTCGTGCAGGCGTTCGTTATTGCCGAGGGGGCCGGGGCGGAGAAGGCGCGGCAAGCGCGCGAGTTTTACGAACGGGCTTCAGCCAGCGCGCAGGATCTCGATTTTCCGCGGGTGACGGCCGACAGCATGGCCAGCCTGGAAGAGCTGACCGATCTGGGCGAGGGCGCTGCGCTCAAATTCATGGAGGCGGTGAAACGGGTCGTGCGCGAGCGGCAAACTCCTGAAGGGATGGAGCGGGCGTCTGCGGGACTGTGGGTCCCGGAAGCTTCCCGGGTGCGGGAAATGGCAGCCCTGCTCCGCGAGCGTTACGGCATTCGCGGGGAGGAATCCGGCGAATAAGAGGTTTTGTTACCGATTCAAGTCAAAAATTGTTTCAGCATGCCAGGCAATTCATTTTGCCAGAAGCCCCAAATGTGTTTTCCCGGCTTTTCTTCATAATGCAGCGAACAGCTTCTCGTGACGAGGAGCTGTTTTGTTTTGCGGCTCGCTTCGACGAAATCGAATGATCCGCGCTCCGTCGCCACTTCCGTCTCGTCGAGCCCGATGACCATGGACAGCTTCAGCCATGACAAGTCGTCCTCGGCTTCGATCCGCTCCCGCGTCGATTGTAAAAATGCGCCGGACAAGGATATAACTTGGCAAAAAAGGCTACGATAATCTAAGGCAAGATGTAACGATACGGTGCCCCCGAGGGAATCGCCGGCTAAGACCCGCTCGTTCAAATCGGCGCGGACCGGGTAACGAACTTGTATGAACGGGATCAGCTCCTCAGCAAAAAACGCGCAGTAAGCGCCGAAAAGCTCTCCTTCGGGCGCATACTCGGAAGTGCGAACCGTTTTGTCCACGTCCACCCCGACGATGATGGCGGGCTCCACATTGTCATCGAAGATAAGCCGGTTCATCGTCGTGGCGATGCGGCCGAAATTAAAAAAATCTTCGCCGTCCTGGCAATAGATGACAGGATACGACAACAGCTCGTTGTAGCCTGGAGGGAGATAAACGCGCAGCGATCTTTCCTGCCCGAGAGCGTGTGAAAATACGGTTTCTTTTACGATGGTACGCTTGTAGTACAAGCTGTCGTCCAAGGGTAAAACCTCCCATTGTATTATAATAGTTTTATGTATTTTATTAATCTGTATTATTATTTTTTGTAAACTGTTATATACGTCTAATCGAAAAGAAATCATATTTTACAAGTATGTTCTTGTGCAATTCACTAAAACAGGTTTATTATAATACTATAACAGAAACACCCCAATTTCGACATCCCTTCAAAATCTATCGCTGAGGTGAATATGGAAATGAGCAAGCCTTATGTTGTGGGCGTACAGGAAGTACAGCCGTTGTCCGTTCTGGGCACCGACGGTACCGTTACGAATCCCGAAGCTATGCCGAATCTGACGGATGACCAATTGAAAGAATTAATGCGCCGCATGGTATTCACGCGTACGTGGGACCAGCGCGCTGTCAATTTGACGCGTCAAGGACGTCTCGGATTTTATGCGCCGGTTTCCGGCCAGGAAGCGACGATGGTCGGCAGCGAATTCGCGCTGAACAAAGACGATTTCATCTGCCCGGGCTACCGCGACATGCCGCAAATCGTATGGCACGGTCTGCCGATGTACCAAGCGTTCCTTTATTCGCGCGGACATCAGCATGGCGGACAAATTCCGCAAGACGTGCACGTCCTCATGCCGCAAATCATCATCGGCGCGCAATATTTGCATGCGATGGGCGTGGCGATGGCGTTCAAGCAACGTGGTGAGCAGCGCGTTTCCATTACGTACACCGGTGACGGTGGTTCGTCCGAGGGCGATTTCTACGAAGCGCTGAACTTCGCGGGGGCGTTCAAGCTGCCGTCGATTTTCATGGTGCAAAATAACGGCTACGCGATTACGACGCCGTTCTCCAAGCAAACGGCTGCGCTTTCTGTAGCGCACAAAGCGGTTGCTGCCGGAATCGAAGGCGTACAAGTAGACGGGATGGACGTGCTCGCAGTGGTCAAAGCTGTTCAAGACGCAGCAGAGCGCGGCCGCAAGGGTGAAGGAGCGACGCTCATCGAGGCGATAACTTACCGTTTCCTGCCGCACTCCATGTCTGGGGACGACCCGTCCAAATACCGCACGAAAGAAGAAACGGCTGAATGGGAGCTTAAGGATCCGCTGAACCGCTTCCGCAACTATCTCGTCTCCAAAGGCCTTTGGACCGAAGAGGAAGAAGCCAAAGTCGTCGAGGATGCGAAAAACACCGTCGCCGAGCAGATCAAGAAGGCCGAAGAAACGGAAAAAATGACGGTGCCGGGCTTGATCGACAGCATGTTCGAAACGACGCCGCAGCATTTGGAAGAGCAAAAAGCGGATTACTTAGCGTAAAAGGGGAGGAACTTTCAGCCATGGCTCAAATGACAATGATTCAAGCGATCAAGGACGCGATGCGAGTCGAGCTCCAGCGCGATCCGAACGTGGTCATATTCGGGGAAGACGTAGGTAAGGTCGGTGGCGTATTCCGCGCAACGGAAGGTCTGCAGGCCGAATTTGGGGAGAAGCGCGTATTCGATACGCCGCTTGCGGAATCCGCGATCGGCGGGATGGCGGTCGGGATGGCGATTCAAGGCTTCCGTCCGATCATGGAAATCCAGTTTGTCGGCTTTATTTTTGAAGCGTTCGATCAAATCGCCGTACAGGCGGCGCGCATGCGCTATCGTTCCGGCGGCCGTTACAATGCGCCAATTACGATCCGCACGCCTTTTGGCGGCGGCGTTAAAGCGGCAGAGCTACACACCGACTCGCTGGAAGGGCTGATGGTGCAAACGCCGGGGATTAAAGTTGTCGTGCCTTCCAACCCGTACGATGCGAAAGGGCTGCTCATTTCGGCAATTCGTGACAACGATCCCGTGTTCTTCATGGAGCATCTGAACTTGTACCGTTCGTTCCGCGCGGAAGTTCCGGAAGGCGAATATACGGTGCCGATCGGCAAGGCGAACGTCGTTCGCGAAGGCTCGGACGTCACGATCATTACGTATGGCGCTATGGTACACACTTCGCTTAAAGCGGCCGAGGAGATCGAGAAAACGCGCGGCGCGAAAGTCGAAGTCATCGACCTGCGCACGCTGATACCGCTGGACATCGACACGATCGTCGAGTCGATCAAGAAAACGAACCGTGCGATCGTCGTGCAGGAAGCGCAAAAAACGGCAGGCATTGCGGCGGAAGTAATCGCGCAAATCAACGAGAAGGCGATTCTGCATCTCGAAGCGCCGGTGCTGCGCGTAGCGCCTCCGGATACGGTGTATCCTTTTGCACAGGTCGAAGATCAATGGCTTCCGAATCCGGCCCGTATCGTCAAAGGCCTGAATCAAGTATTGGATTTCTAATATTTTACTATGACGCAAGGACGGTGAGCGACCGATGGCAAACTTTGAATACCGCTTTCCCGAGCTGGGCGAGGGCATCCACGAAGGCGAGATCGTGAAATGGCACGTAAAACCCGGCGATACGGTAAATGACGAAACGATCCTGATGGACGTTCAGAACGATAAATCGACGGTGGAAGTACCTTCTCCGGTAGAAGGGAAAATCATTGAGCTCAAGGTCTCCGAAGGTACGGTATGTACGATCGGCGACGTGATCGCTGTCATCGAAGTAACCGGCGAGGTGCCGCAGCAGGCCCATGGCCACGGCGAAGCGCCGAGCGCTGCGCAGGCGGCGACTCCGGCGGCAGCGCAAAGCGACGCAGACGCCGAGTGCGCGGTTGGCGGCGCCGTAGCGGTGAACGTGAACGCCTCGAAGCTGGATACGCCGATGGCCAGCGGTGCCCAAGCGGCAGGCGGCGAGCGCGCAGTGCTCGCGACGCCGAGCGTGCGCAAGTTGGCGCGTGAGAAGGGCGTCAACATCGCGGAGGTTACCGCGACAGGCAAGAACGGACGCGTGACGCGCGAGGACGTGCTTGGCTTCACGCCGGGCGCTGCACCGAAAGCGGCTGAAGCTCCGGTGGCAGCGGCTCCGGCAGCAAGTGCGGCGGCGCCTTCGGCAGCAGCGCCGATCAGCGGCGACCGCGAGGAAGAGCGCGTACCGCTGAAGGGTATCCGCAAGGCGATCGCGAATGCGATGGTCAAGAGCGCTTATACCGCTCCGCACGTGACTCTGATGGACGAAGTCGACGTGACCCGTCTCGTCGCGCTGCGCGAAAAAGCGAAGCCGGTTGCCGAGAAGAAGGGCGTCAAGCTGACTTACCTGCCTTTCATCGTGAAGGCATTGGTGGCGGCAGCCCGTCAATTCCCGGCGATGAACGCCATGATCGACGAAGAGAAGCAGGAAATCGTCTACAAAAAGTACTACCATATCGGCATCGCGACGGATACGGACAATGGTTTGATCGTACCGGTCATCCAGGACGCGGACCGCAAAAATATTTGGACCATTGCCGCCGCGATCAAGGACCTTGCGGTACGAGGCCGCGAAGGCAAGCTCGGTCCGAGCGAGCTGAAGGGCTCCACGCTTACGATTACGAATATCGGCTCCGCCGGCGGCATGTTCTTTACGCCGATCATCAACTTCCCTGAAGTGGCGATCCTCGGAACGGGCCGCATCAGCGAGAAGCCGGTCGTCAAAAACGGCGAAATCGTCATCGCTCCGGTCATGGCGCTGTCGCTCAGCTTCGACCACCGCATCATCGACGGCGCTACGGCACAAAACTTTATGAACTATATCAAGCAGTTGCTGGCCGATCCGGAACTGCTTGTCATGGAGGTGTAATCCAAGATGGTAGTAGGAGACGCATCGGTTGAAATTGACGTTCTGGTCATCGGGGCCGGCCCCGGCGGTTATGTAGCCGGTATCCGCGCAGCTCAGCTTGGCAAAAGCGTGCTGATCGTGGACAAATCCGAGCTTGGCGGCGTGTGTCTGAACCGCGGCTGCATTCCGTCCAAGGCGCTGATTTCCGCGGCGCATCATTACGAAGTGATCAAGCATGCCACGTCGATCGGGATTTCGGCGGAGAACGTGAACATCGATTGGGCGAAGGTCCAGGAGTGGAAAGACGGCATTGTCAAGAAGCAAAGCGGCGGCGTAGGGATGCTGCTGAAAGGGAACAAGCTGCAAATATTTAACGGCGAAGCGCTGTTCATCAACGAGAATGAAGCGCGCGTCTTCAACGATAACGAAACGGCGCGTTACCGTTTCAACCACTGCATTATTGCGACAGGCTCCCGTCCGATCGAGCTGAAAGCATTCCCGTACGGCGGACGCATTCTGTCCTCGACCGAAGCGCTGTCGCTTAGCGAGCTGCCGAAGAGCCTTGTCGTCATCGGCGGTGGCTATATCGGTATCGAGCTGGGACAAACGTATGCCAAGTTCGGCGCGAAGGTAACGGTGCTGGAAGGCTCCGATTCCATCCTGCCGGGCTTCGAAAAAGAACTGTCGCAGCCGGTGGCGCGCAACCTGAAAAAGCTCGGCGTCGAAGTCGTCACCGAAGCGATGGCTCAAGGCTGCGAGCAAACGGACAAAGACGTGACGGTAACCTACACCGTCAAAGGCGAAGAGCATAAAATAACCGCGGACTACGTGCTGGTTACCGTCGGCCGCCGTCCGAATACCGATGGCGACTTGTCATTGGAGCTCGCAGGCGTACAGGTCGGCGAACGCGGCTTGATCCAAGTCAACGAAAAATGCCAGACAAACGTTCCGCACATTTATGCGATCGGCGACATTGTACCGGGCATGGCGCTGGCTCACAAAGCTTCGTATGAGGCGAAAGTGGCGGCAGAATCCATTGCCGGAATGTCGAGCGTTGTGGACTACAAAGTTATTCCGGCCGTCGTCTTCTCCGATCCAGAAATCGCCGGCGTAGGTCTCAGCGAGACCGAGGCGAAAGCCAAAGGCATCAACGTGTTCACCGGCAAGTTCCCTTACGGGGCGAACGGCCGCGCGCAATCGATGAACGTCACGGACGGCTTTGTGAAGCTTGTCGGCGACAAAGACACCGGCCTTTTGATCGGGGCACAGGTGGTCGGCGCGGAAGCATCCAACCTGATTGCGGAGATGACGCTCGGCATCGAGATGGGCGCTACGCTTGAAGACATTGCGATGACGATTCACGCCCATCCGACGCTTGGCGAAATTACGATGGACGCCGCCGAAGGCGCGCTCGGCCATCCGATTCACCAGCTTGCTAAAAAATAAATCAGTCATACGAAAAACCCGAGGCGAGAGCTGCTTGTAAGCAGCTTTGCTTCGGGTTCTTCTTTTTATTTGAAATTGCGAACCAGCCCGGCAGGCCAAAGGCTCTTGTCTAAATACTCTCAGCTTGTCGCCCGCTCCAAAGCTTCCAAATACGCATAGGCCTCTTCGTTCGATCGGCCGCACATCTCTTCCGACGCTCGCAGGCTGCCGCATACGGCCGGACGTTTCGGGCTCCCGAACAATCCGCAGCGGTTATCCGCAGTGAGCTGGATGCAGCGAACCCCGGCAGGCTTGCCTTCCGGCATGCCCGGGATCGGGGATGAAATCGATATGACGATGCAGCAGGCGGCGCATCCAATCCGGCACTCCATAGGTCTTACCTCCCACTCTTTTGCGCTTGTACGACTAGTCCTCTTATTATACCATATCCTTTCCGATGATCAGGCAACCTGCGGGTTGTCTCTTTTTATGTCAGGAAGACACTATTAAAAATGGTAAATATGATTAAGTAGATAATTTTATCCCACCAAAGTTGAAATGTATACCTGTGACGCGTCATGGCGCGATTTTATAATAAAAGCAAGGTGAAGGTCACCGATACAAATATTGACATAGGGGGATTCCCAGATGAAGAAAAGTGTACTTTGTTCCGCAAGCGCAGCGCTCTTGCTGACCACCGTACTGGCTGGCTGCGGCAGCTCTGCGCCGGCTGCGAATAGCGACAAAGACAAAGGAGCGGAGGCCGGCAAGTCGGCTGCGGGAACGGAGGCGAAGGGCGGCTCGTTCCAAATGACGGTGCGTCACATCAACGTCCGGGAAACGGCAAAATCGGCGCTGGAGCTGTTGCAGAAGGTGACGGCGAAAACGGAGCAGGACGTTCCGGGACTTAAGCTGAACCTCGACGCCGTCGAAGATACCGTTAACCGCGATGTGAAGCTGAAAGCGGAAATGTCCTCCGGCAAGCCGCCGCATATTTTCAACTTATTCGGTGGTGCGGATACCCAGAACTATGCCAAGGCAGGCCATTTGCTCCCGTTGAACGATATTCTGAAAGAGCTTGGCTTGTCGGACCAATTCTACAATCTAAGCGAATTTACGGTAGACGGCAAAATCTACGGTCTGCCGGAATCCGGTTACGTGGAAGGGTTCTACTACAACAAGAAAATGTTCCAGGACGCCGGCGTCCAGGTTCCGAAAAACTGGGAAGAGTTCCTCAAAGTCTCCGAAGCTTTGAAAGCGAAAAAAATTACGCCGATCGCGCTGGGCGGCGGACCGGAAAGCGCTTGGGCGATCAACATGTTCGGTAACAGCTTGTTTGTCGGCTTAGGCGGTACCGAGCAGCAGGAAGGCTTCAAATCGGGCAAAACCAAGTGGACTGACGCTCCGGTTGTAGAGGCGTTCAAGCGGATGAAGGAATTGAAGGATAAAGGCTATATTGATCCTAACGTATTGGGACTGAAATATGCCGAAGGTCAGGCGAAGTTCTACACAGGCCAGGCTGCTATGTTGTTTGACGGCACGTGGACGACTTCCGCGGTGCTTGACAAAGAGAAATCGACCGTGAAAGACAATGTCGGCTTCTTCCGTCTCCCGGATGTGGGCGGCAAAGGCGACGGTTACATCAACGGCGGCTGGAGTAACGGCTACGGCTTCTCCGCTCACCTGAACGACAATGAATTGAAAGCCGTTAAAACGTTCATCAAAAACTTCTACACGATCGAGAATCAAGCCGACCAGCTTAACAAAGCAAACCGGATTGCGGCTATGAAAAACGTCAAAGGCGCGAACGACGCGCATCCGCTGGTCAAAGAAATCAGCGACGCTCAAGGATCGTCCAAAGGCGCATTCCCGGCGTTCGACGCCTTGGTTCAGCCGAAAGTGAAGGTGACGCTCGAATCTTCGATGCAAGAACTGCTTGGCGGACAAATTGCACCGGAGAAACTTGCCGAACGGATGCAAAAAACGCAGGATGAAGCGAATCAAGCCGACGGCCAAAAAAAATAAACAGCTAAACAAGGGTGCCGCCATCGCGCGGCGCCCGCATTTTGCTATCGGAGGGTGATCCATGAATAAGGTGCTGAGAAATCCGGTGGCCTACTTAATTTTTATCGTCCCGGCCCTGGTTTTATATGTGACGTTCTATATCGTTCCGCTGATCTCGTCCCTAAGATATTCCGTCACAAGCTGGAACGGGATTAACGAACCGGTGTTCAACGGAATCGAAAACTTCCTTAAAGCGCTCCAAGACGAAAAGTTTTGGATCGGATTTAAAAATAACATCTATTTTGTCGGGTTTTCGCTTTTTATCCAGGTTCCGATCATTATCACGGTCGGCATTATCGTCAGCAGGGCGAAAAAGATGCTGGGACTTTATAAAGTATCGGTGTTTTTGCCGAGCATACTGTCGACGGCCGCCGTGTCGATTATATGGCAATTCATCTACCAGCCGGATGCCGGGCTGCTCAATCAGCTTCTCCGCGCTACCGGTTTCGCCGAAGTGGCCAAGCCGTGGCTTGGAACCTCGGATACGGCTATGACTGCGGTGCTCATAGCGAACGCTTGGCAGTGGACCGGATTTTATATCGTTCTGGTGCTCGCAGCCATCTTCGCGATTCCTTCGGAAGTGCTGGAGGCGGCGGAAATCGACGGCGCTGTCGGTTTTAAGAAGGCGTGGCACATCACCGTTCCACTCATTCGATCGGTTATTGTCGTCGTCATGCTGCTGTCGATTACGGGCGCGATGAAGGCGCTGGATATCGTCTTGATTATGACCAGCGGCGGCCCTTTCGGCAGTTCGGAAGTTATGGCCTCGTATATGTACAAGCAGGCGTATTCAGCCGGCGAATACGGTTACGCCAATGCTATTGCGATTATCATTTTTGTGTTTACGTCTATCGTCACGCTCATTTTCCATATGTTCTCACGCAGGGTAGAGGAGGTTAAATACTGACATGAGTAAAGCGTTGGTCAAAAGTATTCCTCATCTCGTCCTGATTCCGTACGTGCTGATCATCGTCTATCCCATCTACTTCATTGTGATCTCGTCTTTAAAGAAAAATAACGAGATTATCACGAATCCATGGGGACTGCCTTCGGAGTTTTCCTTTTCGCACTATGAGAGCGCGCTGACAAATTCACACCTTGGCACGTATTTTTTTAACAGCCTTTATATCGCTACCATCGCTACGGTCGGGTCCTTGTTGCTCGCCATGGGGATCGCTTTTGCGGTTACGAGAATGCGGTTCCCGTCGCTCAGCAAGCTGGTGTACGGGCTGCTGCTGCTCTCGCTGCTCATTCCTCCCGCTTCGCTGCTTATTCCGCTGTATATTATGGTGAAGGACATGGGGCTGTACAACACTCCGCTGGCGCTCATTATACCGTATATGGCGTTTGGGATTCCGTTAACCGTCTTTGTCGTGGCCGCTTTCATGAAGGCGATTCCTACTGAGCTTGAAGAGGCCGGCGTCATGGATGGGCTGTCCGCTTATGGCTTGCTGTTCCGGGTTATATTCCCTCTGTCGCTGCCGACGCTCGTTACGGTGTTTATCATTAACTTCCTCGGCCATTGGAACGAATATGTCATGGCCAACCTTTTTCTATCTACACAGACGCTCCGGACGCTGCCTGTGGCGGTCGTCGGGTTTGCGGACAAATTCAACATGAACTATGGCGCCCTGTGCGCTTCGATCAGTATCAGCGTCATCCCGATCATTATCATCTTCATCTTTTTGCAAAGGCAGATTATCGAGGGCGTCACGGCGGGCAGCGTAAAGGGGTAATCGCCCCTTCTGCCTGCTTTCGCTGCGTCAGCTTCGAAGCTCCGGCCGCATTCGGCCCGGGCTTCTTTGCGTTCATCCGAAATTCTCCCGCTTAGGCAAGCAGCGAGTCGGACAAGCCGGTGGGTCTCTCGCCCGAATGGAGCAGCGTACGGCATTTCTCTTAATAATAGAAGCGTGTCAGCTGGCAAAAAAAATGGTTAGTTTTCTATTGACAGGTTAGATTATCCAGTATAAAATACCACTCAGAGATAACTTGAACGATTGTTCAAAACGTTCGTTCAAAACATGTGTTCAAACTGAAAGGGAGGTTTTCATGAAACCAGAAGCGCAGGGAAAAGACGTTAAGCTGAAAATATTGAACGCCGCCAAGAAGCTGTTCGCGAAAAAAGGCTTTGAAGGCACGACTGTGCGGCAAATTTGCGATGAAGCGGGAGTGGCGCTCGCTCTGGTGTCTTATCATTTCGGCGGCAAGGAGAACGTGTTTTATGCGCTGTTCGAAACGTTCGCCCCGGCGTTCCTGGTGACGGAGTACGAACTGAACGATCCTGTACACGATCTGCAATCGTTTATCCGGGAGTTTACGCTCTTCCGCTTGGCGGAGCCCGAGCTCATTAATATACTTCAGCAGGAGGTCATGATGGAGAGTCCCCGGCTGGAGAAGCTGCAGTCGATTATCCACGTGCTTTGGCGGCAGCTGCGGCTCATTCTTGAGGCGGGCAAAGCCAAGGGGCAGTTCGAGTTCGATTCGACCCGCCATACGGTGCATTTTATCGTAGGTACGCTTGTGTTTTCGCGCAGCAGCCCGTTTCTGGACCCCGTATTCCGGGACGAGAACGAATCCGCCCAGCCTAAGGCGGCCGAGACCGAAGCATCGGTTGCGGAGCTGACGACCAAATTCATTCTTAACGGAATCAAGAGCCCGCTATAGACCATATAGAGAAAAGAAGCATCAGGAGAGGGGAACGGAGGAAATGAAGAAACAAGTGGCGGCAATCGTCGTATTGGCTTTTGCGCTCGGCGGGGGAGGCTGGATGCTGGCGGCACAGGGCAAGGATGCGGTAACGCTGGCCTCTTCCAACAAAGGAAGCATTCTGACGGCAGAGCAGGTGAATGTATCCTTTCAAGGCGTCGCCGGCAAAATCATCGAGCTTTCGATCAAAGAGGAGCAGACGGTACGCAAGGGGGACGTATTGATGACGCTTGATCCGACGGATATCGACCTTCAGCTCCGCAAGGCGCAGGCCGATGTGGAGGTTACGACCTTAAAGATCAAGCAAGCGGAAGACGGCATCCAAGTCGCCAAAAGCAAGCTGGATAATGCGGTGAGGCTGGCGCAGGTCGGCTTGTCGCAGGCGGAGACGCAGGTGGCGCAGGTGGCGGACGGAGCGAGAAGCGAAGATATCGAACGGCAGAAGCTTGCCGTCGCGGCCTCGGAGGAATCGTACACGCATGCGCTCAAGCTGTACAACCAACTGCTGAACACGGAGGAGACGTACGATAATAATCCGTATTCGTACAAGGATCACCGTGATGCGGTCGAGAAGGCGCGCAGCCAGGTGATGACGCTGGAGAATGCGAGAAACCAGCAGCAGACCGTTTTGGATAAAATGCTGTCCGGCGCTACGGATAAAGAACGCAAGCTGGCGGAGCTGCAAGCGGACCGCGCGAAGGCGGTCGTCGAGCAGCAGCAGCTCGCCGAAGGCGATATCTCGAATCAGCAAATCGGCATCGAGGCGCTGAACAAGCAGTTGGAGCAGCTTCATATTTTGATGGAATCGCTGAATGTGCAGAAGGGCCGCTTCACGCTGCGCGCTCCGGCTGACGGCAAGGTGGTCAGAATTATTCCGAAGGCGGGCGAGAATGTTGGCTCCGGGATGCCGGTCGTCGTATTGGAAACAGGCAAGCTTTATTACGACTTATATGTAGACGAGCGACAAGTTGGAAAGTTCCAGGCCGGTTCCGCTGTACCTACGCATTTTGCCGCACTGCCGGACAAAGTGGAGGGCAAGGTACAGTTCGTCACGGCCGCGCCACAATTCGCCGCGCTTCGCATGAGCCGGGAGAAAGGCACCGCGGATTTGAATTCGTTCCAAGTGCGTGTCTACGTAGAGCGGACCGACAAGCTGCTGCCAGGCATGACAGCGGAGGTGCATGTCGATGAAATCCCAGCTCGATGAATGGAAATACGCGCTATCCGGCAAATTCGTCCTGGCGATTCTGATCGCTCCGCTTATCGTGGCCGCACTGTTCGGTTACATGTTCAAGAACGGTCAAATCAACGAAGCGCCGATGGTGGTCATCGATGAAGACAACAGCTTGTACAGCCAGCAGTTTATCGACAAGGTGAACGCATCCCAATACTTGAACGTCGTGGACGTGTTCCACGAGGCGATCCCGCCGGAAAAGCTGATGGCCAATGAAAAATATATGGTCATCATGTATTTGCCGCGGGGGATGGAACAGTATCGTTTCCAAGGGAAGCAAATTAATATAGGCCTGCTCATCGACAACTCGATGCCGTCGGCTATTGGGAACATACGTTCCGGTATGCAGGAGCTGATTACGATCGAGAACACGACGCTGTCCGTAGGCAAGCTGAAGGTGATGGGACTCGGCGACGATGCGGCGATGGGAATTGCCTCCCCGATCTCGCTGCAGCAGCGGCTGTTGTTTAACCCGACCTCCGATTTTATAGGCTTCATGGTCATCGGCTTCGTCAATGTGGTGGCTCTAGGGATTACCGCCATCGCCGCCGCATCCATCGTCCCTCGTCTGCGGGTAGAGGGCCGGCTGGAGGAGGCGCTTCGTTCGCCGATCGGGCTCTGGTCGCGCGTGCTGCCGTATGCGGTGATCTCCTGCATCAGCTTGATGCTGGCCTTCGGACTTTTGAAGCAGCTTGGCGGGCTTAGATTTGTCGGGAACCCGCTGGAATTTGTGGTTCCGCTGCTGCTTTACACCTTGACGGTCACATTAATGGGTATGGTCGTCGGCTGGACGGCGGCGGACCCATCGAAGGTGGCGCTTCGCACCTATGCGATTGTGTACCCGTCCTTCATGCTGTCCGGCGTACAGGTGACCACGATTATATTCCCCGGGCCGATTCAAGCGGTCAGCAATATGCTGCCGCTGACCTGGCTGTTCAAATTCATTCGGGGCATCGGCTATCGTGGCGGCTCGCTCGAATATTTCGCAAGGGAACTCGGTGTATTTGTCGTGATGATCGGCGTGATGTCGCTTGCCGTCGGTTTGCTGACGATGTGGGAGTCGCGCCGGGTTAAAGTAAAATCAACGGTGGGAGAGGTTGCAGCATGATGAATTCGAACCAACAATGGAAAAAAACGGCGCTTTCCGTCGTTCTGACGGCTTCCCTGCTCGGTACGGCGTCCATTTCGCCTGCCATGGCGGCTTCGGAAGCTGCGGCAGCGGCCGACGCGTCGAAGACGGCTTCCGGCACGATTACTGGAACGCCACAGTTGCAAAGCTATACGCTAGCGGATAAGCTGCAGGTCGAAATCAAGAGCTTGCTGAACGAGACGACCAGCGAAGGCACACGCATCGCTGCGGTTGTGCGGGTTCGGAGCTCGGACGCCAAGGTGGCGAAAATTCCGGATCTGGAGCTGCGGGTCAAAACCGCCGACGGGTACGAATATCCGATGCAAGCGAGCGTGTTTAACGCCCATGCCATTCGTCCGGGTACGACCGAGGAATTGAACTTCTTCGTCAAGGTGGACCGCCGGAGTCCTGCGGAGCTTGCCGAGCTTGTCTGGTATGCCGTCGACTGGTACTCGTATCCGAAGAAGGAAACCGTGCGGCTCGCGGTGCCCGTGAAAGGACAAGAATGGACCGGGCCGCTGTCCGGCTTCGCGAATGCTTCTTCCTCGGTGCTGTCGTGGGAGCGCTCCTTTACGCTAAGTCCGGCGCTGGAATCGCCGCTTGTCTATACGCCGGTTTCGGTGAACCGGGATAACACGCCGCAAGGCCCGGTCACGACCGTAAAGATGCGCGTGGAGAATCCGTCCGCGACCAAGGAGGCCGTCCCGGATATTACGCTGGACGGCAAGTCGAACGGGAACGGCAGCACCGATAAAACTGTCTTCCCGGGAAAACGGGTCGAGGCGTCGCCGTTGGTGCTCGAGCCAAAGGAGCAGCGGTACATCCATTTCGCCATCCCGACCGATAAGGATACCGTGCTCACGAGTTTCAACGTGCTGACTCCGGAAACGTTCCGCCAGCTCGATCCCAAAGGCCAGCCCAGCCAGGTTTCCTACAGCGTGGGTCGTTATCGGGTGGCGCTGCCGGTCACGAGCAGCACGACGGAATTCAATGCGGCCAAGCCTTACGAACCGGGCCAGCCTTTCGCATTTGACAGCTTGTCCGATACGATCGATCCGCGCCTGTCGGTGTCGATGGTCGAGTTCCATCGTCATGAGAATGATGGCGAAGGCTATCAGACCGTGATTGCGAAGCTGCTGCTCAAGAACAACAGTGACCTGCCAGTTCTGGTGCCGACATTCCAAACGAAACTGATTACGGCGCAGGGCATGACGTATTCCGGCAATCGTCAAGCGGGGACGATAGCGGAGATTATGCCGCAAACGAGCTATGCTGTCAGCTATGCGTTCAACATGCCGACCGAGAACGAGGATGAGCAATACGTTCTGAAGTTCACGGATGCGAAGACGGCAGCGCCGGCCTCGACGGCGATCGGAGCGTACCGTGTGGCCATGCAGGAAACGAAGCTGGACCTGAAAAATATGTCGTTCTATCCGTTCAACGTCAAGCTCAATGACTGGACGCTGAACGCGCGGTATATCGTACCTTCGGCGCTCTCTCCGAACACGCCAATCAGCTATACGTATCGGATGAAGCTTGATATGGACATTACCCGCCACGAGCATGTCGTCGTCGATCCGAATTCGTCCAAAATGCAGTTGGAGCTCGTAGATAAGACGGGCAAAATATTGTCGACCAAGTCGCTGCCGTTCAGCGGCGTGAACCGGTTGATCAGCGGCGTACAGTTTATTCAGTTCGACGCCCTGCGCACCGAAGAGCACGAGTATCCGCTGGACATTAATATATACGAAGTGATAGCGACCCCGACGGGTGAAGCGAAGCGGCTTGTCGGCGTACTGAAGCAATAGGCGATTTTTTAACGGCATACCCGAAGAAGCAGGTTCTCTCAGCGAGAGCCTGCTTTTTATAATGATAGAATGTAAAAATTTTCAGCGGAGCTGAACCATTCTATCATTTCAAGAAAAGCTTCCTCTAAGACACGAATGGTTCTTCCTCGAAAAGGCTTCGAAAAGAAGCTGGTAAGAGTATGGCCATTCATTCCTATTGGGAGAAAAGGGGTATGGAGTTCGAGCTGTTCCGCGATCCAGCCATTCGTCAGGTGATCGCTTCTGAAGGCATCCGTCCGATTCGCTGGTCGGATCTGCAGCACCTGATACGAAAGGGAGTTTAACCCGCCCGAGCACAAAAATAAAGATCCCGCCAGGTTCCGAAAGGAACAGGCGGGATCTTGTCTTATAGGACCGTTAACGTTGCCAATAAACAGGCAGCTCCGCTTGGTTTTCCCGCAAAATATCGTCCAGCACCGACTTGGCCAGCGAAGCGGAGCCGACGAGCGGATGAAGGGTCAGCGCTTGAAGCGCGGTCCCGTAATCCCCGGTGACGGCAGCTTCGACCGTCAGCTCCTCGTAAGCTTTTACCGCTTGCAGCAGCCCGCGGATTTTGGCGTCGATCGGCGTGGTCAACTGCACCGGGTGGGCGCCGTTCGCGTCGATCACGCAGTTCACTTCTACCGAGACGTCGTCCGGCAGGCAGCCGATGATGCCGTTGTTGCGCACGTTGACGGTTTGGATGTCCTTTTTGTTATTGTAAATGGAAGAGACTAAATTCAGTGCCGCTTCGGAATAGTAGGCACCGCCGCGTTTTTCGAGCTGCGGAGGCTTGACGTTCAGGTTCGGGTCTTTGTACATCTCGAACAGCTCGTCTTCGACCTTCTTCACGGCTTCTGCCCGTGTGCCTGTCGTTTCCGCCGCATGGAGCTGCTCTTTCAGCATCTCGTCGCGCAAATAATAATAACGGTGGTAAGCGCACGGAAGCGAGCCGAGAGATTTCAAAAATTCGAGATCCCAGCCGAAATCCGGGATGTTCTTCATCGTAAACCCGCTTTGTCCGCTTGCTGCTTGGAACAGCACCTGCTGGGTCACGTCGACGCCGTCCACGATCATGCGAGTCGTCCAGTTCAGATGGTTGATGCCGATCATCTCAATGTCCACTTGGGAGACGTCGACATTCAGCGCCTTGGCGATCTGTATCCGGGTACCGATCGGCAAATTGCAGAGCCCCATCGTCTGGATGCTGGAATGCTTCAGTACAGCTTCCGTCACGATCCCTGCCGGATTCGTAAAGTTGAGCAGCCAAGCATTGGGCGCAAGCTCTTCCATGTCCTTGCAAATATCCAGAATGACCGGAATCGTACGAAGCGCCTTGGCGAAGCCTCCCGCGCCGGTTGTTTCCTGCCCAATCAGATTGTAGCGCAGCGGAATGCGCTCGTCCCGGGCGCGTGCCGCGAGCTGGCCGACGCGGAGCTGCGTCGTGACGAAGTCGGCATCCCGGATCGCCTCCCGGCGGTCCAGCGTCAAGTGGAGATTGATCGGGACGTTCGCTTTTTCCAGCATGCGCTTGGCCAGATTGCCGACGATTTCGAGCTTTTCCTTGCCGGCTTCGATATCGACCAGGTACAAATCTTTCACGGGAAGCTCGGGATACCGTTTGATGAAGCCTTCGATCAATTCTGGCGTGTAGGAAGAGCCGCCACCGATAACGGCTACTTTTAACGATTCCTTTTTCATGCTTCATACCCTCCGTAAGCTGCAAATTTGGAATGCATAGCTTCGCCTGCCGCCAGACCCAGATGGTCCATGCCGAGCAGTACGGCGCCGTAAACCGGAGCCATCTCCGGAATGATCAGTTCGATGGAGCCGTGCTCCTGCCGGACCGTCTCCTCCAAGGCGGCGAGCAAATGCGGATTGCGGCCTTTCTGCACGACGCTGCCGACCAGCACGATCGGAATCGTCTCCTTCCGGAAGCCGCCCAGCCGGCGGATGACCGAGCACGCCGCGATGCCGAGTTCCCGGCCGGTGTCCTGCAGGAGGCGGATCGCCAGAGCGTCGCCTTCGTCAGCCGCCTCGTGCAGTACGATCGTGAGATTGCCCTCCCGCAGCGAATAAATGTCCCGGTCCAGAAAATCGTTCACCATCTGCTCGACGGTGTCGAAACCGAAATAACGAGGCACTTTGTGCTGCAGAACGGACGGAATGTCCCGGTACTCCCATGAGCGAACCGCCGCTTGGAATGTCCGCGTCGCCATGTAGTGGCTGCCTGCGGCGTCGCCGTACAGCGTTCCAAGGCCTCCGGTTTGAATCGTGCGGCCTTCCTCGTTGCGTCCCGCCGCATTCGTGCCGCTGCCGCAGACGAGCACGACGCCCGCATTGTCCGGACAGCCGATACGAAGGCCTTCCATCGTATCGCAGACGACGTCCCAATTCGCAAAAGGCAGCGTCGCCAGCGCGGGGCGAAGAATCGAGAAATCGTGCTCCCGGTCCGCACCCGCAAGGCCGTACTGGACGAAGGCGATATCGTCATGAGCCAGGCCGGCCTCCTGAATCGCTTGTTCTACGGATTGCCGGATATGCCCCAGCGCCTTATCGATGCCGACAATCTGATGATTGCCGCATCCGGCAATGCCGCTTCCCCGCTTGTTTCCATGCTCGTCGATAACAACTGCATACGTCTTGGTTCCGCCGCCGTCTACGCCGATGATATAGCTCATGCTGATGCCGACTCCTTCCTTCTCCTAAGAAGCACTTGTTATTACAAATATTATTAATTTGCATTTGTCATTACAAATTTAACACGCCTTCCGAGCGGCGTCAACGGGTTATTTTCAGATAAAATAGGCTCTTGAATACCTATCTTCAACGTTGTATCCTATAGTTGTATCTAAATTTGTATCGAATGTTTGGGTACAATGACTATGGTTCTTATCGGAGGTTTCAACGTGGCAAAAACGAAAGCGGACGCTCCGCTCTATCATAAGCTGAAAAACCGTATACTGGAGCTGATCGAGTCGGGACGGTATCGGCCGGGGGACCGCTTGCCGACCGAATACGAGCTGTGCGAGCAATTTGAGGTGAGCCGGACGACGGTCCGGCAAGCGCTGCATCATTTGAAGCTGGAGGGGCATATCGAGCAAACGCAAGGCAAGGGCACCTTCGTCGCTTCTTCCAAAATTCAGCAGCCGCTGTCCAGCTACATCAGCTTTGACGATTATATGAAGCGGCTGGGGCTAACCGGCGAAACGAAGGTGCTGGAATTCGCTGTGGTGCCGGCAAACGCGAAGCTGGCCAAGATGCTGCAGGTCGCCGAAACGGACCCGCTCTTCAAGCTGATCCGTATGCGGTATGTTGACCGGACGCCCCTGAAATATTCCATTACGTATATTCCGTGGAAGGTTGCGCCGGGTCTTGCTCTTGAGGAAATTCATGGCTCGCTGTACGACGTGTTCCGCGGCAAGTACGGGCATCAATTAAGCAAATGTGTCGACTGGATCGAGCCGATCCTGACCGATGATCAGTACAGCGAATATTTGGAGGTGGCCGTCGGGGCTCCCGCCTTGATGGTCCGTTCCGTTACCTATGATACGGCGGGCATACCAATGGAGCATTCGCAGGAAATATTCCGCGGCGACCGTTCGAAGTTCGTGCTGGAGCGCGACCTCCAGTCGCCTTCTGCGAATTATACGGGACTGCTGCCCGACCCGTGGCAGCACGAGCCAGACGGCGCGGAATGACCCCGGAGTACGACAAAACGGCCCGGTTCCAACGAACCGGACCTGCTCCACGCTTGCCTTGCCTATTCGAACGGCAGCAGCCCGGGGTTAGCAGGAATGATGCTTCTTGACGTATTGCTCCGGCGACGGCCCCACAATCGACCTGAAATCGCGGATGAAATGGGACTGATCGTAATAGCCGAGCGCCAAGGAAAGCTGCAACCAATCGGGAACGGAGCCATGGTGCATCTGCTCGGCCGCTTCATGAAGCCGGTAGCGCCGAATGACCCATTTGGGGCTTACGCCGACATAGCGGTCGAACATGCGCTGCAGCGTCCGCTTGTGCACTCCGGTTTGGCGCACGGCATCATCCACTTTGACGATGGTCCGGTCGTTTTGGATGCGGCTGACGATGTCGCTCACCAAGCTGACGTTGTCGTCCGGCGCCGGGAGCCGCTCGCCGAGGAACGTTTCCACCCGGCGGAGCGCCGGCTCGATCTCCTCTTGGGCAAAAATTTCTTTCTCAAGCGGCCCGCTATCCATCCCGAACACTTCGCGGAAGCTGACGGAGCTGTCCGTCAACCGGGATATCGGCTCGTTCAGGAAAGGGTAGAAGCCTCCGGGCTTGAATTTCAGGCCAAGTACCCAGCCTCGGTCCTGCAGCAAATGAGAGGAGGTCACACTGGTAACGCCGTAAATGCGCGTAAGCTCCGGTTCGAAAACCAGATTGACGTTCGGATGGGTCAATACCGTCTGACGATACGGCGCTTCTCCGCGCAAGTCCCACTTGACGATCCAATAATGCTGCACGAAAAAGTCGATTTCCGCCGAAGGCTGGAATCGGGACAATACAAACTTTTTTTCACCGTTTTTCGGATGCAATAGTCCTCTTGGGGTCTCGTCGGCCGTCCTGTGCATCAAATCTCTCCCTTGCCCCGTTATGCGGGAAAATCGTTCTGTCGCGTTTTTCCTATACGCTTGTCCGCAGCCGAATGTATAGTAAGAGTAACAGTCGGGGCATCCGATTGCAATTCCAAAATAATAGATGCGCGGAGGGATAAGCATGGATCTTGTTTACCATTACTATATCGGGGCGTCACCGGAGGACGTCTGGCAGGTATTGATTTCGGACGAAGGCGTGAAAAAGACGATGTTCGGCTGTACGATCCGTTCCACCTTCGAGGTTGGCGCCGATTACGCGTACGTGGGACCCGGGAACGACGGCGACGAAACTGTCCACGTCTACGGCGAGGTGCTCGCCATCGAGCCTAACCGTCTGCTCAGCGTGACCGAGCATGCCGGACCTTCTTACCGGGACAACCACGCCGAGCTGGAGACCCGGATCACGTTCGCGCTGGAGCCTATGGGCAGCTGCACCAAGCTGACGCTGGTCAACGACAAGTGGCCGGCCAATCATCCGTCGTACGAGAACACCCGGCAAAGCTGGCCTATGATTTTGAGCAATATCAAAACCTACGCCGAAACGGGCAAAACGCTTGATTTCGGTTATTAATATCGTGTCAAACGGGACGGAGACTTGCTTCGTTCCGTTTTGCTTTCTGCGATTTTCGCGCCGGCATAGGCAACGATCAGGAGGAGCGTAATCCAGACGGACCGTTCGAAGGCGATGCGAAAGCGCTTGCGTCCACAGGTCGTCGCCGATGATAAAATAAGCCACCCGGTTGGAGATGCATAAGCCCCCGTCGTGCATGCCAAGAATCAGACCTCCGGCTCTTCTGCGATTTAGCGATTTTAGCCCTTCATGCTGTCAGCCGACAGGCCGGGAACTGGCTGCGGTTTCTTTTTGGATTTCCCCAAACCGGTCATCCATTGCCCGAGGAACGGAATCCTGGACAGCGCAAATGTGGCCAGCACCGACATCGCCGAGCAAAGAATAAAGGCAAGGATCGTGCGAAGTGTGACGTTCACCTGCGGAAGCAGTACGTCAGAGAGCATGGTAGCCCAGGTCAGCATCAGCGCATGGATCAAATAAGCGCCATAGGAATATTGGCTGACAATCCAGAGCACACGGCGCGTAAACCCCTTCGCGGATTCGGCGACCCGCATTCCGAACTTATATGCCACAAGAATCGAAACGATCAAGAAAACCGCCGTCACCGGGCGCAGCAAAAGCAAGTCCTCGTAGTGATTCTGAGATGCGGGGTTATTTTCGAAGCCGGCAACGACACGATAAGTCAAGTAAGCGGACAAGCTAAAAAAACCGGCATACACCAGCGGCCCGTTGCGTCTCAGCCATTCCCTCCAGTGCGTTAGCGCCGAACCGGAGACTGCTCCAAGGACAAAGTAGTAGAAGAAATAGAGCGAGTTGCGGTCTGCATATTCGGTCAGCATGGGGGTCAGCGCCGGCAGATTCCATTGCTCCGCCGCCTGATAAAGCGGCCATATTAGAGTCATACCATACACATACACGATAGCCAAAAGCATCATGGCGGCGATCGCGCGCCCAGATGTCACGATTCGGCTTCGCACATTCTGGATCACCCAGCGCCAAAGCGGAAACGTCACGTAAAACGGAATGATCATCACAATATACCACAAGTGATACGAGGCTTTGCCGGTAAATGCCAGCCCCACGAACTGCTGTACGCCTGTGAAGAGGCCGGTGCTTTGCAACAATGCGGGAGCAGCATAGATGAGGGACCAGAACAAATACGGGACGCCGATGTCCTTCAGCCGCTTTTGCAGAAACGAACCGTAACGTAGCGGCCCGTCATAATTGTAAAACAGTACGAGACCTGTAATAAAGATGAACAACGGAACAGCAAACTTGGAAAGAAGAAGAAAAAGTGTAAACATCACGCCATCCGAAAGCGTTGTATCCGGCTCGGACAAATAGTGGCCGATCGAGTGCTGCAGCACAACGGCCAGAAAGGCGAGTGCCCGTAAAACATGTATTTCTTCAATAGTTGTTTTTTTTCATTTTGATCTTCTCTGACCCCCAAACGACAATAAACCCTACTGCTATGATTCAAACAACTCTATCATTATAGTGCAAAGTATAGCGCTTATGAAAGATATGACGGATTCGGGATTTCTGGAATCGCCCGTGGATGCGGCGGATGAACTGATTTACCGGCGTCCTCTATGAAGCTTTGGGCTGATCCACACGGCGGATTCTACGGTTTTGGAAGAGGGTTCTGGTTTTGGAGCCTTCGTTTGCTTTGAAACGAACAGGCGGGAAGGGGCGGTTTTGCGGGTCCGCGATTTGCCGCTCCGGCTGGCGGTCACGGTTTTGGCGACGGTTCGTTGTGCGGACCTCGACCGGTATGACGATTTTATAGGCTGAGCCGAATCGTTCGGCGCAGTACCGGTCGCCGGGTCGACGGATTCCGGTGCGTCCGATAACGGCGAGAACGATAGCGTCCGGGCCACTTGATCATAAGCAAGCAGGCACGGCTGCCCATTGCCCAGCCGAAGCTTGGCCGCAGCGCCCGCCGACAGTACGAATTGTTCGCTAAGCTCGTTTTGGGGCACCGAGAGGCGGAGCTTGACGGAAGCACTCCCGTGTCTGGCCCGCACGGTCCGGCTCCTTTGTGCGCCAGCCATTCCGAGCTTGTTCAGTAACGAATACCCGATTCTTACTCTCGGTTCCGGTTGACCCTTTTCGGTAAGCACGATGACCCGCTCTTTGTTCAAGGTAATTTTGGTCAGAGTCACAGTCTGTTCGAGCTCGTTATATTCCAGCAGGCAGCGGGCTCCTCCCCGCAGGTTGACGGCTTGGGCCGTGGCCGGTCCCATTTCGATGTAATGAAACAGGCATTCGTCGTCCTGTCCCCGCACGATGCGGATTTGTTTTCCCGGACTGCCTTCTTTTTTCAAAACGACCATCGTTCCGTCCCGAAGCGCGTGCAGCTCATGTGCGTAGCCGTTTATACAATTCGCGACCACTGTTATCGTATCCTCGCTAAGCTCCGGGTTTACAACGACATCGAATAGTCCTCTTGCCACTTCGATCCTCTCCCGTAATGCCGATGTAAGTTTCTGTCCTGCTGGCACCTATATAAGGTATGTCATCCGCCGTCCTATGGTATGGACAGTTGTCTTGAGGTACCTATCACGAAAAAAGGACGCGTTCCCGGAACGGCGCATTGAGTCAGGTGTCGGTGGAAGGCGATGCGGACCGAAAATGAGTGGCTTCTCAAAAAAACATAATTGACAATGATAATCATTATCATTTAATATGATTGAGGAAGTAGATGGAACATGACGGAAAACGGAGGAGCTTGGAAATGAAGCTGATTATTGTGTTTGCCAGCATGACGGGCAATACGGAGGAGATGGCCGACGAGGTCGCAGAGGGGGTCCGCGAAGCGGGGATCGAGCCGGTCGTCAAAAACGTGATGGATGCAAGCGGTCACGAGCTGGCAGATTACGACGGCATTATTCTTGGAGCTTACACTTGGGGCGACGGTGAGCTCCCCGACGAATTTCTCGATTTCTACGAAGAGATGGACGGTCTGGAGCTGAGCGGGAAAAAGGCGGCGGTCTTCGGTTCGGCGGATTCCTCGTACGCGCAGTTCGGCAAGGCGGTCGACCTTCTCAAGGAGAAGCTGGAGGAACTCGGAGCGGACGTTGTCGCAGAAGGCTTGAAGGTAGAATTAAACCCGTCGGATTCGGATAAAGCCGCCTGCCGGGCACTCGGCAAACAGGTGGCGGATGCTTTGGCCTGATACGGCTGCCGCGCGCCGGATATCAAAGCACCCCTTGCGCTGCACATCCAAGACACACAAGCATCGTGTCCATGCAGGAAGGGGTGGTTTGCTTCGGACCGGTCGGTTCGAAGCTTGTCAAGGTTGAAGATGCTTAAGCAGCCTGATGCCGCGGGACGACAGCTTGTACCCCGTGCCCAGACTGATCGTAAGCCCGAGCTCCTTGAGCTTCCGCACGTTGATTTTGAGCGCATCGGGTTCCCAAGCCATTCTGTCGGCCAATTCGGCCGCTCTACTGCCCGACAGCTCTTGGATGAGAAGCATCGTTTGCAGCGTCCAGGGACCTCGTCGGCTTGCCTTATCATAGCGCTGCAACCGGCGCTTCAACTCGTCTACCTCGGCATCGGTCAGCTCGTCTTGCTCCCACAGCATCTCGCGCGGATCGGAACCGGCATATCGCAGCTCAATTCGATAAACGTTACCCTTGCCGCGGTATCGGTTCAGTTCTTTCCGCAGCTCCGCCAGCGATACATAGCCGGCCCGTCCGGCATCTTCCGCGGTCAAACGCTCCTCTTCCGCAACGACCTCCACGCTTTGAATCTCAAGCACGCCGACCGGTGTGCGCAGCTTGGTTCCCTCGTTGATCCGCGCTTTCTTCCAGCATCGAAAAGCCGTCGTGACACTGCCGTCCGCCAGCCTTTTCAGCACGTCGTTTTTGAACAGCATGGGCATTCACCTCCCGATCTTAGTATAACATGCGCTTGGAGCTCCGAAGGGAGCGTGATAAAATCAGTTCAGACGACACTTTGTCGAAGATAGATTTCACGCTATGCCAGATCAGGAAAGGAGAAAGGGGAACCGATATGTTTACGACTTTTATATTCGATATGGACGGCGTCATCATTGACAGCGAGCCGCTTCACTTCAAGGTGGATATGGAGGTGATGGAAGGGCTCGGCGTTCCGATTACGAAGGAGGAGCTTGAAGCGTATGTCGGGATGACCAATCCCGAGATGTGGACCCGAATCCGGCTCAAGTACGGCCTGGCGACATCCGTCGAGGACATCATCGAATTGCAGCTGAAGCGGAAGCTGTCGTACTTGGAGGCTTCGGACGACCGGCCGATCGAGGGGATCGCGGAGCTGCTTCATTCGCTGCATGGCAGCAAGCGGATCGGTCTGGCTTCCTCCTCGCCGCGGGTGTTCATTGAGGCGGTGCTGAATAAGTTCGGCCTGCTTCCGTATTTCGATTTTGTAATAAGCGGCGAAGAAGTGGACCATGGCAAACCGGCACCGGATATTTATTTGAAAGCCGCTGAAATGCTCGGTGCCTCGCCCGATCAATGCATCGTCCTGGAAGATTCCCGCAACGGCGTGGCTGCGGCCAAAGCTGCCGGTATGACGTGCATCGGGTTTCAAAATGTCAATTCCGGAAACCAAGATTTATCAAAGGCCGATTGGATCATCGGCTCGATCCGCCAGATCCGGCTTGAAGAGCTCGAGAGGCTGATTCCATCAGCCGAAGCGGGAGCTTAAGCCGCCGCGTAGTCGGTCCAACAGAGAAGCGCACCTCTTTTCGGGCAAGAGCTCATTTGCATCCCCGGCAGGTGCGCTTCCGTTTGCCTCCCCGTCCCCCGCAAGAATCCCACCAACTCCCCATGGATCAATCGTTTGCCTTCTCACCTGAATCTCACCTATGGCATAGACGCAGCTTGCGGCGCATAAATTACCAAGTACAGGGGAAATGGCGGCGCTTTCGGACAACCTGGCCGGCCGTTGGCCGCAAGCGGCAAAGCGGACGGTCCTGTGGTTCGTCCGCTAGGGCGGTTTACCGTTTCCCCAATCGGCCGCCGCCGAGGTGTCATACGTGACCGGCGAAACCGTCGGCGTCGGCCTCCAGACCAAGGTAACCTTGCATGGAGGTGGTTTTAATGCCCGACAAGCCTTGGCTGCGTCACTATCCTGCCGAGGTGCCGCCGACGTTCGACTACCCGCGACATTCGCTGGCTTGTTTTTTGACGGAGTCCGCCCGTACGTATCCGCAGCGCGCCGCCTTGGATTTTATGGGCAAAACGATGACTTACCGCAAGCTTCTGGAGCAAGCGAGCCGGTTTGCGGACGCGCTCGTCCGGCACGGCGTGCGCCAAGGCGACCGGGTGGCGCTCATGCTGCCGAACTGCCCGCAAACGGTCATTGCGTATTTCGGCACGCTGCTTATGGGCGGCATCGTCGTAATGACCAATCCGATGTACACCCCGCGCGAGCTGGAGTATCAGCTCAAGGATGCGGGGGCCCGGACGATCGTCACGCTGGATCTGCTGTACCGGCGGGTATCGGAAATTGCCGAGTCCGCCGAGCTGAGGCATGTCATCGTCACGTCGATCAAGGACTACATGCCTATCCCGCAAAAATGGCTCTACCCGATGTTCGCGAAGAAGCAGGGACTGGACCGGAAAGTCGTTTATGGCAACGGCGTCTATCCGTTCCGGCAATTTATGGAGCGGGGTTCCCCCGAGCTTCGGCAAGCGGAGGTGGATGCGGAACACGATCTGGCTTTGATCCAATATACCGGAGGCACGACCGGGCGGGCCAAAGGAGTGATGCTCACGCATTATAACCTAATCGCCAATACGATTCAAAGCCGGCTGTGGTCCTACCGTTTGAAGCCCGGACAGGAAACGTATTTGTCGGCGCTGCCTTTTTTTCATGTGTTCGGGCTTACGGTGCTGTTGAATCAGTCCGTTTATTTGGGCGGAACGCTGGCGCTCCTGCCGCGGTTCGAGACCGGCTTGCTGCTTGAGACCATTCGCCGGACGAAGCCGACCGTGTTCCCCGGCGCGCCGACGATGTATATTGCGCTTCTCCAGCAAGCCCGCAAGCCGCGGTTTAACTTATCTTCGCTGAAGCTGTGCATCAGCGGGGCCGCTCCGCTGCCGCTTGAGGTGCAGGAGCAGTTCGAGGCCATCTCGGGTGGCCGCCTCGTCGAGGGCTACGGCTTAACGGAAGCGTCGCCCGTCACGCACGGGAACAACATCTGGGAGCGGCGGAAAATCGGCTCCATCGGGATTCCGTTCCCCGATACGGACGCGCGGATTGTCGACCCGCAGACGCTGGAGGAGCTGCCGGTCGGAGAGGTCGGCGAGCTTGCCGTCTGCGGACCCCAAGTGATGAAGGGCTATTGGAACAGACTGGAGGATACGGCGGCGGTGCTGAAGGACGGATGGCTGTACACCGGCGATATGGGAAGGATGGATGAGGACGGCTTTTTTTACATTTTGGATCGCAAAAAGGACTTGATCATCGCCGGAGGCTTCAATATTTATCCGCGCGAGATCGAGGAGGTGCTGTACGAGCACCCGGATGTGGCGGAGGCTGTGGTGGCCGGCGTGCGCGATCGTTACCGGGGGGAGACGGTGAAGGCGTATCTGGTCATGAAGCAGGGCAGCGAGGCGGGAGCCGAGGAGCTCAACCGGTGGTGCCGGGAGCGACTGGCCGCTTACAAGGTGCCCCAGATTTACGAATTTCGCGATCATCTGCCCAAAACGATGGTCGGCAAAGTGTTGCGCAGAAAGCTGTTGGAAGAAGAGGCGAAACGGACGGAAGGCGAAACGCCCGGCGATTGACGGCAGATGCTGGGCTGCCTGATCCGCGCCATACTGCGTAAGCTCATATAAAACGAAGCAAAGTGCTTCTGCAGGCAGCAGTACACGCTGCGGCAGAAGCACTTTGCTATTGCAGGGATGCCGTCCGAACGCATCCGGCAAATCGGGCAGCCGATCACAAAATTTGCTCCCCAAGCAGGGAGCCGATCAATTCGACGGCGAGCTGTGCCGTCTTCTGTCCCGTATCGAGCGACGGATTCACCTCGACCAGCTCGGCGGACGTCACGATTCCCGATTCGTGCAGCAGCTCAAGGGCCAGGTGCGCTTCCCGGTAGCTGAGTCCGCCTTTCACCGGCGTTCCCGTGCCGGGCGCTTCGACCGGATCAAGGCTGTCGATATCAAAGCTCAAATGTACGCCGTCCGTGCCTTTGCCCGCCACCTGAAGGGCTTCTTCCATCACGCTGCTCATTCCGCGCCGGTCGATGTCGTGCATCGTGAAGCAGGTGATACCCTGCGCCTTGATGCTGGCTTTCTCGCCCGGATCGAGGTCTCTTACCCCGAGAAGGACCGTATGCTCCGGCCTGATCTTCGGGCTAATGCCCCCGATTCGGGTTAACCGTTCGTCGCCTTGCCCGAGACTTGCGGCGAGCGACATGCCATGGATGTTGCCCGAAGGCGTCGTATCGGGCGTGTTCAGATCGGAATGGGCATCAATCCAGATCACGCCGAGCCGGCTATAGTGCGAGGCCAGCCCTGCCAGCGTACCGATCGCGATGCTGTGATCGCCACCGAGAACGAGCGGGAAGCTCCCCTGCTGCACGATACGGGAGACGCCGGCGGCCAGCGCTTCGTTCACGGCCAGCACGTCGTGAAAATACTTTAGTGCGGTAAGCGGAAGCGCATCCTGATTGAGCTGCGGCTCCGGCCAAGTCAACAGTCCGGCATCGCTCCATTGAATGCCGAGCCGGCGTAATTTTTCAGGCAGACCGGCTTGCATAATAGCTTCCGGGCCGCCGCGGGCCCCCCGGCGTCCGGCCCCCAAGTCGAAAGGAACGCCGAGAAGGGTGATTGAGTTTGCGCGGGTCATGCAGTCCAGCTCCTTCTTCTGTGCTTAGTTAAAGCTCTATACGCTCTCATGCTGCGGCAGCAATACTTCTTCGAGCCGCTCCAGCGCCATATCGAGCTCTTCCTTGGCAATGATTAGCGGGGGAGCCAGACGAATCGTATGCTCATGTGTTTCCTTGCACAGAATTCCGCGCTCTTTGAGCTTTTCGCAGTAAGGCCTTGCCGCCGTCTCCAGCTCGATCCCGATAAACAGCCCGCGCCCGCGAACCTCACGAACAAGCGGGCTGCGGAGCCGGCGGAGTCGCTCGATCGCATACTCGCCCAGTTCCCGGGAGCGCTCGGCCAGTCCTTCGGACTCGATGACCTCCATCGCAGCAATCGCGACGGCACAGGCGAGCGGATTGCCGCCGAAGGTCGAGCCATGCGAGCCAGGGGAAAATAGCTCCAGCACCTCCCGGTCGGCCGCTACGGCAGAGACGGGCAGCACGCCGCCCCCGAGCGCTTTGCCCAGGATATACATATCGGGCACGACCTGTTCCCAGTCGCATGCGAACCGTTGACCGGTTCGCCCGAAGCCGGTCTGAATCTCGTCGGCGATAAATAGCACGTTTCGCTCCTTGCACAGCTGCCAAGCTTGGCGCAAATAGCCTTCCGGCGGCAGGATAATGCCTGCTTCGCCCTGGATCGGCTCGAAGAGAAAAGCGGCCGTATTCGGCGTGATAGCGTTTTCGAGCGCCTGCAAATCGCCGTAAGGGACAACCGTAAAGCCCGGGGTAAACGGACCGAAGCCCTTCTTGTATTCCGGCGTTGTGGAGAAGGAAGTGACCGCAAGGGTCCGGCCGTGAAAATTGCCTTCGCAGACAATCACTTCCGCAAGCGGCTCCGTCACTTGCTTTCGCTCATAGGCCCAGCGTCTGGCCGCCTTCACCGCCGTTTCCACCGCTTCCGCCCCTGTGTTCATCGGCAGGATCATCGGCTTGCCCGTCAGCCGGGACAGCAGTTCGAAGAACGGTCCAATCCGGTCGTTATGGAACGCCCGGGACGTTAAAGTGACCCGCTCGGCTTGGTCCTTCAAGGCCTGGATGATTTTCGGATGCCGGTGCCCTTGGTTTAGCGCGGAGTAGCTGCTCAGCAGATCAAGATAACGCCTGCCTTCCGCATCCTCGACCCATACGCCCTCGGCTTTGGAGATGACGATCGGGAGCGGGTTATAATTGGGAGCGCCATAATGCTCCGCCAAACGAATGAAATCCGTCGTTCGGCTCACGTGAATTCACCTCGGTTTCGTTTGATTGGAACTGGAAGAAAATATATTACTATACATATATTCCATACGGACTTCGACTGTCCTTCTTTCAAAAGGAAAAATTTCTTTTATTTAATCTGACGGAGCGTGCAACGGCGCAAGTGAATGGTGAACAGCCTGCGGGAGATAAAGGCTTCGGCGGCGGATGCGGCAAGGGGCCGGGAATGCCGGATAGCAATGAATTTGAATCAACGACATAATCGGCATGTATGAGTATTATGGTGAATGAATACTTACAGGGCTACCTCCGGGCTGCCTTTCTTGATGCATATGAGGTAATATATAATGATAGCGAGCATGAATTAATTTCGGAGAATTCTCATGAATAAGCAATAGCAATCGCAAACAAGCTTGTTTGTCCGACATAATGGAGGTCAACTACTGTGAAATTGGAAAGGCTCTTATCTATCATCATCTTGCTGCTGAACCGCCGCATGGTGCAAGCCAAGGAACTCGCTGAGCGGTTCGAGGTGTCCGTACGGACGATATACCGGGATATCGAAGCGATAAATGTGGCCGGCATCCCCGTTGTCACCTACCAGGGAAACAACGGCGGCATCGGTTTGGCGGAAGGTTACCGCTTGGATCGCAATGTGCTGACCAACGACGAGCTTGCTGCCATCGTCACCGCCCTTCGCAGCATCTCCACCTCATACGGCAACGAGCAGCATCTGCGGTTAATGGAGAAAATCAATAGCGTTATCCCGCCCGCATACTCCGAAGAATTCCGGCATATGACGAGCCGTGTCCTGATCGACTATTCGCCATGGGACGGCAACGAAAGGCTGCAGCCTAAACTGCAGCAGTTAAAGGAAGCGGTAGATAGCTGCCATATAGCAGAATTCACCTACTCCAATGCGAAAGGCGAAGTATCTCATCGAATCGTTGAGCCTCATATGCTCATTATGAAAGGAAAACAATGGTACTTGAAAGCCTACTGCCAGGAGAAAGAGCAGTTCAGATTATTCAAATTAAAGAGGATGAAGGAGTTGGAGATAGCCGATGGGAGGATATTCATTCGCCGAGAGCTACCGAAGCAAGATCGCTCTGCAGACCAGAGCCCGACCGAGTCGTCTCAGGCGACAGAGTTCGTCTTGCGATTCCGTGCTGAATCTCGTTATTTGGCGGAGGAATGGTTTGGGATTGAGGAGTTATCGCCAGTTGATGACGGCAGTTGGCAAGTAAAGAAAGCATATCCGGAAGATGAATGGTTGTACAGTTTTATACTTAGCCTGGGACATCATGCAGAGGTTCTTGAACCCCCACATCTGAGAGAGATCATCGCCAGCCGTGCGGAGCAAGTTGCGAAAATGTATAGAAGTGGTCATTTAACTTGACAGATAGCTGTCAGGTTAGTTGTGTTAAACTAGTCTTATTCCAATTAAAGGAGAAGGATTAGCGATGAAACAAGACGAATTTCAATCAAAAGCACAAACTGGTCAAACCGGAGATGCGGCTGTCCCGAAACCTACCCGTGTCGAGGAGCGTCCGTCCTTCACGCTGGCCGGAATTAGCGTTGTCACGACAAATGAGGCCGAATTAAGCGGGCAAGGGAAAATTGGCAAGCTGTTTGAGCAATTTCACTCAACAGATATTGCCGGACAACTGGGTATCCAAATACAGCAGAACGGCCATTACAGCTGCTACTTCAACTATGAACAGGGAGTTGCCGGACAATATGAAGTAATGGTCGGCGTACACGTTCGAGAACCATTGCAGGACCAATATCCCGATTTCGTAAAGACGTTTACTGTTCCCGCTGCTAAATATGCCGTATTCGTGACGGAGCGGGGGCCGATTATAGAGATGGTGCAGCGGGCTTGGGCCGATATTTGGCAATGGTCGCAACAACCCGGTAATGATCGGGCGTTCACGGGCGATTTTGAGTATTATGGGCCGAATATCGATCCGAACAACGGACAAGCGGAAATTTATATCGCATTGCGCTAATACAGTACAACACCGTCCCTGTAAATGAACATCCTTGATGCAATGGGGAAAGGAATGATCAGCATGGATGCGATTGAAAACACAAAGGTAGCCGATGTATTCGACCGTTATCCCAAACACATGCAAGAAAAATTGTTGTTTCTCCGCCAATTAATACTGGATACTGCATCAGAGATAGATGGCGTTGACACGGTGGAAGAGACACTAAAATGGGGCGAACCTAGTTACATCGCAAAAAGCGGAAGTACCATCAGAATCAATTGGAAAGAATCAAACTTAAATCAGTATGCCATGTATTTCAATTGCAACTCAAAACTGGTGGACACATTTAGAGAACTTTATCGGGATAAATTCAACTTTGAGGGTAACCGGGCGATCATGTTCGATGAAAATGATGAAATACCCGTGGATGAATTGAAACAATGCATTTCATTGGCTCTCACTTACCATACCCGAAAGCATCTTCCCATGCTGGGCATATGATTTAAGGCATTCCTTTTTACCTTACATGCACAAGTAGGCCCCAGCTCACATACAATGTACAATTGATGTTATGCGTGCTGGGGCTTTGTTCATTAAACAGTTAACCTTGTGGAATGCGCACTCGCACAACATCGTGATTGAACATAACTTGCGGCTGGTAGCCCACATCCTTCGCGGCGCGGTGCATTGAGAATGAAATCTTAATTTCATTTTATATGCGTAAAAAAATGTACAATTTAGAGGCCAAAGAGCCTCTTTTTCTATTCGCTAAAATTGGAAATTATTAGAAGTTATAAAAACGAATTCATCGAGCTATCGTCTCTCATTAGTCATCTTTAGGTGTTATGTTATAACTAACCAAATAAAATTTAGCTGTTGGAGTATCATTCTTCAGATACAGTTCCACATTATCTTTTTTAACCCCAACATTACATAAACTAACGGTTATTTCAAAATACTTTGCCCCATGTAAAGCATCTGCACGAATGCTCCCCTTATCTTTTCTTTTTACTGTTACCTTCTCGTTAATATTAGTTATTCGTTCACAATTAAAGGTAGCATATTCTGTCTTATAAATGTCTTTGAGTGAAGCAACTATAACTGAATGCAATTGTTGTAACAAAGCTTCCTCAAGTTGTTTTTCCCTAGTTTTTGAATGAGCAGCTAATGTTGGTGTTGTTATATTAATTAAAAGCATACATATAAGACTAAGATAGCAATAGCGAGTTTTAAAGGTCAAAAGGACGCGCCCCTTTTAAATTTTCTGTATATTTCCCTTTCCGGAGAATATTTATCCATTCCCAATATTTTGTCAGTTACAATTCTGCAAATGGTGCCGTGCTTAAGTAGCTCCACATCTTGGGTCAACAAAATAAAAAAACTCATGGAGTCATTTTCATCCATGAGAAAAACGAATGTATAAAGCTGTGAGTTGCAATTTCTCTCGATTTTCTCCACAGCGTTCCATAGGGTACCGCGGTCTGTGTACTCTCTCGGCGCATGGTCGGGCAATAAAATTGATCTATGCACAACGCCACCTTTTCGTGTGTAGTCATGGGTCACTCTATCATACTCATTTGTGATTTTTTCACCGCTGCGGTAACCCGCCGCTGCAACCGACGACTTGCCTTTGCCACGGTTAATGATTTTTATGCTCAAATGAAAGATTGCGATAGTTGACCTCCTCTTATTCTTGATTGAAGAAACATTTTGCTTCTGGTATAACCAATTTAAGTTATAATAAATAAGATGAATAAGCAGGATTTTTATTTTATTGGCGGTGGTGACTACGGTGGGGTGTGACATACAGCTTTTTTGCGAGGGGTTTTTACGAAAACACAAGAATACAGAGAAAAAATGGATAAATATTGACCAATGGTATAGGCAAGATGATTGGGCTGAATACATGGTGACTGAAAACGAGGGATTTCACTATACAGATTTAATTGATAACAGGCGCGACTATGGCCTTTTTTATCTGTTGGCAGGGGTGCGGGGAAACGATGAAGAAAACAGCTATTTGCCAATATCTAAAGCAAAAGGTTTACCTGAGCATATGGATTCTTTAGTCAAGAAATACTATGAAAATTTCTGTGAGATAGATTTTGAATCTGAAAAAGTTGACTTTCATCACGCTTCCTATCTGACGCTGAAAGAACTCAAGGATAGCGGATATGGCAACTTGATGGAATTAAAGGGCTGGGTCTATGAAGATGAACATAAAAAAGCAACCGAAACAATTGAGAATGGTCAAAAGTATCAGCTTCACTTTGTGGATGTCAAAACTCCAAATCGTGTAGAACAAGGCATGGTTTTGATGGAATGGAAAGGCTATCTCAACTTAAATCTAACCTACCTGATGGAACGAATGGAAGTTTTGAAAAAGGAAAGAGCCATCGAAAACGATGAAGAAATAAGAATAGTGTTTTGGTTTGATAATTAACTTTTGCGTCCAAAGCAAAACAACATATCTTTATGCAAGCCCTGGTTACATTAAATACACATTTTTCCAGATGAATCTACAGCAAATCCGTAGCTTTCTGCTGAAATGGGTGTAATTGGAATTAGGTTTTGCTGCTACTTACACCACAACAGGTCAAATTCGCCACGGTATGGCGAAAAGGAGCGTATTGGTTTGGAAGTCATAACCAACTATGATAAAATAACATGGAGTCCTAAAACATAGAGAAGGGATATTCCAATGAACAAAGTGAAATAGTCAGAGTAAGGAAAATCCCTGAATGGGGAGAATATCTACGTAATCAGTGGGAATATAACTTCGCTAATCATCTTAGTCATGAAGAAAGGAAGCAATTTATCTTCATGATACTGGCGGTAGCGTAAAAAAATGTATCAATGGAGGCCAAAGAGCCTCTTTTTTTTATTTGCAGAAGAGGGATAACACTCAAATTCCGCACCCTTTGACTCTAAAAATGGCGAATTCAACGAAGAAACAATTTGTGAAAACCCCCTTGTTAAACCGGAGACTGGTTTATAAAAATGTTGAATTTGAATTGACAAATATACAGCGATTAAATCAAGGAAAACTTCTAACACTAACTGAAACTCGCGAAATTAATGGAATTACAGAAAAATACTACAAAGCCAAATCTACAAGATTCCTCACATCCTCTAATGAGGAATTTACAACGAATAAAGATAATATTTCTTCAAGAATTCTAACTCAACTTTTATTGACATCCGAAGACAGAGAAAAATTAGTCTCAGAACTTGTAAAAGTTCTTGAGAAGTGGGAAAGTTTGCCCAAACCAAAAAATGAAGAAGAACTACTTGAAGTCAGGCCTGTTGATTAACCACTAAATGGTAGAAAAAAGATCGCCTTTACTGTAGAATCGTTTGTACCACCAAAGCGATTCGAGAAAGAGGCGACCTCATGAAAAATTGTATCACGATCCCATCCGTTCTTCAATCCATTCTAAGTGCTGAAGAAGTCAAATCAATTGTGCGAATGATAGGTTATGAAGACAAAGCCCGTAAGTTTACGGTATATGACTTGTTACAATATTGGTGTACGGCTGCTCATTAACAATGGGAGGGTTACCGGGCAGGGGTTGACTGCGCTCATTCCTGCGGCTTAATTCAGGTTCACTATTCTAGCTTTTCGAGCAAAGCAGCAGAGGTACCTTTTGCTGTGTTCAAAGAGCTTTTTCATCTGCTTATCCAAAAATGTAGTCGTAAGACACGTCGAAAATTGGCTTTCCCTAAAGAATTGCTTCTTATTGATTCCACAACGATGACCGTTGGCAAAACCCGTCTGCCTTGGGCACCTTATCATGGGGAACGAGCAGGCGTAAAATTACATGTGGCCTTGCAGGCAGAAAATCTTCAGCCACTGAAGGCCATCGAGAGCATTGGCTCGAAGCATGACGGGCCGATGAGCGAGAGCTTGACTCATACGGACTACATTATGGTCATGGACAGAGCCTACGGAAAACTCGAACGTTTGGATGGCTATAAAGAAAACGGGCAGTCATTCGTCGTTCGGTTAAGAGATAACGTTCATCTTGAAAAACCGCGTGCTTTGCATCGTCAAATCGAGGAAGATTCGCCAATTATTCGTGATATCACGTGTCAACTTGGAACAGCCCAATGTCGATCTAAACATCGCCATCGTGTTGTGATCTTTCGGGACTTTGAAGGTCGAGAAATCCGAGTCGCCACAGATCTAATGCAGGTCTCTGCCGAGCAAATCGCGCAGATGTACAAAGCTCGTTGGCAGATCGAGGTATTCTTTCGTTGGATTAAGCAGCATTTAAACATTCCTACGTTGTTTGGGACAACAGAGAACGCCGTTTATGGTCAGTTATTTGCAGCATTGATGGTGTACGTTCTGCTGAAATGGCTGTTTGACTCCGTTTCTTCATCCATATCTCGGCATGTGGAACTCTCCTTTGTCCGATTTACACGTTTATTCGCTCTTCATATGCTGCCTGCTGAATGGCTTATAAAGATTCAATATATTGTGCAAACACATAACCCCCAGGGGGTTGTTTAGAATACATAATTTGGTTAATCAACAGGCCTGACTTGAAGTTAAAGTTGAAGTGTTCCTAGGGGTCTGTCCGACGAAACAGGGTTAAGCCCCTTCCGTCGCGAATTATCGATCAACTGATCTTTCGATGATCACCAAGAGGTACTCTAACGTGGCCCAATATCCCAAGGAGGAATGATGAATAATACACCTGGTGACGTAAAGCAGTATCCAATTAATTTTATATTATTACTCTCATCTCGAATTTTTAAAGTTATCTCAGATAACTTTGCCTCTATTGCTCTAGTATGGTTACTTATTGAATCTGGTGGTGGGGCGGTGAGCACGTCCATTCTATATGTATGTTCGATAGTACCACAAATGGCTCTTAGCTTATTTATTAGTCCCTTACTAAATAAAGGACGGTTACAGTACTGGATGGCAGCATCAGATGTGATACGTGCTTTGATAATAATTATAGTGCCAATTTGTTACTACTTCGATATTCTACCTGTTTGGGTATTTTTCGTCACTGCTTTACTCCAATCCGTTACTGCTGCTATCTATAATCCTTCATCAGTTGCATTATTACCAAGAGTTGTTGATGAGGTAAAGATTCAATCAGCAAATGCACATTTGCAATCAGTTACTCAAATTGTAAACCTTTTAGGATTGGCCTGCGCTGGATTACTTGTTTCACTTTTGTCTGCTAGTACTACTTTACTATTGACAGGGGTGCTATTAGTTATATCAGGTCTATTAATTCTAACTGTCAAGACACCAAATTATACTAATGACCCGAAGGAACAGATTATCGAATCTTCTGGAAGAGTGGTTTTCAATTCTTACTTCAAGTACGTTTATGAAGGAATTATGAATGTAAAAAGACATAAACTAATATTTGGGTTGACAATATATGCCATTTTTATAAATGTGGGCACTATACCATGGATGTCTTTATCAGCAATTTATGTAGCTGATCAGTTGAATGGTAATGCAACAACGCTTTCTATAATTCGGGCAAGTTCAGCTATTGGAGCTCTTCTCATGGGGATAATTCTCGTCAAAATTAAAATTGTACGCCATGGGATGTTTTTCCTCTTTGCAGGTGTAATAAGTGGTGTAGTCCTTACAATTTTGGGGGTAATGCCTGAGTTATCTGTTATTATTGTTTGCTGTTTTATTTTAGGTGCAACTGAAACAGCAATAAATGTTCCAGAGATGGTTATCTTACAAACCACAGTTCCACAACACCAACAAGCACAAGTTTACGCGACACTAATGACAATTAGTACCTTTTTCATCCCAATTGCAATCTTGATCAGTGCACCGCTTGCAAATATGTTTGGTATGGGTCTGATTATAGCTATTGGTGGGGGGATAATTGTACTATCAGGAATAATAATTCGTTTTACGACGCCTCTTTTAGAATCAACTTCAATGAGAACATAGTGCCGAGAGATGTTAAATCGCTTAATTTGTGCGCCGTTCGGATTACATATTGTGATCTCATTGATAATTTACATCGGTTCGTGTACATATCTTCAAGAAATTCAACAATACGGGGAAGGATCTGGGAGATTCGATCTCCATCGGTAATCATTTACTTGAATAATGGAAACGCACCCACCATTGGCTGCTTCTCGCATAATGTACCTATCCGTGGGCAATTTCCTCGATTTTATGCGTGCAATCTATTGACATAGGTCTAACCAAAGCTATTAAACTTTTTGATAGCAGAGAGTTTAATAGGGGAGTCGCATGGAGGTTAGGTGTGTTTTGAATTTACATCCCAATGTCAGGAGAAAGTATTATTTTGACGACAAGAAAAAGGCAATCATGGTTTATAAATATCCAGCAGAAGAATGTTTGTTTTGTTCAGGCAAGCAACAAATCATTTACTTCAAACGATTTTATATTTGTACGCCATGTATTCAAAGCCTTCCTTTGCTTCAAGTTTTCTTGGAGCGGATAGAACGTGAACGAGCTAATAAGGTAAAAACGAAAACAATTACTGCAAAAAGGAAAGAAGCATTGGATCGTCTGCATCAAGCGATGAAGGAAAATCCAGAAGCTTCACAAAAGAAACTAGCCGAAATTTTAGGATTTTCACAAGCATGGGTCAGTAAGTTGATTAGGAATATTGTAGATTCATAAAGTGCGAACCTGACAACGAGTGTGAAAGAGGCCGCGAACTATTTCGCCGTGGGCGTAGCCTTCACCATCACTCGTTTTTTTCTTTGTTCAGTTCAAAGAGCGCAACAGGGAGCAAATACAGTTCTATCCACCCAATCGTATCCCTTCGGGTCACATGACACCTTACAGAGGATACTCCTCTACATTCGAGGCCTCGGTAAAATCCTCCAGCCGGACCCCGAGCACCGCCAGATGCTCCTGCAGCGCCGCAACCGAATCCAACTGATTGTAATCCTCCACCCGATCGTAGGACGGATCAAATCCGTGCTCAAGATCCGACGATAAGAACGACGCCTTGCGTAGCCGGAAGCGCGCGTCCTGCTCGCGGCATCGGGGCGCATATCTGGAATGTCCCAGCATGGCATTTGGCTCCGTGCGAAATGGATAGGGCGGCAGCGCCTCAGGCCGCAGCGAAATCTCGATCCACGTGCGGTAGAGCGGGTCCTCCGGACTGAGCTCATGCAGCAAAGCCTTTCCGTGAAGGAGCAGCTCCAGATTGTCTATTTTTCCGATCATCCTTTGTGTCCTGCCTTTCCATTAAACGCGTACTACTATTAACCATACCATGCTTTTTAGCGCGGTGACGATCCAGTCATCTTCAAAATAGACCTTGACTCCCTACGCCGTAGTCCAAGTTCACCTGGCGAATCTCTAATGATTGTGACATACAAGTGCAGCGACCTGCAAGACTGATTGTGCCTTTTTGGCCGGAGTATTATGGGATTTAAGTTCCATAATCATTCCACATTTTCAAACAGGAGAAGCAAACGTCACGGATTCAGGTGTAAATTTTGTATACAGGCACTTCCGGGCTGCCGCCCACATACACTAATACTAATCTTTGCGCGAAAACTTCCGAGATCGTTGATCGGCAAACACCTTAGGGGGTGGCTGGAATGCCCGGATTATTCAGTGCCGTAGCTTTATTTATTAAACAGCTTACTTTACTCGTTTCCTATGTAAAAAACAACGCGTTTCCCCAGCCTTTGGCGGAGGATGAAGAAGACAAACATTTGAAGCTGATGGCCCAAGGCAATCAACATTCGCGCAATGTGCTCATCGAGCATAACCTTCGGCTTGTCGCGCACATCGTCAAGAAATTCGACAATACGGGGGAGGATCTGGAGGATTTGATCTCGATCGGTACGATCGGTTTGATCAAAGCGATTGAATCGTTTTCCCCCGACAAAGGGACCAAGCTTGCGACCTTCGCTGCGCGGTGTATCGAGAATGAAATTCTGATGCATCTTCGCTCGCTGAAAAAGACGCGCAAGGACGTATCGCTGCACGACCCGATCGGGACGGACAAGGAGGGAAATGAGATTACGTTAATCGATATCCTCGGCACGGACTCCGACGAGGTGGTGGATAAGGTACAGCTCAAGATCGAGAAAAGCAAGATTTACAAAAACCTGGATATTCTCGACGAGCGGGAAAAGGAGGTCGTTGTGGGCCGTTTCGGGCTCGAACATGGCGGAGAGGAGCGTACGCAGCGGGAAATCGCCAAAGAGCTCGGCATCTCGCGCTCTTACGTTTCGCGGATCGAGAAGCGGGCGCTGATGAAGCTGTACCACGAGTTTTATAAGCAAAAGAGGTAAAACCATGAGAGCAGCTATCTATCGATAGTTTGCTTTTTTTTCTATCGTGGCATAACAATGCTTGCTGTCGGACGATGGCTGGCATTTCAAAGCTATTTTTCCAACATAGGGGGGAATCGATATGAGTTATTTCAATACGGTGAACAAGATTCAATATGAGGGCAGGGACTCCAAAAATCCGTTGGCGCTCAAGCATTACAACAAATCGGAAATCGTGTATGGCCAAACGCAAGAGGAGCATCTTCGCTTTGCCGTAGCCTACTGGCATACCTTTACAGGCGGGGGCAGCGATCCGTTTGGCGCCGATACGGCCATTCGTCCTTGGACGGACTGCACCGGGTTGGACTTGGCGAAGGCACGCGTCGAGGCGGCCTTTGAATTTTTTGAGAAAATCGGCGCTCCTTATTTTTGCTTCCATGACCGGGATATTGCGCCTGAAGGCGATTCGCTGAAAGAAACGAATCACCATCTGGATGTGATCGTGGCCTCTATACAAGAGCACATGAAAGCGAGCGGCGTGAAGCTGCTGTGGAACACCGCCAATATGTTTACCAATCCGCGATTCGTTCATGGCGCGGCAACGACCTCTAATGCGGATGTGTACGCGTATGCGGCCGCCCAGGTGAAGAAAGGGCTGGAAACAGCGGTAGAGCTGGGGGCGGAAAATTATGTGTTCTGGGGCGGACGCGAAGGCTACGAATCGCTGCTTAACACGGATATGGAGCTTGAGCTGGACAATTTGGCGAGATTTTATCATATGGCTGTGGCTTATGCGCAAGAAATTGGCTTTACGGGGCAATTTTTGATCGAGCCGAAGCCGAAGGAGCCGACGAAGCACCAATATGATTTTGATGCCGCAACCACCATTGCTTTCCTGCAAAAATACGGGCTCCAGGATCATTTCAAGCTGAATCTCGAAGCGAACCACGCGACGTTGGCCGGACATACCTTCGAGCACGAGCTGCGTGTAGCCCGCTTGCACGGCATGCTCGGTTCAATCGATGCGAATCAGGGCGATCTGCTGCTTGGCTGGGATACGGATGAATTCCCGACCGATCTGTATGCGGTTACTCTCGCAATGTATGAAATTTTGAGCAACGGGGGCCTCGGATCGGGCGGCGTGAACTTCGACGCGAAGGTCAGAAGATCGTCGTTCGAGCCGGAAGATTTGTTCCATGCGCATATCGCGGGAATGGATACGTTTTCCAAAGGCTTGAAGGTGGCGGCAAAATTGATCGAGGACCGCTTTTTTGAGAAAATTACGGATGAGCGTTACAGCAGCTTCAAAAGCGGCATCGGCCTTGATATCGTGGCAGGCAAAACGGATTTCCGCCAATTGGAGCAGTATGCGCTCGGCAACCAAACGATTGGCAACAAATCCGGCAGACTGGAGCGGATCAAGGCCGAGCTGAACGAGTATATCTTTTCCGTATAAGCGGGGCGAACGATCACTCCTTGGGGAGACGGGCAGAAGACCTTGGGTGGAAATGTCCCAACTTTTTTAAATTTTGAGCGTCTATACCTAGGAAGGAGGAAACTTATGAGACTTCTCAGATATATTTTATTGTTGATTGTATTTATGCTTTCTTACTGGGCAGGTTTTTTTTCTTACGAAAGTACCCTTTGGTTAGTTTGGCAACAGACTCTTGGGGGGGATAAGCGAGCGGTAATTTATTGGTCTTTGTTAGCTTATTTAGTCATATCAGTTCCATTGTATCTTTTAATCTGTTACACAATCAAAACTAAAATAAAGCGTAATTCAGCCCGTATGTTTTGTTACCCTACCATGTGTGCGCTCACCTTTATATTGCCTACAGCCTTCATAATGATTTCCTTCGGGGGCGGTAGCTTTTTCTCGGCTGAATCTCAGTTGTTTTACTCATTTTTTGCCTCATCCGGGATCGTATTCGGTGTAGGTTACGGGTTGATTTCACATGTTTTCGAATCCAAACATTGAATTGTAACAATCTCACGAGGATGACGATTCTCCGACCATCCCAAGAGGGTATCCTATATGCTCCAAGCACGTCGTCTATTTGTCCTGCCACGGATGCTTGTTATGCAACTACGAAGGCAGCGGCTGAAGTTCGTCTCCCGGCTCCTCGGAATGTAATCTTGCCCATAACAAAGCAGCCTGGATCTCACTACATCAGTGCTATGACCGGCATAAGTCGAAAAGTTGCTTCAAATCCAACTGGAAATACATGGTCGGACGTTCAAATTATAACATGACCGCTTCAATCGCCAAAGAAGCCCCCGTTCCCCTCGAAACCAAGGGCGGGAGCTTCTTTCCTTTAGCCCAGCAGTCCGCGCAGCACAGCGGTAACGGCAGCCATTTCTTCGTCCGTACCGATGGAAATGCGCAGCTTGTCGGCCAAACGAGGATGCTCGAAATGGCGGACGTAGATGTTGCGTTCCAGCAGCCTCCGGTACCATTCGCGGGCATCGGGCTTTCCGGCTCCCGCCGGAGGCGTGCACAGCACAAAGTTTGTTTGCGAAGGCATGACATCGAAGCCGAGGCTCCGAAGCTCGGCAATGAAGCTGTCGCGCGTCGCCTTGACCGCCGCCACCGTACGCGCCGTGTATTCCCGGTCCTCCAGGGCCGCCACGGCAAGCTTCCGGCTGATCGCGTTGATGTTGTAGATGTCCTTGCTCTTTTCCAGCGCGGCGATGAGCGGCTCGGTAGCGATGCAGTAGCCGACCCGCGCTCCGCACAGGGCGTAAGCCTTGGAGAACGTACGGACGACGATCACGTTGGGATAGCGGTCCACCTGTGGGATGGCGGTTGCGCCGGGATCGGCGAAGTCGATGTAGGCTTCGTCGATGACAACGAGCCCCGGGAAGCGACTGACCAGCCGTTCCACTTCTTCAAGCGGCAGCAGGTGTCCGGTAGGCGCATTCGGATTGACCAGCACGATCGCGTCCGCCCCGCTGCTTATCAGCAGATCCGTATCGACGGTAAAGTCGCTGCGCATCGGAACGGCGATGGAAGAAGCCTGATAAGATGCCGCCACCGTGTGATACAGCGAGAACGACGGGTCCGGTAGGGCCAGACGCCGGTTCGGGCCGATGAAGCCTTTGACGATCAAGGAAATGATCTCGCTTGAGCCGTTCCCGCAAAAGACTTGCTCGTCCTTGACGCCGTGCAGCTGTGAAAGTGCGGCGCGCAGCTGTACACAGTGGGCGTCGGGATAACGACGCAGCTCTTCTTCGCCAAGCGTGCGCAACGCCTCCAGCACAAGCGGAGAGGGCGGGTACGGGCTTTCGTTCTGATTCAGCTTGATCACGCCGCTTCCTTCCGGTGGAAGATCGCCCAAGGCGTAAGGGGTGAGCCGTTTAATATGTGGCAAAATAAGGGTCATCGGTTTGGTTCCTCCTGACATCCAGCTGACGGGGTCAGCTCGTGATTTTATGATGAGATGCATGTCTTCCGCTTTGCGCAATGGGATGATAAGATGAGCATAACTGTATTTTGACATTGAAAAAATAGTCAGTTTCGTCATTTTTACAGTGACAGTTTGAAACACTGAACGTTTATTACAAAGGAGAAGCCGGGATGATCGACTTGATGCCGAGGCTCGACGAAACGTCGGGCGAAGCGCTGTATATGCAGCTGTACCGCTATATCCGCGACGAAATCGCCGCCGGCCGCATTCCGGCGAACGAGCGGCTGCCGTCCATCCGTACGCTGTCCGCTTACTTGGGCGTAAGCCGGTCGCCGGTCGCTCTTGCCTACGAGCAGCTGCTCGCCGAAGGCTATGTGACCAGCCGACCGCGCAGCGGGCTATATGCCGCAGAGTTGGACACGTCCGCCTCCTTGCAGGCGCAGACCGAAGCGGCAGCGGAACGTTCCGCCGTGTCGCTGTCGCCGAAGCGCGCGTATCACGCATCTCAGGATGAACCGTTCCGTTACGACTTTGGCTACGGCAGCGTCGATATCGCGAGCTTTCCGCTGGCGAAATGGCGCAGGCTGATGAACCGCTGTCTGCTGCCGGAAAACAGCCGTCTGCTGCTGTACGGCGATTTGCAGGGCGAGTCGGAGCTGCGCGCCGAAATTGCCGCCTACCTGCACCATATGCGCGGGGTACGCTGCGAGCCGGAGCAGATCGTCATCGGTGCGGGCACGTACCACTCGCTCGATTTGCTGTTCCAATTGCTGCGCGAGGATGTCGTCTGCATCGCTTCCGAAGAAGCGGTCAACGACGGGGTAAAAGCGCTGTTCGGGCAGTTCCGGTTCGATTGCCTGCCCCTCCGGCTGGAAAGCGACGGCATCTGCCTCGAAGAGCTGCAGGCCAGTGGCGCGCAGGCCGTTTATGTCACCCCGTCGCATCAGTTTCCGTACGGCATGACGCTGTCGGCGGGCAAGCGGCTCAAGCTGCTTCAATGGGCGAAGGAGCGGCGGGCCTACATCGTCGAGAACGACTACGACGGCGAGTTCCGCTACAGCGGCCGGCCGATTCCTTCGCTGCAGAGCTTGGACGACGACGGCCGGGTCATCTACGTCGGCACGTTCTCGCGGGCGCTGACGCCGGCGTTTCGGCTCAGCTATCTCGTGCTGCCACCGGCGCTGCTGGCGAGGTTCCGCATCCGACGGCACAGCTACGACCAGCTTGCCTCACCGATATTCCAGAAGACGCAGCAGCTGTTCATGCAATCCGGCGACTTCGAGCGACATGTGCGCAAAATGCGCAGTGTCTACCACAAAAAGCGCGATGCGCTGCTGCATGCGGTGCGCGACGCTTTTCCGGCGGGCGTCGAGATGATCGGCGCGGACTCGGGGCTGCACATGTTGCTTCGGGTACGCGCCGATCAGGACGAAGCGGAGCTTGTGCGCGCAGCCGCCCGGGAAGGAGTCCGCGTCTATCCGGCTTCGGCTTACCGGCTTCGGCCGGAGGCTGACGAGGCCCCGACCGTGCTGCTAGGCTTCGGCGGCCTGTCCGAAACGGACATCCGGGAAGGGATAGGGCTGCTGGCGCGGGCATGGAAAATGGAGGGGTAACGTGAAAGTTTCCGGCGAAGGAAGCAGCGTCTTGAACCTGTACTCGATCCGCGAACAGGAGAGCAAAATTTGCAAGGATAACAGCCATCCGGTGAAACCCGAAAGACCGCACGCTTCCCGGCCAAACGGCCTGAGGGGAGAGGCGGTTTTTTTGTATACGAAGGACAAAAACGACAAGAGAAGAAATTAATACCGTCACTGGAATAAATAAATCTTGTATTCTTCGAATCGATCCCGAAAACTGTTGTTTATCTTCACAAATTATTCAAATATTTATTGACAAGCAAAAAAAACGGCTGTTATTATTAACATCAGTGGTGAAAATAAACGAAAAGAACTTGTTCGAGGAATCATTTTACGTGGTTCCGGACCGGACGAACCCGACTTGAAAGCGTTAGCAATCGGGATGCTCGGACCGTTAACCGCAGCGGAACATCTTGAACTTCACATGCCGAAAGGATATGAGTACTTATGGGCTTCGAACGATTGGTGGAAGAATACCGCGGAGGCGTGCTGGAGAATGTACATATGGGCCTCGTCTGCGGAATGGACGAGAACGGACGGATTGTGTACTCCGTCGGCGACGAACAGCATATGACTTTTCTGCGTTCGGCGGCGAAGCCGTTTCAGGCGATCCCGGTCTTTAAGAACGGCATCGACGACAAATTCAAGCTGAGCCCGAAGGAAGCGGCTTTGTTCGCCGCCTCGCACCGGGGAGAAAAGTATCATATCGAGGCGCTCGAGGCGATTTTGGAGAAAACCGGGCTGAAGGAAGAAGACATCCTGTGCTGTCCGACTTACCCGCTCAACGAAGCGCCGCGTGCAGCCTGCAACTGGGAGCATCTGGAGAAGCGCAGGCTGTACCATAACTGCTCCGGCAAGCATTCCGGTTATCTCGCGCTGTCCAAGGATCTCGGCTACGACCTCGAAACCTACTGGAGCATCGACCACCCGGCACAGCAGCTCAGCCTGGAAGCGATGGCGGAAATGGCCGACTACCCGAAGGAAGACATCCGCATCGGGGTGGACGGCTGCGGCTTTCCGGTTTATGCGATGCCGCTCCAAAACATCGCTCGCGCCTATCTGAAGCTGGCTTGCCCGGATTTGATAGAGGATGCCGGTACGAGAGCGGCGGTTACGAAAATCGCCGGCTATATGAACGCGAACCCGGAGATGATCGCGAGCCACGACTTTATCTGCACCGCGCTGCTGACCGACCCGAACATTGTCGCCAAGGGCGGCGCCAAAGGAGTGTACGGCTTCGGGCTCAAAAAGGAGCGCATGAGCTTCGCCTTAAAAGTGCTGGACGGCTCTGAGCTCGTGTGGCCGATTATCGTCGCTTCGATTCTGGAGCAGATCGGCTACGATAACCGCGATACGATCGACCGGCTGTATGCGCTGGCTCCGAAGGAGATCAAAAACGATAACCACATTGTCGTAGGCGAGAGAAAAACCGTATTCCATTTCTAAGCGGGCGCATCACCGATCCAAAGGTAACGATCTTCCGCTTATGGACGAATGGGTTCGTTCGTCCCGCAGGAAGATTTAGCATAAATCAATGAAAAACGGGGGGATTTTCCATGAAAAAACGTTTCACAACTTTTACGGCATTGGTGCTCGCAGGCGCGATGTTTGCAGGCTGCAGCGGCGGCGCAGGCAAGTCGCAGCCGCAAGGCGCGGCCGAACAGCCAACGGCCAAGAAGGAAGGCAACGGCATCACGATTGCGGTCAATGCCAACTTCGTAACGCTGGACCCGCATAACGCGGCCGATACGCTGTCCATTTCCGGCTACCGCACGATGTATCAAGGTCTGCTCGGCTTCGATCAGGATATGAAGGTCGTGCCCGTGCTGGCTGAATCTTACGAAGTGAGCCCGGACGCGAAAGTATACACCTTCAAACTGAAAGAGAACATCAAGTTCCACGACGGCACGCCGCTCAACGCCGAAGCGGTCAAAATCAACCTCGACCGGGTGAAAAACAAGGATAACAACTTGAAAATGGCCCGCAGCTTCGCCACCGTGGAGAAAACCGAAGTCGTCGACGCCAAAACGGTCAAAATCACGCTGTCCCAGCCGTATTCCGCGATACTGAACAAGCTGGCCATGCTGATGATCATCAGCCCGCAGGCGCTGGAGAAGCACGGCAAAGATATCGGCCAGCACCCGGTAGGCACGGGCCCGTTCAAGTATAAGGAATGGGTACAGGGCGACCGGATGACGATCGAGAAAAACGCCGATTATTGGGAAAAAGGACTGCCGAAGGTAGATACTGTCACCTTCAAGCCGGTGCCGGAGAACGGTTCCCGCGTCGCGATGCTGAAAACGGGCGAAGCCGATTTCGCCTATCCGCTGCCGACCGAGCAGGTTGAGCAGGTGAACGGAAAGAACGGCATCGCAGTGGACAAAACGCCTTCGACGATTGCGCGCTACATCACGATGAACATGACGAAGAAACCGTTCGACGACGTCCGCGTCCGTCAGGCGATCAACTTCGCAATCAACAAAGACGCCTATATCAAAGTCGTCAAATCGGGCTTTGCCGAGAAGCTGGACTCGACGATGTCGTCCAAAACGCAATTCTATGCGAAGCAAACGCCGTATGACGGCAACGTGGAGAAAGCGAAAGCGCTCCTGAAGGAAGCCGGCCTCGAAAACGGGTTCAAAGCCGAAATCTGGGGCAGCTCCGACTCGGAGACGGTCAAAGGCATGCAGTTCGTGCAGCAGCAGCTGGCAGCCGTAGGCATCACGCTCGACGTGAAGCAGATGGAAGAAGGCACGCTGTCCAACGAGATCAACTCGGCCAAAACGCCGCAGGAATCCAAGGTGCAAATGTGGTACGTCAGCTGGTCCCCGTCCTCGGCCGACGCCGACGCGGCGACGCGCCCGCTCTTCGCGAGCGAAATGTTCCCTCCGAACGGAGCGAACACCGCTTACTACAAAAACGACAAAGTGGACGAACTGATCGCAAAAGCGAACAAGCTGTCGAACGCCGACGAGCAAAAAGCCGTTTACGCCGATATTCAAGCGCAAATCTACAAAGACGCTCCGTGGGTCTTCCTTGCCGTCGACCAGATCGTATCCGGCAAGAAAAACTACCTCGAAGGCGTGAAAGTATATCCGGACGGCTCGATCAACGTCCGCGAAGCCGAAATCAAGAAGTAAGTCCTGACCTGATGCTGTGTTGACCCGCCCTTCGGTGCGGTGCTCACCACAGCATCTCGCCTAATGGCAGGTTTTCAGAGGAGGAGTGTAAAAGCTTGGCTCAGTATGTGCTAAAACGATTGGTTGCCGTCATTCCGATTCTTTTTATCGTTTCCGTCTTGATCTTTCTGTTCATCCATTTGATTCCCGGCGATCCGGCGCGGCTCGTCGCGGGCAAGGAAGCCACGCTCGAAGACATCAGCCGCATTCAGGCCGAGCTCGGCCTCGACAAGCCGCTCTGGGAGCAATATTTGATCTATATGTCGCATCTGCTGCAGGGCGATCTGGGCCGTTCACTCAAAACCGGCTTGCCGGTGACGGAAATGCTTGCCTCGCGCATGATGCCGACGATTTGGCTGACGATTTTCAGCATGGGCTGGGCGCTTGTGTTCGGGATTGTAATCGGAGTCATCTCGGCGACGAAGCGCAACCGCTGGCCGGACTATTTGAGCATGCTGACCGCGGTCTCGGGCATTTCGGTGCCGCCGTTCTGGCTCGGGCTGCTGCTTATCCAGCTGTTCTCCGTGCAGCTCGGCTGGCTGCCGACCGGAGGCGTCGATTCGTGGCAGGGCTACGTGCTTCCTTCGATTACGCTCGGAGCGGGCATCATGTCGATGCTGGCGCGCTTCTCCCGGGCCTCGCTGCTGGAATCGCTGAAGCAGGATTATATCCGGACCGGCCGGGCCAAAGGCTTGAACGAGTCCGCGGTCGTCTGGGGGCATGCGATGAAAAACTCGATGATCTCCGTCATTACCGTGGCCGGGCTTCAGTTCGGCTTTCTGCTTGGCGGCTCGGTCATTGTCGAGACGGTGTTCAGTATCCCGGGGCTCGGGCGGCTGCTGATCGATTCGATCGCCTTCCGCGATTATACGGTCATTCAAGCGGAGCTGCTGCTGTTCGCCGTCGAATTCATTCTGGTCAACTTGCTCGTTGACGTCCTGTATGGCGTTCTCAATCCTAAAATTCGCCTGTCGGGCCAGAACTGAGGAGGACCACCATGAATCAAAACATCGTCATCGACCATTCCGCGGATTCGGCCGTTCCGTTAACGAAAAGCAGTCCGCTCCGCGATTTTTGGATCAAAATGAAAAAGCAAAAGCTCGCGTTCGCCGCAGGCTTGTTTATCGTACTGCTCGTCGTCGTCGCGATCATCGGTCCAGCGCTTGCGCCTTACGATCCGACTGTGCCGGACTACGACAACATTTTGTCCGGTCCGTCGGCGAAGCATTTGGCCGGTACGGACGAGTACGGCCGAGATATTTTCAGCCGCATTCTCGTCGGCACCCGGCTGTCGCTGTCCGTCGGCCTCAGCGCCGTGCTGATCGGCGCGGTCATCGGCACACTGCTCGGGCTGATCAGCGGCTATTATGGCGGCTGGCTCGACCGGCTGATCATGCGGGGCAGCGACGTGATGTTCTCGTTCCCCGATCTGCTGCTGGCGATCGGGATTGTCGCGATTCTCGGGCCGGGGCTGATGAACGTCGTCGTCGCCGTTGCGATCTTCGGCATTCCGTCGTTCGCGAGGCTGATCCGCAGCGCCACCTTGGAAACGAAGGAGTCGCTGTATGTGGAAGCCGCCCGTTCCATCGGGGCGAACAACACGCGGATTATTGCCCGTCATATTTTTCCCGAAACCGTTCCGAGTCTGATCGTTTATTTCACGATGCGGATCGGGACGACGATTTTGGCCGCATCGGGCCTGAGCTTTCTCGGCCTTGGGGCGAAGCCTTCGGACCCGGACTGGGGGGCCATGCTGAGTATGGGCCGCGATTACCTCAGCATCGCGCCGCATGTCGTTTATTTTCCGGGAGCCGCCATTTTCCTGACGGTTCTCGCCTTCAACATACTGGGAGACGGTTTGAGAGACGCGCTCGATCCGAAGATCAAGAATTAGAACAGGAGTAACGCGAATGACTCAAAAACTACTTGACGTGAAAGGCCTCAAGACACAGTTCACCCGGGATCAAGGCAAAGTCAACGCGATCGACGGCGTCGACTTTCATGTGAACAAAGGCGAAGTGCTCGGTCTGGTCGGAGAATCCGGCTGCGGCAAAAGCGTCACGTCCTTGTCCGTCATGCGGCTGCTGCACGGCACGCCGGGGAGCATTGTCGGGGGAACGGTCCGTTTTCAGGAGAAGGAACTGGTCGCGCTGTCCGAAAGCGACATGCGCCGTATCCGCGGCAAAGACATCGCGATGATTTTCCAGGAGCCGATGACGTCGCTCAATCCGGTGCTCAAGATCGGCAAGCAGCTCGTAGAAGCGATCCGCCTGCACTTGAAATACGATAAAAGCAAGGCGCGGGAGCATGCCGTTCATATGCTAAAGCTGGTCGGCATTCCGCGCGCCGAGGATGTCATTGACGAATATCCGCACCAGCTCTCGGGTGGCATGCGGCAGCGGGTCATGATCGCCATGGCGATGTCCTGTAACCCGCAGCTCCTCATTGCCGACGAGCCGACCACCGCGCTGGATGTGACGATCCAGGCGCAAATTTTGGACCTGATGAAGAAGCTGAAGGATGAGAACGACATGTCCATCATGCTGATTACCCACGATTTGGGCGTGGTGGCCGAAATGTGCGACCGCGTCATCGTCATGTACGCCGGACGCGTGGTCGAGGAAGGGAACGTGCTGGATATTTTCGACGACCCGCAGCATCCGTATACGAAGGGGCTTATTCATTCGGTGCCGAAGCTGCGCCAGAATCACCGGCGGCTCGAATCGATTCCCGGCAACGTGCCGGACTTGACGAACATGCCGGTCGGCTGCAAGTTCGCTCCCCGCTGCTCGGCGGTAATGGACATCTGCCGCGAGCGGGAGCCGCAGCTGGAACAGACAACTGGCGGCCGAAAGTGCCGCTGCTGGCTCTATGAGAACGATAGCGCGAAGGGAGAAGGGGAAGCGTGACGAAACCGCTGGTGGAAGTGAAAAACCTGCGCAAAGTGTTTCCGATCAAGAAAGGGTGGTTCGGGAAGCCGGCTTTGCTGCAGGCGGTGGATAACGTATCTTTCTCCATCCGCAAGGGCGAGACGTTCAGCATCGTCGGCGAGAGCGGCTGCGGCAAGTCGACGACGGGCCGCCTGATTACGCGGCTGCTGGCGCCGAGCGAAGGCGAGATTTGGTTCGACGGGCAGGAGATCGGGAAGCTGGACGAGTCCCGCATTCGTCCGCTGCGTCGGCAGATGCAGATGGTGTTCCAGGACCCGTACGCGTCGCTTAACCCGCGCATGAAGATCAAGGACATCATCGCCGAGCCGTTGCTTATTCACGAGAAAATGTCGGCGGCGGAGCGGGAGAAGGACGTGCAGCGCCTGCTCGAGGTCGTCGGCTTAAGCTCGTTCCACGGCGAGCGCTACCCGCACGAGTTCAGCGGCGGCCAGCGTCAGCGCGTCGGCATCGCCCGCGCTTTGGCCGTGAAGCCAAGCCTGATCGTGGCCGACGAGCCGGTATCCGCGCTCGACGTGTCCATCCAGTCGCAGGTGCTGAATCTGCTGCAGGATTTGCAGGAGGAGCTCGGGCTGACGTACTTGTTTATTTCCCACGATCTGAGCGTCGTCGAGCATATCAGCGACCGGATCGGCGTCATGTATCTCGGCTCGATGGTCGAGCTCGCGGATAAGGACGCGATCTACGAAAAGCCGCTGCATCCGTATACGCAGGCGCTCTTTTCTTCCGTGCCCGTGCCGGACCCGCGGCTGAAGCGCGAGAAAATCGTGCTGAAGGGCGACCTGCCCAGCCCGGTCAACCCGCCGTCCGGCTGCCGGTTCCATACCCGCTGCCCGGTTGCAATGGATGTTTGCCGGACGAAAGCACCCGTGTTCCAAGAGCAGGAGCCGGGCCATTACGTGGCTTGCCACTTGCATGGGGAGAGCAAAGGATGAAGATCACGACAGGATTCGTTCAAACGGCGGATGTCACGGTTTATCTGTGCCCGGAGCACGCCGGGCAGCCGGTTCCGCAGTTGGAGCTGCGGCCGACGATGAAAGCCCGCGGCGCGGTCACTTGGTTTTACGGCCGTGGCGAAGAGGCGCACGTACTGATCCTCGGACTCGGACCGGAAGCGAGGGTCGATGCCGAACGGCTGCGCGAGGCGGCCGGGAATGCGGCCAGAGCGGTCCATAAGGAAGGCTTCGCGACCGTGAACGTCATGCTGGAATCGTTCGTCCGGGCGCTGAACGGCGCGCTTTCCGAGGAAGAAGCGGTGCGGGCTTGGGCGGAGGGCTGGCTGCTCGGCTCGTATGCGTTCGACAAATACAAGTCCCGCAAGGAAGCCCGTACGGTGGAGCGTCTGCACCTTGTATGCGCCAGTGAGGCTTCCTATGAGGAAGCGCTGGAGCAGACGGCCATTCGCACGGAAGGGGCCATGTTTGCGCGCGACCTGTGCAATGAGCCTCCGAACGTGCTGCATCCGGAATCGCTCGTTGAGATGGTTCGGGAGCGGTTTGCGGAGCGGCCGGTGAACGTTCGCGTCTATGGAGAGCAGGAGCTCGCGGACCTGGGCATGAACGGGCTATTGACCGTCGCGCAGGGAAGCCGGTACAAGCCCGCGCTCATCGAGCTGACGTTTTGCACCGATCCGTCGCAGCCGCTGCTGGCGCTCGTAGGCAAAGGCATCACGTTCGATATGGGCGGTATGAACGTCAAGTCCGGACGGGATATCAGCGACGCGCGGTTCGATATGGGCGGCTCCTGCGCCGTGCTTGGAGCGATGGATATGATCAGCCGCTCGGAGCTGCAGGCGAACATCGTCGCGCTGATCGCGGTCGCGGACAATATGCCCGACGCGGCGGCGTTCGTGCCATCCACGGTGGTCACGTACCCGAACGGCCTTTCCGTGCAGGTCGGCAACACCGACGCGGAAGGCCGCCTCGTGCTGGCCGATGCGCTGCTGCACGCCGGGCGTCTCGGCGCACGGGAAGTGATCGACATCGCGACGCTGACGGGCAACGTCGGCGAAGCGCTCGGGCTGAGCGTCGCAGGGGCGTGGGGTGACCGCAAGCTGGTCGAGACGCTGACCGCCATCGGCGAGACGAATGGGGACCGGCTGTGGCCGATGCCGCTGGTCGACGACTACGAGGAGCTGCTGCGCAGCGATTACGCCGACATGAACAACATTCCGCCGATTTCGTACGGCGGAGCCATTGTAGCGGCGTTGTTCCTGCGTCGCTTCGTGGCCGAGACGATGCGCTGGGTACACATCGACATGGCAAACACCGTGCAAGCTAAGGCTGCGCGCGGCTATTACCCGGCTGGCGCGACCGGCTACGGCGCGCGTTTGCTGGCCGACTTTGCGGTGAGCCGGGCCGAAGCGAACCGGACTGCCGGGGGCGGCGAGGCTTGATGCCAACCGTCGGCTGGGCGTGGACAGACAGGTTTTAGGCTAGATGAATGGGGTACTGATAAGAGATCGTTCCAGAGGCAGATGTTTTGCCGAGGGGCGGTCTCTTTTTTTGATTTTATCAAGTTCCTCGAAAGGGAGTCCCGTCACATGCCCGATTTGGTAAAAATGGAGGGTTCATACAGCGTCTGCCGTAACCCTAAATAGGTAAGCATGATATGGAAAGACGCTGCAGGGCTTTTTGGTTATGATGAAGGCAGCTAAATTATCACGGAAGGAGCCTTTGGTATGACGGAATCTATCACAAAGCGCGTCGCGGGGTTGGATTGGCCTTCGATCCAACAAGCCTTGGATGAGCAAGGCTTTGCAGCGTTTCCGCCTTTGTTGCGGAATGACGAGTGCCGCGAGCTCATAGGCATGTATGAGGTGGAGTCGCACTTCCGGACCCGGATCGATATGGCCCGGTACAGGTTTGGCATCGGCGAATACCAATATTTCCAGTCACCGCTGCCGCCGCTGCTGCAGGAGCTGCGCGTCTCGTTTTACCCCCGGCTGGCCGAAACGGCGAATCGTTGGCAGACGCAGCTTGGTCGGGAAGCCGTGTATCCTCCCGAGCTGGCGCAATTTCTGGAACGCTGCCATGAGCACGGACAGACCCGTCCGACGCCGCTGCTTCTAAAGTACGAGGCAGGGGGCTATAACTGCCTGCATCAAGATATGTACGGGGATGTGTTTTTCCCGTTCCAGGTCGTTTTTGTCTTGAATCAGCGGGAAAAGGAATATGCGGGCGGCGAATTTTTGCTGGTCGAGCAAAGGCCAAGAGCGCAGTCCCGAGGCCATGCGATTGCGCTGGAGCAAGGAGCCGGTCTTATTTTTCCGACGCAGCATCGTCCGGTGCAGGGCACGCGCGGGACGTACCGGACGACGCTCCGTCACGGCGTAAGTACGATTACATCAGGTACGCGCTACAGTCTGGGGCTTATTTTTCATGATGCCCAATGATCGAAATCCTTGCGCTTAGGCGCAAGGATTTTTTTATACAGGAATAAAATTTCATGTCACTATTTACAAAATGAAATTATATTTTATAATATGAATATAAAACAAATGATAGCGTTTACAAAATGACGTCGACTTTAGAGAGAGGGGCGGCGATGGAGAGATGACCGATCCAAAGAAATGGAACGAGGTAGACCGGCTGATCCGGCGCTGGGTGAAGGAAAAGGCGATTCCCGGAGCCGTTGTGGATATCTCGCTGGGAACTGACGTTCGATGGAGCCAAGCTTACGGGTCTTATTCGGACGGCACCGCCGAGTGCCGGATAACCGAGCGAACGATGTTCGATGTCGCTTCGTTAACGAAAATCACGGTGACCTTGCCGGTCATTCTGGCGCTGGGGGAACAGGGAAGGCTCCGGCTGGACGATCCCGCCCAAGCGTATATTACCGGCTTCCGCCATCCGAACGTGACGCTGCGCCATCTGCTGATGCATACGTCTGGGCTTTCTCCTGAGCTTCCTTATGCCAAACGGACGGAGCGCCGGGATGTCATCCCTCTCGTGCTGAAGCAGGAGCTGGTGGCGGAGCCCGGGGAGCAGGCAGTGTACAGCGACCTCGGGATGATTTTGCTCGGCGAAGTCGCTGCCGTCGTATCCGGGCAATCGCTGGAATCGTGCGCGCGCCGTTATGTGTTCGACCCGCTGGGGATGGCCGATTCGACATTCAATCCGCGGCCCGAGCTGCGTGGACGAATCGCCGCCACGGAACCGCTGGACGATGGTACGGGGTATGTGCATGGAGTCGTCCATGACGAGAAGAGCTATCACCTCGGAGGCGTCAGCGGCAGCGCGGGGCTGTTCACAACGGCGGACGACCTGCGCAAGTACGCCCGAGCATGGCTTGACCCGGACGGCGGAGGACTGCTAAGCAGGGAAACGATCGACGGTTGCTTCCGCAATCCGTATCAAGGCCGGGCGCTCGGCTGGGAACTATGGCACGGTCAGGAGCGGTCGCCGGCTTGCGGGGCGTCTTGGCCGCACGGCAGCTTCGGACATACCGGCTTTACCGGAACGAGCCTGTGGATCGACCCGTTTCACGAGCTGATTGTCGTCTTCTTGACGAACGCGGTGCACTTCGGACGAAGTCCAATCATGCGGGAGCTGCGGCCGGTTTTGCATACGACGGTTTATACCTCGCTCATTGAGGATAAATAGAGGATCATCATCCAAGGGAGGGCTTAAGAATGAAGGGGACAAAGACAACGAAAACGGCAATCGCGCTCGCTGCGGCCATATCGCTGATCGCAACGGGCTGCAGCAGCCCGTCGAAAGACGGAGCCAAGGAAACGCCGACGGCAAATGGCGGCGGAGGACAGAAGACGGAAGGCCAGAAGGTCAAGCTGACGATGGGCAGCTGGCGGACGGAAGACAAGGAAGTATATGAGAAGATCATTAAAGCGTTCAACAAGGCGAATCCCGACATCGAAATCGAATTCAAGCCGACCAAGAATACCGAATACAACACGGTGCTGAATACGGCGCTGCAAACCGGCAGCGGCCCCGACATCATCCATCTCAGGCCGTATGCGGCCGGCATCGCGCTCGCCGACGCCAACTACTTGGAGCCGCTCGCCAGCGTCAAGGGGCTCGAAGCGATTCCGAAGGAAGCGAAAATGGCCGCGACCGGTAAGGACGGTAAAGTATACGGCGTGCCGACGGTCTACAGCTCGACGCAAATTTTTTATAACAAAACGCTGTTCAAAAAGTTTAACCTGTCCGAGCCGAAAACGTGGGACGAGCTGATGAAGGCGGCCGATACGCTGAAACAGAACAAGATTACGCCGTTTGCCTTCGGCTCCAAGGAAGGCTGGATTTTGTCCCTGACGCACGGTGCGCTCGGCCCGCAATTTTACGGCGGCACCGAGTTTGTCAACAACCTGATCACAGGCAAAATGAACTTCAAAAGCAAAGAGTTCACCGATTCGATCACGATGTTCCAAGGACTGACAAAATATTTCCCGGAAAATTATACGGGTCTCGGCATGGATGACATGCGCAATCTGTTCGTCACCGAGCAGGCGGGCATGATCGTGATGGGCGACTGGGAAATTGCGGTGATGAAAAAGATGAACCCGGATCTTGATCTCGATTTGTTCCCGGTTCCTCCCGTGAAGGCGGACGGCAAGGCCAGCGTGACCAATTGGGTGGACGGTTCGTTCGCCGTTAACGCGGCGTCCAAGAACAAGCAGGCGGCTTTGAAATTTATCGAGTTCATGACGACGAAGGAATTCGGCAAGATGGTGGCCGACGATCTGAAGAAGCCGAGCACGATTCCGGGCGTGGAATCCTCCGACCCGCTCGTCGCGAAAATGATTCAGCTCGCTGCCGCTAATTCCACGCCGTATGCGATGGTCGTGCATTTCAGTGCAGGCAATCCGACGACCAAGGCTACGCTGGAGACGACACTCCAAGGAATGTTTTTGGGCAAGGAAAAACCGGACACGGTGACGGATATCGTGCAGAAGAGCGCCGATTCCTGGTTCAAGCCCGCGGCCAAATAAACCGCCGGTCGACACAAACTTTATAGAAAGGGCGGGGCGCAATGAATCGAGAAGCGGCGGTATGGGACCGCACGAGCAAACGGAAGCCGGGTTTGAACTGGAAACGAGGGATCATCCACCTGTTCCCGGTTCCCGCCCTCGCCGTCTACACGCTGTTTGTCGTGTATCCGATCGTAGCGGCTTTCAGCTACAGCTTGTTCGACTGGAAGGGGCTTCAGAAGGGCGCTTTTGTCGGCATCGACAATTTCGTCAAGCTGTTTACGACGGAGCCGTTCAACGGGCTGTTCTGGAACGCGTTTGGGCATAACGTTTACTATTTTATACTTGAAATGATCGTGCAAAATGGAATCGCCTTCATTTTGGCGTATATTATTTACACGAAAATAAAGGGCGCGGAGCTGTTCAAAATGGCCTATTTCGTGCCACGGCTGCTGTCGGTCATCGTCGTCGGCTTTCTGTGGAAGCTGATGCTGAACCCGAATTCCGGCGTCGTAAACTTCGCGCTCAAGAACATCGGTCTCGCCGAATGGGCGAGGCCGTGGCTGGGCGAACCGGACACGGCGCTGACAGCGATCATTCTCGCAAACAGTTGGTTTGGCGTCGGCTTCGCGGTGCTGATTCTGCTTGCAGGCTTGCAGTCGATCTCCCAAGAGGTGATCGAGGCGTCGAGGCTGGACGGGGTGCAGGGCTTCCGCTTGATTCGCTCGATCATTCTGCCTATGATGACGCAGTCCATTGTCATCCTTACCGTATTTACGTTCATCCACGCGTTCGAAGCGTTCGAGCTTGTATATGCGATGCAGGGCTCGCAAGGGGAGCCGTACTATTCGACGGATACGCTGGCGGTTTTCTTTTACCGTACGGCTTTCGGCGGATCGTCGGGCGACGGCGTGGCGGTCGGTTTGGGCTCGGCGCTGGCGGTCGTGCTGTTCTTGATCATCGCTACACTGTCCGCATTGTTTATGGCCTATGTTCGCAAGCGGGACATGGAGTATTAGAAAGGGGGTAGACGCTTCGTGAAAACAAATCCGGCATTACGCGCATCGCATTATGTTATCGCCAGTCTGTTCGCGCTCCTCAGCCTCTATCCGATCGTTCTGATGCTCTTGTCTTCGTTCAAGACGAACATCGACATTTTCAAAAATCCGATCGGGCTGCCGAAGGCTTGGAGCATGACTGCCTATAAGAAGCTGTTGGACCAGCTGCCTTACTTCGATTATTTCTGGAACAGCCTGACGGTCAGCGTCGTATCCGTAACCCTGATCCTGCTGTCCGGGTCGCTGGCATCGTTCTATATTGCCAGATATCCGTTCCGCTGGAATCCGGCGCTGTTCTTCTTCTTCCTGCTCGGCATGATGATTCCGGTCAAGCTCGGCATCGTCCCGCTGTTCATGCTGATGAAAAATTTGGGGCTGATGAACACAGTTACTTCGCTGATTCTGATGTATACGGCTATCGGCATCCCGATGTCGGTCCTGATCTTGACCGGATTTTTCCGGACGCTGCCGAAGGAGTTGGAAGAGGCGGGGCGGATCGACGGCTGTTCCGATCTCCGCCTGCTGCTGAGTATCGTGGCGCCCTTGATGAGACCGGCGCTCGGAACGGTTATGATCATGAATTTCATCACGGTGTGGAACGATTTCTTCTTCCCGCTGATCTTCATCCAAGACGAAGTGAAAAAGACGATTCCCGTTGGCATGCTGACATTGTTCAGCGAATACTCCACCGATTGGAGCGTGCTGTTCGCGGGCCTGACCTTGTCGTCGCTGCCGATGATCGTACTCTTCGCCGTCTCCTCCAGGCAGTTTATGGACGGCATGACGGCAGGCGCGGTCAAGTAAGACGGGACGAGAAAGGCAGCTATTGCGGTCAGGGAACCAGGAAGGGAAGGACATTTTATGACGCATAACGAACAACGTCAGCCGGTAACGGAACAGCGCAACGCCAAGTCCGTTCATTTGGACCGGATGAGCGTGCGGGAAATCATCGAGACGATCAACAGCGAGGACGGTAAGATTGCCGCTTCCGTGCAAACCGCGCTGCCGCAAATCGAAGAAGCCATCACCGCGATTGCGGCGCGGCTGAAGCAGGGCGGCAAGCTTTATTACATCGGGGCCGGAACGAGCGGCCGGCTTGGCATTCTGGACGCGTCCGAGTGTCCTCCGACGTTCGGGGTCAATTCGTCGCTCGTGCGCGGCATCATTGCCGGGGGCGAGACGGCGATGGTGAACGCTGTCGAAAACGCGGAGGATGACCTGGAAGCCGGGGCAGCCGATATCGCGCGCTATGCGACGGCGGCGGACGCGGTCGTCGGCCTTACGGCGAGCGGCCGGACGCCGTATGTGCTGGGGGCGATCTGCGAGGCCAACCGCATCGGCGCCGTAACCGTCGGCATTTCGTGCAACACGGACACCGAGCTTAGCCGGGCGGCGGTACACGGCATCGAGGTGCCGGTCGGACCCGAGGTGGTTACCGGTTCGACACGCATGAAAGCCGGCACCGCGCAAAAGATGGTGCTGAACATGATCAGCACAACGGTGATGGTTCAGCTCGGCAAAGTGTACGGCAACCTGATGGTGAACGTGCAGGCGACGAACGCCAAGCTGCGCGAGAGGGTCGTGCGCATCATAAGCGAAGCGACCGGAGCGGACCGGACGACGGCGGAGGAGCTGGCCCGGAAGGCCGAAGGCGATGCGCGTCTGGCGATTCTGATGCACCGGTTTGCGATTGACAGGCAGGAAGCGTCGGCTGCTTTAGTGCGGTCGGGTGACCATTTTGGAGAGGCGGTCCGCTGGCTGGAAGGCCAACGGATCGGATAACAGAGCTTCCCGTGAACCGCCGAAAGCGGCTCGCGGGAAGCTTTTTCAACAGATAAGAAAGTATAAAATCATTACCCTATTTCAGAAAATTTGTTAAGGTAAGAAAATGGAGAACAACGTACTGAAGCGGATATTTCAAGAAAACTGGGAATGGTTTTCTGTGAAGCATAAGAAGCGGATTCGACCTGCGGTTGAGAAAGAAGTGGGTAAGTTTCTGGGCTGCGGGAATCCAAAGAACGGGTTCAAGCTATTGGTGTGCGAAGGCTGCCACGATATAAGAAGAGTTCCTTATCGGTGCAAAGGACGATTTTGCACGACTTGTTCGTGCGGAGAGACGGAAGAGTGGAGCCGTATGATGGCGGAAGATGTGTTCCAGGTCAATCACCGCCATATGATCTTCACGATCGATGAAGGGCTACGTGACATTTTCCTGAGGCATCGAGAGATGCTAAAAGATTTCATGGACGAAGCGGTACGAGTCGTGCAAGAGCATTTTGAGAAGAAGCACAAAGTGAAAGTTGGAGTCATAGCTGGCTTACATACGTTTGGATCGAGGTTAAACTTTAATCCCCATGTGCACATGTTGGTCACGATGGGAGGGATGACGGCAAACGGAGAGTGGAAAACGTACGACTACATTCCATTTCAAAAGCTGCGAAAAGTGTGGCAGACCGTGGTGCTGAAGTTGATCTGCAGATCACTGACGGAAGAAGAGAAGCGGAAGGTACAACCGTTGTTGCAGAAGGCCTACTTGGAGAATGAGGAAGGCTTCTATGTGCATGCGCCAAAACAAAGTGGAAATGTGAAAGCGCAGCTTGGATATATAGGCAGGTACATTCGCAGACCGGCACTACGGGGTGTATGCAAGGCGGTCTAAGAATATCTGCAAGAGAAGGTAAAGGCATGGCAAGCAACAGTGAAGCGGACGTTGGTGAAAGTGAAGCAACTGATTAGACGAAAATGGAGAGAGCGGATACAAGCAAATACGGGGAAAGACCCGATGGTCTGTCTGAAATGTGAGTGTTACCTTGAGTACAAGGGAGAAGTCTGCTTGGAGGAAGGCCAACTGCGGGTGAAATATGCCTCCTGTCAAACAACGAAAGCCACGCTAGAGAGGATGATTCGAGATCTCACCGGTGTCGAAGAAACGAAAAGTCGTAAAGAAGAAAAAGGAGTCGTCGGTGAGCGCGAGTCGCCGAATGATGGACAACCAACACGTCAATTATGTTTGTTTGGAATGTAAAGAGGAAGAAACGATACCGCTGGGAGTCGTAAGAGATTTTGACCGAATGGATGGTGGAGATCCAAGTGTGCCGCCTAAATTTGGATGCGAACATTGTGGAGGAGAAATGTACCCTGAGCATTACATTGGTGTACATGGCTACGAATACAAAGTCTCAGATATCCTCCAAACCCAAAAAGACCGTCAGAGAGATCTACCCTGACGGTTTTTCTTGATAAAGCGCAGAGTTGCAGGCTACCAGTTAATTTACAGATTTCTACACGTTATTTGAGTACATCAGTAAATTATAAAACGCAAAGTGTTTATCAGGTTTAATACACGGAAATACTGGAACTAACAACCGCGATTGAAGGTGTTTGCGCATGAGTGTAAGGGAGACAACAGAGTCAGAGTACTCTAATTATGACGGCAAAAACCCGGAGGCGTTTGTTCAGCAAATTGCAGGAGTGTTGCGCAATCCGCCGGATCTAGTGTACCGCAAGCTCGCGCTATCGACGGAGGTTTCCGGCTATTGCTTGTTCATTCAAACCTTAGCGGATAAAGCGGGAATAGAACAAAGTGTTCTTCGATTCTTATCTGAACCGTCTCTAGCCTGTGAATTGGAATTGTCTAAGAATGCTCTCGATGTTATAGAGAGTAGAATTCCTTTTAGCTCAATTGAGGTAACCAAAGAATTAAAGCAATGTATTCGAGGCTTATTAAACGGCCATTGTCTATTAGTTTTCTCCAGCATGAGTCAGATATTAGTATTGGATACCTCCAAATCGGCTCACCGAAACGTAACCGAACCTTTGATTGAGTCTACTGTCCAAGGACCGGCGGAAGGATTTACGGAAGATTTAGCTACTAACATATCTCTCTTGCGCAAAAGAATCAAAAATGCTCATTTTTGTATAGAACAGTTTGTGATTGGAACAGAAACGGAGACGAAGGTCAACTTGCTTTATCTAGGAAATCTTGCTCCCGAAGGCGTAGTCGATGAGTTCCGAAACCGCATTCATTCGATCCGGATCGATAGCGTGCTCGATAGCAACTATATTGAAGAATGGATTCAGGATAAGACGATGTCACCGTTCTCCACAATACTTGATACTGAACGTCCAGACGTGGTAGCTTCGCACCTTCTGGAAGGGCGAGTAGGCGTGCTTGTTGACGGTTCTCCGGATGCATTGATCGGTCCTATTACTTTTTTTCAATTGTTTATTTCGCCGGAAGACTATTATCAAAGAGCCGATATTGCCACTTTGCTGCGGTGGCTGCGAGTACTCTCTTTTCTCATGGCCGTGTTAATACCTGCGCTATATATTGCGGTCGTCTCTTATCACCAAGAGCTACTTCCCCACTCTTTATTAATCAGCATCGCGGCTCAGCGAGAAGGGGTGCCATTTCCCGCTATCATTGAAGCATTAGTCATGATGATCACGTTCGAGGTGTTGCACGAAGCAGGCCTTCGCATGCCGAGAGTTGCAGGACAAACCATCTCCATTGTTGGCGCGCTGGTATTGGGTCAGGCGGCCGTGCAAGCAGGACTTGTTTCGGCTGTCATGGTTATTGTCGTCTCGGTCACGGCGATATCCAATTTTGTGGCACCGACGTACAACTTCGGCATTACTCAGCGGATTCTTCAATTTTTCTATATGATTTTGGCAGGGACGGTGGGATTTTATGGTGTTTTGTGCGGTGTATTATTCACGGTGGTACATCTGGCTTCTATAAAGTCATTCGGTGTCCCTTATCTGACTCCGATCGCTCCTATAACAACGTCCGACTGGAAAGATATTCTTGTACGATTACCCCGTTTATGGATGAATTCGTATCCCAGGATGAATCGAACGAAGAAAAAACGAAGGAGTAACCCATGAAATGTTAAAGAAAATGATGTTGATCATTTTTTTTTCGGTTTGCCTAACGGGTTGCTGGGATAAAGTAGAAATCACTCAATTGGCGATTGCGGAGCTAATTGGCGTAGATTCGGATCCGGAGACCGGAAAATTTATTGTCTATTATCAAATAGTTAACCCGGAGGCGGTTGCGTCCACAAAAAGCAGCGGCATCAAGTCCCCAGTGTATACCTATAAAGTTGAGGGATTCAACATTCGGGATTTATCACTGAAAACGGCAGAAATTATGCCGCGGAATTTGTTTCCTGATCATTATCAGTCGGAGATCGTGACCGAACGGTACGCCAGACAAGGCTTGCAAACATTCCTTAACTTTTTTGAGAGACAGTACAACAGACGTTCCGATCTTTATTTATTCGTTACGGATTCTCCGCTTTCCGATGTCATGATGACGTATACCCCGCTAGAGAGATTACCGGGACGATATTTGCGTTCCCTGATTGAGCTCGAGTCGGAAACGACCGGGAGAGTAAGCAAAAAATCGCGAATAAAAGATTTGATGGAGAATATGGAATCTTCCATCCTAACGGTTTTGCCTGTGCTGAGCATCAGTGGATCGAAGCCATTGTCCACGACAGATCGCTATGAACAAATAAATGCAAATAAAGGAAGTTTCATACTGAACGGCGGGGCCGTATTTAGAAAGGACCGCATGATCGGAAAATTGCCGATGCGTGAGATGACTTATTACTACTTATTGAAAGGGGAAAACAAGGTACTCTTCGAATCGTTGGTAGTTAACGGGCGCGAGGTTGACATTCAAGCAACTAAAACGAAAGTCCGTAAACGTCTCTCCATCGGCACTGAGGGGGTCACCTGGAAAGTGGATATCAGCACGAATCTCCTCATCATGCAGAATGAACAAAGGAATAAATTAACTCTGGAGAACATGAAGGAAATCAAAGAAGCTTTTAATCAACAAGTCGATAAGAAGGTGACTGATTTTTTTGAAAGCGCGATGAGGAAAAAATGGGACTTTTTCGGTTTAGAGGAAGCAATTAAGTACAAGCGCGGCAAAGCATGGGAGAGCATACGAAACCAGAGGAACGCTTGGCAGCAAACAAAACTTCGACTGTCGGTTCAAAGCAAAGTTATCGATATCGGAGAGATCGACAATCCGTATCAAGGGAGTTAAAAGCATGGAGAAAGCTCAAATCAGTACTTGGCAGTTTTTTGTTTTGCTCTTCGGTAACTTGCTAGGGACCTCTTTTTTCTTCTGGCCGGGCGGCCTTATTCTCACGGCGAAACAGGATGCATGGATGGTCCCGCTCTGGGCGGGAGCCGCAGGAGTTCTTATGGCCTTGATTTGGATTAAACTAGCCGAGCATTACCCGGGAGAAACCCTTATCCAGATTTGTATCAAGGCCGCGGGAAAAGGGGTTGGCAGGGTGATAGCACTGCTTTATGTCGTATTTTTTGTGCATCTATCCGCCTTCGTCATTCGAATTATTGGGGATTTCATAAAGCTAACGATGATGCAGCGCACTCCTTTAACTGTGCTCCATGTCATGTTTCTTCTCATTATTTGTTATGCTGTAATCAAAGGAATCGAAACGATTTCGAGAGCCGCAGAACTAATGATTCCCATTGTTACTCTCACGTTTATTTTTATATTTCTAGCCGCGCTTTACGAATGGAATTCGGATCGTTTTCAGGGAATGTTTCGAATGAATGTATGGAAGACGGTAAAAGAAACCCGAGCCCTGATCGCTTTTCCATTTCTGGATGCTCATATTTTCCTGATGTTGTTGCCGTATGTTCAAAGCAAAAAGAAATTAAGTTTTATTATGGCTATTGTTGTCGCGACACTGGCGTTAAGCGGCATTACTTTTTTTATCATAGGCGTTCTCGGCGTCACTCGAGCTTCGCGCGAAACGTACCCCATGTTCGTGATCGTGCAGGAGATCCACATCGGAACGTTTTTCGAGCATTTGGAATCAACAATTGCTCTTATTTTGCTCGTCGCTATTTTTATAAAACTGTCCGTTACTTATTATTGCGCCGTGCACGGAATCCGCCAATTATTTCAGGTCCGCGACAAATCGTGGCTTGCAATATCGCTTATATTGCTTATATCCGGACTTACGTTAGGGTTTGATAATGTTATAGAGAATACTGTGTTTACCAGACGCTCTTATTTTGAATATTCGTTGTTTTTCGGTTGTATTTTCCCTACGCTTCTTCTTGTAATAACTTGGATAAAACGACTTAAGAGACAACCAAAGGAAGGCTCATCATGATTTGGTTTATCATTTTTATTGCTGTTTCACTGGGCCTTAGCACCGCTCTCATGATTAGACAGCAAAAAAACGCGAGGGAAATAGGGATTTTCGTGACCATTGTTTTGATAGGTTTTGCGGAATGGTTGAGTATATTCTTAGAAAGAAAATTTAATTTGAATGATTGGATCACCGCGTTCTTTGAATGGACCGGTTTATAGGCCTGCGTAAATTGCATATTGAATGTATTGGCTTAAATGCAAAATCACAACTAAGTAGCCTAAGTATACTGTTCTCTTTTCTGTGATTTCAATATCGGGACATACAGTGCGAACGAAAAAATTCATGAGATGTGTTCTTGGGTCAGTGATATCTTTAGTAACTAGCCATGATCGTAATTAGGATGCAGCTTCTTTTGAACGAGGTCAGAAAAGCAACAGGGAGTTCCGGAAATATGCTGATTTAGGATGGTTTGAAGGCCTCGACTATGAAGGAAAGCAGGAGGTTGAATATTTTAAGGTTTACGCGAAGGCCAATCTGTATATCCTTGACGTACTCATGGGAAAAGAAGCTGTTATTGCCGAATATGCCGCCTACTTGGTTGATCATCCGGACGAAATTTTGCCAGGCTTAGTAACCATTTTGAAGTCGGCCAATAAGTATGGTTTTTGCATCGATAAGGTACTGCTGCTGTTCTCCGATCAAATCGGCGGTTTCTGTTCTTTGCAAGATATGATCGGGATGGATCAGCACGTTCGATTCCGGTATCAAAAAGCAATTTATGAATTTTCCAAAGAAAACTTTAAAGACGGGATCGAGGAAACTTTATGCTGTTTGGTTTTGGCCTTTAGGATGAGACGATATGAGGATTGTTTCTGTTATTCAGCCTTGTTCGAAAAATACCGGAAATACGCAACAGGGGAGCAAATTCAGCGTTTTCAAGCTATTATGATAGGAGGGGAGGAGGTGAAATTGAGATGAAAGGTCTTATCTTTTCGTTGCTTATTGCATTTGGGTTGTGCAGTGGTTTTGTCCCAACAATTCTAACACCAGGACAAGGACCGGTAATGGTTACCTTGGATGAGCATGGCGTAGGACATTAGAAAACAGCACCCCTTAAAACATTTTCGGATCGTTTCTGGAAATGTTTTTTTTATTAATCTACGCGAATTTTTACATAAAATAACAGACCCACGAAAAATCATTCGTTGTGTCCCGAATGAATCTATGATACACTCGAAAAGTAATTAAAGAACTTTAATAAGTAGGCGGTGAATGCCTTGAAGCTTCCTTTCGTTCAGCCCAAAATGATGGGTGAGATGATTCGTCAGCAAATTCGTGCGGCGCTGTGTCGCGATTCGGTATCGACCAAGGCCGAGCTTGCGCAGAAAACGGGCATCAGCTTTCCGACGATTAGCAAAACGCTGGATGAAATGAACGACCAAGGAGAGGTTTTGTTAACGGGGCTGGGAGTATCCAGCGGAGGTCGGCGTCCGAAACAGTACCGGTTAAATGCCGATCATATGGCGGGGCTCGCCGTAGGACTCGAAAAGGATTATTCTTCCTATGCGCTCCTTAATTATGTGGGCGAGGTGATCGGGCGGGAGAAGCTTCCCGGCGTTTTGCACGATGGACCCGAGCGGTTGACCGAACAGATTGGAACCTTCGTAAAGCGATATCCTCATTTGCGCGCTCTGACCTTGGGAGTACCGGGTGCGGTAAATAACGGGCGTGTCTTCTATATGCTCGATTACGATAAGTTCCAGAACTTCGATTTCAAAGCCTTTTATCAGGAACGCTTTCCGCTCCGGGTTCAAGTGGAAAATGATATGAATGCCACTGTTCTTGGCTATCATGACCGTTCGGGAGACGAGCAAGACCGCTCTCTTGTATACCTGTATCTGGGACAGAACGGTCCGGGCGCCGGGATTATGGTGAACGGCGACGTGGTAAGAGGGAGCAGCTTTTTTTCGGGCGAGGTTTCTTTTTTGCCGCTTTACGATTCGCGGAATTTTTTACAAGCGGTACAAGACCGCGCTTCCGCACAGAACGGCACGGAGAGTCGCTTGAGGCTGATCGACGCGATGAGCCGTTTGGTCGCCGTGTTTACGGCCACCCTGAATCCGCATACCATCATTTTTTGCAGTACGGATATGACCGAACACGATCTTACCGATGTCCGGAAAGGAAGCGCCTTCTATGTTCCGGCAGACAACCTGCCGTCCCTGATCGTCCGGGATTGGGAGGAAGATTATTTCCATGGGCTAAATCAACTCACGATAAAAACGATGCTGGGTACCGGAATCGATTGATTGCACGGCCAGTTTAAAAAGGGGAATTAGCATGGAACATTCACTAAGCAGCCGCCAAATTCAACAATGGCGCATGGCCATCTATATCATTTTTGCGCTGCCCGGCTTTGCGATGGCCACCTGGGTTTCGCGTACTCCGGCCATCCGGGATACGCTAGGCGCCACCATCGCCGAGATGGGATGGATTATTTTCGGCTTGGCCGTCGGCTCCATCATCGGCCTGCTCAGCGCAAGTCATCTTATTGCAAGCCGCGGAGGGCGATTTGTCATGATGACCGGCCTTGCGGTCAGCTCGGCGGGGCTCGGCATCGTGGCGATGAGCGGGGTATGGCTTACCGACGGAATAACGGTGTTCCTGGGACTGGCCGTCTTCGGCTTCGGGAACGGAATATGCGACGTGGCGATGAATGTCGAGGGGACGGCGGTCGAGCGTGCCGCTCAAAAGTCGCTTCTGACCGGCTTTCATGCCGCATACAGCCTGGGCACGCTTGTGGGCGCCGTTGCGGGCTCGGCAGCCATTCAGGCGGGACTGTCCGTCGTCGTACATTTGTCGTTTGCGGCGGTCGTCGTGGTTTTATGCGCCGTCTATGTATACCGATTCGTCCCTGCCGGAACCGGGCAAGAGCGTGCTGCGGATTCGGGCGAACCGCCCATGACCGCACGGGAGCGTATGGCCGTGTGGAAAGAGCCGCGCACGATTTTGATCGGTATCGTTGTCTTGGGCATGTCGTTTGCGGAAGGCTCTGCGAACGACTGGCTTCCGCTGGCCATCGTAGACGGCTACCAGGTCTCTCCGGCGATGGGCTCGTTTGCTTTCGGCTTGTTCGTGGCCGCCATGACCATCGGCCGCGCCGCAGGCGGGAGGCTGCTCGACCGGTTCGGACGAGTCATTGTTCTGCGGGCTTCCGCGTTATCCGCGATTGCGGGGCTGCTTATCGTCATCTCGGGACAAAGCTTCACGGCTGCCGCCATCGGCGTTGTACTGTGGGGACTCGGCTCAGCTTTCGGATTTCCCGTCGGCTTGTCTGCCGCAGGAGACGATCCACGCGGGGTCGCTGCGAGGGTGGGTGCCGTTTCGACGGCCGGATATGCCGCCTCCCTTGTCGGGCCGCCTATTCTGGGTGTCGTCGGCGATTCCATCGGCTTGCTTCGCGCCCTAATTATTGTGTTGATCGGCGTTGTGGTAGCCGGATTATTGAGTCATGCCACGAGGCCAATCGGAGCGCGGGCCAAGGACACGAACTTCAAAGCTTAGCAGAGATAAAACCGTTATCGTCATCTGTCGATAACGGTTTTTTGCTTGTTCAGGGCGAAGGAAGCGGGCACATCCAAACGGTAGCCTATGCCCCAGACGGTGCGAAGCATCGAGGCGGCAGACGGCGAGACGGCGTGCATTTTTTCCCGGATGCGCCGGATATGGGAATCCACCGTCCGAAAATCGACGATCACCTCGTACTTCCATACGTCCTTAAGCAGCTCTTCGCGAGTCAGCGTCTTGTTCTCGTTCAATGCAAAATAACGCAGTAGTTCGTACTCTTTCAAAGTCAGCGTGATCTCGTGACCGTCAATCATCACACGCCGGGCCAGGTGCTCGATGACCAAATGCGGCAGCACGACGTCGTGGCGCGATTTGTTCTCCAGCCGGAGCCTTCCCGGAGCGGTGCGCTTCAGAATGGCATGGATGCGGCAGATCAGTTCGCGCGGACTGAATGGCTTCAGGACATAATCGTCGGCTCCGGCTTCGAAGCCGAGGAGGCGGTCGCTTTCGTCCCCTTTGGCCGTGAGCAGGATCACCGGCGTCGTCTTGACTCGTTTCAGCAGCCGGCAAATCTCGGGGCCGCTCAAACCCGGCATCATCCAATCGAGCAGCAAAATATCGTAGTCGCGATCTAAAGCCATTTGCAGCGCCTGCACTCCGTCTCCGGTTTCGTCCACGGCGGCGCCGTCTTTATTCAAATACAGGTTCAGTATGCGGCGGATCCGGTCCTCGTCGTCGGCGATGAGCATCTTGTAAGCTAAGGTCATGGCAGTTCCTCCTTCATGCTTCTCATTGTAGCCTTAGGCGGGCCGGGAGACATGCCTCGAATGAGTCATTTCGTCGTCGGTCCAGTGAACAAAGCTTGTCTCCTTTGTGACAACGAGATGGCACTTTCGTGTCATAGGAACCGGGGCTGAAATTAGGTAAGATGGAGGGGATGCCAAGAAACGAACAAGTAAAGGAGGCTTTGAGCTTGGACTTTCTGTTGATGATGGAAACGTACGGATTCCGGGTGGTGTGGGGGCCGGAGATGTTTCTGACGGTTGCGCTGGTGGCCGTATTTTACATGCGCTACAAGGGCAGCACGGTGTCCGGACAGCAGACGGCGAGCTTTTTTATCGGGCTGTTCTTGCTGTACATTGCGCTCGGAGGACCGCTGAATCTGGGCGGGCACTTCTGGTTCAGCCTCCATATGCTTCAGCAGTCTGTGATGTACCTGATCGTTCCGCCGCTGCTGCTTCGGGGGATGCCGGAAGGTTTTTTCCGGGCGCTTAGCGACAATCGGTGGAGCCGGTGGGTGATCCTTATTTTCGGTAATCCGATCTTTGCGATGTTTTTGTTCAACGGCGCTTTTTCTTTCTATCACATCCCGATGATTTTCGATGCCGCGATGTCCAATTTTGCGCTTCATAATGCGCTGCATTTGCTGCTGTTCTTCTCGGCGTTCGCTTTATGGTGGTCCGTGTTCAGTCCGGTCGGGGCGCTCTATGCGATGAGCGAGTTGAAAAAAATGGGGTACATCTTCTTGAACGGTATTTTACTGACGCCGGCATGCGCGCTCATCATCTTTGCCAAAGCGCCGATGTACGAGACCTACATCGCTGGTGCGCAAATGCTTTGCATGCCGTTCTATGCGATTCCGGTGGAGCCGTTGACGTTCTCCAGTCCGTGGCTTACGCCGCTGTCCGACCAGCAGCTGGGGGGCGTGATCATGAAGATTATGCAGGAAATTTCGTACGGCTGCCTGCTTGGCCTCGTATTCTTCCAGTGGTACAGGAGAGAAAAAGACAAAGCAGAGGACCTTCCCGATCCCCTGCTTGAGCCGACGCGGTAAGCGTTATTTCGATCCGGCGATTTGCCGGATCATTTTTAGAATTTCGTCGTTGTCCATCTCTTCGCCCATCGTATAAATTTTGCGGATTTGTCCTTGCTGGTCGACCAGGAACAACGAGGTCATCGTATGCACGAACCCGCCGTCCTTCATCTTTTGCACCGTCACGCCAAAATCTTTCGCGACGGCCGCCGTTTCTTTCTCCGTCCCGGTCAGCAGCGTCCACCCGCTGTAATCCATTCCCATTTTGTCTCCGTACGTTTTGAACACTTGAGGCGTATCGCGCTCGGGATCGAAGGTGACCGATAGAAAATGGACCTTATTTCCCCACATGCCGTCTTTCTTTAATTCGTTCTGCAGCTTGACCATGTTGTACGTCGTGGCCGGGCACACGTCCGGGCAATTGGTGAACAGGAACTCAACCAGACGCACTTTGCCGTTCGAATCGTTTAAAGAAACCTTCCCGCCATCCAACCCGCTCAGCTCAAAGTTCGGCGCCTGCTTCAACACCGGCAGAGGCGGCCCTTGATTGAACCAGGTAAATAGCGAGATTGCAAGGGCAGCCAGCAGGAGGGCGACCGTCAATTTAAACCCGTTCTTTTGAATCCATGGCTTCATCCGTTAACGTTCAACCTCCGGTTTCGTTGTTCTTTTTGCATTTCATTTCGCCTATTCCGCGCGCGTTATTTCTTTTCGGCGAGCCAGCGGGCGACGTTGGCAATCTCTTCGTCCTTCAAGCTGCTCTTGAACGCCGGCATGCCTCCGCGTCCGTTCTGGATCACTTTGTACAGCTGCTCGGCCGACAGCTTCTCGCCGATCTTCTGAAGATTCGGTCCCATTTTGCCTTCCAGATCGTTGCCGTGACAGGCGATACAGGACTGCTTGTAGACGGCTTCGGCGGCTTGGGCGTTAAGCGGAGCATCGGGAAGGGCCGGAGCGGCCGCCTCTTGCTTGACCTCGCTCGAATGCCGCTGCACCTCAGAGAACAAAAACCCCATGCCCAGAACGCAGGCAATTCCGCACAGGGACACCATCATCCATCGATGCATACATGCTCCTCCTTTCATTTCCACGATAATCCTAGCACTTTCGTTTCCGGCTTGTATATAGCACTTTGGAGTCAGACTAAAGCGCTTCATCCGAGGATTTGTCACGAAATTGTCGATCGTCCGGCGGGAAATAGCCCGACTGGGTCATGGGGAGCTGCGGGCGGGTATGGTTAGATGGAATGACAGGAGTACGATCGTTGATCCGGACGGCGAGAAGGAGCGCAGCGATCGCCGCCGGAAGGAAGAGAGGGGGATTTCCATGAGTCAACCGATTCGAATTATGCTGGCCGACGACCATGCGCATGCGCGCCAGGCGATGCGGGAAATTATTCAAGCGGACCCGGAGTTCGAGATCATATGCGAGGCGACGAACGGCAAAGAAGCGGTGCTGCTGGCGGAGCAGTGGATGCCCGATGTCATTCTGATGGACATCCGCATGCCCGAATTGGACGGTCTGGAAGCGACCAAGCTGATTAAAGAACGGTTCCCGTATGTCAAAATTGTTATGGTTACGGTATCGGACGATATTACGCATTTGTTCGAGGCGCTGAAGAAAGGGGCGCAGGGCTATTTGCTGAAAAACCTTCATCCCGCTTCGTGGCACGAATATTTACGGGCGGTCGCCATCGACGAAGCCCCGATGTCCCGGGAGATCGCCGTGCGTCTGCTTCAGGAGTTTTCCTCCGTCAGGCAGAGCATTCCAGATCATTCGCCGCTCACCCGGCGGGAAAAGGAGATTTTGGAGTGCGTGGCCAAAGGGAACTCCAACCGGGAGATTTCGGAAATTTTATCCATCTCCGAGCATACGGTGAAAAACCATCTGAAAAATATTTTGCATAAGCTGCATTTGGACAACCGGGTGCAATTGATGCGCTATGCCTATGAGAAGGGCTGGTTCAAGGGGTAGGGAGCTTGCTTGCGCAAATGAAAAAAGCCGGAGACCGGGCATCGTAGCCCTTATCTCCGGCTATATTTCGTTACGCTTCGGCGCAGCGCGCTCTGAACTGTTCGGCGGCAGCGACCATGTTGCGCAGGGAAGCGACTGTTTCTTCGACGCCTCTCGTCTTGAGCCCGCAATCCGGGTTGATCCAGAACAGCTCCGGCTCCAAAACGGACAGTGCGCGTTCGATCGTGCGGGCCATCTCGTCAACGGCCGGCACCCTCGGGCTGTGAATGTCGTACACGCCCAGACCGATGCCCTGATCGTACGTGTGCTCGTCGAAGCTCTGCATCAGCTCGCCGTGGCTGCGCGACGTTTCGATGGAAATGACGTCCGCATCGAGAGCGCGGATCGCGTCGATAATGTCATGAAACTCACAGTAGCACATATGCGTGTGAATTTGCGTCGTATCCTTCACGGCGGCGGAAGTCAAGCGGAAGGCATGAACCGACCAGTCCAGGTAATGCTGCCAATCCTGCTGTTTCAACGGCAAGCCTTCGCGCAGCGCAGGCTCGTCGATCTGGATCATGCCGATGCCCGCGTTCTCCAACGCTTCCACCTCCTGGCGCAGCGCCAAGGCGATCTGATAGGAGACTTGCTCCCGGGAAATATCGTCGCGGACGAACGACCAGTTCAGGATGGTGACCGGACCGGTGAGCATGCCTTTGACGGGCTTGCCCGTCAGCGACTGCGCATAGACCGTTTCTTCCACCGTCATCGGTCGGACGAATTCGACGTCGCCGTAGATGACCGGCGGCTTGACGCAGCGGGAGCCGTACGATTGAACCCAGCCGTTCCGGGTGAACAGGAAGCCGTCCAGCTTCTCGCCGAAAAACTCCACCATGTCCGTCCGTTCGAATTCGCCGTGTACCAGCACGTCCAAGCCGAGCTCTTCCTGAATCTTGATCCAGGTTTGAATTTGCTCCTGAACGAAGGTCCGGTACTGCGCTTCGTTCCATTCCCCGGTTCTCCAGTGTTTGCGCGCTTGTCTCACTTCCGGCGTCTGCGGGAAGCTGCCGATCGTTGTTGTCGGCAGGAGCGGAAGCTGGAATTTATTTTGCTGGAGAATATGGCGCACGGAATAAGGGCTCTGTCTGGCCGATGATCCCCCGGCAATATGTCGGGTAGCCGCACGGACGGTTGACCGGTTGCGGAACGAAGAGGCGTTCAGCTCCCGAACGAGCCGTGCGCTTGCTTCCAGACCGGACCGTACGGTGTCCGTTCGATCTCCGGCCGCCGCCTTGCTCAGCAGAACGACTTCGTCCAGCTTCTCGTCGGCGAAGGCCAGGAAGGGCAGAAGGTCGGCGTTCGCCTGCTCTTCCGTCCGGGTCGTCACCGGAACGTGCAGCAAGCTGCTGGAAGGCTGAACGATCAACGTCCCCGACGGGACGAGAGCGGACACCTCATCCAGCAGCTGCAGTTTAGCTTCGAGGTCAGCCAGCCATACGTTGCGTCCGTCGATCAATCCGACGCCCAGCGCTTTGTCGGCCGGGAATCCATGCGCGCGCAGGGCGGCGATATTCCGGTCCGCCCCGTGGACGAAATCGAGTCCGATGCCTTGCACCGGCAGGGCGACCGTCTGCTCGTACTGCTCGACAGAATCGAAATACGTCTGCAGCATCAGCTTCAGTCCGGGAGCGGCTGCGTGCAGCTGCGCATAAATGTCTGCGATTCGCTCCATATCGGTCTCGGATAAAGACGTAACCAGAATCGGCTCGTCGATCTGTACCCATACGGCGCCTTCCCGCTCCAGCTCAGTCAAAATTTGTTTGTACAACGGCAGGAACAATTCGATCAAGGCGTCCAGCTGCTCCGGCGCATACCCTTTGGACAGCTTCAGGAACGTATACGGTCCAATCAGGACCGGCTTCCCGTCGATGCCGAGCTTACGCTTCGCTTCGCGGTAAGCCTCCAGCGGCTTGTTCACGGTCAGTACCGGGGTCAGACCGTTCAATTCGGGCACGATGTAGTGATAGTTTGTATTGAACCATTTGGTCATCTCGCACGCCGGAGCGCCTTGCGTTCCGCGGGCCATGGCATAATAGGTTTGAAGCGGAACAGGACCTCCGTCGTAAGCAAAACGCTTCGGAACGAGCCCGAACATCGTCGCCGTATCGAGCATATGGTCGTATAACGAAAAATCGCCTACCGGAATCAGCCCGATTCCTTTTTCCTGCTGAACCTTGAGATGCGCCAAGCGGAGCGTTTCCAGCCCGCTTACAAACTGCTCCTCCGGCAATTTGCCCGCCCAGAACGATTCCAGAAGCTTTTTCCATTCCCGTTTCGCGCCGATGCGCGGGTACCCGATATTGCTGCTTACGATCCGACTCATGTTTAAAAGCCCCCTCAAGTTTTTTGACTTCCATGTTAATTATGAACATACAAAAAAAGGCATCTTTACCCTGAAGCGAAAAAGGATAAAGATGCCCCTCGTCTAATACCCACGGCGGCTGCCATCTTTAACACATCCCTATCTCCCGTAGGTAAAAGCAGTGCTGTCAGAACAGGCAGGTCTCCTGGCTCCGGAATCATGGTCTTGCGCCGGCCTTCCCAATCCGAAGATCAGTGGCTAAGTATGGCGTAAGACTCCTCCGTTACAGTGGCGGGACCGCGCCGGTATTTCACCGGCTTCCCTTTTAAGCTCCGATACGCGAACGTAGAGGAGCACCTGTTCCCACGATATTCACTTGTGATTCTGTATCAATATACAACTAAACCGATCGATGAGACAAGTATTATTTTTAAGCGGCGATAGTTCTGGCGACGACGGGGCCGCTTGTTTACTGCTAAAGAGCGCCTGCGGACATATAGCCGGATTGCAAAAAAGCTTTCATCGCTTCGATGCTGCGGGGTGGGGCATGGCTTTTGCGGACGGCGGCCGGGAGCGCTTGCCAAAGCTCCAGCAGCATAGGCGGCTCCAGTCCGAGGCGGCGGAGCTTCGCTTCGTCGGCAAACACTTCGTGCGGCGGTCCCGCCATACAGCATGCGCCTTGGTCCATGACCAGCACCCAATCCGCCCAAGCGTAGGCGAGATTCATATCGTGGGTCGCCATCGCTACCGTAATTCCCTGTTCTTGGGCAAGGTCCAACTCCTCCAGCAGCTGCCGCTCGGACAAGCGGTCGAGGTAAGCCGTCGGCTCGTCCAGCAGCAGCAGTTCGGGCTCCAGCACGAGCACGCCCGCCAGCGCGACGCGCTTCTTTTGCCCCAGACTCAGCTGGTGGAGCGGGGTGTCGGCGAGAGGCTTCAGCCCCATAGAGAGCAGCATCCGCTCCGTGCGGACGGCAATCTCGTCCTCCGGGAGTCGGGCATTGCGCAAACCGTAGGAAACGTCTTCGTATGGCGTATTCAAAATCAGCTGCTGCTCCGGGTCCTGGAATACAAGACCAACCTGCCGGCGAAGCTGCAGTAGGTCGTCGCGGCGGTACGATAGAGGCGCGCCCTTCAGCTTCAGCTGTCCCGAAGCGGGGCGGTGGATGCCAATCGCATGCAGGAAAAAGGTCGATTTGCCGGATCCGTTATGGCCGCAGATCGCCGTCTTTTTTCCTTGTGGTATCGTTAAGGTCAAGCTGCGCAGCGCTTCCTCCCGGGTGCCCGGATAACTGTACCGGAGGTCCAGCGCTTCCAAAATCGGTTTCATTCGATTCCCCTCCAGCGGAGCCAACACTCCAGCAGCAATAAGATCGCGACGCCGATGCCGCTTTCGAGGCGGTATCGGACGGGAACCGCGCCGGCCCGGTAAGGGGCCGGACGGATTTCCTCGGTAAATCCTCTGGAGACGAGACCGTGCGACAATCCTTTGTAGCGGTGCATCGTCTTGGCGAACAGCCGGACGATCAGCAGCGCCGTGTCGTTCAGCCTGCCGCGAAAGCCGTTGTGTCCTCCGCGGGCCCGCTGCGCGGTATACAGATCGTGCGCCGTCTCCGTCAAAATAAACAGGAAGCGGTAGGTGATCATCATAAGCTCAAGCGCCAGAGCCGGAACCCGCAGCCGTTTCATCACTTGAAACAGTTCGGCCACTGGGGTTGTAAACATGACGAACGACACGGCCGACAAGCAGGCCGCCGCCCGCATGAACAATGCCGCAGCCGTATGCAGTCCTGTCTCCGTGACGTAGACCGACCCGTACGGCCGGGACCAGAGAACGAACACAGAGGAGCCGGGAGCGGCGGCGCTTCCCGGCTGGATCTCGAAGAGCAGGGCAGGCAGGCTGGCGATAAAAAACAAGCAGGCCGTTCCCAGCATAACCAGATGAGCTTTCAGCGGAATTCGGGCATACCGGACGACCCACACGATCATCCAAGCAAAGATTGCCGCTTGGACGGGGGGATGCGACCCGTACGACAGCATGAACAGCGCGGCCGCGAAGCCGCATTTCCACATCGGGGACATGCCGCGCAGCCGGTTGCCGTAAGAAAGCGAATCAATGAGTCGGATCATTGCGGTTTCGACTTGGATGCCTTACCCCGGAACAGGCCGATCACGTACCCGATAAATCCGGCTCCGATGGCGGCCTGCAGTGCGAACAGCATGCTTTCGGTTTCGGGCGGCGGCTCCAGCAGCGACGAGAACCAGGGCTCGTAGGACGGCTGGATCGTCTTGATCATTTCTTCGGCGGCGCCATCCGCGCCGCCGAACTCCGCATTCACGAAGAGCAGCGGCAGTACGGCCAGCAGGACGACGCCGGCAAGCAGCAGGATGTTTTTGGTTCCGGTTTTCACAGCTCGCGCGCTCCTTTCATTTTGCGCTGCAGCAGCGACAGCTCTTCCGAGTTGTGGGCCTGCAGCCAGTTCCAGATTAATACGGTCAGCAGCCCTTCGCTGATCGCCAGCGGAATTTGCGTTACGGCGAAGATGCCGCCGAATTTGAGCAGCGAGGCCGCCACGCCGCCTTGCTCGGCGGGAAAAGCGAGCGCCAGCTGAAGCGACGTTACGATATAGGTGGACAGGTCGGCGAGCGCCGCCGCCGTGAAGATGGACAGCTTCTGCTTGCCGGTCGACTTCATCATTCCCTTGTACACCATGTAGCCTACGAACGGACCCGCGACGGCCATGGAGAATGCGTTGGCCCCGAGGGTCGTCAGCCCGCCGTGGGCAAGCAGCAGCGACTGAAACAACAGCACGATGGAGCCCAGCACGCTCATCGGCAGCGGACCGAACATGACCGCTCCGAGTCCCGTGCCCGTCGGATGCGAGCTGCTTCCCGTCACAGATGGAATTTTCAGCGCCGACAGCACGAAGGTAAAGGCGGCGGCCAGACCGAGCATAATTTTCAGCTCCGGCGTTTCCTTCGTTATTTTTCTGAGCGCCCGCAGCCCGAGAATGAAGAAGGGCAGAAAGGCGGCCCACCAGAAAACGGCCCAGCTGAACGGCAGAAATCCTTCCATAATATGCATGGCGTATGCGGATTTGGGCGCGTTCAACGACAAATACAGCGTTAAACCGCTTACCAAAAGCAGGGTGCCGATCGTCTTTTTCTTGTTCATAATCCTTCCTCCTGAACGATACTAAGGTAATCAAAAAAAAGACCGATCCTGTAGGATGGGTCTTGGGTACGCACGCCGATAAACGACAATGCGCGCAGGTCATTGTTCGGCTATGTTCGTACACCTCTCCTTTCCGCGAAGGGCTTCGGGTGCATCCATAAGGTAGGTCTCCTGGCTCTCGGATCGTCGTGTTCTTTCGCCTTCCCCGACGGTGAATCGAGTGACGTCATGGAAAGAAAACTCCCCGAATACAGTGGCGGGACCGCTCGGGATTTGCACCCGATTCCCTGTTACCCTTTGCTCTGCGCAAAGGCACCTTATCGATTTCGTTATGCGGTTGTATCGATGCTTGAAGAAAAAATAGTTCGCTACAAAACTATTCGCTACAAACAGGACATTTCCTTTCAAACGTCCAAAAATATTTTACTCGTAGCATCCTTCGGTCGATTTGCGGAATGTTTTGAACTGATTCGCATCATGCCCGAACCATACTTGGGACTTCGTTCGGTTGGCCAGCGTGCGGATTTTCTCCACCGCGCTCCGGTAACCGAGCGAATCGTACAAAATGCCCGGCGGCTTGACCGGCGGGCCGAAGCTTTCCGCCGTATAGACGGCATCGGAAGCGAGGATGATCCCGCCCGTTTCCGGCATATCGACGTGCAAGCCTAGCATGCCCCAGGCATGGCCGCTTCCAAAGTTAAGAATCTTGATGCCTTCGGCCAACTCCAGGTTATCTTCACTGCGCTTGACCGTTTTCCACTGCAAGTGGTTTTTGATCCACGCGTCGATGTCTGCCCAAATATAGCCGCCTTTTTTTTCGTTGCGGGCATAGGACTGCAGCGCGCCGTTCAGCTCGTCCTCATGAACGATAATCGTAGCGTTCGTGAACATCTCCAGGCATCCGGCATGATCCAGATGCAGGTGGGAAGCAATGACGTACTTGATGTCCTCGGGTCTTACTTTCAGCTGCTCCAGCCGGTTGTGCAGATAGCATTCCTCGCTTGCCGTCCAAGGGAACAACTGCTGGGTCGAGCGGGTCCAGCGTCCTTCAGTGCCCATCGAGTTCGGGTTACAGGACGTATCGAACAAAATTTTCCCTTCCGGATGATCGATCAATACGGTATAGATTGGAAATTCCACGAACTGCGTCTGCGCGTTGGGATTGCTGATCGTCGCCGGATTGTGCATGGATATCAGCCAGTTTTTGTCCATGCTCATCCGGCCGTTGTCCATCACATACAGCTTGGGCCGGGCTTTCATTCGATTTGACATGTTCATTCCTCCCATTCTTAAAGAAATATATTCGCTTGTTTACTCGCTCATGCTTTCTGTATGAGGGGAGCGTTTCCAGTAAATTTTGAAAAAAATCTTGACTGACGCATTCTTATTGTCTAATATAGTTTAAGATTGTTTATTAAGAATGATTCTCAATATCGTTTGATTGATAATGAAAATCATTATCGAATTATTTACTACTAAACTTATTGTTAGGAAACGTCATGAGAAAAACTTATTTGGTCCTTGCCCTGATTGTTTTATCCGTTGCTTCTTTATTCATCGGCGTGAAAGATTTGACGCTAACCGATATCGTGCAGTGGAACGAGGAGAAGGTCGAGGTGCTGATGATCAGCCGGTTCCCGCGTTTGATCAGCATTCTGATCGCCGGCATGAGCATGAGCATCGTGGGCCTCATTATGCAGCAGCTCAGCCGCAACAAATTCGTCTCCCCGTCGACCGCGGGCACGATGGATTCGGCCAGTCTGGGCATCCTGGTCGCCCTGCTGATCTTTACGGAGGCGACTCCGCTGCAGAGGATGTCCGTCGCTTTTATATTTTCGCTGGCCGGTACATACCTGTTTATGAAAATTCTCGACCGGGTGAAATTTAAGGATGCGATCTTCATTCCGCTCGTCGGTCTTATGCTCGGCAATCTCATCGAATCGATGACGACCTTTTTCGCCTATAAATACGATCTGATTCAAAGCATGTCGTCGTGGCTGCACGGAGACTTCTCGGTTGTGCTGAAAGGCCGCTACGAGCTGCTGTACATCAGCATTCCCGCCACGGTGCTGGCTTACTTGTTCGCCAATAAGTTTACGGTCGCGGGGATGGGCGAGGATTTCTCCGTCAACCTCGGATTGAATTACAGACAGGTGGTCAATATCGGACTTGTGATTGCGGCCCTGGTGACTTCGGTGGTCGTGCTGACGGTCGGCATGATTCCGTTTCTGGGCTTGATCATTCCGAACATCGTCACGATTTATCAAGGGGACAACCTGAAAAAAAATCTTCCCCATACCGCTTTGCTCGGAGCCGTCTTCGTTCTGGCCTGCGACATTTTCGGGCGGGTGATCATTTATCCGTATGAGATTTCGATTGGATTGACCGTGGGGGTTATCGGAAGCGGGATTTTTCTTTACCTGCTTATGAGGAGAAAGAAATATGAGCAATAAAGTCAAGTTAACCTTGCTTGCCGTGGTCGCGGTGGCTTTGGTTGTGCTGTTTATGGTCATACAGTCGGGTGGCAACTGGGATTACATTCTTCCCAGCCGAGGCAGGAAGGTGCTCGCGCTGCTGCTTACCGGCTTCTGTATCGCCTTCTCGACGATGGTGTTTCAGACGATTACGAACAACCGGATTTTGACGCCCAGCATGATCGGGCTCGATTGGCTCTATATGTTGCTCCAAACCGCGATCGTCTTTATTTTCGGCGCAGCTAGCATAACGATGATCAGCAATCAATGGAACTTCGTTCTGTCCGTCGGATTGATGGTGCTGTTCGCGCTTCTGCTCCATAAGCTGATGTTCCGCAGAGAGGGAACGAACATTTATTATTTGCTGCTGGTCGGACTTGTTCTTGGAACGTTGTTTCAAAGCTCGTCTTCGTTCATGCAGATGCTGATCAATCCCAACGCGTTCATGGTTTTGCAAGGCAAGCTGTTTGCCAGCTTCAGCAGCGTCAACTCGGATCTTTTGACGATCTCGGTCGTCGCGGTGCTGGTCATTACGCTGTATTTCAAGAAGCTTCTGACCTATTTGGATGTGATCTCGTTAGGCAAAGAGCATGCGATCAATCTGGGCGTGCCTTACGACAGCATCGTGAAACGGCTGCTGATTGTCGTTGCGATTTTGGCTTCGATCGCTACCGCTCTGGTCGGGCCGATTACGTTCTTCGGTCTGCTTGTCGCCAACGTCACACACCAATTTTTGCGCACGTACCGGCACAGTCAGCTTATTCTCGGAGCGGTCCTGATCGGGATGATCGCCTTGGTCGGCGGACAGTTGATGGTGGAACGGGTGTTCACCTTTACGACCACGCTCAGCGTCATCGTGAATTTCATCGGCGGGTCTTACTTTCTATATCTTCTGTTGAAGGAGAACAAATCGTGGTAGAAGTACGCAACGTAACGAAAACCTACGGGAACAAGCGCGTCGTCGATCAAGTCTCCGTCAAGGTCAACAAAGGAAGCATCACCGCTTTTATCGGGCCGAACGGCGCCGGCAAAAGCACGCTGCTGTCCATGATGAGCCGCCTTCTGACTAGGGATGAGGGAGAAGTGTGGATCGAAGGCAAAGAAATTGGGCAGTACAAGAGCGGCGAGCTGGCCAAAAAAATCTCGATTCTGAAGCAGTCCAACCACATCGGCATCCGCTTGACGGTTCGCGAGCTTGTCAGCTTCGGCCGCTTTCCTTATTCGCAGGGCAAGCTGACGAAGGAGGATTGGACGTTTGTCGATGAGGCTATCCGCTACATGGAGCTCGAAGACATGCAGCACAAGTATATCGATCAATTGAGCGGCGGCCAGCGGCAGCGGGCTTACATCGCCATGGTCATCGCGCAGAATACCGAGTACATTTTGCTGGATGAGCCGCTCAACAATCTGGACATGAAGCATTCGGTCCAGATTATGAAGGTGCTGCGGCGGCTGGTCGACGAGCTGGGCAAGACGATTGTCATCGTGATCCATGACATCAATTTTGCCTCCTGCCATGCTGATTACATCGTGGCGCTCAAGGACGGGAAGCTGGTCCGCGAAGGCCCGACGGCGGAGATCATCGAGGAGTCCGTGCTCAAGGACATTTACGATATGGATATCCATATCGAGGATATCAACGAGAACAGGATTTGTGTGTATTTTGCTTAGCCGATTGTCCAAGGGACGCCATACCGTCCTTTGCAATAAATATTACGATTATCGAGGTGGTCAAAGATGAAAAAATTTTCATGGATGCTCATGATCGTGCTGCTGGCCGTTATGGTTGCGGCGTGCGGAACGAACGGTTCGGGCAGCTCCAATAATGCGGCAGGGGGCGCCAACAGCGGCGGCGATGCGAAGAACGCGAACACGGCCGCCGCAACGAAAGACAACGAAGAGCTGACGGTTAAACATAAGCTTGGGGAAACGAAAGTCAAGAAAAACCCGAAAAAGGTCGTTGTGTTCGACTTCGGCACACTGGATTCACTGGATAAATTGGGCGTTGATGTGACCGGCGTTCCGTCGAAAAACCTGCCATCCTATTTGTCCAAATACAAGGACAGCAAGTATACGAACGTAGGCGGCCTGATGGAGCCGGACTTCGAGAAGATCAACCAGCTCAAGCCCGATCTGATTATCATCTCCGGACGGCAATCGTCCAAATACGATGAGTTCAAAGCGATCGCTCCGACGATCTTTATGGGCGTAGACGACAAAAGCTACATGAAATCGTTCGAAGACAATGTGAAGCTGCTCGGCCAAATTTTCGGCAAGGAAGCGGCAGCGGAGAAGGAGTTCGCCGCCATCGGCGACTCCATTAAGAAGCTGAAAGAAAAAGCGTCCGCTGGCGGCAAAACCGCATTGGTCATCTTGACGACCGGTGGCAAGACCAGCGCTTACGGCCAAGGCTCGCGATTCGGCATTATCCACGACGTATTCGGCTTCACGCCTGCAGACAAAGATATCAAGGTGGAGACGCACGGTCAAAGCGTAACGTTCGAGTACGTGGCGCAGAAAGACCCGGACTATCTGTTTGTCGTCGACCGCGACGCCGTTGTTGGCAAAGGAACGCCGGCGAAGCAGGTCGTGGAAAATGAGCTGACGAAGAAAACGAAAGCCTACAAAAACGGCAAAATCATTTATTTGGATTCGAACTACTGGTACCTGTCCGGCGGCGGCTTGCTTTCCGTGGCCGAGATGGTGAAAGAAGCGGAAAAAGCGGTGCAATAACCGCGCCCGCCGCCATAACACTGCAGCATGAACAAACTCCCTTTGTTGCCACCGGCGATAAGGGAGTTTGTGCTGTTAAGTGAATAATTATAGTGCCGGGCGTCAACCCTATCTTCATCTTGGCAGGTGGAGGTTTGGCGATGAACCGGGAAGAAGAAGAAGGGTATTTCGAACATTTTACGAATAACAGCATTACGACGCCTCCGGATCAGGAGGATATGGCAGCGACCGATGGTATCAGCGAATTCGTGGAGCAGGTGATGGACAGCCTCGCCGGGGAAGCGGACAATTCCAGTTCGGAGCGGGCGCACTCGTCGTCGGAGTAACATAGGTTCAATACACGTCCGCGAAAGCGGCTTTTCCCGAAAGGGAGGAGCCGTTTTTTTCGCGTTTTATCGCGGGTTTGGAGCATGCAGCAAAGCCTATTTTGCATATACTGTTATAAAACAGATAAAAAATTTAAAAAACAGTATTGAACAGTTTGGTATGTTGTTATATAATAATCTCATCAAACAAAAACACTGTACTATAATAATAACAAATGGAGGTAGTTCACATGAATTGTCCGATATGTCACGGTCATGGCGAAATTGAATCCCCTAATTTTCATTCCGGCGGCGTATCTAAGAACGACGAAAAGCAAACTCCGGAATACCGGGACGCTTTCGGCACGAAGGTTACCATTTGCTTCTGGTGCTGCGGCAACGGCTACGTAGAAAGCCACGAGTAGTCCGCAACGATTTCAATCGTTTATTACATCGTAATCACTCATATGACTCATAACCAATTTCAGGAGGGCAAAAGGGATGACAACCACTAATCGTAAAACGCAATCGGAACAGCTTCGGCAAAAATGGAGTTCCAAACGGTATGAGGGAGTACGGCGCCCTTATAGTCCGGAAGACGTACTTCGCTTGCGAGGCTCGGTACTGATCGAGCACACGCTGGCGCAGCGGGGAGCGGAGAAGCTGTGGAAGCTGGTTCATACGGAGGATTACGTTCATGCCCTTGGCGCCCTGACAGGCAATCAAGCTCTCCAGCAGGCGAAGGCCGGACTGAAGGCCATTTATCTCAGCGGCTGGCAGGTGGCGGCGGACGCCAACCTGAGCGGCCAGATGTATCCCGACCAAAGCCTGTATCCCGCGAACAGCGTACCTGCCGTAGTCAAGCGGATCAATCAGACGCTGCAAAGAGCGGATCAGATCCAGCACGCGGAGGGGAAAGAGAACATCGACTTTTTCCTGCCGATCGTGGCCGACGCCGAAGCGGGCTTCGGCGGACCGCTCAACGTCTTCGAATTAATGAAAGCGATGATCGAAGCGGGGGCGGCGGCTATTCACTTCGAGGATCAGCTCTCCTCGGAGAAGAAATGCGGACATATGGGCGGCAAGGTGCTGCTGCCTACCCGGCAGGCGGTCCGCCATCTGATCGCCGCCAGACTTGCCGCCGACGTTATGGGCGTCGATACGATGATCATCGCCAGAACGGATGCAAATGCGGCCAAGCTGCTGACCAGCGATATCGACGATAACGACAAGCCGTTCCTGACAGGCGAGCGTTCGCCGGAAGGCTTCTATTATGTCAAAGACGGGCTGGACCAAGCCATTTCCCGAGGCCTCGCGTACGCTCCTTATGCCGATATGGTCTGGTGCGAAACGGCCGAGCCGAATCTGGAGGAAGCACGGCGGTTTGCGGAAGCGATCCACGCGAAGTACCCCGGCAAGCTGCTGGCGTACAACTGCTCGCCTTCGTTCAACTGGAAGCGAAAGCTGGACGATACGACGATCGCGGCGTTCCAGCAGGAATTAGGAAAGATGGGCTACAAATTCCAATTCGTGACGCTGGCGGGCTTCCATTCGTTGAACCACAGCATGTTCGAATTGGCCAGAGGGTACCGCGACCGCGGAATGGCCGCCTACTCGGAGCTGCAGCAGTCGGAGTTCGCCAGTGAGCGTTACGGCTACGAAGCGACCCGGCACCAGCGCGAGGTCGGAACCGGCTACTTCGATGAAGTGTCGCTTGTCCTGTCCGGAGGCGATTCCGTGACGACGGCGCTCACGGGTTCTACCGAAGCGGAACAGTTTGCGGGCTAAGGAGGCCAAGGCGATGACTTATCATGCGGTTTCACAAGGCGTGCTGCTGAAGGGCCGAATGCATAACCCGGCTTATTTTGAAATCTTGACTCCGGACGCGCTGGCATTTGTGGCGGAACTGGAGAAGAAGTTCGGTCATCGGCGTCTCTCCTTGCTGAAACAGCGGGAAGAGCGGCAGGAGAGGATCGATGCGGGAGAGCTGCCCGATTTTTTGAAGGAGACGGGGGATGTTCGCAGCGGGGATTGGCGCATTGCGCCGATCCCGCCCGATCTGGCCGACCGCAGAGTCGAGATCACCGGGCCTGCCGGCGACCGGAAAATGGTCATTAACGCGCTGAATTCCGGCGCGAAGCTGTATATGGCGGATTTTGAAGATGCAAACTCGCCGCAGTGGAGCAATTGCATCGAAGGACAAATCAACATGCGGGACGCCGTGCAGCGAACGATTCGCTACGAGTCCCCGGAAGGCAAAACGTATGCGTTGAACGAACAGACGGCCGTACTGAAGGTCCGCCCACGGGGCTGGCATTTGGAAGAGAAGCACGTATGGATCGATCAGCGTCCAATGTCGGCGGGACTATTCGATTTCGGCTTGTTCTTCTTCCACAACGCGCAGGAACTGCTGGATCGGGGGAGCGCCCCGTACTTCTACTTGCCGAAGCTGGAAAGCCATCTGGAAGCGAGATTGTGGAACGATGTCTTCACCTTTGCCGAGCAGAAGCTGGGCATCCCCGCAGGCACGATCAAAGCGACGGTGCTGATCGAGACGATTCTGGCGGCTTTTGAGATGGACGAAATTTTGTATGAGCTGCGGGAGCACAGCGCAGGCCTCAACTGCGGACGTTGGGACTATATTTTCAGCTACATTAAAAAGCTCAGAAACCAGGAGCATGTCATTTTGCCGGACCGCGGCCTGGTGACGATGGAATCGCCGTTCATGCGGGCCTATTCGCTGCTCGCGATCCAGACGTGCCACAAGCGGGGAGCGCCCTGCATCGGAGGTATGGCCGCGCAAATTCCGATCAAGGACGATCCCGAAGCCAACGAGGAGGCCATGCGGAAGGTCCGTGCGGATAAGACGCGCGAAGCGACGCAAGGGCATGACGGAACCTGGGTCGCCCATCCGGGCCTTGTGCCGGTCGCCCGGGAAGTGTTCGACCGCCTAATGCCGGCGTCCAACCAGATCGACCGGCAGCTGACGGACATCGAAGTGACCGCCGCCGACCTGCTCGAAGTTCCGCAGGGGCCGATTACGGAAGCCGGCGTTCGTACGAACATTCATGTCGGTCTTCACTATTTGGAAGCGTGGCTGCGGGGCTACGGCGCGGTGCCGATCCGCAACCTGATGGAGGACGTAGCCACCGCGGAAATTTCGCGGGCGCAGTTGTGGCAGTGGATTCATCATCCAAAGGGCATTCTGGAGGACGGGCGCAAAGTAACGGCCGATCTGTTCCGAGAGCTGCTTGAAGAAGAGCTGAAGGCGATTCGGGAACGCATTGGCGCCGACCGGTTCGAGCAAGGACAATACATGCTGGCGAAGACGCTGTTTAGCGATATGACGTCGTCCCCGGCCTTTGAGGACTTTTTAACGATCCCAAGCTATGCGCATTTATAAGAATGGAGGAGAAGGAATATGCTTCAATCATCGACGAAGTTTTACGAGCAGCTTCCCGCCAAATGCTGCAGCCGCTGCGGCGAAACGGTAGAGGAGATGGCGGACTGCCATCACACGGAGTGCTATAAATGCTCGGAAACGGTATTTTATCCGCTGTCGCCCATCTTTCTGAGCATGTACAATTCGGCGATTCAAGAGTAGCGGGCCGTATCGACTCGCACAAAGCAGCTCCTTTCCTGCGCGGAAGGGAGCTGCTTTGTGTGAAGATGAAAGTCGTCGCCGAGGAAAAACCGCGTTTGGGCTGCAAAATCCGCAGCGGTGACGGTATGCCCGTGCTTGTTCATAAAGACAAGGTGGTCCCGGATCAGCCGGGGCTCTATTTTTGTGTATCCGCTTATAGTATAATTGTTAAAGATTGTTACGTTGTCAACTAGGCGGGTGAAGCGATGCAGGAAGAGACGCTGACCAAGCATGAACAGATCATTCGATATATTGAGGAATTGAGCATAGGAACGCACATCTCCGTCCGTAAAATTGCTCAGGCCCTCGAAGTCAGCGAGGGAACGGCCTACCGCGCGATGAAGGAAGCGGAGACGTTGGGCTATGTCAACACGAAGGACCGTACGGGCACGGTGCGGGTGGAGAAAAAAGAACCGCAGCCGATCGACAAGCTGACGTTCGCCGAGGTAGTCAACATTGTGGACGGCGAGGTGCTCGGCGGCACGAGCGGCCTTCATAAGTCTTTGAATAAATTCGTGATCGGGGCGATGCAGCTCGAAGCGATGAAACGCTACATCGAGCCGGGCAATCTGCTCATTGTCGGCAACCGTACCCAGGCGCATCTCTATGCGTTGGGGCAGGGCGCGGGCATACTCGTGACGGGCGGCTTCCAGACGCTGGACGAGGCGAAGGAGCTGGCCGACGAGCTCGAGCTGCCGATTATCAGCACCAGCTACGATACGTTTACCGTGGCGACGATGATCAACCGCGCGATTTACGACCAGCTGATCAAGAAAAAAATCATGCTCGTCCACGACATTATCCGGACCGATGCCCGGGTCTATTCGCTGCGTGCCGAGGATACCGTCTCGGACATGCAGCATTGGATGGACGAAACCGGGCATACCCGCTTTCCGGTCGTGGACGAACGGAACAAGCCGATCGGCATGGTGACGGCGAAGGACGTCGTCGGAGCCGAAGCGGGACAGCCGATTCACCAGCTCATGACGCTGGACCCGCTCACCGTGGGCGACCAGGCGCCCGTCGCTTCGGTCAGCCATACGATGGTGTGGGAAGGCATCGAGCTGCTGCCCGTAGTAGACAAGGACGGAAAAATGGTCGGCGTGATCAGCCGTGACGATGTGCTTAAAGCGATGCAGTATTTGCAAACGCAGCCGCAGCATGGGGAAACTCTTGAGGATCAAATCTGGTCCGGGATGGAGAAGGCGCGGGGCAAGGACGGCGAATTTTATTACCGGGGAACCGTAACCGCCCAAATGACCAATCCGGTCGGGACGGTGTCGGAAGGCATTTTGACGACCCTGATGAGCCAGGTTGCGATCCGCACGATCCGGGAACAAAAAAGAGGCGACTTGATCGTGGACAGCTCCTCGAATTATTTTCTGCTGCCGATCCCGATCGATAGCGTGATCGAATGCGTGCCGAACGTGCTGGAGATGAGCCGCAAGTACGGGAAGATTGAAGTGGACATTTTTTGCGACGGGAAACGAATGGCGAAGTCGACGTTTACTTGCCGTTTGACGGATTGAAGGTTATGAACATGCAAGCCCCTTGACCGTAATTCAGGTTAAGGGGCTTGCTTTTTTTGGCAGAGGTCTGGGCCTGTCGTTTTAAGCGAGCACTTTCTTGAACTCTTGAGTGAGCAGCGGGACGATCTCGAACAGATCGCCGACGATGCCGTAATCGGCGATTTTGAAGATCGGCGCTTCCGGGTCTTTATTGATCGCGATAATGACGCGCGACTGGCTCATCCCGGCCAAATGCTGGATGGCGCCGCTGATGCCGCAGGCGATATAAACCTCCGGCGTTACGACTTTGCCGGTCTGTCCGATCTGCAGCGCGTAGTCGCAGTAGCCTGCGTCGCAAGCGCCGCGGGAGGCACCGACGGCGGCGTTCAGCGCTTCGGCCAGCGGTTCAAGCGTGCGGAACCCGTCGGCGCTCTTCACGCCTCGGCCGCCGGATATAACGATTTTCGCTTCCGTCAGATCGACTTTCCCCGACGCTTTGTGCACCACGTCCTTCACGACGGAACGCAGGTCGGCAGCGGGGGAGAATGGAGTGGCCGCCATTTCCGCTTGCGAGCCGGAGACGGCCTCGGCGGCGGGCACGTTATTCGGCCGAATCGTCATGACCATCGGGCCTTGGGTAAACCGTTTCTTCTCGAACGCTTTGCCTGCGTAAAGCGGACGCGTGAAGGAAAGGCCGTCGCCCGTCTTCTCCAGCGCGATGACGTCGGAAATTTGCCCGGCCTGCAAGTGTGCGGCGATCTTGGGCGCCAGGTCGCGGCCGATGGCGGTGTGGCCGAACAGAACGGCGTGCGGATTCGTCGTGTCAAGAATGCCAGCCAATGCGGAGAAATAGGTCTCCGGATTATAGTGAGCGAGCTCTGCGTGGTCGACGGACACGACCTGGTCGACGCCATAGCCCGACAGTTCCTGGGCAAACGCGGACAGTCCGTGGCCGAGAAGCGCCGCCACGATCCGGTCGCCGTCGTCTTTGGCCAGCCGGGCCGCTTGAATCGTTTCAAAGGTAACTTGACGGAGCTTGCCGCCCCGGATTTCCGCAAAGATCACATAGGTTTTGCTCATATCGATTTCCCTCCCTTTGGCATTAAAGCGCTTTGGCTTCCGTACGAAGCAGGTGAACGAGCTGCGCGACTTGCTGCTGCGGATCGCCCTGCAGCACTTGTCCCGCTTTGCGCTCCGGCGGGAGTGAGAGGGTATCGCGCGCCGTCTTCGAGGCGATGTCCGCTTCGGTTAAGCCCAAGTCATCCAGCGTTAGCTGCTGGAACGGCTTTTTCTTCGCTTTCATGATGCCGGGCAAGGAAGGATAGCGGGGCTCGTTCAAGCCTTGCTGCGCCGTGAACAAGGCAGGCAGCGCGACCTCCAGCGTCTCGGTGTCCCCTTCGGCGTCACGCTGCGCCGCCGCTCGGCCGCCGCTCAGTTCCAGCTTCACGACGGAGGAGACGTGCGGGATGTTCAGCAGGTGGGCGACGCGGATCGCAACCTGTCCTGCGCCGTGATCGACGGAGAAATTGCCGCCGAGCACAAGATCGTACGATTGCTTCCCGAGGTAAGCCGCAAGCACCTTGGACACGGCGAACTCGTCGCCGGAGATGCGCTCGTCCGAGATCAGCACCGCTTCGTCCGCGCCCATCGCCAGCGCAGTCCGGAGCGCTTCGGCGCAGCGCTCCGGACCGATCGAGACGACGATAATGCTGCCGCCATGCTCTTCCTTCAGCCGGATCGCTTCCTCTACGGCATATTCGTCGTACGGATTGATGACGAATTTCGCCCCGTCCTCGGATACCTCGCCGTCACGGATAACGATTTTTTCCTCCGTATCGAACGTTTGCTTCATCAATACATAAATGTTCATAAGTCCAATGCCCCTCCCATACAAAATAAAGACAATATAACGTATTAAGCCTTCAACCCTTGTATGAAAAACTCTACGGTTTTATCGACCTGCGCCGTGAGCGAATATTTACGGCCGGCGATCAACCATGAAGTGACTACCTCGTCCATGGAGCCAAACACGAGCAGGCGCGTCAGCTTGACGTCCAGGTTGGCCCGGAAGATGCCTTGTTCGATGCCTTGGCGCAGCATCTTTTCGATCAGCTCGATATACGTTTTGACGACAAGGCCGATTTCCTTGCGCAGCGCCAGCGAGCTTTGCCGCAGCTCGATTTGGGTGACGAACGCCAGATCGACGTTTTGCTCCAGCATCGTGTAGTGGATCTCGCAAATTTTGCGCAGCGCCTCGTCCGCAGAGTCCGTCTCCTTGATGCTGCTGTGAAATTGACCGACTAGGTCGCCCAATTTTTTTTGGAAGAGAGAAATAAGAATGTCTTCCTTGTTTTTAAAATATAAATAAATCGTTCCGTCTGCTACGCCGGCTTCCTTGGCAATCCGGGAAACCTGCGCGTTATGATAGCCGTTTTCGGCGATGACTTTCAGCGCCGCATCCAGTATCAAATTGTGCTTCTCCATTTTTTTGCTTGCCATCCAATCACCACCATGTTATTATTCAGTCAGAAACTGAATGAGTATTCATTCATTTCAATTTCATCTTATGAGAAACGCTGCTGCTTGTCAATGTGTTTTGCTCATAAGATTTTTATGGGGGCCTAATGTTATCGCTTTCAAACAAGCATGCCACAGCTTGGACCTAATCGGACGGAAAGGATGGATATAACAAATGATGTGGCTCATCGTGAACCTGCTTGCCTTTCTTGCTGTAACAGCGTACGCAATCCGCCTGTTTTGGAAAGCCGTGTCTCACCGCTACGTTTATATGAAGCTCGGGCAGCCCGTAGATTTCCGGCAGCAGGGCAAGGAGCGGCTGGGCGAGTTTATGGCCGAAATATTCGGCCAGAAGAAGCTGCTGAAGGACAAAAAAAGCGGAATCATGCACTTTGTTATTTTTTACGGCTTCATCATCCTGCAGTTCGGTGCTCTGGATCTGATCGTGAAGGGGCTGCGCGGAGGGGCAAGCGTATCCTTCCCCGGGTACGCCGTCTTCGGTCTGCTGCAGGAAATTACGGTATTCTCGATCCTCGTGGCGATGGGGTATGCAGTCTACCGCCGCTATGTGGAGAACCTGCCCCGCCTGAAAAAAGGCTGGAAGCCGAGCATCGTCGTCTTCTTTATTTTCGGCTTGATGCTGTCCGTGTTGCTGTCGCTCGCCTTCGAGCGGCTCTGGCTTGGCTCGCATACAAGCGCAGCCTACACGCCGATCTCCTCCGCGATTGCGGCGGCGTTCGAAGGCTTATCCGGCCAGACGGCGGCGGTGCTGTTCTATGTATGCTGGTGGCTCCACCTGCTGATTTTGCTGGCATTTCTCGTATATGTGCCGCAATCGAAGCATTTTCATATTTTGACCGCGCCTATTAATATATGGTTCCGCCGCAAGGAGCCGGTAGGGCGGCTGAAAAAGCTGGATCTGGAAGACGAAGAAGCCGAGTCGTTCGGCGTCGGCAAGATCGAGGATTTTACGCAGAAGCAGATGCTGGACTTCTACGCCTGCGTCGAATGCGGGCGCTGTACGAATGTGTGCCCGGCCTCGAACACCGGCAAGACGCTTTCGCCGATGCACTTGATCGTCAAGCTGCGCGATCATCTGACGGAAAAAGGCACGGCGGTGACGTCCAAGTCCCCGTGGGTGCCGGAATACGCGTTCTCCGCTGCGGGGGCCCATTCGATGGCGGCGGCCGAGCCGGGCGTCCGGTGGGAGACCGAAGGGATCACCGATATTCGTCCGACGCTGGCATGGCAGCAGAACGCATGGAAGGTGCGGGAGAAGCCGGCAGAGGAAGCCGAGCTGATCGGCGATGTGATGACCGAGGACGAGATCTGGTCCTGTACGACATGCCGCAACTGCGAAGACCAATGTCCGGTCGGCAACGAGCACGTGGACAAAATTATCGATCTGCGCAGGCATCTCGTCCTGATGCAGGGCAGCATGCCGCATGAAGGCCAGCGCGCGATGCAAAATATCGAGCGGCAGGGCAACCCGTGGGGACTCAGCCGCAGCGACCGGGTGAAGTGGACCGGGGAAATCGACGGCATTGCGGTTCCGACGGTCAAGGAAAACCCGGATTTCGAGTACTTGTTCTTCGTCGGCTCGATGGGCTCCTATGATTTGCGCAGCCGCAAAATATCGCGGGCGTTTGTCCGGCTGCTTCACGAGGCCGGCGTCAGCTTCGCGATTCTCGGCAACGAGGAGAAAAATTCCGGCGACACGCCGCGCAGGCTTGGCAACGAAATGCTGTTCCAGCAATTGTGCGCGGAAAATATCGCCGTTTTCGAGAAATATGGCGTCAAAAAAATCGTCACCGCTTGTCCGCATACGTACAACACGCTCAAAAACGAGTACCCGGACTTCGGGCTGGAGGGCGTGGAGGTGCTTCACCATACGGAGCTGCTGGACCGGCTTATCCGGTCGGGCAAGCTGACGCCGCGCCATGCGGTGAACGAGCGGATCACGTATCACGATTCGTGTTACCTAGGCCGCTACAACAACGTTTACGAGCAGCCCCGCAACGTGCTGCGTGCGATCCCCGGCGTCGAGCTCGTCGAGATGGAGCGCACCCGCGAGAACGGGATGTGCTGCGGAGCGGGCGGCGGCATGATGTGGATGGAGGAAACGTCGGGCAAGCGCGTCAATCTGGCGCGGACCGAGCAGGCGCTCGAAACGAACCCGACGGTCATCAGCAGCGCGTGCCCGTTCTGTCTGACGATGATGGAGGACGGCACGAAGATGAAGGAAGCGGAAGACCGCGTCAAGGCGAGAGATATCGCCGAAATACTGGAGCAATCCGTATTCGGCGAATCCCATATACAACCGGCGAACGATGCAATCGGCGTGGGCGGATCATAAGACCGGCCTCCGCTGTCCCCGCAAGGCGAATGCTTAGTGGGGACGGCGGGTGCTGATAGGTTACGCAATGAAATTCGCCTGCCCGGCTGCAAGACGCCGCCGAATGCTTTACTCACACGTTTGTTCAAGCAATCTATATCAAAAACGTATTGGGAGGTAAGCAATATCATGATGAGATCGATACGCAAAGCAGCCGTCATCGGGTCGGGTGTCATGGGCTCCGGCATTGCCGCTCATCTGGCAAACGCTGGAATTCCCTGCCTGCTGCTCGACATCGTTCCGAAGCAGCTGACGGAAGAGGAAGCGGCCAAAGGGCTCACGCTGGAGCATCCTGCCGTGCGCAGCCGATTGGCTGTTCAAGCGATAGCCAAGCTGAAAAAGACGAAGCCCGCGCCGCTGTACGACGCTACTTTCGCAGAGCGCATCACGCCGGGCAATCTGGAGGATCATTTGGCGCAAATTGCGGACGTCGACTGGGTCATTGAAGTGATCGTCGAAAATTTGGACGCCAAGAAACAACTGCTCAGAAAGATTGAGGCGCACTGGAAAGAAGGCACCGTCGTCAGCTCGAATACGTCCGGCATTTCGATCAATGCCATGTCCGCCGAATGCGGCGAAGCGTTCAAGCGCCATTTTCTCGGCACGCACTTTTTCAATCCTCCGCGTTATATGAAGCTGCTAGAGGTGATTCCAGGCAAGCATACCGACCCGGCCATCGTCAGCGGCATGAAGCAATTTTGCGAGAACCGCCTCGGCAAAGGCGTCGTACTGGCTAAAGATACGCCGAACTTCATTGCCAACCGGATCGGTACGTACGGGCTGCTCGTCACGCTGCAGGAAATGCAGGAGAAGGGGTACCGCGTCGAAGAGGTGGACGCCGTGACGGGTCCGGCGCTCGGCCGCCCGAAAAGCGCGACGTTCCGAACGCTCGATCTCGTTGGACTCGACACCTTCGTGCACGTGGCGAATAACGTATATGAGAACGTCTCGGACGAAGCCGAAAAGGCCGTGTTTGCCGAATCGCCCGTGCTGCGCGGCATGGTGGACAAAGGCTGGCTCGGCGAGAAGTCGGGACAAGGCTTTTATTTGAAGAAAAAAGGGCCGAACGGCAGCGAAATTTTGTCGCTCGACTTCTCGACCATGGACTATGTGCCGCAGAAAAAAGCGGCATCCGCCTCGCTGGAAGCGGCGAAGCTGGCGAAGGGCGCGCGGGAGAAAACGAAGGCGCTGCTCGGAGCGGGCGACCGTTATTCCGAGCTGGCGTGGAACATTTTGAAGAAGGTGCTTGTGTACTCGGCCGCCAAGCTCGGTGAAATTGCCGATTCGATCCGCGAAATCGACGAAGCGATGAAATGGGGCTTCGGTTGGGAGCTCGGTCCGTTCGAAACGTGGGACGCCATTGGACTGGTCCGGTCGGTCGAGCGGATGGAAGCGGAAGGTACGACCGTTCCCGGCTGGGTGAAGGAGTGGATCGCGCAGGGCAACACGTCGTTCTACAAGAAGCAGGAAGGCGCAACGTTCTATGTACACGGCGGGCAGCATAAGGAGCTGGAAACGGCGCCGGAGGTCATCTCGCTGCGCAGCCTGAAGGAACAGAACCGCGTCGTGAAATCCAACAGCGGCGCCAGCCTGATCGATCTTGGCGACGGGGTCGCGTGCCTCGAATTCCACTCGCCGAACAATGCGATCGGGGCGGACATTTTGACGATGATCCAGCAAAGCCTGAACGAAGTGCGAAGCAACTACGACGGGCTTGTCATCGCCAACCAGGGGCGGAACTTCTGCGTGGGCGCGAATCTGATGATTTTGCTTATGGAAGCGCAGGACGAGGAATGGGATGAAATCGACAGCATCATCCACCAGTTCCAGAACACGATGTACAAGGTAAAACGGTTCGAAAAGCCGGTCGTGGCGGCGCCGCACCGGATGGCGCTTGGCGGCGGCGTGGAGGCGTGCATGCCGGCGGATCAGATCGTCGCTTCGGCGGAGACGTACTTCGGCCTGGTGGAGGTCGGCGTTGGCCTGATTCCGGCCGGGGGCGGCTGCAAGGAGATGGCGCTTCGCATAAGCCAGCATGCCGCGCATCCGGACGCCGATCTGCAGCCGTACTTGAACCAAGCGTTCGAGACGATCGGCACGGCGAAGGTATCGGCCAGCGGCCACGATGCGTTCAAGCTGGGGCTGTTCAAGCCGGCGGACCGGGTCGTCATCAATCAGGACCACTTGATTCACGAAGCGAAGCAGTCCGTTCTGGGTATGGTGAAGGCAGGCTACGAGCCGGTTCGCGAAGAAAAAATCCGCGTCGCGGGAGCCGACGGCAAAGCGGTGCTGCAGCTCGGCGCTTATTCGATGCGGCAGAGTGGCTATATCAGCGATCACGATGTGAAAATTGCCAATAAGCTGGCGCACGTGCTGGCCGGAGGCGATGTGCCCGCAGGCTCGCTGGTGACGGAGCAGTACATGCTCGATCTGGAGCGCGAGGCGTTCCTGAGCTTGTGCGGCGAGCAGAAAACGCGGCAGCGCATACAGCACATGTTGTCCAAAGGCAAAGCGCTGCGCAATTAATAATCCCGGGAGAGGTGAAACCCATGAGAGAAGCTGTAATCGTATCGGTTGCCCGCACCGCGGTCGGCAAAGCGAAAAAAGGCCAGTTGGCCCAAACGCGCGCGGAGGATATGGGCAAGGCCGTGCTCGAAGCCGCCGTGGAGCGGGCGCCTGGTCTGAAGAAAGAGGATGTCGAGGATATCATTATCGGCTGCGCGATGCCGGAGGGCGAGCAAGGGCTGAACTTTGCCCGCATCATGTCGCTCTATGCCGGTTTTCCGGTGACCGTTCCGGCGCTCACAGTCAACCGGTTCTGCTCGTCCGGCCTGCAATCGATCGCCTTCGCGGCAGAGCGGATTATGCTCGGTTCAGCCGACGTGATCGTTGCCGGCGGCGTCGAGAGCATGAGCCACGTGCCAATGACCGGATTCAAGCTTTCGCCGAATCCGAAGATCGTGGAACAAATGCCGGAGGTCTATATCGGCATGGGCCATACGGCCGAAAATGTCGCCGAACAGTTCGGCATTTCCCGTGAGGATCAGGACCGGTTCTCCGCGCGTTCCCACGAAAAAGCGGCGGCTGCAATCCGCGACGGGAAATTCCGTGACGAAATCGTTCCGGTGCAGACGCAATGGACGCAAGTGGGCGACAACGGGAAGGTCAAAAGCGAGGCGTTCGCGTTTGATACGGACGAAGGCGTCCGCGCCGAAACGACGGCCCAAGTGCTGGGCAAGCTGAAGCCGTCCTTCAAGCTGAACGGTACGGTAACGGCAGGCAACTCGTCGCAAATGAGCGACGGCGCGGCCGCAGCCGTAGTGATGAGCAAGGAGCGCGCGGAAGCGCTCGGCTTGAAGCCGCTCGCGACGTTCCGTTCGTTCGCGCTGGCCGGGGTGGACCCGGAAATTATGGGCGTCGGGCCAGTGGAGGCGATTCCTAAAGCGCTCCAGATGGCTGGCCTTTCGATCGGCGACGTCGATTTGTTCGAAATCAACGAGGCGTTCGCGTCCCAATGCGTGCACATCATCCGTCAGCTCGGCTTGGACGAAGAGAAGGTCAATGTGAACGGCGGCGCGATCGCGCTGGGTCACCCGCTTGGATGCACGGGCACGAAGCTGACCGCGACGCTGATTCACGAGCTGCGCCGTCGGGGCGGCGGCATCGGCGTCGTCTCCATGTGCATCGGCGGCGGCATGGGCGCGGCCGGTGTGTTCGAGGTTCATGCAGGCTAAACGAAAATCCCAAGAAACGAAGGAGAGATTCGGACATGAGCAAAATGATCAGCAAAGTGGTCGGCGGAAGCTTTATTATCGAAGATATCGATTTTACCCGGGTCGTGACCCCGGAGGACTTTACGGAAGAGCATCGGATGATCGCGCAGACAACGGAAGACTTCGTCGCCGGCGACGTTGCTCCTCACGACGAGGAGATCGAGAAGCTCGATTACGAGTTGTCCGTAAAAATGCTGCGCAAGGCCGGGGAGCTCGGCCTGCTCGGCGCCGACGTGCCGGAAGCGTACGGCGGGCTCGGCCTTGACAAGGTCAGCTCGACGCTAATCAACGAACGGCTGACCAAGGCTTCTGCTTTCGCGCTGACCGTAGGCGCGCACGTCGGAATCGGCACGCTGCCAATCGTGTATTTCGGCACCGAAGCGCAGAAGAAAAAATATTTGCCGCAGCTTTCGACCGGCCAGAAAGTCGCCGCCTACTGCCTGACGGAGCCATCCTCCGGCTCCGACGCGCTGGGCGCCAAGGCGACGGCAGTCTTGTCCGAGGACGGCAGCCATTATATTTTGAACGGGACGAAGCAGTTTATTACGAACGCCGGCTTTGCCGACGTGTTCATCGTGTACGCGAAAGTGAACGGAACCGACTTCAGCACGTTCATCGTCGAGCGGACGATGGAAGGCGTGAGCATCGGACCGGAAGAGAAGAAGATGGGTATCAAAGGCTCGTCCACATGCCCGCTCATTCTGGAAGATGTGAAGGTGCCGGTAGAAAACCTGCTGTGGGAGGCTGGCAAGGGCCACCTGATCGCCTTTAACATCTTGAACATCGGCCGCTTCAAGCTTGCCGCAGGCTGCGTCGGAGCCGCCAAGGATTCGATTGAGCTTTCGGCCAAATATGCCAACGAGCGGACGCAGTTCGGACGCAAAATTTCGTCCTTCCCGCTCATCGGAGCCAAGCTGGCCGACATGAACACCCGTACGTACGTGCTGGAAAGCATGGTGTACCGGACCGCAGGCTTGTTCGACGAAGGCTTGAGTGAAGTCGATCATGGCAGCGCCAACGTTGGGCAGCAATCGGCCAAGGCGATCGCCGAGTATGCGCTGGAATGCTCGATCAACAAAGTGTTCGGCTCCGAGACGCTGGACTTCGTGGCCGACGAGGGCGTGCAGATTCACGGCGGCTACGGGTTTACTCAGGAATACCGGATCGAGCGCATTTACCGGGATTCCCGCATTAACCGCATTTTCGAAGGCACGAACGAAATTAACCGGCTGCTGATCCCCGGAACGCTGATCAAGCGCGCCATGAAGGGGGAACTGCCTTTGATGCAAAAAGCGATGGGGCTGCAGTCCGAGCTGCTGTCTCTGGTGCCGGGGCAGACGTTCGAAGGAACGCTGGAGCAGGAGAACCACTTGCTGGCTATGGCGAAAAAAATATTTCTTATGGTCGGTGCGCAAGCGGTGCAAAAATATCAAACGAAGCTGGACCAGGAGCAGGAAATTTTGAGCCGCCTGGCCGATATCATGATTTCCGTCTTCACGATGGAAAGCGCGCTGCTGCGCACGAAGAAGCTGATCGCCGCAGGCGGCGAAGGAAAAGCCCTGAACGCCATCGACATGACGACCGTCTTCTTCCACGAATCGTTCGCGCGGATTGAGGAATGGGCGAAAGAAGCGCTGGCCGCGATGGAATCCGGCGACATGCTGCGCACCCAATTGTCCGTCCTGAAAAAACTGACCCGCAAAACCCCGATCAATGCGATCGAGATCAAGCGTGAAATCGCTTCTCGCGTCATCGAAGCTGAAAAATACGTAGTTTAAGCTTGAAACCTGACAAATGGGGTGGTCGAACTTGTCCGACAAGCCATGGTTAAGACATTATCCTGTCGAAGTACCATCGACCTGCGAATACCCGAAGCAAAATTTAGCGCATTTTTTGGTACAAACGGCTTCGGACTATCCGAACCATACGGCCTTATACTTTTTGGGCAAAAAAATATCGTACCGTCAACTGCTTCAATCCGTTTACCGCTTTGCGAACGCCCTTGCGAACCTGGGCGTTCGCAGGGGGGACCGGGTCGCGGTAATGCTGCCCAATTGCCCACAGGCGGTTATCGCCTACTACGGAACGATGCTGATGGGCGGCATCGTCGTCATGACCAATCCGATGTATATGCCGCGGGAGCTGGAGTACCAGATGAAGGACTCCGGCGCCCAGGCCATCGTTACGCTCGATCTGCTGTATGAACGCGTCGCGAAGGTGGTCCCGCTGATCGGGATCAAGCATGTGATCGTCACTTCCATCAAAGACTATCTTCCTTTTCCCAAGAACGTGCTTTATCCGTTAAAGGCCAAAAAAGACAATCTGAAACGCGACGTTGTCTATGGAAACGGCGTCGTTGCGTTTATGGAGCTGCTGGAGCAGGCGACGGTAACGCCTCAGGAGGCGAAGGTCGATGCCGACCGCGATCTGGCGCTGCTTCAATATACCGGCGGCACGACCGGTATTCCGAAGGGCGTCATGCTGACGCACACGAATCTGATCGCCAATACGATGCAAAGCCGGCTTTGGTCGTACCGTTCGCAAATTGCGAAAGAAACGTATTTGGCGGTCCTGCCCTTTTTCCATGTGTTTGGGATGACGGTGCTGCTGAATCAGTCCATTTATATGGCAGGCACCTTGATTTTGCTTCCCCGCTACGAGGTCAATCAAGTGCTGCAAACGATCGACAAGCTGAGGCCGACCATTTTTCCCGGCGCGCCGACGATGTATATTTCGCTCATTCATCATCAGAATATTAAGCGTTTCGACTTGTCGTCCATCCAGTTCTGTATCAGCGGCTCGGCTGCTTTGCCGCTGGAAGTGCAGGAATCGTTCGAATCGATTACGGACGGCAAGCTGATCGAAGGGTACGGCTTGACCGAAGCGTCCCCTGTGACGCATGCCAATAACATTTGGGAGAAGCGGAAGCTGGGCTCCATCGGGATTCCGTTCCCTGATACGGAGGCCCGGATCGTGAACCCGGAGACAGGCGAGGAACTGCTGGTAGGCGAAATCGGAGAGCTGACGGTCCGCGGCCCGCAGGTCATGAAGGGCTACTGGAACAAGCCGGAGGAAACCGCGAAAGTATTGAAGGACGGCTGGCTGTATACGGGAGATTTGGGCCGAATGGACGAGGAAGGGTATTTTTACATTTTGGACCGGCGCAAGGACATGATTATTGCGAGCGGTTACAATATTTATCCGCGTGAGGTAGAAGAGGTATTGTACGAGCATCCCGATGTCGAAGAGGCGGTCGTCGCCGGAATCATCGACACCTACCGCGGAGAAACGGTCAAGGCGTATATCGTGCTCAAGCCCGGGGCGAAGGGCGATGCCGATGCGTTCAAGGCTTGGTGCAAGGAGCGGCTTGCGGCGTACAAGGTGCCGAAGCAGTACGAGTTCCGGGACAGCTTGCCGAAAACGATCGTCGGAAAAGTGCTTCGCCACAAGCTGGCGGAGGAAGAAGCGGAGAAGCTCAAGAAAAACGGCTAGGACGCTACATTTTATTTTCCGGGAGGGCCTGGTATGGACAATCAAGCATCGGCATTTCTCAACCGCCTGGAACAAGCGGCACGCGGATCGTTCTGGGAACATATCGGAGCCCGGATCGATACGTTCGCTCCGGATCGGGCGTCCGTATCGCTGAGCATCCAGCCGCATCATCATAATTTGATTGGCATTGCTCACGGCGGCGTTCACGCTACGCTGCTCGATTCCGCCATGGGGCTGGTCGCCATGGCAGTGAAGCCGAACGAGAACGTCGTCACGACGAACCTGAATCTGCATTATTTGGCCCCGATCGCCCAGGGGGAGATGAGAGTCACCGCCGAGATCCTACACAGCTCGGGACGGATGATCACCATGCAAGGGCATGTGTATGACGAAGATGGGCAGCTCTGTGCCTTCGGCACCGGAACGTTCCGTATCGTCGAATGGCGGGGGAACCAGTAACCGGATCGGTACGGCCCTATCATTTGGGAGGAAGGAGAGTAGGACGGCAAATGTCGGTTAAGGAATGTTTAAAGGAGATGGTAGAGCGGATGCAGGCGAATCCGGAGCCGATCCAGCCGCTTCATTACGTGTATCAGTTCGATCTGGACGAAAACGAGCCGTTTCAGGTCCGCTTCGATTCCGGCACCGTCGAAGTGCTGGAAGGAACGCCCCATCCGGCCGACTGCACGCTGAAGCTGTCGGCGTCCAATTTCGTTAAGCTGCTTCGCAACGATTTGAACACGACGATGGCGTTTATGCTCGGATCGCTCAAAGTGGACGGACGTGTAGGCTTGGCTTTGAAGCTTCAGGAAATTTTGAAGGCGTATTGAATCGGCGGCCGCCCCCGGCATTTCACCGGGAGGCGGCTTTCTTTACATCTCTTATTTTTCCGATATAGGCAGAACGGTAGAATATTTAATTTCTCTTAACGCCAGACTCGTTTGAATTCGCGCTATGCCGAGCTTATTTAGCTTTCGGATAAAGCTTTCCAATTCCTTGCGGTCTTTGTTCGTTACCTTTAAAAGATAGTCATACTCGCCTGTTAAACAATGACACTCCAATACTTCAGGCATGGAGCTTAATGCCTTCTCCAGAACTTCCAGTTGTTCGGCTTGATGGATATTCGTACTCATAAAAATAAAGCACAATAAATCAAAGCCGAGCTTCTCCTGATTTAAGATTGCAACTTGGCGCTTGATAAACCCTTCACTTTCTAAACGTTTTACCCTTGCATGTGTAGCTGGCGGAGACAAGTTCACCCGTCTTGCAAGCTCGGCATTACTAAGTTGTGCTTCTTTTTGCATCGTATCCAAAATTTGAATATCGACATCATCCAAGACTTTACTTACAAAAGATTCCACGCAGTCTTCTCTCCCTTTACAATTATTCGGAAAACAGGACGGATTCAATTTGGAAAACGAATATAATTCAATAAAATGGCATCTTTGACTTGTATTATTTTGAATTAACTACATCTTACAAAATGATACGCTTTTCAATCAATAAAAATGGTATGATTATTAGTGAATTCAATGTAAATGTCATTGTGCACAATGGCTTCCATTTTTCGCTGTAACGGTGAAAATTTAAAGGAGCTAATGACATGCCGAATAAGTATGTGTTGCTGCTGCTTTTAACAAGCTTGCTGTGGGGAGGAAATTTTGTAGTTGGAAAATCGCTTGTTGGTCATGCTTCACCGATGACTTTGACGAGCATCCGATGGATGATTGCCGTTTTGTGTCTGTTCCCACTCGTCTGGTGGAAAGAAAAAACAATATTCCCCTCGCGGGCCGCCCTTCTTCCGTTGTTTTTGATGGGAGTTACAGGCGTTGTGCTATTTAACCTCTTTCAATTTATGGCGTTGGAACGGACAACCGCGACGAATGCGGGGTTAATTTCCACATTGAATATGATTTCGATTTCCGTTTGTTCCTTTTTGTTTCTAAAAGAAAGAATCAATGTTCTTCAAATATTTTCTATGCTTTTTTCGCTTGTTGGCGTGATTCTTGTTCTTACCAAAGGAAATCTCGATCTGCTTCTGTCTCTTCATTTTAATACGGGCGATTTATGGATGATGGGTTCCGTATGTGTGTGGGGAATCTATTCCGTTTGCAGCAGATGGGTCATGAACAAGACATCGCCCATGAAGTCTACACTTTACTCCGGGATATTCGGACTTATCGTTCTTCTTCCGTTTAACTTCTCCGACTTCACCGTGTCCGACATAAACCTTTCGTTTATTCAATCGATTTTATATACAGGCGTAATCTCTACCGTAGTTTGTATCGTATTTTGGAACATCGGGGTCCAAAAATTAGGCGCGACAACAGCCGGAATGTTTTTGAATTTTAATCCGGTATTCACGGCGGTGTTGGCGTTTATATTTTTAGGAGAACAAATGACGTGGAACCAAGGGATCGGGGGCTGCATGGTGATCATCGGATGCTATTTGTTCTCAGCCTTTAAAACAAAAGCGGTCCCGGAAAGCAATAAACGGCACGATCTTGCTCATTAGCAAACCAGCCAGCTACGGACATAACGAAAGCTAAGCGGTCGTAGTAAAAAAGGGATTCACATAGTTGGAGATAACCAATATGCGAATCCCTGAACCGCCGGATACGCGGTATGCATTTATCCGTTCAAGCTTTTTTCTATGCGCTCCAAAGCCTTTGCTAAAGTCTCTCTGGGACATGCAAAATTAAGCCGTTGAAAGCTTTCGCCGCCGGAACCGAAAATATATCCGTCATCCAATGCTATTTTTGCATTTTTTTGCATGAGCTGCTGCAGCTCCGAGTCAGTATAGCCAAGGGCTCTAAAATCCAGCCATGCCAGATAGGTCCCTTCAGTCGGTATAAGCTTCACTTTAGGCATTCGCTCCCTCAGGAACTTCTCAATAAACTCTAAATTCGCTTGAAGATAGTGAAGTAATTGTTCCAACCATTCTTCCCCATCATGATAAGCTGCAATTTGAGCTACGGATGCGAAGACTCCCGGGTCAATATCAATTGCTGCAAGCTTATGGTTCAACTCTTCTCGAATCGTTTTATTAGGAATAATGATGTCGGAAATATGCAAACCTGCCAGGTTGAATGTTTTCGAGGGTGAAGTGCAAACGATAGAGTTCATTTTAAAATCTTCAGAAATGCTGGCGAACGGAATGTGACGATGAGGAAGGTAAATTAAGTCTGAATGAATTTCATCCGAAATGACCAGCACATTATGTTTTAAACAAATTTCACCCACCCGTTTTAGTTCGTCATATGACCATACACGTCCGACCGGGTTATGGGGGCTGCAAAGAAACATTAGTTTCGTGCGAGAGTCTTGAGCGATTTTTTCTAATTCTTCAAAGTTCATTTTGTACTCGCCATCGGTGAGCACTAGCGGATTGTTTGCGATTTGACAGCCATTGTTGGTGATAATCTTGGCAAAAGGGTAATAGACAGGGCTTTGAAGGATCACTTTATCGCCAGGCCGGCAAAACGTTTCTACAATAAAATTAAGTGCGGGTATGATTCCTGGAGTAAAAAGAATCCATTCCTTCTGTATGCTCCAACCATTTCTCTTTTGTTGCCAATGAACGGCAGCCTCCAAAAAAGCATCGCTTTTATGCCCATATCCAAAAATTCCATGCTGTGCCCGCTTTATAATTGCATCAATTATCGGCTGCGGAACTTTAAAGTCCATATCTGCTATCCACATCGGAAGGCTATCTTCGTCTCCGAAGTTCTCTTCTAAATACTTCTTTGACCATTTGATGGAATCGGTTTCTCTGCGGTCAATAATTTCATCGAAGTTATACGTTGTCATGATAGCTCCTTTTTCGTGTTTAGGATTCATATAAAAATCAATTATATCAGCGCAAATGATAACGTTCAATATTTGCCGTAGGCATCATTTCTTAGGGCCAGGGCCTTTTGACATCTTCCATGATTTACAAACAAATATTGACAAAAGAAAAATCCATGCTATGATTCAATTATTAACACCATTGGATTAATTATAGATGTTCAATTCATTTTAACCGCTTTCAGTTTGGTGATCCGCATTTTTATGCCTAACGATGATCAAGGATTAGAGCTTGTCAAGACTTTAATTAACATGGGTGGAATAAAGAGGTTTCGGCGTATGAAAAAAATTGTGAAGCACGATCAAGACGTCATCCGACAGCATAACAAGCAGATGATCCTTGATATTATCAAGGAAAAACGGCCCATTTCGCGGGCGGAAATCACGAAGATTACCAAGCTCAGTCCGACCTCCGTCGGGCGCATTGTCGGCGAACTGTGCGAGCAGGGGCTCGTCCGGGAAACGGAGCTTTCGTCCGGCGGTGTCGGGCGCAAGGCGATTATGCTCGATATCGATCCGCAGGCCGTCTTTTCCATTGGCATCGATATCGGCAAAAATATCGTACGCTTCGGCATCATGGAGTTTAGCGGCAAGCTGCTGTATGAGCTTCTGGTCGGGCATACCGCCATCGACACGGAAGCCGGACGCACGATCGATCTCATTGCCGACACGATCAACCGGCTGGTGAAGGAGCAGGGACTGGAAAGTTCGAAATTGATCGGCATCGGCATCGGCGTGCCCGGCGTTATCGATCACGAGCGGGGTGTCGTGCAGTTTTCGTCGACCCTTGGTTGGAGAAATGTGCTGCTTGCCCGCCATATGAAGGAGCGGACGGGGATCGACACGGTGATCGACAACGACCTGAAGGTCAAAATATTGGCCGAGTACTTGTGCGGCTCCGCCCGGGGCTCCAAGAAAACGGCGTTGATCGAGCTTGGCACCGGGGTCGGCTCTTCGCTCATCATCGACGGGGAGATTTTTCGCGGCGGCTCCAATAGTGCCGGGGAGCTCGGACATACGACGCTCGATCCGAACGGCAATTTATGCGAATGCGGCAAGCGGGGCTGCCTGCAGACGTACATCGATGAATCGGCGATTTTGCACGAAGCGAACCGGATCGTCGAGATCGGCGATATCGGACAACTGTTCGAAGCGGCCCGCAGCGACGAGAGCTGGGCAAAGGAAATTATATCGCGGACTTCGCTGTATATCGGCATTGCGATCAACAACATCGTGTGCATGTACAACCCCGACGCCGTCATTTTGAGCGGCAACATGGTGGAGAATTATAGCGATATTGTCCCTCTGATCGAGGAGCAGTGCGCACAGGTCGTCTGGGAGCCGTTCCGGGGCGGGTTCAAAATCCTCGCTTCCGATTTGAAGGAGCAGTCCATCGTCATTGGCGCGGCATCGCTTGTGCTGAATAATTACGTGAACCAAAGCTGAGCGCCGCCTCCCGCAAAGGGAGCAAGAAGGCAAAATATCCGCTTTACTTTTTAAGGTCGCAGCCGTATAATAACTTTAAAATGTTGCCCCAGCGCAAAAATGATGCGCCAATACAAAAATGAAAATCATTCTCACTACCATGCTGTTCCCTAATTAGGGAACAGCATGAGTCATTTTTAGGGGAATAAAAACGATAGTCATTCTCAATGAAAAAGGAGTTGCTGAACATGATCCACTCGGTAGATACAGCCCAACCTATCGACAAGCCGGAAGTAAAGAGGAAGAAAGGCCATATCGTTTCCGTGCTGTCGCGTTACGGCGAGGCGATCGCCGCTTTGGCAAGCGGCGTATTGATTGCGGCCGCCTGGGTCGCGGGGCACTCGTCCCCGTCCTTCTCGATATGGCTTTATTGCTTCGCGTTTCTTATTGGAGGATTCGTCAAGGCCAAGGAAGGATGGCTCACGCTTGTCCGCGAAAAGGATCTGGATGTCAACCTACTCATGATCGTCGCGGCCATCGGCGCAGCCAGCATCGGTTACTGGATGGAAGGAGCGGTATTGATCTTTATCTTCTCGCTCAGCGGCGCCTTGGAGACATTCACGATGGAGAAGAGCTCCAGAGATATTTCGTCCTTAATGGATTTGAAGCCGGAAACGGCCATCGTGTGGGAAGAAGGGGCGGAAAAGCGGGTTCCCGTCGAACAGCTGCGGATTGGCGATCTGGTGCTGGTCAAACCGGGCGAGCGCCTTCCCGCCGACGGGATCGTCCAAGAAGGAAGCTCGGCCGTCAACCAGGCTTCGATTACCGGCGAGAGCATTCCGGTGGATAAAACGGCGGGAGACGAAGTGTTCGCCGGCACCCTGAACGGTCAGGGCGCGTTGTTTGTGCAAGTGACAAAATCCAGCGAGTCGACGCTTTTCTCGAAGATCATCCGTCTGGTTCAAGAAGCGCAAAGCGAAATGCCGAAATCCCAGCGGTTTATCGAACGCTTCGAACGCATGTATGCCAGAGTTATCATTTTGGCGACGCTGCTTCTCATTGCGCTCCCGCCGTGGCTGTTCGGCTGGAGCTGGAACGATACGCTTTACCGGGCGATGGTGTTTTTGGTCGTAGCCTCGCCGTGCGCGCTGGTCGCTTCCATCATGCCGGCGATGCTCTCCGCGATATCCAACAGCGCAAGAAAAGGGCTGCTGTTTAAAGGCGGCGCCCATTTGGAGCGTGCATCGCACATTCGCGCCATTGCGTTCGACAAAACCGGCACCTTAACGTACGGCAAACCGTCGGTGACGGATTTCCTGACTTACCAGGCGTGGAGCGAAGAGGAACTGCTGCGGATAGCAGCTTCCGTTGAAAGCTTATCCACGCATCCGATTGCCAAAGCCATTGTAGACAAGGCCGAACAATTGTCGCTGGAACTGGAGCGGCCTTCCGATTTTCAGGCGCTGGCCGGGTGGGGCGTTCAAGCCGGGTTGGCCGGGGAATTCTGGAAAATCGGAAAGCCGGGCTTCTTTGAAGAAGCCGGGATTGACGGGCAGGTTCTCTCCGATGTCTGCAAGCTTGAGCAGGAAGGAAAAACCGTCGTCTTGATTCAAAACGCCGCCGGCATTGCTGGGATTATCGCTCTTCAGGACGCCATCAGGCCGCAAGCCAGAGAGACCGTCGCCAAGCTGAAGGAACTGGGCGTGCAAGTCGTCATGCTGACGGGGGACCAACGGCTGACGGCAGAGGCGATTGCCAGAGAGGCTGGAATCGATCAGGTGTATGCCGGGCTGCTCCCGGAAGACAAATTGAACATCGTCAAAACCTTGAAAGAGAAGTATACGCACGTCGCCATGGTTGGAGACGGGATCAACGACGCTCCGGCCTTGGCCGCGGCATCCGTCGGCATAGCGATGGGGGCGGCAGGCAGCGATGCGGCGCTGGAAACGGCCGATTTGGTGCTGATGAACGACGATTTGGACAAAATCAAGGAAGCGATTGTTTTGGGAAGACGCACGACGCGAATCATCAAGCAGAACATCGCTTTTGCCGTTACGGTGATCGCCTTCCTGATTGCCGCCAATTTTTTCAAAGGAATTCCACTGCCGCTCGGGGTCGTAGGCCATGAAGGAAGCACGATTCTGGTCATTTTGAACGGACTACGGCTCCTGCGCTCCTAAGCGGCTGCAATGGATGCAATGGTGTGATCCGGGCTGCGGCCGGACCGTCGCCCCCTGCGAAAGCAGGGGGTTTTTTGTTGCCTTTCTAGCGAATTCGTGCCTTCTTTCCGACGATCGTAAAAAACAATTGTATTTTTGAAAAAATGCGCTACAATGATGATAATGATTATCATTTTTACAACGGGAAGACAAGGGAGAGAAAAAGGATGGATCTGTTACTTCCGATCATTACGGCCGTGTTGGTTATCTTGGGAAGCGTCTGCTTGTTCATCTCCATTGAAAATGACCGGCGCGTCCGCGAATTCCGCTCGAACGGACTCACCTCGCGGCGGATGCGGGAATCGGACGATCCGTCCAAACGAAGCAACGAGAGCTTCGCTTAAGCCGATCCGGAAGCTTTGGTCTTACACTTGACCATAGAACAACAATAAATCGCTGCCACCGGGAAACCGGTGGTTTTTTGCGCTGGCCCCGAAGCCAACACGAAGCGGGCGGTCGCCTCGATGGAAATGGGCGTGAACGAAACGTCCAAAGGAACGGCGTCGGCGGTCTCCTCCGGACGCTTAAAGATTCTAAAGCCCCTTTTTCCCGAATAAGCTGTAGTGTGGAGTATTCGGAACGGGGAGGAATGAAAATGAAGCGAATCACGGCACGGCGGATCGGATGGGTCATCTTTGGCTGCATGCTGGCCTCCGCCGCCGTGTTGCTGTATCTTCAAATCATAGGCGAGCTGATGTTTGGAATCGCGCTGGTGGGCATAACGTTTGCGCTATCTATGGGCCTGTTGTGGATGTCCGAGCTTGAAGACGAGGCGGCTGAACGTGAGAAGAAAGAGGGCCGTACAAGCCGGTTCGAGCGATCAAGGTAAAAATTGTGATGACCTACTTCAATGACAGCGCTTGCGAAATCGTGTGATTTGATTTACAATTCGATTATGAAAACCATAAAAAAATAGCATGAAGGCAACGGTGCCTTTGGATTGGAGAACGCTTTCGCACGTTCTTTGGTCCGGGGCGCCTTTTTGTCGTCTTTTGATGTATGACAGCGGAGGTGAACCTAGTGAAGCAGCCGATTCGAGCCGTGCCGCTGGCCGTCCGCATCATTCCGAATGTGGACCCGGAGCTGGCCCGGAAGCTGGAGCTGAAGCCGGACATCCGAAGTTTGGGGATACTAACGTCGAGTATCGACGACGTCGGCTATACGGCGCTGGACGAGGCGACCAAGAAAGCGGCGGTGGAAGTGGTATATGCCCGTTCCTTTTACGCGGGGTCGGCGCATGCCTCGGGCCCGCTGTCGGGGGAATTTATCGGGATGCTGGGCGGCCGGACGCCGGACGAGGTAAAAAGCGGGTTGGACGCGGCGATCGCTTTGATGGAAAACGGCGCGTGCTTTTATTCCCTGAACAGCGAGGGTACGCATGCGTACTACGCTCACGTCATTTCGAGAACGGGTTCCTACTTGTCCCAGGTGGCGGGCATCGCCGAAGGCGAGCCGCTCGCATATTTAATCGCGCCGCCGCTCGAAGCGGTGTACGGCTTGGATGCTGCATTGAAGGCGGCGGACGTCAGACTGTGCCAATTTTACGGCCCGCCGACGGAGACGAACTTCGGCGGCGGTTTGCTGACGGGCAGCCAGTCCGCTTGTACCGCGGCGGCGAGCGCTTTTGCCGATGCGGTTCTCAGCGTCGCGCGAGAGCCGAAATAATCTGGTTAACGAAAGCGGGTGATGGAGATGACACAGTCGAGAACAGCGCTGGGACTGATTGAGACGATCGGCGTACCCGCCTTGATCGCTGCGGCCGATGCTGCGGCGAAGACGGCGGACGTCCGAGTTATGACGTTTGAAAAAGCGGATGCAGGACTCATTACCGTATATATCGTAGGAGATGTCGCTTCCGTCCGGGCGGCCGTAGAGGCAGGCGGAGAAGAAGCCCGCAGGGTAGGCAAGCTGGTCGGGACGCACGTGATTCCGCGGCCGGATCTTTCCGTTTCAGCGATGCTGGAAAGCATATGGCGAAAGAACGCCCCGGCGGAGCCGAAGCCGTCTGCGGAGCCGTCTGCCGACGAGGCGGCAGCGGACGAAGCGGCGGGCCTTTCCGGGACGGGAGACGGGGATGCAGTATCCGCAGAGGCGTTGGCCAAGCTTTCGCTCCAGCAGCTGCGGGAGCTTGCCCGCAATACCCCCGGATTCCCGTTGAACGCTTCCGGCATCGGCACGGCGGCGAAGGCCGAGCTGATCCGGCTGCTTACGGAGAAGAAGGACTGAAGGGAGTGAGAACCCGATATGAAGCTGGACGCCGATTTGCAGGCGATACAGGATGTGCGCAGCCTTCTGCAGGAAGCGAGTCAGGCCCAGAAGCTGCTGGAAAAAATGACCCAGTCGCAGATTGACGACATCGTCGCTGCGCTGGCCCGGGCGGCCAAGGCGGAAGCCGTACGGCTGGCCGAAATGGCTGTGGAAGAGACCGGGTACGGCAAAGTTGCCGATAAGACAGCTAAAAATCTTTTCGTCGCCCGAAACGTTTACGAGTCGATGAAAGACATGAAGACAGTCGGGATCGTGCGCAAGGATGACGAGCGCAAGGTGTGGGAGGTGGCGCAGCCGGTCGGCGTTGTCGCCGCGATCATCCCGTCGACCAATCCGACGTCGACCGTTATGTTCAAGTGCATGATCGCGCTGAAGGCGCGCAATGCGATCGTCATCAGCCCGCATCCGTCGGCGCTGCGCTGCTCGCAGGAAGCGGCCAAGGTGATGCGTCTGGCGGCAGAAAAGGCGGGGGCTCCCGCCGGTTTGATCCACTGTTTGTCGAAGCCCTCGGTCGAGGCGAGCAACGAGCTCATGCGGCACAAGCGGACGGATGTGATCCTGGCGACCGGCGGCACGGCGATGGTCAAGGCCGCTTACAGCTCGGGCAAGCCCGCGTATGGCGTCGGGCCGGGCAACGTCCCGGTGTACGTGCACCACAGCGCGAACCTGTCCCGCGCGGTCAGCTTGATTTTGCAAAGCAAGACGTTCGATTACGGCACGATTTGCGCTTCGGAGCAAGCGATTGTCGCCGACGCGTCGATCAAGCCGCAGCTCGTCGAAGAGCTGAAGCGGCAGGGCGCTTATTTTCTGGACGAGGAGCAGAAGCGCAAGGTCGGCTCGATTTTGACGATCGGCAAAGGGTTGAACCCGAAGGTCGTCGGCCGGTCGCCGCAGGTGATCGCAGAGATGGCGGGCTTTACCGTTCCGCCGGAGGCGCGGGTATTGATTGCGGAAGAAACGAACGTCGGACATGAGTACCCGTTCTCCGTGGAGAAATTAAGCCCGGTGCTGGCGCTCTACACCGTAAAGGATTGGCTGGAGGGCTGCAGCCGCTGTATGGAGCTGCTAGAGCTCGGCGGACTCGGGCATACGCTCGGCATTCACTGCGAGAACGAATCCGTTATCGAAGCGTTCGGGCTGGAGAAGCCGGCCTCGCGCATCGTCGTCAACTCGGGCACGACGTTCGGCGGCATCGGCGCTACGACCGGCATTACGCCGTCGTTTACGCTGGGCTGCGGCTCGTTCGGCAACAATATTACGTCGGACAACATCGGTCCGCAGCATCTGCTCAACATCAAGCGTGTCGCCTTCGGCATCCGCGAGATGGATATTGCCCCTGCGGCGGCGCAGGCGGTAGAGCGGACGATGGAAAAGCTTCAGCCGGAAGCCTCCGGCAATCCGGGGATTTCGCGGGAGGATGTTCTGCAGATCGTCCGCAGCGTGCTGTCTGAATTGCAACTGGAAGCCAAGTAAATTTAATCCGGTAAGTTCAATCCGATAAGTTCAATTTTGAATCATCGACTAAAATTTTATTCCAGGGAGGAATAGACAATGGCAGGAGAAATGGCGGCACTCGGAATGGTAGAAACGAAAGGACTCGTAGGATCGATTGAAGCGGCGGATGCCATGGTGAAAGCGGCCAATGTCAAGCTGATCGGAAAAGTGCATGTCGGCGGCGGTTTGGTGACGGTGATGGTACGCGGCGATGTAGGCGCAGTGAAAGCGGCAACGGATGCCGGGGCGGCAGCCGCGGAAAAAATCGGCGAGCTGGTCTCCGTACACGTTATTCCGCGTCCTCACACGGATATTGAATTCATTCTGCCGAAGCTTGAAGGCTAATCCCTATGGCGCTGATTACGGAAACGAGTCTGCGCAGCCGGCTGGCGCAGGGGCTCCCAAATCCGTATCCGATTGCGGCCGGGGACCTGCTGACGCCGGCGGCCAATGATTTTCTGAAAAGCCGGGGCATCGCCATCCAGCGTCTGAAGGCCGAAGCTCCGGCGGCCTTGCCTGCGGAGCCGGCGCCCGAAGCGCTGCTCCTTCCCGTCGGCGTCTCGGGCCGGCACGTGCATTTGTCGCCGGAGCATGTCGAGGCGCTGTTCGGCGAAGGGTACCAGCTTACCCCGCTGAAGGAGCTGTCGCAGCCCGGACAATTTGCCGCACAGGAAACGGTTACGCTGATCGGTCCGAAGGGCGTTTTGCAGAACGTGCGCATTCTCGGGCCTTCGCGCGGGGCGTCCCAGGTGGAGATATCCCAGACGGACGGCTTTGCGCTCGGCGTGAAGCCCCCGGTCCGGCTGTCGGGCGATCTGGAAGGCACACCCGGTATCACAGTGGCCGGCCCGAAGGGCGCGGTCGTGCTGGCGCAGGGCTTGATCGTCGCCAAAAACCATGTCCATATGTCGCCTGACGACGCTCAGAGGTTTCAGGTGTCCGAGGGGGACCGCATTATTCTGCAAACCCGCGGCGACCGGCCGCTGGCGTTTACGGACGTTGTGGTCCGGGTGAATCCGCGTTACGCGCTTGACGTTCATCTCGATACGGACGAAGCGAACGCCGCTCAACTGAACACCGGAGATACGGTGCAAATGATCGGCAAAAACGGCGTGTTCACGCGTGCGGAAAGGGGGTAGCGAAGGATGGAGATCAAACCGATGATCGAATCGATCGTCCGTGAGCTGGTGCAGGCGATGCAGGCGGAGCAGATGAAAAAGCCCAAAGTGCTGTATCTGTTTTGCGACAGCACCGCGCACGAGGCGTTCACGGACCATTTTATATTGCTCAAAAACAGCGGAATCTGCTACGATCTGCTGTTTCTAGACGGAGAAACATCTGCATGGCTCGGCCTGCACAAAATCGAAAGCAGCGGTCCTGGCAAAATTATTGCCGCCGACGAGTATGCGCCCGCGCCGCTGGAGCTGCCGCTTGAATACGATGGAATCGTCATTCCCGAGATCGATGTGGATAACGCCGCACGGGCTGCGCAGGGGCTGAAAGGGACGGTGAAGGCGGAGATTTTGTTTTCCGCGCTCGTCTTGAATAAGTTCGTGCTGATCGGGGACGATATACCCGGATTGAAACGGGCGGACCGGCGTACGCTGAAAACGCTGACGCTGCCGAAGCCTTACGTCAAGCTGTTCGAGCGGTACAAGCGCGAGCTTGCGGCCCTCGGCGCGGAGTTCGCTCCGCAGAAGCTGCTGGCGGAAGCGGTCGTGCGCAAATGCGGCGCGGCGCAGCGCCAGACGGGCAACGATGCGTCGGCTAAGGGCTCATCGTTGCCGGAAGCGGCCAGCGCTCACGCTGGAGCCGCGAACGGCCGTGCGGCAGCGGCAGGCAGCGCCGTGTTCGAAGGCAAGCTGCTGACCGCCGAATGGGTGAAGCGGCAGACGGATACTGCGCCGGACGTGCGGAAGCTGATCCTTAGCAAGGGAACGATCGTTTCGCCGCTGGCAGCGGATTTGCTGAAGGAAAAAGATGTCACGGTCCAGTATGCGGATAAAGGGTGAGTTCCTATGTTTATGGGGAAAGTGATCGGCAGCGTGTGGGCCACACAGAAGGAAGAAGGCATGGACAACCTGAAGCTGATGGTCGTCCAGCCGATCGATTTCAAGGACCGCGAAGCGGGGCAGCCAGTCATCGCCGCAGACCGCATCGGAGCGGGCGTCGGCGAGAAGGTGATTATATCCCGGGGAAGTCCGGCCCGCGTGCTGTTCAGCGGCAAAATGGTGCCCATCGACGCCATGATCGTCGGTATTGTGGACAGCTTCGAGGTCGGCGACGACAGCGGAGGTTAGGAGGGGACGTATGGAACAGGACAAACAGCGGGTCATTCAGGAATACGTGCCGGGTAAGCAGCTCACCCTGGCACATGTCATCGCTAACCCCGATCCCGTGCTGTATACGAAGCTCGGGATCGAGAAGGCGAGCGCGATCGGCATTCTGACGTTGACGCCGACGGAAACGGCGATCATCGCAGCGGATATTGCCACGAAAGCCGCGAATATCGATATCGGCTATTTGGACCGCTTCACCGGCTCTCTGGTTATCGTGGGAGACGTATCCGCGGTCGAAATGGCGATCGAATCGGTCAACAACTTTTTGCACGAGAAGCTGAAATTTTCCATCGCTCCTTTGACGAGGTCGTAAGCCATGCGTAAAGTCATGATCATCGGCGCCGTCGGCGCCGGCAAATCGACGTTGGTCAAAGCGCTGATGGGCGAGCAGGAGCCGGCGGTCAAAACGCAAAGCCTCGTGTTCCGCGACTGGCTGATCGATACGCCCGGCGAGTACAGCGAGAATCCGCTCTACTATCGTTCGCTGATGGCGACATCGTATCAAGCGGCGGCGATTTTGCTCATACAGGATGCGACCCGCAACCGGAACTATTTTCCGCCCGGCTTTGCCGAGGGCTTTCCGATTCGCGCCATCGGGGCCGTCACGAAAATCGATCACCCGAAGGCCGATCCGGACCGGGCAGTCTCGCTGCTCCGGTCATCGCTGCCTAAAGGGGAGATCCTCTTGACGTCGGCGGCCGGCGGCGATGGCATCGCAGAGCTGAAGGAGCTGCTGCTGGGCATCGTGAACCGATAGCTTCGAGCGTGTAGCAACGGGTACAAAAGGAAAACCTGCCGGGAAGCGCAACATACCGGAAGAAATTTACCATGTGTAAGGGCTTTCTTCGCAGCGCGGTTTGTGTGACAATAAAATCGGTGCATGTATAAATCAATACGTCGTGAGGGATTGCTTATGCCATCGATTGCCGAACTGTGCGCGGAGCGCACCCTGTTATCTGTAGAAGAAGTGAAAGTTATTATAGATTTGTCGCAACATTTGCAATTGTTCGCCGACGTGTTCCAGTCGGACGTGTTCATCGACTGTCCGCTTGCGGATCAGGGTACGGCGCTTGTCGTAGCCGAGGCCAAGCCGACAACGGCCCCGTCGCTTTACCATTCGTCGGTGGTCGGTCTGCACGCTTATGCGCACAACGAGCCGGCCGTCATGTTTTGCCTGCTTTCCGGCCAGCCGGTCATCGGTTCCCGGGGGATATCCCAGGAGCAGATCGCGATGCGGCAAAATGTCGTTCCGATCCGCGCCAAAACCGGCCGCGTGATCGGTGTGCTGATCATGGAGCAGGACATTTCGGAGATCGTCGAGCAGGAAAAAAATGTGGAGCGGCTTCGTGAAACGACGGAGCAGCTCAGCGAAACGCTGCTTGCGGTCGCTTTATCAGAAAGCAGCGTCCAGTCGCTCATGCACGAGGGCATTGTGCTGTTCGACGGACAGGCGCATGTGACCTATGCGAACCCGCGCGCCCGGAAAATGCTGCAGGAGATCGGGCACAGCGGCGCTCCGGAAGGCTCAAGTCTGGTCGAGCTGTTTTACGGCAGGCTCGATCACGCTTCGCTGCTTGCGCCAGCCGGAATCGTCCGTCAAGAGCTTGTGATCGGGCATGTCGCGCTGGAGCTGAAAACCGTCTCGATCAACCGGCAGCAGCAGGGCGCCCTCGGGCTGATGCTGATCCGGGACATCTCGGACTTGAAGGAAAAAGAGAAGCAGCTTGTTATTAAATCGGTTGTCATCAAGGAGATTCACCATCGGGTCAAAAACAATCTGCAGACCGTTTCCAGCCTGCTCCGGCTGCAAATGCGCCGCACGAAGCTGGACGAGGTCGAGAAAATATATCGCGACAGCATCAACCGCATCAACAGCATCGCCGTTATCCACGAGATGCTGGCCTATGACGGGCTGGAAACGATCCAATTCAACGATGTGCTGGATCGCATCGCCAAAAACGTCGTCTCCTCCACGGCCAAGCCGGATCAAGTGATCCGCATCGCCATTTCGGGGGACACCCTGACGCTGCCGTCCGACATCGCCACCACGCTGGCGCTCGTCTCCAACGAGCTTGTGCAAAATTGCGTGACACATGCGTTCGTCGACCGCGAACAGGGAGACATTCGGATCTCGCTGTATGGCAGTGGGCAGATCGTCCGCATGGAGGTAGCGGATAACGGCATCGGGCTGCCCGCTGCAGGCGATAGCGCCGACCGGAAAGGCCATCTCGGCTTGAAAATTACGGAAACGCTCGTGCGCGAAAATCTCGGAGGCCTCCTGCAGATGGCTTCCACCGGGGAAGGCACACAGGTCACGATTACGTTTCCGCTTTTCCCGGCGGAGCCGAAACCGGTCTAAGCGCCCGCCCCACAAGCGGCGTCTTATTCGCCGGACTTATTAAGGAGGTGTCAGGATGAAGAACTCGATCGTCGTCGTGGATGACGACCCGATCATTCGAATGGATATCCGCGAAATGCTGGAGGAAGAAGGTTATGCGGTGGCAGGGGAAGCGAAGAACGGCGAGGAAGCGATCGAGCTCGTCGCCGCGCTCAAGCCCGACCTAGTTATCATGGATGTGAAAATGCCGGTGATGAACGGCATCAAAGCGTCCCGCATCATTCGCAGTCTGCATGACACGGAAACGTCCGTCCTGCTGCTGACGGCGTACAGCCAGAAGGAGCTTGTGCAGGATGCCCGCAGTGCGGGGGTTGCCGCCTATTTGGTCAAACCGGTGTCGGAGGAGGATTTGATCCCGGCGGTCGAGATTGCGCTCAGCCAGAAAGAAAGAATCGACTCGCTCAAAAAAGACCTGGAGCAGCTCAAGCAGTCGATTGAGGAGCGGAAACGGATCGAGAAGGCGAAAGGGATCGTCATGAAAACCTTCGACCTGGATGAAGAAGAAGCGTACCGGAAAATGCGCGCCGTCTCGATGGCGGAAAGCATGCCGCTGATCAAGCTGGCGGATGGAATATTGAAGGACGGGCCGAAGCGCTGGCTTGGTCCTTGAAAGAGCGGTGAGCGGACGCATGGAGCCACAATGGATTACCAGCGTAGGCATCGATATCGGCACGAGCACGACCAAAATGATCGTCAGCCGTCTGAAGCTGGTGCGGACGTCAGGCGCGCTCAGTCTTCCCCGCTTTGACATCGCACAGCGGGAATTGATCTACGCGAGCCCGATCCACAGCACGCCGCTGCTCGGCGAAGACGAGGTAGACGCGGATCGGATCTGGGCCATTTTGACCGAGGAATACGAGCGGGCAGGTGTCCGGCCGGAAGAGTTGAAATCGGGCGCGGTGATCATCACCGGCGAGACGGCGACGAAATCGAACGCGCGCCGGATCGTGCACCTGTTGGCCGAGCGGTCCGGGGATTTTGTCGTCGCGACGGCCGGGGCCGATCTCGAAGGGCTGCTTGCCGGCAAAGGCGCCGGAGCGGACCGACGCTCGCTGGAGGTGCGCGGCGCCGTCGCCAATATTGATATCGGCGGAGGGACGGCCAATGCGGCCGTGTTTTACCGGGGAAAAGCGGTCGGCACGGTGACGTATCATATCGGCGGACGCCTGATCGAGCTGAACGCCGGGGGAACGGTGACGAGCGTTTCGCCATCGATCCGCCCGTGGCTGGCGGCTGCCGGATACCGGCTGGAGCCGGGGCATACCGTCAGCTATGCGCTGCTTGAGGACCTGTGCCGGGCAATGAGCCTCGCCATGCTCGACGATTTGGCGGGCATGACGGCTCCCGAAGAGCGCGATGCGGTTCGCAAGCTGACGCTCGGCGCTCCGCTGTCGCAGGTGCCGCCGATTGAAGAATGGACGGTATCCGGCGGCATCGGGCGGCTGATGGAAGAAGCGAAGCCGCAGAGCTTGGCCGAAGCCGCCAAGCACGGCGATATCGGACCGCTGCTGGCGCATACGCTTAAAGCATGCGCCGCGCGATACCCGATCCGGTTGGCGGCGCCCGATCAAACCGTCCGGGCGACGGTCATCGGAGCGGGCATGCAGAGCACGGAAATCAGCGGAGCTACCGTCCATTTGGACCCTTCGCTGCTGCCGATCCGCAACCTCCCGGTGAGCAAGCTGGAGCTGACGCTTTCGCTGCTCGAACAGCCGGCCTCGCTTGCCGCGGCCGTCGGGCAGACGATGCAGAGCGGCGCAGCCTTGTTCGAGCGGGACGCTTCGCCGCCGTTCGCGCTGGCTTTGGCCGGGCTCGAGCATTGCGGCTACGCTTCGCTCCAGCGATTGGCCGACCAGTTGACCGCAAGCTTCACGGACTATTTTCCGGACAGCCGGGTGATGGTCGTTGTTTGCGATACCGACATCGCCAAGGCGCTCGGCCAATCGCTCGAAAAACGGTTAAAGGAACGGACGAAGATCGTGTGCATCGATCAGATCAAGGTCGAGCATGGCGACTACATCGATTTAGGGGAACCGATTGCGGGCATTATGATTCCCGTGGTCGTCAAGACGCTGGCGTTTCACGGCAGAGAGGGGGACCGACGTTGAAGCTGAAAACCGCTTTACTCGGCAAAACATTTCAATTTCGCGATTTAAAAGACGTGATGGCCAAGGCTAACGAAGAAAAATCCGGAGATCAGCTTGCCGGTATTGCGGCCGAGGATGCCAAGGAACGGATGGCGGCCAAGATGGTGCTGTCCGAGCTGACGCTGGCGGACATTCGCAACCATCCGCTGCTGCCGCCGGAAACCGATGAAGTGTCACGGATCATCGAGGAAGGCGTCAACGAGAAAATCTTTATGGAAATCCGCAACTGGACCGTAGCCGAGCTGCGCGAAACGCTGCTGCGGCACGAGACGGGCAACTCCGAAATACGCCGCATCAGCCGGGGGCTTACCAGCGAAATGGTGGCGGCCGCCGCCAAGCTGATGAGCAACCTCGATTTGATGCAGGCGGCGTCCAAGATGGAAGTGACAACCCACTGCAACATTACGATCGGGCAGAAGGGCGTTCTCGCCGGCCGGGCCCAGCCGAATCACCCGACGGATAACATCCAAGGCATGAAAGCGTCTTTGTTCGAAGCGCTAAGCTACGGAATCGGGGATGCCGTTCTTGGCATCAATCCCGTCATCGATTCGGCGGACAGTGTGAAGGAGCTATTGAACGCGACCAAAGAAGTGATGACCAAGTGGCAAATTCCGACCCAAAACTGTGTGCTCGCACATGTGAAAACGCAGATCCGGGCGATCCGGCAGGGCGCTCCCGCCGACATGATGTTCCAAAGCCTGGCGGGCACCGAAGCGGGCAACAAAGCGTTCGGTATCGACGTGGCGCTGCTCGACGAGGCAGACGACCTGATCCGGCGCGACGGAACGGGAACCGGTCCGAATCTGTGGTACTTCGAGACGGGGCAAGGCTCCGAACTGTCCGCCGAGGCGCATTACGGCATCGACCAGGTGACGCTCGAATCGCGGTGCTACGCACTTGCCAAGAAATATAACCCTTTTATGGTCAACACGGTTGTCGGCTTCATCGGACCGGAATATTTGTACGATTCGAAGCAGGTCATCCGCGCCGGACTGGAAGACCATTTCATGGGCAAGCTGCAGCAGCTGCCGATGGGCGTGGACGTCTGCTACACGAACCATATGAAAGCGGATCAGAACGATATGGAAAATTTGTCCGTGCTGCTGACCGCCGCCGGCGTCAACTTCGTCATCGGCGTGGCTATGGCGGACGACTGCATGCTGAATTACCAGTCCACGAGCTTTCATGATATCGCCACGCTGCGGGAAATGATGGGGCGGCGCCCCGCGCCGGAATTCGAACGCTGGCTGGTCAAGATGGGCATTATGGAAAACGGACGCCTGACCCCGCTGGCCGGGGACCCGACACTGTTTATGTAACCATTCGTACAGCGCTGCGAGAGGAGGAGAGAAGCGATGACCATTTCATTAGACCGACTTGTCGACCAAGTGATGGCGGAGCTGGAGAAGAAGCTTGGAGCGGGCACGGTCGGCCTGCCAGGCGAAAAAGATGCGCTGGCTTATAAAGGCACATCGGACGCCGTCGATTCAAGGCAGACGAAGGAAGACATGGGCTCAAGCACGGTTAGTGGAAGCAAGGAGCATGCTCGCCAATCTCCTGCGATGGACAACGGTTCCCTCGCGGAGGAACCGGGCGCCCTTGGCTTCGGCGATGCGGCGGCGTATAATGTCCCGAACCCCAAGTGGGCTGAGGGCATGAACGAACTGCTGGCCAACACGCCCGCGCGGATTGGCGTATGGCGGGCGGGAACGCGGCCGCTGACCCGGGAAATGCTCAAATTCCGCTGCGATCACGCCGCTGCCGTCGATTCCATTTACGGCGAGGTCAATCAAGCGGTGCTGGACGAATTCGGCATGTTTACCGTGGAGACGCGCTACGGGAACATCGAAAATTATTTGAAGCGCCCGGACATGGGCCGTATCGTGACGGACGAGGGCGTAGAGCTTATCCGCAAAAAGTGCGTCATGAAGCCGCAGGTGCAGGTGGTCGTCTCGGACGGCTTGAGCGCCAACGCGGTCGATGCCAATTTGCACGACGTCTATCCGTCCTTGCTGGATTCGCTCGAGGCTTACGGCTTGAAAACCGGCACCCCGTTTTTCGTGCGCGGCGGGCGCGTTGCCGTCATGGACCAGATCGGCGAGCTGCTGCAGCCGGAGGTGCTCGTTCTCTTGATCGGCGAGCGGCCCGGACTCGTGTCGTCGAAATCGATGAGCGCCTATATGTGCTTCCGGCCCCGGCAGGGAACGGTGGAAAGCGATCGCACCGTCGTCTCCAACATTCACCGCGGCGGCACGCCTCCGGTCGAAGCGGGCGCGCATATCGGCACGATCCTGAAGAAAATGATTGAACAGCAGGCAAGCGGAGTCCGCTTAGAAATCTAACAAATCCGGCGTCCCGTATCTGCCGCAGATGAAAAATAAAAAGCGATTCGGCATCGCAGCCGTTCCTTTTCAATCATTTCGACAGGTTCAGAACAGCAAGCCTTGCTCGACTTTGCCGACCATGCCTTCGATCCACCGCAGTTCGGCTTCCAGCCGCGCCGAGAAGAGCCGCAAATTTTCGCTTAAATAATGCGGAGAATTGGCGGGAAAAAGGTTGAATTCGGCGGTGGCTTTAAAGCTCTCGATATCGGCGCGGAGCAGGTTAATTCGATGACGGAAGGCACCGAGCAGATGATCCTTCGAAATGCGGTTCATGAACATCAGCGCGATATGGAACGAATCGCACTCCGGCTTGTATTCCCATATGGCCTTGTCCAGCAGCCGCTCGAATTCCTGCCTTCCCTTCTCGGTTACTTGGTAAGCGATTCGGGCAGGTCCTTTTTTATTTTCGATGGTTTTCTCGGAGGAGGCCGTTTCCGCAAGCCCTTCGGAAGCCATTTTATTCAGCGCAAAATAGATGGACCCGTAAGCGATGTTCGCCCACTTGCCGGCATGCCAAATTTCTAACTCCTTGCGCACATCGTATCCGTGAATCGGTTGACGTTTAAGCAGAACGCCCAAAATAAGCAGACGGGTTGACGACATGATTCGTGTCCTCCGTTAACAAAATAAAAAAGACATCAATGCGCCAGGCGCCGAAACGGAGTAAGCTTCGAGGGCAGGGCGCAATTATGTCTCTCCAATGGATTGGTAGATAATTCATAATTTCGATGTAAAAAGTTGGAATACGATTCATATGTATCATATCTGTGCTTGTTTTGGTTGTCAATGCCAAATTTGCTGTGTAAACCTTACGCGGCAAAGGCGGAAAAGAAAGCAGCGGCGTTTTTCAAGTGCAGCTTAAATGGTTTAAGAGCAACCGGGTCATTCTGGCGACGCATGTTGTGCCGCACGGGAGCTGCCGCACGCTTTTACGACGATTGAGATCGGCTGAGTTTGCAAAAAAACTTGAGTCTGCGCCCGTTTCCCAGTATATTGGGGATATCCATATTTCACGGGGGGAGAACATGAGTCGAAACGACGAACTTACCGGGTATGGCCGCCATCATCTCCAGATGGAATCGTACGGAGCGGCCGCCTTTTGCTTTTATCGGGCTACAAAAGAAAACGAATTCAACGGAAACGCGTGGAACGGATTGATTCTTTCGCTGAGTCTGATGCGCCGGGAGGAAGAGATCCGCACGGCGCTCGCCCGCTTCGCCCTGCAGCCGGGACTGGATTTCGACCGCGACCTGCTGACCTTCGTCTTCATGATGTGGCAGCAAAATCCGCGCGCTTTGGCCGAATGGCTTCGCCGCGTCGTGCAGTTCAACGGCATCCCCGAAAAGGACAAGCTGGCGTTCACGGAAATTGCGGAGGACGCCGAACAGGCTTACGTGGATCTGGTCGCGAAATACGGTGCGGAATCGTTGCACAGTGGCGGCATGCTGACGCTTGAAGAGTATGCGGTGCGTCCAATTCAGTTGGACTGGCTGCTGGAAGCGCCGGTCGATACGATTTACGAGCAGCTGCAGTGGTGGCTTGAGGATAAGGATTCGGCGCTCGCTGCGGTGCGCCTGCTTTGCATGCTGCCCGACACGCGAAGCGAAAAGCTCCTGCGCCGCGTCTGCCGGAACGTCGCCATCGAGCCGAAGGTGCGGACGCACGCGCTTCTGGCGCTCCGCTGGCTCGGCGTCCGAGGCAACGCGCGGCTGTACAAGTTCAACGAGTCGTTCGTTATTGACTTGGACAACCCGAAGCCGGAGCTGACCATTTCCGTTCCGGCCGTTTACAAGCCTGCGCTGGACCGCGTGAAGCTGTGGGCGGCCAAAGAGAAGGGGCTCGTGACGTCCGAAGTGTACGAGCGGTACGCTTCGACGGACGAGGTCCAACTGCCGCCCGAGATCGTCGAAAAGATGGAAGAAGCGGAGGTTCCGCCGCTTCTGCAGGAAGTGTCGCATGCGCTCATACGCGCGGCCCACGACGAATACTACCCGCTGGTGCCGACGATCAGCGGCACGAGTCAATGGAGCGCCGCCCTGCTCATGCTGATGAAGGATTATGCCGTCGGCATCGGGGAAGGGTGGCCGTACGGCGAGCCGGAGCAGGACGAAACGGCGAAGCAGCACCGCAACTGGCTGTTGAGCGCGAGCCCGGATTTTTATCCGAGCATCGAGGAAGTGCGCAAATTGAAAGAAAGCTGATCCTCGCGAATGTGTCCGTCGCTTATGAAGGCGGGATGGCAGCTTCTCATGCAGCATATTCCATGTGGGAAGGCGGGGCAGGGAACTAACCGACGGGCGCAAAATACTAATCGCTACAGACCTGACCGCCCGTATGGATTAACGCATTCGTGTCCCGCTATTTTTTGAATCGTTTCAATGGCAAAACGCCAGCCGATATGACGGTTGGCGTTTTTGGTTTGTGTTGGCGAATGGAAGAACGCCGGACGGTCAACGCGCGTCGGGCAAGCTTTCGTTTATTTGTCCGTCAGGTGTGCTATACTTGTTATATTGCCTGCTATCGATTTCCGAAAGGATGGTTACCATGTTTACAAGTATATTGGTTGCTTACGACGGTTCTGAGTTGTCCCAAAGAGCCTTGACTAAAGCGAAAGAGCTGGCGGGAGAGTCGAACGCCAAGCTTGAGGTCGTACATGTTCTGCATCATCCCGTTGTCGTCATCGGCGAAGCGGTCGTATCTCCTCCGCGAAGCTACGTGGCTGAGTACATACAGCAAGCCCAATCACTCATCGACCAAGCGGACCGGGAAATCGCCGGGCTTCCGAACGCGAAAGCCAGCTTGCTGCAAGGTCAACCCGCGGACTCTGTTTTGGATTATGCAGGGGAGATCGGGGCGGATCTCATCGTGATCGGAAGCCGAGGTTTGTCCGGCCTCAACGAGTGGGTGCTTGGAAGCGTGAGCCATCATGTCGTGCAGCATGCCCAGATTCCCGTCCTTGTCATTAAATAGGGGCAAAACGCGTTCATGACCGGCAGTTGTGAGAAATAAAGCTTTTGATAGACCGGGACAATAGGAGTACACATTCTTCATATTTAATTTATCGGAAATCTACCGGATCGCCGGAGACCGGAGCCTGAGATGAAGGCTGCCAGGTCTCTTTTTTATTCCGGGGTACAGCGCCGCCGCGCAGTTATTCATCCTGATACAGGTCGGTCGACAAGTACCGCTCGCCCGAATCCGGCAGCAGCACGACGATCGTTTTTCCCTCATTCTCGGGCCGGATCGCCAGCTCCGTAGCGGCAAAGGCTGCGGCGCCCGACGACATGCCGACCAGCAGTCCTTCCTGCTGCCCCAGCAGCCTGGAAGTCCGGTAAGCATCGTCCGTGCGCACTTTGACGATCTCGTCGATGACGGACCGGTCGAATACTTCGGGTACGAAGCCCGCGCCCAGCCCCTGGATCTGGTTAGGCCCGGGCTTGCCGCCGGACAGTACGGGCGAATCGTGCGGCTCCACCGCAACGATGCGTACGGCCGGATTGTGGCGCTTCAGCACTTCGCCGACGCCCGTCACCGTTCCGCCGGTCCCGACGCCTGCGACAAAAATATCGACTTTGCCGTCCGTGTCCGCCCATATTTCCTCTGCCGTCGTCTTCCGGTGGATCGCCGGATTGGCCGGGTTATTAAACTGCTGGGGGATGAACGAATGCGGGGTTTCCGCCGCCAGCTCGTCCGCTTTGCGGATCGCGCCCGGCATCCCTTCGCCGCCCGGCGTCAGCACGACCTTTGCGCCGAGCGCCTTCAGCAGATTGATCCGTTCCCGGCTCATCGTATCCGGCATGGTCAGGATCAGCTTATAGCCCCGGGCGGCCGCTACGGAAGCGAGGGCGATGCCGGTATTACCGCTTGTCGACTCGATGATGACGGATTCCTGCGGACGAATAAGTCCCCGCTCCTCTGCGTCGATGATCATGGCGTAGCCGATCCGGTCTTTGACGCTCCCGGCCGGGTTGAAAAATTCCAGCTTGGCCAGCAAGGTCGCTTTTAGTTCTTGTTTTTTATGATAATTGGACAATTCCAGCAAAGGGGTATTTCCGATCAGATCCGTTAAGTTTTTCGCGATACGGCTCATCTGTATTCCTCCATTCATTCCGATTAACCCTATTCTTTTAATTACAATATATCATGATACTGCAACAACGCTCGCGAGGTCAAACGACGCCCGGACGGCAAGGCTGCTGCAGGGGGAGCTGAACGAAGCGGGGGCGCTCGGCTGTGAGTCCGGTACCTGTCAATGGGCATGCATGTCCGGCGATTTTGAAGTCGCGATTGAAGAAGGCGCTACATGGCTCGGGCTTCGGCTCTGTCCTGTGCAAGCAGGAAGGTCAAGCCCGACGCAAAAGCGGCAACCCCGTAAGGCGGCATCGTCATGCCCTCGGAGTTGCCGCTATTATTTTCTGCCGGCCGGGTTATCCCAAATGAAGCTCCTTCATTTTGTTGTACAGGGTTCCCCGGGAAATGCCTAACAGCTTGGCTGCGGCGCTCTTGTTGCCGAGCGTCTTCGCCAATGCGTCTACGATTAACGATTTTTCCTCTTCCTCGGTATTCCTCGTTTTTAATATTCTCAAATGCTGGTCGGGCTGCTCCGCGTTGGGCTTGTCCAGCTGCGGCTGCTCCTTTTGCAAATGCGGAGGGAGATTGGTCATCGTAATGCGTTCGTTTTCGCTGAGAATCAGGCATCGTTCGATGACGCTCATCAGCTCGTTGATATTCCCCGGCCAATCGTAATTGGAGAATGCCAGCATAACTTCGGGATCAAGCTGCGGAACCGGCTTTTGATATTGCAGCGCAAATTGCCTGACGAACGTTTGAACCAGCGAAGGGATGTCTTCCTTTCGCTCGCGAAGCGCAGGCAGCGCGATGGAAATGACGTTCAGCGCGTAATATAAATCGGACCGGAACAGCTGCTTTTCGACCATCTTCTGCAAATCCTGATCAGTCGCCGCGATAATGCGGACGTGCACCGGAATCGGCGAAGTCCCGCCTGTCCGGACAACCGTTTGCGTCTGAATATATTGCGACAGCTTTGCTTGAATGTCGGGCGGCAGCCGGTCGATCTCGTTCAGGAACAGCGTACCTAGATCGGCCAATTCCAATTTTCCGGCGCTGCCGGTCGGGTTGCCCGAGAATGCGCCTCCCTGAAAGCCGAAAAGCTCCGTTTCCAGCAATCCGGCCGGAATGGAACCGCAATGCAGCGTCATGAACGGCTTGTCGGCCCGCGGGCTGGCTTGATGGATCACTTGGGCGAGCTGTTCCTTACCCACCCCGGCTTCCCCAATGACCAGCAAAGGATTTTCAGCCCCGGCCACTTTTCGCGCCAGCCGGATCGCATTGCCGATGAGCTCGCCTTTGCCCTTGATGAAGGAAAAGGGGTCCTCTTGGCTCGCTTGTTCGTCGAAGCGCGCCATATGGGTCGAAGAAAGCTCATCGTTCAGGCGGACTAGTTGGGTGATGTCTTGCTCCGTGGCAATCCCGCCGATAATTTGGCCCTTATAATCCACAACGGGAGAAGCGTTAACGAGCACGTGATTGCCGGGACGCGGGCGGTGATACGTATTGCGGATCATCCGGCCTTCATCCAGCATCCGGAGCACCATAAGCGCTTCCGGCTGGAAATGCTCGCCGATGCGTCTGCCCAATATATCTTTCTTCGCGATGCCGTACGTCTCTTCGGCGACGGTATTCCAGCAGATTACCGTGCCGGTTTGGTCGACGACCGTGACCGCATCGGTTACCGTTTCGGCCAGCGTGAAGAAGTAGGAGGCAAGCCGCTGCTGTTCTTTATAAACGAAGGTCAGCAGCTCGGCCATATAGCTGTAGCCGACCACCGTTCCGTCCGCTTCCCGAAAGACGACAGGCCGCTGGGTCGCGGCAGGCAGCCCCATGAAGCTTTGATAGTTCCCGGCGGATGCCTCCGAATAAGGGAGTACGGGAGATAATAGATTCAGGCTGCCGGGCAATTCGTCAACCGTTTTATCGTGCCCGTACTCGAAAAGCCAAAGATCCCCGGTAGTAAACAAGTAAGCGCCGTTATCCTTCAGGATGCAGACAGCGGTGTCCTGACGCAGGCGTGTCGAAATTTCGCCGATTGTCGAATGAAGAGGAAGCATATGCAGTTGTCGATGAATAGGTAATTGTTCAGCATTGAACATAGGCGGCCTCGCATAGGTTTTATAATTAAATTAACATGAAAGAGAACGGGTTACAACTGAATGCAAGCGGTCTTTTGGATTATTTCCCGTATAAAACATGTTCATTTTTGAACATAAAAACAAATAATACAAAGTTTTTTCATCAATAGTATGTACAAAATAATGAATAGTATGTATAATTGGTGCGGTAAAGATGAAAAAAATGAAAATTAAGACAAATAAAGTAATATGAAAGCGATTTTGTAGAATGGTGCCGTCTCATAGAAGAATCTCTGCAAACTTTAACTACATGCCATTCATCCGTTTCGAAACTTCATTGCGAAAATCCACTATACTCCATCGGTTGAACCAACCTTCTCTCCGACACCACGCTGCTCATCAAGCCATTCATGCTTTGTTGCCCATACTTGATGTACCCATTTGCTTTAATCTTGCGCTGCTTTGCTGTGTGATGGTAGCGGAAGCTTGCTGAGAATCCCATACAGAAGGTTTTGAAAAGATTGCTTTATCGCTTCATACAAAATAAAGTCTCGGGAGGTCGTCTAAACGATGAAAAAGCAAACGTCAATTGGAATTGGGGCCGTTATTTTAGGAATGTTATCGCTTACAGCATGCGGAGGAAATCCCGACGGAACGAAGCCTGCGACAGGTGCGGCAGAAGGGTTGGCCTCGGGCAAGGAAATTAAAATCGGAATGATGTTCCCGTTAAGCGGCAACGAGGCCAAAATGGGCCAGGACATGAAGCAGGCGGCAGAACTGTCGGCCGACGAGATCAACGCCGAGGGCGGAATTAACGGCAGCAAAATAAAGCTTGTCGCTCAAGACGACGCTTGCGATCCGCAGACCGCTACGGCTGCCGCCAACAAGCTCGTATCCGAAGGCGTAACCGCCGTCGTCGGCGGCTATTGCTCCGGTGCGGTGATCCCGGCCACCGGCGTGTTCCATCAAAACGGCATCCCGATGGTCGTTACGGCCGCCGACTCGCAAAAAATCGCCGATCAGAAATTTCCGGAAATCTTCATGATCAACGGCACGGGGCTGCATCAGGCGCAGGTGGCGACGAAGCATATGGTCAATAAGAGCGAAGCGAAAAAAGTTGCGATTATTCACGACAACTCCGCTTTCGCCAAAGACTTGGCGGAAGTGACGAAGAAGCAGGTGGAGAGCGCCGGTTCGAAAGTCGTCGTATTTGACGCCGTGAACCCGGACGAAACGGACTTCTCCTCGCTGGTGTCCAAGCTGAAGCAAGCGAAGCCGGACGCGACGTACTGGACGGCGTACTATAAGGGTGGAGGCCTGTTCATTAAGCAGTTCAAGCAGCAAGGCGTTTCCGGCATCATTGGAGTCGGCGACGGAGCGAACGACAAGATGCTGATCGACATTGCCGGTAAAGATGCGGCAGAAGGTACGTTCATCACCGGCAGCCCGGCGGCGGAATTCCTGCCGGAGGCGAAGAAATTCATCGATGATTATAAAGCCAAGTTCTCCCAGGAGCCGGGTCCGTACTCCGCTCTGCAATACGATGGAATCAAGGTGATGGCCAATGCCATCAAGCGCGCAGGCTCCACCGACAAGAAGGCGATTACCGAAGTTTTGGCCAAATCCGATTTGAAAACGCTCACCGGACAAGTTTCCTTCACCCCGCAGGGCACGTTGAAGAAGTCCAATTTCGTTGTACTGCAAGTCAAAGAAGGCAATTTCGCTCCTTCGAAGTAAGATCGAACGTTGAAGCTCAAACGCGCGACATGCGAGGATCGTGCCGCGTATTTTTCAAAAAGGAGCGGTCCGATGGAATTTCATCTTACCACCGACATTTTTGTGCAGCAGTTGATTAACGCTTTGATCGTAGGTTCCTTTTATGCCTTGATCGCGCTTGGTTATTCGATGGTATACGGCATCATTAAACTGCTCAATTTTGCGCATGGCGATCTGTTCATGGTCGGCGCTTTCGTCGGCTACACGGTATTGGCCAAGCTGACCGGTACGGGAGAAAGCTTGCTGGGGTTGGGATTGGCTTTTCTCATCGCGATGGTCGTCACCGGATTTTTAGGGATGGGAATCGAACGGATTGCCTACAGGCCGCTGCTGAAGGCTCCCCGTTTATCGATATTGATTACCGCGGTAGGCATGTCACTGGTGCTTGAAAATACGATTATGGCGGCTTATGGCGCCAAGCCGTATATTATGCCCGTAACGCTGCCGACGGCTGGGTTCTCGCTGCTCGGCGCCAAAATCACGTATGCCCAGATCGGAATCATCGCCGTCTCGGCACTCCTTATGGTCGCTTTGCAGCTGTTCGTCCACCGGACGATTTACGGCAAGGCGATGCGAGCGATTGCGATCGATCCGACGGCCAGCAGTCTGGTTGGCATCAACGTGACGAAAGTGATTTCGTTGACGTTCTTCGTCGGCTCTTTCTTGGCCGCTGCCGCCGGCATGATGAATGCGAGCTATTACGGCAGCCTTACGTTTACGATGGGCTTTATTTTTGGCATGAAGGCCTTTACGGCCGCCGTCATCGGCGGAATCGGCAGCATTCGCGGGGCAATGCTCGGCGGCTTGACGTTGGGCGTGCTGGAGACGATCGGCACGTACCAATTTGGCGGCGAATGGAAGGATGTTTTTGCGTTCTTCATTCTCATCGCTCTGCTGGTTGTCAAACCGACGGGCATTTTAGGCCAAAAAGCGACGGAGAGGATGTAGCGTATGGAAAATGCGACGAAGCAAACCGTTGTTTTAAATCGCCCCAAAATCAATGCCAAATCGTCGGCGCTCGCGGCGCTGATGGTGCTGGCCGCATTTTTCCCTTTCTTCGCCGGGCCTTATTGGCTGGACGTCGGCTTTCTCGCCGTGTTCTATATCGTTCTGGGGCTCGGACTGAATGTCGTTGTCGGCTACGCTGGGCTGCTAGACCTCGGGTATTCCGCATTTTTCGCGGTCGGCGCTTACACGACGGGCATTTTCATGACGCAGTTTCAAATGAATTTTTTCCTGGCCCTTGCGCTTAGCGGAATATTCGCCGCCGTGGCCGGCCTCATTATCGGGGCGCCGACCCTCCGGCTACGCAGCGACTATCTGGCGATCGTCACGCTGGGCTTCGGTGAAATTGTCAAAATATCGGCCAAAAATCTCGAATTTACCGGCGGAGCCTCCGGGATTTACGGCATCCTAAGCCCATTTCCTGCTCCGACGACTTTCCTGGGCGTTACGATCAACAACCTGACGTACTGCTATTGGGCGATACTGATTTTGGCGGTCGTTGCGATCGTGGCTTCCAAGCGGCTCGGGCAATCGAGAATCGGGCGTTCCTGGGCGTACATCCGGGAGGATGAGGACGCGGCGGAAGCGATGGGCATTAACCGGGTGCGCAGCAAGCTGGCCGCTTATTCGGTGGGAGCCTTTTTCGGCGGACTGGCCGGCGCGGTGTTTGCGGTCAAAATGACGGCAATCGCGCCCGAAAGCTTCAACTTTATGCAGTCGGTCATGATTTTGCTGGCCGTGGTCTTGGGCGGTCTGGGCCGGATTTCCGGCGTCGTGATCGGCGCGATTATCGTCATCGTTCTTCCCGAGTCGCTTCGGGATCTGAATAAGCTCATTCATTTGGATGTCGATATCGAACGTTACCGTTTCCTTGTCTTTGGCGTCGCGCTGGTGATCCTGATGATTTTCCGCCCGCAAGGACTCGTTCCCGAGAGCCGGGGTAAAGAATAAGCAATCCGAGGTGAGCGAAATGGCGAATATGCGAATTTCCAATCTGCATCTCCAATTCGGCGGATTGACGGCCGTGAACAATCTGAGCTTCGACATTCCGGACAATGCCGTGATGAGCGTCATCGGGCCGAACGGAGCCGGGAAAACGTCTTTGTTCAATATGATTACGGGCTTTTACCGGCCGACACGCGGCGAAATTTTATTCCACGGCGTGAATATCGTCGGGAAGAAGCCGAGCCGAATTACATCGATGGGCATGGCCCGCACGTTCCAGAACCTGCGCGTATTTCCGAACCTGACCGTGCTGGAGAACGTGATGGCCGGTATGCACTCCAGAACGAAGCAAGGGCTGGTGGGAGCGCTGCTGCGCACGCCTGGTCATCGCAAGGAAGAAGCCTGGATTCGGCAGGTGGCCGAGGAGTGCATCCGTTTTGTCGGGATTGAAGCGTACACCGACAGGCTGGCCAAGAACCTGCCTTACGGGGCCCAGCGCTATCTGGAAATTGCGCGCGCCTTGGCGATTCAGCCGAAAATCCTTTTTCTGGACGAGCCGGCAGCGGGCTTCAACTTCAGCGAAAAGCGGGATTTGATCGGTCTGATCGGACGAATCCGCGAAGCTTACCGCATTCCCGTCGTCTTGATCGAGCACGATATGGGGCTGATCAACAAAGTCTCCGATCACATGATGGTGCTGAATTACGGGCAAAAGCTGGCGGAAGGCACGCCGCAGGACGTGCTGAACGATCCCCGGGTGATTGAAGCCTATCTGGGCAAGGAAGAGGAGGATGAGGCGGTATGAGCATCATTCTCGACGTGAAGCGCATGGAAACCTTTTACGGCAAAATCCAGGCGGTCCGCGGTGTCGATTTTACGGTGCAGCAGGGGGAAATCGTCGCGCTGCTTGGGGCCAACGGCGCGGGCAAAAGCACGATTCTGAAAACGATATCCGGGCTGATTCGTCCGGCTCGAGGCAGCATCGCATTTATGGGCGAAGACGTGACGAAAAAAGAGCCTCATGCGATCGTGCAAATGGGCGTCGTACACGTGCCGGAGGGGCGGAGGGTGTTCGGAGGCCTCACGGTGACGGAGAACCTGGAGCTCGGATTTTTCATCAAGAAGAGGGACAGGGCGAAGCTGACGCAAAATCTGGACATGGTCTTTCAAATGTTCCCCCGGCTGGCCGAGCGCCGCAAGCAAATGGCGGGAACGCTAAGCGGCGGGGAGCAGCAGATGCTGGCCATCGGCCGGGCTCTCATGTCGGAGCCTAAGCTGCTGATGCTGGACGAGCCTTCCATGGGGCTTGCCCCGATCGTCGTCATCGACATTATGAAGATCATCAAACAGATCAACCAACGGGGGGGCACGACGATTTTACTGGTCGAGCAGAACGCGAAGGCGGCGCTCAAATTGGCGCATCGCGGCTACGTGCTGGAAACGGGCTCCATTACGATGGAAGACAGCGCCGCTAACCTGCTTGCGGACGACAACGTGGTCAAGGCTTACCTTGGGGTTCATTGATGGCTCGTTCTTTTTCCGTCCATGCTGTACAGCCTGTTTGTTTTTATCATTGCCGCATTGCTGTTGATTGTGTTTAATGTGTTCAAAAATGGACAAGTTAATCAAAATAAACAAAATTATTGTTAAATATATGTACAAATTCGTCTTTTAATTGTATAATTTTAATACGGATAACGTTTTCATTAGACAACAATGCATGATTCTAGAAGGAGGATTCGGTATTCCATGGAAGTGCTCATGCGGAATATGTTTCAAGCGATAGGAAAAAACCGCTCCGCGAATCAATTGGCAAAACGGTACGGATTACGCTTCGGCGCGGCCCGCTTCGTCGCAGGCGAAACGATCGCGCAGTCGATTGAAGTGGTTCGCAAGCTGAATCAGTCCGGCCGGGTCGTCACGTTGGACCATTTGGGCGAATTTATTTCCACCGAGGCCGAGGCCATGGAATCAACCGAAATGTGCCTGCGAACGTTGGACGCGATCGCGGAATCGGGCGTTCAATCCAATCTTTCCCTGAAGATGACTTCGCTTGGGCTGGATATCGACAAAGAGCTGTGCATGAGCAACATGCGCAGGATTTTGGACAAAGCCCGGGAATACGGCAATTTCGTGCGGATCGATATGGAGGATTACGCCCATTGTCAAGTGTCGCTTGATATTTACCGCGAGCTTCGTCAGACCTATGATAATGTCGGCATCGTCATTCAGGCGTACTTGTTCCGCACGGAGCAGGATATACAGGATTTGAACGAGCTTCAAGCGAATTTGCGTTTGGTGAAGGGGGCCTACAAGGAGTCTCCGAAGGTGGCCTTCCCGGAAAAGAAAGATGTCGACGAGAATTACAAGAAGATCATCAAAATGCACCTGCTGAACGGAAACTATACGGCGGTTGCGAGCCATGACGAGAACATGATCTCGTTTACGAAGCAGCTTGTCAAAGAGCACGGCATTCCGAACGACCGCTTCGAGTTTCAGATGCTTTACGGGATTTGCGAGGAATTGCAAAACCGGCTGGTCAGCGAAGGCTACAAGGTGCGCGTCTACGTTCCGTACGGGATCGATTGGTTCGGTTACTTCATGCGGCGGTTGGCGGAGCGTCCTGCGAATGTCTGGTTTGTGCTAAAAAATATGTTTAAATAATTCATTCCGATCATGGAGAGGGGACTAATCGATGAATACGTTGACAAATGTTACGCCTTTTGTAAATGAGCCTTTTACGGATTTCAGCAAGGAAGAGAACAAGAAGGCGATGGAAGCCGCGATCGCCAAGGTCAAGGCCGAGCTTGGTCGGGTTTACCCGCTGCATATCGGCAGTAAAAAAGTGATGACCGAAGCGCAAATCGTATCGATTAACCCGGGAGACAAGGATGAAGTGATTGGACGCGTCAGCAAAGCGGACCAGGCTTTGGCCGAAGAAGCGATGCAGGTGGCTTTGCAGGCGTTCGAATCGTGGAAACGAGTTCCGGCTGCGGAGCGCGCGGACTATTTGTTTAAAGCGGCGGAGCTGATGCGTCAGCGCAAACATGAGTTTTCCGCGCTGATGATTCTGGAATCCGGCAAAAATTACGCTGAGGCCGATGCCGATACCGCGGAAGCGATCGACTTCATCGAGTTTTATGCCCGGGAAATGCTGCGTCTGAGCCGTACTAACGAAACCCAGCCTTTGACGAAAATCGCGGGCGAGACGAACAACCTGACGTACATTCCGCTTGGCGTCGGCGTCGTGATTCCTCCGTGGAACTTCCCGCTGGCGATTTGCGTAGGTATGACGACGGCTGCCGTCGTATCCGGCAACACCGTTCTGCTCAAGCCTGCGTCCACGACGCCTGTCATCGCCCATAAATTCGTGGCGTTGATGGAAGAAGTGGGACTGCCTGCCGGCGTCATTAACTATATTCCGGGCAGCGGCGCGGAAGTCGGCGATTACTTGACGACGCATCCGAAAACGCGCTTCGTCAGCTTCACCGGCTCCAAGGAAATCGGGCTGCGCATCAACCGCTTGGCGGGGGAGACGGCTTTGGGGCAAATCTGGATCAAGCGCATCGTTGCGGAAATGGGCGGAAAAGACGGGATTGTCGTCGACGAAACGGCCGATCTTCAAGCGGCGGCCCAAGCGATTGTCGCTTCGGCCTTCGGCTTCCAAGGCCAGAAATGCTCGGCCGGCTCGCGCGCGTTTATCGTCGAGTCCGTGTACGACGAAGTGGTCGAGAAGGTCGCCGAATTGACGAAAGCCCTGCAAGTCGGGCTGCCGGAAACCAACGCCCCGGTAGGACCTGTTATCGATCAAGGCTCCTACGACAAAATTTTGAATTACATCGAAATCGGCAAGACGGAAGGCAAACTGCTTGCCGGCGGCGGCAAGGCGGAAGGCAACGGCTATTATATCGAGCCGACGGTATTTGCTGACGTGGACGGCAAAGCGCGAATCATGCAAGAGGAGATTTTCGGTCCGGTGCTCGCCATCGGCAAAGCGAAGGACTGGAAAGAAGCGATTGCGCTGTATAACGATACCGAATTCGGCTTGACAGGCGCATTCTTCTCCTCGGACGAAGAGCGGATCGAGGAAGCGCTGGAAACGATGCACTGCGGCAACCTGTACATTAACCGCAAGTGTACCGGCGCTTTGGTCGGTGTACATCCGTTCGGCGGGTTCAACATGTCCGGCACGGATTCCAAAGCGGGCGGCTACGATTACTTGCTGCTGTTTACGCAAGCCAAATTAACCTCCCGGAAAAACTGATCTCCTGCCGACGAACGTAAAAGCGCAGAAGCCTATCGCATTGCAAGGCAAAACGAAGCCCGGTACCGATTAAGGTGCCGGGCTTTTTACTAGTGGACGCGGCCATCGCGCCTTACGTACAATCATAAATGACATACCCTTTTTCTTTCTTACTAGGAGATAACCTTTGACGCGTCTTTGTGTTGACGGATTCCCCAGAGCGTGAACAAAATGCCAACCACCGTCACCAGAGCGGCGGTGTATGGAACGGCGCGAAGTCCTCCGCCAAGCTGCATGTCGATCACCACGCCCCCCAGATAAGCGCCCAAGGCATTGCCGAGGTTAAAGGCTGCGATGTTCAGCGTAGAAGCCAAAGTGGGCGCTTCCTTAGCCGTATTCAGCATATGAAGCTGCAGCCCCGGTACGCTCCCGAATGAGGCTATGCCTAAAATAAACAGGGTGATTAACGTCAGGATCTTATGATGATCCGTCAGCCCGAACAGGGTGAGAACAGCTGCGAGCAGAACCAGAATCCCCATGAGCGAGGGCAGCAGCTTCCGGTCCGCCAGTTTTCCTCCGTAAATATTGCCTATCGTAATCCCGAGGCCGAACAAGACAAGAATGTACGATACCGAACCCGGCGAGAACCCGGTGATGTCCACCAAAATTGGTGTGATGTAGGTGAAGGCCGTAAAAACGCCTCCGAACCCAAATACCGTCATCAGCAGCGCAACATGAACCGTGGGTCGGCGCAGCACGCCGAGCTCTTGCTTCAAGCTCGATTGGGCGGCTTTCACCTTGGGCACCAGCAGGATGACGCCAAGCAGTGCCACGAAGCCGATCGCGGTAATGGCCCAGAACGTCGAGCGCCATCCATAGGCTTGGCCCAGGAACGTCCCGATGGGGACACCCAGGATGTTCGCCAAGGTCAACCCGGTAAACATGATGGCGATAGCGCCGGCGCGCTTTTCCTTCGGAACCAGGTCGGCCGCGACGACGGAGCCGACACCGAAAAAGGAGCCGTGCGTCAACGCAGCCACAATGCGGGCCACCATCAAAACCGTGTAATCCGGCGCGAGCGCGGCGAGCGCGTTCCCGGCGATAAAGATCGCCATGAGCAGGAGCAAAAGCGTTTTACGCTGCATCTTGTGCGTAGCCATCGTGATGAACGGAGCGCCCAGGGCGACTCCCAGAGCGTAGCCGGTAATGAGCAGGCCGGCTGCCGGAATGGAGACTTGAAGATCCGCCGCTACTTCCGGAAGCAATCCCATGATGACGAATTCCGTCATCCCGATGGCAAACGCGCCTACCGTTAGGGCGTATAAAGCCAAGGTTGAGCCTTTGTTCAATGCCGCTATCGATTGATTCTCTACACTATGCGATCCCAAGAAAGTCCCTCCTGACAAGTAAGGAAGGCGATTTATTCGTTATCAGCCTTCCTCCCGGTTGAAATCGATAGTCTAGATTTTAAATCGAGATCACACATAAAACAAATTATGAAATAACGATTCATTCATAAATTTATTTATAATTCGTTTTCGTGGATAAGCTTCATCAGCTCGTGAATTTCGGGCAGATGCTTATGCTTCATTTTATAGGCGAAAAAGATTTCGTTTTTTACGGACAAATCCCCGTAGATCACTTTGGTCCGCTCGCTCATCGATTTTTCCAGCAGGTAGGTAGGCATCATGCTTAAACCTTCGCCGATCTCGATAGCTTTTAAAATGATATGTAAATTAGGAATGACATGGACAGGCTTAATAAGCGGGCGTTTTTTAAAGTGCTCTCTCCAAAACCTTCGTATAATCGGCAGCTCCAAGCCGTAGCTGATCCAATTTTGGGCGGCGAGCCACTGTTCTCTTCGCTTCAGACTATCCGTTTCAAGCACTTCCAGCCGGACAGGGGCTATCACGACAAACTGTTCGTCGTACAGCTTCACATACTCAATTCCCGGGGTCACAACCTTTTTGGATGTAATGAGGATATCTACTTTATCTTCCTTTAGCAGCTCCAGCAACTGATCGGCCGTTCCGAACTGGTTAATGGTGCAGGTGCTTAGCTTAGGAAGCCGGGGAATAACTTCTTCAAGATAAAATTCATGCGCCGACCCGATTCGGATCGTTCGAAGACTCGGCAGGGAAGCGGATTTGAATCCCATCGTCGTTTCCTCCAGCGATTCGATCAGAGGCGCCAGCTGCGAGTACAGCTGTTTTCCTCTTTCCGTCGGGATGATTTTTCTTGAAGTTCTTATAAATAAGGGTTCCCCAACCTCCGCTTCCAGGGAAGCTAAATGCTGGCTCATGGCCGGCTGCGTCATGATGCGGGATTTGGCGGCTTCCGACACCGAGTTATGCTTGTAAATCGCAATAAAGCTTCGATACCATTCAAAATCGACCATGTTATCAGTTCCACCTTACTTTCATCGGATCTCTATACATTGTGTGAAGTCCCGCTATCATTTTAACCAATATTACGGAAAGGCGCGCTAGAAAAATATTTTCCGGATAGCCGGCAGCTGCAGGCAGACAAAAAAATTCCCCGTACCGATCGTATTGTGTCCCTCTGCTGAATACGAATAGTAGTAACATGCTTCGCAAAGGAGAAGACCATGATTACTTATGTTGTTCAACGGGGGGATTCCCTCTATTCGATTGCGCAAAAGTACGGGACGACGTACCAAGCGATCATGATTTTGAACGGATTGACGTCAACGGCTTTGCAGGTCGGACAAAGGCTCCGTATTCCTGTCTATACGGAGGCCATTGTTAATGCGAACACGGCGAACATCCGCAAGTATCCGGGAACGACATCGCCTCTCATCGACCAGATGGACCGGGGAGCCAGACTGCCGGTGACGGGAATCGAAGGCGACTGGGTGCAGGTGCGGCTGTACGACGGAAGAATAGGTTGGGTGCTCCGGGACCTTGTCCGGGTCGTTCCTCACGGCGGGGAACGCCCGGTGCAGCAGGTGCTGGGCTTTTACACGGAGAAGGAAGGTCCGACGCTCCCCAGCTCGCATCAGGTGTTCGTGGAGCATACCGCGCAGCTGTCCGCTGTGGGCATGTTTCATTTCCGCATCAACCGGGCCAATCCGACGGAAATTGAGAAATTTCCGGCAACGTTCACCGACGCCTACATGCGGCAGGTCGTGGATCACGGGCATCGCCACAATGTAAAAATGCTGCCGACGATACATAATTTGTTGTACGAAAGAGGGCATCAGGAGGTCAACAAGGAAGTCATCCGCGGGATGCTGGCTACACCGGATACGCGCAAGGCGTTCATCACGAACGTGATCGCGCTGATTCAGCGTTACAACTTCGACGGGGTCAACATCGACTTCGAGGATGTTCGTTTCGAGGACCGGGAGCGTCTTTCGGCCTTTTACCGGGAGCTCGGCAGCGCTTTGCGGGATCACGGCTATTTTTATTCGGTCGATACGCCGTCGCGCACCTCGGACGAACCGACGAACCCGTTCTCGGCGCCGTTCAACTATTCCGTACTGGGCCAGGTGGTCGACGAGCTTGTGGTCATGCTGTACAACGAGCATGGCTGGCCGGGAAGCGGCCCGGGGCCGGTCGTCTCGATCGGCTGGATGGAAAGCGTGGTCAAATACGCGCTGACCAAAATGCCCGCCTCCAAAATTACGGCCGCCGTGTCGGTGTTCGGCTTCGATTTCAACTTAACGACGGGACGCAACACGTATGCGACCTATTCCATGGCGATGAATTTAGCCAAAAAATATAATAAAGAAGTCATCTTCGACGAGAAAACGCAGACGCCGATGTTTGCATATACAGATGAATCCGGCAACAAGCACGAGGTTTGGTTTGAAAATGCGGCCAGCATCCGGTCGAAAATGCAGCTTGCCGATCGTCTGGGCATTCGAGGCATCGCTTTGTGGAGACTCGGTATGGAAGATCCCGGCATCTGGACCATGATGGAAAACGAATTCGTCATTCGCAAGAGCGCGACATAGACACGTTGGAAGCCCATAAACAAAACAAACCCGCCTTCGGGTCCGTGCGGACTGCGGCAAGGCGGGTTTTGCTGTTCTTCAGGGAAGTCAGGACTTGGCGCGGCGCTGGCGGAGAAGCTCGACCAACTGTGCGGGCTCATTCGTAATGATGCTGTCGACGCCGAGCTTCAGCATGCGGTTCATCGTCTTCTTGTCGTTGACGGTCCAGACGAACACTAGCTTGCGATGCTGCGCGGCGAGACGCATAAACTCTTTGTCGACCAAAGGATAAGCGGCGCTGAGCACTTCGTAGTTACGGTCCGTAAACAGCGCTTCGCGCTTTGCGGATTTCTGCCCTACGATCAAGCCGGTTCGAATGCTTGCATTGAGCTGCTTTACTTTGCGCAAAAGCGCCGGATCGAACGACGTTACCGTACAGTCCGCCGTAAATTTGCGGCGCTCGATAATGTTGACTGTTTCCTCGGCCAGCCGTTTTTGATGACCGTTATTTTTAAGCTCGATGTTGAGCTTGATTTTGCCTTGGGCGATCTCGATGATTTCTTCCAATGTCGGGACGCGTTCTTGGCGAAATTGCGGGTGAAACCAATCGCCGGCGCTCGCTTGGCGCAGCTCGCCGTACGGGATTTCCCACATGGGCTTGTTGATTCCCGCCGTCCGTTTGGCGCTATCGTCGTGCATCAGCACGATCACCCCGTCGGCCGTCTCCTGAACGTCAAGCTCGGCATAGTCCGCGCCGTCCTTGATCGCTTGGCGAATCGAGCTCGCCGTATTCTCGGGTGCGGCATGCGAGCTGCCGCGGTGCGCGGTAACGAGGCCGCTATTATCTGCGCGCGTAGCAGGCGTCGAGCCTGTGGCGGCAAAGTTGACGGCAAATACAACGGCAAGCACCAGCATGAATTTTTGCATAAAGCAGCCTCCTGATGAAATAAAGTGCACGGGACGGCACGAAGCTCCAAATCGGCATCGTACAGCGTCCTCTATATAGACGATCCGGGTTCGACAAATTCCTCATATCCGGGCAAAAAAAGATTAGCATATTTCGGTTAGATAAAAATTAGCTTGTCCCGTCGTTTTGGACGGCATGCGCTAACGGTTTCTTAACAATTGCGGATGGAAGGCGCGAGAGGAAGAGAAAAAAGGGTCCGCCAGCGAACGGATTTATATCCGGTTGGGAGAAATGTAGAAATGCGATCATATGTTTGGTATAATGAGGAAGCTCTTGGCCGGGCCGCGACAACACAGAATAATAAGGAGGATCTAAGAATGCTGCAAAAAACGCACAGCGTCGCCGGTATGCTGGCCGCGGAAGGGGTACTGGTGCACTTTCAGGTGCCGCTTCTGTCCTGGGAAACCGCCGCTGCGCTTCTGATTGGCTGCTTGGCAGGGCCTTTGGCCGACATCGACAAACCGGGATCGACGATGGCCAAAGTATTTTTTCCGCTGTCGTTCGTGCTGCGGCTCACGAACGTCCGGCATCGGACGATGACGCACTCCGTTCTATTCCTGTTCGCTATTGCCACGCTGCTGACGCCGCTTCCGGAACTGCTGTTCTGGAGCTTTTTGCTCGCGTATGCGTCACACGCCTTTATTGATTTGTTTAATTACCAGGGAGTCGAGCTGCTGTGGCCCATCAAGTTCAAGTTCCGGCTGCTACCGAAATTTATGGCCATCGAAACGGGTTCGTACAAGGAAAGCGGATTCCGCTACTTTCTGATGCTGCTCTGCATTGCGCTGCCGGTCTTCTACAATTGGGACACCGTCTCCGATCTGTTCTGAATGATCCATTTTTGTTCGTAAAGGGGCATACCAATGAATATCCACGACTATATCAAACAAGGCTTTGAGACTTATTATGAGCGCTATAATCAAGTTACTGAGGAAGGTTTCGGCAGATGGATGAGGCCAGGGGTCCCGGATGAAATGAAAGCAGCGGATTACGGTGATGATAAAGATGAATGGTCAATTTGGAAGCTGGTTCCTTCTGTTGTGAGTGAAGACGATATTGGCGCACTGGAAAAAGAATTTGGGCTGACGTTTCCAGAATGGTACAAGGCTTTCATTTCTACATATCATCATTATTTTGACGTAGTACCCGAACAAGGGATAGATAAGCCGTTAGATGGTATTAAAAACATGTATAATCCATTACTATGCAAGTTAGGGTACCTCCCATTTTCATGGGATACAGAGTACGGCGAAATATTATGTATCGATCTAAAGGAACTCCCGGATGAAGATCGTTGTGCCATCTATCAGATTGAGCATGAAGTCTTATTTGATATGGACGAAACAACTACCGAACGTGATGAGCTTAAAGCCTCGTTAGAATTTCTATATCCTAATTTCAAGACGTATTTTGATCGTACTTTTTTAGAGGGGTAAAGATAGGAATTGTCGGTGATTATAACCGGTAAGTTCTGTAACAGTTGACCACTAAGCGAACGGCTTCAACACGTAGAGAAAGCCAAGCCACCCTGAAAAAGGGCGCTTGGCTTTTGCTGTCTCTTGGCTTTTTCTGTCTATAGATCAGTCGCCTCCGCCACCGCAGCTGGACGAAGAGGAGCAGCTTGAAGAGGATGAGCAGCTTGAGGATGAGCAGCTTGAGGACGAGCAGCTTCCAGACGAACCGCTGCCGCTGCCGTCGTCGTCGCCGCGGTTATCGGACCAGATGCCGCTGCCGCAGCCGCTGGAGGAAGATTGGTGCCCCGCCTCGCGCTTGGCTTCTTCCTCGGCTTCTTCCTCCGGGAGTAGCCCCTGCATCTGTTCTTCGAAGTTGGTCCATTCCGTGACCGAATAGAACAGCATCGCGCCGGCCAAATACGGCATGAAGGAAGGGCCGTGCGATTCGGAAGGCCGCTCCGCGTAGGTCGGATTAACCGCCGCCTGCCGCAACTGGTCCTTCGCCTGCTCGATTAACCATCGGACCGTTTGCCCGATTTCAGGGAATTGGACCGCCGCTTTGTGATTGAACCACCGCTGCTCAAGCTCCGCCTCGCTCTCCGAGCTCAGCGCGTCGATCCGCTGTCGATCGAGCGGGTAGCGGAAAAAGCTTCCCCAGATTTCCCCCGTAAACGGCGTAGCCGCAAATAGGTGCGCGTACACCCAATCGAACCAGGCGCGCCCGCCCGGGTCCGGCCTGCCGTCCGTATGCGGCGCATGGTGAATCGTCGCGCCGAGCAGCGTTTCTCCAAAGCGCTGGTACTCCCGGGTGAACATCAGCATCTCGTGCCAGATGTCGTCCACCGCTTCGCTGAACATCGGCACCTCTTTCATCACGGCCGTCATCAAAAAGTATCGTTTCAGCTCCAGTAGCTTCCATTCGTATTCGTCCTCGCTCATGGAGGGATATTTGTCGAGCACCCGCTTCCGCAGCCGGTCGCCGTATTCCGCTTGCAGCACTTGCTCCAGCCGGTCTGCAGCCGGCTTCAGCGGAACGCCGGGCTGAAGTCCGAGTCCGGCCGGTCGCGGCTCGCTCCGGTAATCCGGCTTTGCCGGCGTTCGCGCAGGCAGTGTCGTCCTGCGGACCGGCCCCGGCCGGCGCTGGTTCGTTCTTCCGGATTTGGAAGTAGCGGCAATGATCAGCACAACGATGATAACAAGGATAAAGATAAAGATAACGGACATAGGGTACCTCCCTGAGGCGTGATGACCATATTATACCATAGCCGGCCCGGACACAGCTCCTTCGGAGGTCCTGATTTTGGAAGCTTTCTCCGCCGACAGCTCACCCGATTGCAGCCGGTACATTTGATAATATCTTCCCCCAAGCCGCATCAGCTCGTCGTGTGTCCCGCTTTCTTTAATTTCACCCCGGTCGAGGACAAGGATTTGATCCGCTGCTTTGATGGTCGACAGCCGGTGCGCGATGATAAAGGTGGTCCGGCCCTTCTTCAGCACCTCCAGCGCCGCTTGAATAATGGCTTCCGTTTCCGTGTCGATGCTGGCTGTAGCTTCGTCCAGGATGAGAATCGCCGGGTCGAATGCCAGCGCCCGGGCAAACGAAATGAGCTGCCGCTGACCCGCGGAAAGCGTGCTGCCTTTCTCGACGACAGGCTCGTCGATGCCTCCGGGCATTGCGGCGAACATCTCGTATGCGCCGACATCGCGAAGCGCCCGTTCCACCTGCTCCCGAATAATGGAGGGATCGTCCAGGCTGACGTTCGAGGCGATCGTTCCGGTGAACAGGAACGGGTCCTGCAGCACGATCCCCATATGCTGGCGGAGCAACTGCTGCGGAATGTCCCGGATATCCCGGCCGTCGATGAGAATTTGTCCTTCCCGGACCTCGTAGAACCGGAACAGCAGGTTCAGGATCGAGCTCTTGCCGGAGCCGGTATGGCCTACAAGCGCGAGAGTCTCGCCCGAGCGGGCGCGGAACGTAATGTTTTTGAGCACGTCCTCGCCGGGCTTGTAGGCAAACGAGACGTTCTCGAAGGCGACATTTCCTTTATAGCGCTCCAGTTTGCCTTCGGCTACTTCGGTACCTTTCTCGTCCAGCAGCTCGAACACGCGCTCCGCCGACACAAGGGCCGTTTCCAGATTGCTGAGCTGGTTCACGATGCCGACGATCGGCTGGAACATCCGGTTCATGTAATCCACGAAGGCGTACAGCATCCCGACCGTGACAAGCGTGCCAAGCCAGCCGCCGCCGAACATCCAGATGACGGTCAGAAAAATAACGTTTCGGATGACGCTCACCAGATTATGCGAGGTGATCGAATTTAAGCTGAGCAACTTGTTCTTGTACTTAAAATACTGCTCGTTATGCTGCTCGAACTCTTCAAGCGTTTCCTTCTGCCGGCGGAACGCCCGGATGATCGGCATCCCTTGAATCGATTCGTTGATCATTCCATTGATGTCGCTGAGTCTGGAACGGATCGTATGGTTGTATTTAGAGGCGAAACGGCGGTATACAACGATCCACACGTAAAGGATCGGCACCAGTGGAAGTGCGATCAGCGCCAGCTTCGCATCGAGAAAGAACAGCGTGCCGAGAATGGCCGCCATGTAGACGATACCGGAAAAAAAGTTCGACAGTACGTTGACGTACAGCTCGCGGATCGATTCGGTATCGTTCGTAATACGCGACACGACTTTGCCTGCGGGCAAGTTATCGAAATAGTTAACGGGCAACCGTCCGACTTGGGCGAACACGTCTTTGCGGATCTTCTGAATGATCCGGTTGGCGGTTGTCTGCAGCAGGTACTTCTCCCCGTAGACAAGCAGAGCGCTTAGCACGATCAGCCCGAAATAACAGGTCGCCAGCACGACGAGCCGTCCAAATTCCGGTTCGTAAAAGGCATAAAGTTGAGGCGTCATCAGCTCCCGCACCGGATAGACGGCCTGCCCGCTATCGCCGACCACTGTCAGTTCGTTCTCTTTCACGCTGCGCTGACCGTCGAAGCGAAGCGGGCCGTCGACGAAATAGTAGCCGCGCCCGACCTGCAGCACCCGGACTTCGCGTCCCTTTGTTTCGCCTTCCGCCCAGCGGTCTTGCCGTTTGTACGCCTTGCCATCGTAGACGACGGCGTCTTTGCTTCCTTCGGCCGCCTCGTACCAGGGGTATTCCACGCCGAGAATATGGCGATCGATCATTTGTTTGGCGACAAGCGGTCCGGCCAGCTCCGCGCAGACAGCTGCGGTCAGTAGGATGAGCGCAATCAGGATCGGCCGCTTGAACAACGCCGCATAGCGGTATAACCGGATACCGGTTTGTTTCATGAGGAATCACCTTCGTTTCCGCTGTGCGGACGGATCGCTATTCCGGAGCGATTTCGTCCGCTTCGCTTATTTTGAACGGGGATCTACGCCCCGATATTCGCTTCGAGCTGCTGGCGGTCGTACTGCTCCTTGTACCAGTCTCCGGCCTGAAGCAGCTCTTCGTGGGTGCCTTCTTCCGCGATCCGCCCTTCATCCAGCACGACGATCCAGTCGGCATGCTGGACGGCCGACAGCCGGTGAGTGACGATCAGCGTCGTCTTGCCTGCGCGTTCCTGGCGAATCCCCGTGATGATTTCCGCTTCCGTCTTGGCGTCGACAGCCGATAGCGCATCGTCGAGCATGAGAATTTCGGGATCGACGATCAAGGCGCGGGCGATGGACACGCGCTGTTTTTGACCGCCGGATAAAGCGACGCCCTTTTCGCCGACCAGCGTTTCCAGACCTTCGGGCAGGAAGTGCACGTCCTTGGCGAACGAGGCGAGCTCCAGCGCCCGCTGCACTTCCGTTTCGTTCGCATGGCTGCGGCCGAACGTAACATTTTCGCGGATCGACCGCGAGAACAAGATCGGCTGCTGCGGCACATAGCCGATCCAGCCTTGAAGCGTATCGGGATCGATCCGGTCAGCCGGCACGCCGGACAGCCGGACCGTTCCCTGGCCGGAAGGGTATTCGCGCAGAAGCTGCTTGAGCAGCGTCGTTTTACCGCTTCCCGTCCGGCCCACGATTCCGAGCGTCTGACCGCGCTCCAGCTTGAACGAAATATCCACGAGATTATCGCCAGGAGAAGAAGGATAGCGGAACGTCACGCGGTCGAATACGATGCTTTCCGGCACGTCGACCGGGACGGGATTCGCCGGGTCTTCCACATCCGGCTCGTACGCGAGCGTTTCGTTGACCCGATCCAGCGAAGCGTTGCCCCGCTGCATGAGGTTGATGAGCTCGCCGATCGCGAACATCGGCCAAATCAGCATGCCGAGGAAGACGTTGAACGAAACCAGCTCCCCGAGCGTAATTTCGTTGTGGAACACCAGATAAGCGCCGTAGCACAAACCGATCAAATAGCTGATGCCGACCAAAATTTTCACCGTCGGATCGAACAGCGCATCGACGCGGGCGACGGCGATATTTTTCCGGAACACGTCGTCCGAGATGCGGTGGAACCGTTCCTCGCTGGCCTTCTCCTGCACGAAGGCGCGGATGACCCGAACGCCGCCGATCGTCTCCAGCACCTGGTCGTTCAACTGGCCGAACGCGTCTTGCGCGCTTATGAAGCGCTCGTGGATCCGCTTGCCGAACCTGCTCATCAGCAGCGCCATGAGCGGCAGCGGCAGCAGAGAAGCGAGCGTCAGTTTCCAACTAATAGACACCGCCATCATGATTAAGATCGTCAGCATGTACAGGCTGGAGTCGATCAGAGTCAGTACCCCGAAGCCTGCGGTCGCCGAGACGGCATTCAGATCGTTCGTTGCCCGGGCCATCAAATCGCCCGTCCGGTTGCGTTCGTAGAACGTCGGCGTCATCTTGGCGAAGTGACGCATCAGACGCGAGCGGAGCAGACGCTCCAGCATGAAGGCGCCGCCGTACAGCTGATACATCCAAACGTAAGTAAGCACGTAACACAACAGACCTACTGCGGCCCAAAAGCCAAGCACCTGATAAAGCTGCGCACCGGTCAGCGTCCCTTGATGAATGCCGTCGATGGAATAACCGATCAGCTTCGGGGGAATAACCTCCAGAATCCCGGCGAATAGCAGCAGCAGGATCGCGGAAGTGTATCGTTTCCAGTGCATGGCGAAAAACCAGCGCAGCTTTTTTAATACGATAAACATGTGAATGTACTCCTTTCCTGTTCTATAAAGAATGGTTATGCGGCGGCGTTTGGAAACCGACGCCAAAAAAGGCATGCCGCTCGTAAGCGATATGCCTTAATACATCCGTATCCAAGGGATGCTTATCTGTTCGCAACAAACACCTTACGCGGGTTATTAACTGCTGCGGACCGATAAAAAAGGCGCACGATTACGAGAGTGCGTAACCATGCGCCGCGTGTACGGAAGAAATTCGCAGAACGGCGAACGAGCCGTTACGATTCCAGCGCGGAGTGGCTGCACCGAACAATCCGGTTGTCCAGAAGATGTACGCGAAATTTTTCGTCTCCAGCGAGCATCATATGGCAGCCATCCTTTCTTTGGGAATAATCTACAAATGTCACTGTACCATTGGGCGGCTTGTACTGTCAACGGGAAAAACAATTATAATCGATTTGGGACAAAGGGCTCGAAAAAAGACAAGATCGAATCCAAGCGGAGACTTGAGTTTCCAACCGTCCTGAATTACATTGAAGTTGGCAGGGTTCGTTGACGGCTTGATTTCCCTGCGACTACAATAGAATGGAACGTTGCCTGAAACGTCTGCGGAGCCGGAATGCTTTGATCCGAGAGGCTGCAAGCGCCGACAACGTGAACCGATCGGAATTTGATAAAACGGACGGAGGATGGACATGAATAAACTGGATGCCGTCGCCATCGGAGAGCTGCTGATCGATTTTACGCCAGCGGGCGTGTCCGGGCAGGGGCTGCCGCGGTACGAGCAAAATCCCGGCGGCGCGCCGGCCAATGTGATGGCAGGGCTGACCAAGCTTGGCAAACGGACGGCGTTTATCGGCAAAGTCGGCGAGGATGCGTTCGGCCGTTTTTTGACGGGGGAGCTGGAGAAGCACGGGGTGGATACGGGTGGCATGGTATTTACCTCAGAAGCCGGTACGACGCTGGCTTTTGTCAGCCTTGATGCCAGTGGAGACCGTTCGTTTAGCTTTTACCGTAATCCTGGGGCGGACATGCTCCTGCAGGAGTCGGAGATCGACTGGAAGCGGATCGGGGAAGCCGCCTTGTTTCATTTCGGCTCCGTCTCGATGACGCACGAGCCTTCGGCTTCGGCGACGCTCCAAGCAGCTGCCTTTGCCCGCCGGGAAGGCAAGCTCGTCTCCTTCGATCCGAATCTTCGACCGCTCTTGTGGCCGGATTTGGACCGTGCCAAGCGGCTCATTCTGGAAGGCCTGATTTACAGCGACGTCCTGAAGCTCTCCGAGGAGGAACTGCATTTTCTGACCGGCGAGCGGGACTTGGAGGCGGGTACCCGGCAGCTCCAGGAGCAGTACGGCACTCCGCTGATCTTCGTAACGCTTGGGCCGGACGGCAGTTTTTATCGTCAGGGTGAGCGGACGGGCCGGGTGCCGGGCTTCGCGGTAAATGCCGTTGATACGACCGGCGCGGGCGACGCGTTCTTCTCGGGCGCATTGTTCCGGTTGATGGAATCCGGGAAGCGTCCGGACGAGCTGACGGAGGCGGAGCTTGACGAGGTGTGCCGCTCGGGCAATGCGGCCGGCGCGCTTACGACGACCCGCAAGGGAGCCATTCCCGCTCTGCCGTCCCGGGAGGAACTGGACCAACTGATTCGCGGAAGTTGACGGGACAAGCATGGAAACGTTTTATTTTTCGATGTCAAGCCCTTTCAACCATTGGTAAATTGAGATACAATAACGTATGGAGATGACACTGCTTGTAAGTTCATCCCGTTGCAACTTATCGCAGCCATAAAGGGGAGACAGGTCATGACCAGCGCGCAATATCGGGTGGAAAAAGACTTTTTGGGCACGAAGGAAGTACCGGTCCATGCTTACTATGGAGTTCAGACGATGCGGGCCGTGGAAAACTTTCCGATTACCGGATACCGGATTCATAAAGAGCTGATTATCGCCATGGCGACGGTCAAAAAAGCGGCGGCTATCGCCAATATGGAGATCGGACAGCTGAATCCGAACCTCGGGAAGGTCATCGTTCAGGCGGCCGAGGAAATCATCGCCGGACAATGGCACGATCAATTTATCGTAGATCCGATTCAAGGCGGGGCGGGCACGTCGATCAACATGAACACGAACGAAGTCATTGCCAACCGAGGCATCGAGCTGCTCGGGGGCGAGAAGGGCAACTACTTTACGCTTAGTCCCAATACCCATGTGAACATGGCGCAGTCGACGAACGACGCTTTCCCGACGGCGATTCATATTGCCGTTCTGACGCTGCTCGATCAGCTGCTTGAGGTGATGAACGAGCTGCATGAAGGCTTTGAGGCTAAAGCGAAGGAATTCGATAGCGTTATCAAAATGGGCCGGACGCATTTGCAGGACGGCGTGCCGATCCGTCTCGGCCAGGAGTTTGAAGCTTACCGCCGGGTACTTGCGAGAGATATCAAGCGGATTACCCAGACGCGTCAGCACTTGTACGAGATCAATATGGGCGCGACGGCTGTCGGCACCGGCTTGAACGCCGACCCGCGCTACATAAAGCGCGTGGCGGAGCTGCTGGCTGAATTGAGCGGCTTCCCGCTGGTCAGCGCGGAGCACCTCGTCGATGCGACGCAGAACACCGACGCCTATACCGAAGTGTCTGCGGCATTGAAGGTGTGCATGATCAACATGTCGAAGGTGGCGAACGACCTGCGGCTGATGGCTTCGGGACCGCGTACCGGCTTGTCCGAGATCAGTCTGCCAGCGCGTCAGCCGGGCTCCTCGATCATGCCAGGCAAAGTGAACCCGGTCATGTGCGAGGTCGTCAACCAGGTTGCATTCCAGGTGATCGGCAACGACCATACCATCTGCTTGGCTTCCGAAGCGGGGCAGCTTGAGCTGAACGTCATGGAGCCGGTTCTGGTGTTTAACCTGCTGCAATCGCTCAGCATGATGAGCCAGGTGTTCAAGGTGTTCAAAACATACTGCCTCGACGGCATCCAAGCGAATATCGACCACTGCAAAGAGTACGTGGAGCGGAGCGTCGGCGTCATTACCGCGCTGAACCCGCATCTGGGCTACGAGCCGGTGGCGAGAATCGCCCGCGAGGCGATCGAAACCGGCCGCTCGGTCCGCGAACTCTGCCTCTTGTACGATGTGCTGCGCGAAGACGAGCTGAACTTGATTTTGGACCCGTACGAAATGACGAATCCGGGCATCGCGGGCGCATCGCTGCTCGAAACGCATCGGGACGAAGAGAAGAAATAACGGAAGGACGCTTCCGTCAGGTCGGTTAGGCGACAAGCGCCGCTGTCTCAAGGGACGGCGGCGCTTGTTTTTTGCAATGAGCAGATCTGGCTTATGAGCCAATGTTGATGTTGATTTGATTCGAAGGGGCCTTTTTCAAAGCCACCAATAAAATCATCCCGATGATGCAGGACGTGCCGATCCACTGAAAATATCCAAACGGCTCTTTCAGCCAAAGAACCGTGGTTAACACAGCCGCCAACGGCTCCAGACTGCCGACAAGGCTTGATTCTTTGGGGGAAAGAGTTTGCAAGCTTTCGATATAAAACCAAAAGGCGAGCATGGTACCGAATACGATCACGAATACCAGGTATAAGAAGGCTTCTAGCGGCATGCCGGCAAAATCCGCCTGCCAAGGCGGATGGATAAAGCTTAAAGCGGCGCTTCCGATGATCATACCCCAGCCGACAATAACAAGCGAATCGTACTGCTTCAACAAAGGAACCGCATATACCGTATAAAACGCTAACGTTACCCCCGACAATACTCCCCATACAATGGCTGGCGTCGGCACCGATAATTGAGAGACGGAGCCGTTGGTTAATAACAAAAAGCAGCCGACTAAAGCAAGGGAAACGGTTACTAGGTCTTGGCGTGTGAAAACCGCTTGTTTTCGCAGGACGAGATAAATAATAATCATGACCGGAGCCAAATATTGCAGCAGCGTGGCTACGGCGGCATTGCCGTGCTGGATCGAAGCCATATACGTATATTGAACCGCAAGCGTGCCAAACAGCGCGAAAATAACCAGGCGCAGGGCTGCTTTTCTGTTTTTCCAGACACCGAATATTTGAGAGCGGTCTTTTGTAAACAATTGCACGGCTAAAAGTAAAATACCGGCTACAAGCAATCGTGTTGTGACCAGCCAATCGACCTCGATGGCGTAGTGTTGAAAGAGCTTTTTGGCGACGGTGCCGCTTATTCCCCATAAGATCGCTCCGGTTATGACGAGAAATAATCCTCTTCTTCCAGCAGGACTATCCATAAAAGAGTCTCCACCTTTTCATCATGCGAATCAAAAATTTCAAGATAATGTTTCTCCTCATTTCGTATTATCGCAAGATTTTTATATTTTGTATATCCATTGTATGGTAATTTAACAAAAAAAACGCCTTTCTATAGAAATCACGATCACCGTATAGCTATCATATGTTTGAAATAAATGATTGAAAAAATCAAAATTATGATTTATATTATCATTAATAAGACGAAAGGGGTAATATTGTGAAGCCATTCGGTCAATATACGTATCCTGAAATTTCAGCACAGGCGGAGGCGCTGAATGCGGCGCTTGCACAGCTTCAGCAGCAAGGAGACTGGGTGCAAAAGCATCTCCTCGATTCGGAAACGGACGAGACGGTGTTCATCGGCAGCGGCTCATCCTATTATCAAGCCTTGGCGATGGCGTCCGTTTATCGGGCATGGCTGGGCAAAAGTGCAACGGCCTATCCTTCCTCGGAGGTGTTCCTATTCCGCGAGCAGACGCTCCCTCCGAACCGCAATTATTTGGTTATCGGTGTATCGAGATCGGGCGAATCGACGGAGGTGCTGCTGGCGCTGGAAGCCGTGAAGCCGCTTCCTAACGTGAAAGTCGCGGGTATCACCTGCTACGAAGAGAGCAGCATGGCGAAGCTGGCGGATTGTCTAGTGTCCCCGCTCGGTAAAGAAACGAGCACCGTCATGACGAAATCGTTCAGCAGCATGACGTTTTTGATGCACGCGGCGATCGCCAAGGCGGCGGGCAAGCAGGATCAATTCGAACAGCTTGCTTCGGTCGCGCAAACGGACGATCAAGTCGTCAAAGCCGCCGACGCTTTCATTAAACCTTTGGTCGACACGAACGATTTTCAAAAGGTCATTTACCTCGGTATGGGCACGTACTATGGCATTGCGCTGGAGGCGAGCTTGAAAATCAAAGAAATGTCCTACGTCTGGACGGAAGCGTATGGTACGCTGGAGTTCCGCCACGGTCCCAAGTCGATTGTGGAGCCGGGCACGCTTGTCTGCGTGCTGCTGTCCGAGAAAGCGCGCGATTACGAGCTGAAGGTCGCCAAGGAAATGCAGGAGTACGGCGCATTCGTGCTGCTCGTCACGGCGAAGGCCGGGGAAGATACCGCGTTCGCGGATGCGGTATTCGAAGTCGGCGGAGCGGAGATGAGCGACGATGCCCGCACGGTGCTTTATTTGCCGGCGCTGCAATATTTGGGCTTCTATACGGCCATGAAACGCAATGTGGACCCGGATATGCCCCGCAACCTGACGCAAGTGGTCAAAATTTAGCCGGAAGCGAGATGACATCGATATGCCATTAGTATCATCCACCTCATTGCTTGAAGCGGCCCGCGCGGGCGACTACGGAATCGGCGCATTCAACGTGCATACGCTGGAGATGCTGCAAGCGGTCGTCGACGCCGCAGAAGAAACCGGATCGCCTTTAATTCTTCAATCGACGGTAGGGACGGTCAAGCATCTCGGTCCCGATTATATCGCAGCGGCAGCCACGGTTGCAGCCAACCGTTCCCGGGTGCCGATCGCGCTTCATCTGGACCATTGTACGGACTTTGCAACGATCGTGCAGTGCATCCGGGCCGGATACACGTCGGTGATGATTGACGCCTCGATGCTGCCTTTCGAAGAAAACGTGCGCTTGACGAGGCAAGTCGTCGAAGTGGCGCGCGCCGCCGGCGTTAACGTCGAAGCCGAGCTTGGCAAAGTGGGTGGCGTTGAGGACGATATCGTCGTGGCCGAACACGAAGCGCTGATGGCCGACCCGCAGGAGTGCGCCGAGTTCGTCGAGCGGACCGGCGTCCACACGCTGGCGCCTGCAATCGGCACGGCTCACGGCATTTACAAGGGCGAGCCGAAGATCGATTTCGACCGTATCCGGCGCATTGCCGACATCGTTCCGTTGCCTCTTGTGCTGCACGGCGGCTCCGGCATCCCGGAAGAGCAGGTGAAGCGCTGCGTCTCGCTCGGCATGGCTAAAATGAACATCGCCACCGAGATCCGCATCGTCTTCTCCGACGCGATCAAGGCCGTGTTTGCGGACAACCCGCAGGAGAACGATCCGCGCAAATATATGATTCCGGCCAAGAAGGCCGTGAAAGAAGCGGCAATTGAAAAAATGCGGATGGTCGGCTGCATCGGCAAAGCCGGAGACCTCCGATGATCGTCACCGTCACCTTGAACGCGGCCATCGACAAGACATATCATTTGCCTGCGCTGGCCGCAGGTCAAGTCTCACGGGTGGACCGCGTGTATGCGGAGCCGGGAGGCAAAGGGATCAATGTCGCCCGCGTCATCGCGCTGCAAGGCGTTCCCGTACTGGCGACCGGATTTGCCGGCGGCAGCAACGGCGATTTTATCGAACGCGGATTGGCGCGGCAGGGCATTGCGCACGACTTCGTGAAGATCGAGGGCGAATCCCGCATCTGTCTGAACATCATGGATCAAGACGGCGTGTCGACGGAGCTGCTGGAGCCGGGACCGACGATCGCCGGGCAAGAGATGGAGGCGATGCGGCAAAAACTTGCGCAGCTTGCCGTGCGGGCGAAGGTCGTCGCTTTCAGCGGCTCGCTTCCTACCGGCGTGCCAAAGTCCTTTTATGCGGAATTGATCGAGATCGCTCAAGGGCAGGGCGCCGTCGTATTTTTGGATACGAGCGGGGAAGCGTTGATGCGGGGCGCGGAAGCGAAGCCTTACTTTATCAAGCCGAACGAGGACGAAGTCGCGCAATGGCTCGGTCATTCGATCGAGGACGAAAATGCGCTGATGCAAGGCTTGCTGCGGCTGAATGAGACCGGCATTCCTTGCATCAGCGTATCGATGGGAGCGCAAGGCTCGCTTGCCGCTTTTCACGGCGTCTGCTACCGGGTGCGTGCCCCGAAGGTCGATACAGTGAATGCGGTCGGCTGTGGGGACGCTTACGTGGCAGGGATGGCCATCGGCGTCTCTCAAGGGCTTCCCGTCGAGGAGTGCCTCAGATTGGCGACCGCTTCCGGAACGGCTAATGCGTTGACGGCTCGGGCGGGCTACGTCGAGCCGGAGGATGTCAAGCGGCTGCTCGACGAAGTCGTCGTAGAGCTGATAGGGTAGCCGCAGAAAATTCATAAGAAAGGCAGAACCGACATCGATCGGCCTGCCCTCTATTATTCGCTGGAGTCGCTTTGTGGCTCCTTTTTTAGTTCTAGTCGCAATAAAGCTGGTCCAACCAATAAATCCCCGTCGGCTGCCGATCTTTATCCGCCACCTCGACCAGACTGACGCTAGAGCTGTGGGCTAGGCTTCTCAGCGAGTCGCCGGTGGCCCGGCCTTCGATTTCGATGATGCGAAATTTAGTGAATCTGGGATGCTTTTCGAGCAGTGACAAATCTTTCAGATCGTCGCCAAACCAGATAACCGTAAATTCCTCCCCGTCCTCCGTTTTTCCAATTGCATAAACCTGGGAGATTTGGAGGCTGTATATCTCGGCCAGCTTTTTCGGATCCGAGGTAGCGGAATTCTTAAAGGTAGCGGCAAACGGCCAGAAGCTCTGCTCCGACAAGCTTTCCACCCGCTGAGCAGCGCTCTTCCGGTATTGCTCCAACGTTTCCTTGGAATAAATGTTCGTATAGTCGCCTTTTACGGTTTTAATGTTTTTTTCATCCACATGCGATATGGAAGAAGCAGCGAGATTTTCCGGAGCCGACTTGAAATTCGAGTTTGTTTCACTGACCTGCTTCCACTCTATGCGGGCGAGCTGATCCTTGGTATCGGACAAATCGTTGATTGTGCCTCCGGGCTGTCCGAATCTTTGCAGCGAGTGCAGGGTCAGGCTCGGCTTATCGTTGCCATCTCGGGAGCTCCACCCTGTGTATAAGGTATACGATTTATTCGGATTCAGCCGGTCTCCGCCCAGCATCGATACGATGACTTCGTCTCCCGCATTTTCTCCCCCGGTATTCAGATCGACCTTTACCCCAGGCAGATTGGTCATGATGACTTTAGGCTTCAAAGCATCGGAGGCGTCGGTTTGAAAGGCCAAAGCGGGAATGTTGCGGAAAATGTCCTGCTTTTGAAACGCTTGGATCTGTTCTTTGGTCCACTCGGCGCGAACCTTTGTCGTCATAAAGTCTTTCCCGACTTTATAGGCTTCCAGTTTTGCTTTGGCCGGCAAATCCGCGTTCGCCGCCTTTGAATTCGTAAATTCGCTCTGGTAAGCGAAGGCCCCGGTGCATAAGAAAAGCTGCATAGCCAATGCCGCCGAGACTACGGTCCGTTTCTTCATCTTCTTGGAATACCTCCTCGAATTTTGCTTTTTGCTCATGGAAAAAAGACCATTAACTGCCAAGCACCTTCCTTCTTTATAAGACGCAGCATAGCTTCAAAAAGTTTCAAGTTTTATACAAAGCAGCCGGGGCCATCGAATTGGAGAAGGGAAGAGGCCCGTGACGGGCGAATAGGCGGCTTGCGCGTTGGAGCACACTAAAACGGCGTGTGACTTCATCACGAAAGAGTAAGGATGATGGGCGTTGAGAATATCTCTTTTTCTCCTGATGCTTTTGTTCAGCGCTTGGCCGATAGAAAGCGCACTCGGAGAGGCGCCGAAGCCTTCGACAGAGACGTTGCCCCCGGCCGGTTTGGAGGAAGAAGGCGTATATTTGTTGATCGATAAATCGGAGAACCGGCTGACCGTCATCGTGAACGGGAGGGCAGCCTACGGCTTTGCCGTTGCGACAGGACGGACAAAGGAGCTGACGCCGTCAGGGACGTTCCATATTGTGACCAAAATCGTGAAGCCGTGGTACGTGCGTAAGCAAATTCCCGGAGGGGACCCGCGAAATCCGCTGGGGACGCGTTGGATGGGCATTAACGTTCCGGGCTCGGGAGGTTACCGTTACGGCATTCACGGAACGAACCGGCCATACTCGATCGGCAGCAGCGCTTCGTCGGGCTGCGTCCGCATGCACAATAGAGATGTCGAGTGGCTGTACCGCCACATTCCGCTCGGTACGGCGGTCATCATCCGGGATTGAACGGGCTTGCCCAACTTTTTTTAAAAAGGTTGGAATAAAAACATCGCGGCCGGCACATACTACAATCAACGGTGAAAAGAGAGGTGTGGTTCCGTTGAACAGTTCAACGAGAAATACCGTGGAAGTTGCTTCCGAATCGAGATAGAAGCGGAGGGATGTGCCAAAGACACGTTAGAGTAGTACACGTACTGCGATCGTGAATGAGGTAAGACCCGAGCTTGAGGCGAGGTTCAAGGCAAAATACCAAAATCGTTCACCGTTGGAAAGGACTCCGCAAGGGGTCCTTTTTCCTGTTATCGGTCTGATCCGGCAAGAGCTTCAAACGGACCGTAAGTCCGTTTCTCGGTTCCATCATGCTTACATTATCTGACACACGCAAAAGACGACCCCTGCGCCGTGCAGAAGGCCGTCTCTTATGATGATCGAAGAACCGAAATCAGGCCGCAGGGTCCGGCTTGCCGAGAAACTTCCAGAATACCCCACCTAGCAGATCCTCGATATCGCGGCGGATCTCCTCTTCCTCCAGCCGCCAGCCGGCGTCGAACAGGTCGCCGTATTTATCGCAGAGCACTTTGCCGATAATCGCGCGCGAATGATCCCATTTGTACAGGAGCTGATCCAGAATACGGCAATCCGAGTGCTGTGGAATGACGCTGCCGCCAAGCAGCTCAAGCCGCATCCGCGTAATCTCCTCGATCAAGCTCGGGTTGTTCAGAAACCACCAGCAGCCGAACACGAGCAGGTTGCGGTTTTTCCGCGCGGTGACAGCCAGCTCGTGCTGGTTTTCCCGGGACAACATCGTGACCAGAAATTTCACGTCCTGATACTTGCTGACGATTCGCTCGACCGCGCCGATGTCGCTTTTGCCAAGGCTGTCGCCCGCATCCTTCAGGAACGGATTGACCTTGCGCTTCACGCCGATCATCATCGCAAACGGAATTCCCGCTTCCCGTGCAACCGGCACGATACACTCATCGATGATGCGGACACGCGCGGAATCCTCCGGATACGCAAAATCGTTCGGCAGCGAAACGGCCATATACAGCGGGTTCATCCGGGCAATCCAATCCTTCAGGAAACGGCGGACTTCGGCGAGCGTGCCACCGGACAAGTCGGCGTCAACCTCATAGCCCTGCTCCTTGAGCTTGCTCCAGGAGCTATCCCACAGATTAAGCAGCGGATCGATCCGCAGCGCGGCCAGGAAGCGGGGGTCCTGAGGTGCACCAGTTTCCCATTTCCCGCGTTCGTAAGCATCGAATGGATCGTTGGTCATGACGACCGTCTTCACGTTCGCCAGCTTCAAAATGCGGTCGATGTAGTCGCTGGCGCTGACGCTGCGGAAATACGCGCGGTACTCCTCCAGATCGCGCTTCGCCAGATCGAAGCCGAGCCGGTTCAATACCGTGACGACGCCGCGGCACGATTCGCTGTAGGGCGAATGGTCGATAAACAGCGTCTGCCAGATCAAGTCGGCCTGCTCCTGTTTGGACAGCTGCCAGAAAGCGTCATAAGATATATCCGGGCGGAAACGGAACGTTTCGGCGATCAGATAATGGTACGTCAGCAGCTCGTCTACTCCCCACAGCAGCAGGTCTCCGAACGATTCGGCAAACAGATGGGTATGAATATCGGTGACCGGGGTGGCGTGCACCGTTTCGGTCACAAAGGCAGTCAACTGCTCCTTGGTTGCAATCGTCATGATATCGGTAGTCCTCCCGAAAATCGATTAATGTTCACGTGAACAATGGATTTATTATAGCACTTATTTGGACTTTAGGATAGAGATGGGCTTTTGTCCTGTGCCATTTATTTTAACCGGGCATAGCATGAAGGGACGATTGCAAACCATCTGGATAGGGGCGAATGCCGTTGGGATTTTTCACTTCCATGCTGCTCATTCTGATCTTGTTTATTTTGCTGCTGATCGTTTTGATGGTGTTGGCTTGATGCCAATCGCTGCATATGAACACCGGCGCAGGAATACAAAGCGCAGTAAAAACAGCCCGGGAGCCGTTTGGAAGAAACGGACCGGGCTGTTTTCGCCATGCCTTAAAACCCTTTATATTGGGGCTCCTCATTCTCGAGCTGCTGCACACGCGAGCTGACTTGGTCAACGATTTGCTGCGTTTGCTGCGCGCAATTTTGGAACAGCGTCTTGGCTTCCTGATTTTGCGTGCCCAGCGCGAACGTTTCCAGACTGGCTTGCGCGCTTTTCAGCGAAGCCAGCGTCGTTTTCACTTGGCTTGCTACGGTCATCGTTATCACCTCCACAACCGATAATGTGCGCGATTCAAGGAATACTGATGAATGTCAATAACTACCTGCCATAACTATTCCGTTTCGGCAAATAATTTAATTACACCAAGAAAGCTAAAGCTCGTGCGGAAAAGGAGAGGAATTCGTTGCAGGATTGGATGCACATTTTTTTTCGGGCGCTTTTGACGATCGCGATCTTGTTTTTGATGACCCGGATTTTGGGGAAAAAACAAATATCTCAATTGACCTTCTTCGAATACATAACGGGAATTACCCTTGGCGAAGTTGCGGGGTTTATGTCCACGGACGTCGAGGCGAACTACATGCACGGCTTTATCGCCTTGCTGCTCTGGTTCGCGGTTCCGCTACTGCTGGAGATGCTGACGCTGAAAAGCAAACGGCTGCGGGACTGGTTCGAGGGAAAAGGAACGGTGTTCATCAAGGAAGGCAAAATTCTCGAGGATAATTTGAAAAAAGAACGCTATACCGCCGACGAGCTGCTGGAGCAGCTGCGGACCAAAAGCGTGTTTAACGTGGCCGACGTGGAATTTGCCATACTGGAACCGAGCGGGGATCTCAGCGTGCTGCTGAAAAAAGAAAATCAACCGCTCACGGCGAAGCATCTCGGAATCAAAACGGCGCCTGAACGCGAGTCGCAAGCGGTCATTATCGACGGCAACATGATGGACGAGCCGCTGGCCACCGCAGGATTAAGCCGGGAATGGCTCTTGACGGAGCTGGAAAAAATAGGTGTGACCTTAGAGAACGTGTTCATCGGTCAAGTAGACGCATACGGGGGGCTGCACGTCGATTTGTACGACGACATGCTTCTAGTGCCTGACGATGTGTCAAAGCCGCTGTTGTTTGCAACGCTCAAGAAGTGCGAAGCGGACTTGTCGCTGTATGCTCTGGCGGTTAAGAACGAGAACGCGAAGCACGTGTACGAGAGGTGCGTGGAGCAAATGAACCGTATCTTGGAGCAGGCCGAGCCTCTGTTGAAGCGATAAAAACCATGCAGGAGGAGGAGCGAGCATGACCACAAAGTCCAAAATGAAAAAGTTGACCTGGACCCAGCAGGAATATCAGGAATTCGCGAAAAAGCGAGAACCGGCGCGTCCGGTGTTACAAAACTGCATTCGCGCTTTTAGTGCCGGAGGGTTCATCTGTCTGATCGGACAATTCGTGACTCAATTCTTTATATACTGGTTCGGTTTTACCGATAAAACGGCGGCGAATCCGACGGTAGCGGTCATGATCTTCCTGTCCGTCGTTCTAACCTGCCTCGGCGTATACGACAAAATTGCCCAATGGGCGGGGGCCGGCTCGGCCGTTCCCGTAACCGGATTTGCCAACTCGATGTGCTCCGCGGCGCTGGAGCATAAAAGCGAAGGCTACGTGCTGGGCGTCGGAGGCAACATGTTTAAGCTGGCGGGTCCGGTTATCGTCTACGGGACGGTATCCGCATTTGTTATCGGGCTCATCCACTGGCTGTTTGGATTGGGGGTCAAATGAGATGCTGAAGGGAGCCCAAAGCTGGGAATTCAAGAAGCGGCCGGTCATCCGGGGGACGGCTACGATCGTCGGACCGGACGAGGGCAGCGGGCCGCTCGGCAACGAATTCGATATCGTGCACGCGGATACGACGATCGGGCAGGACAGCTGGGAGAAGGCCGAGAAAAAAATGCTGGAGGAAGCGGCGAAGCTGGCCATCGAAAATGCGTGCTTGACCAAAGAGCATATCCAGTTCTATGTCGGTGGTGACCTGCTGAACCAGATTATCAGCAACAGCTTTGCGGTCCGCACGATGCAAATCCCGTACCTCGGCATCTTCGGCGCTTGCTCGACTTCGATGGAGGGACTTGCCGTCGCGTCGCTGATCGTGGATTCCGGCTTCGGCCATCATGTGATGGCCGGCACCTGCAGCCATAATTCTACGGCGGAAAAGCAGTTCCGCTATCCGACGGAATACGGCTCGCAGAAGCCGCCGACCGCGCAGTATACGGTAACGGGCGCGGCTTGCGCCGTCTTGGGGAATCACGGTTCCGGACCGGTCGTGACCGGTGCGACGATCGGCCGCGTCATCGATATGGGCATCAAGGACCCGTTCAATATGGGGGCTGCGATGGCCCCGGCGGCGGTCGATACGCTGCAGGCGCATTTTCGCGATTTTCAGCGGGAGCCGGGTTATTACGATTTGATCGTGACCGGGGATTTGGCGAAAGTCGGCTACGAAATCGCGTGCGAGCTGCTGGAGAAGCACAAGGTGCCGATACATCAAACGTCCTACAAAGACTGCGGCCTGATGGTTTTCGACCGGGAGAAACAGGACGTGCAGGCCGGCGGCAGCGGGTGCGCCTGCTCCGCCGTCGTCACCTACGGGCATATTTTGAAGCGTTTGAAAAAGGGGGAGCTGAAGCGGGTGCTCGTGGTGGCGACGGGAGCGCTGCTGTCTCCGCTTTCCTTCCAGCAAGGAGAAAGCATTCCCTGCATCGCCCATGCGGTAGCGATCGAAAGCGAGGTGCGTTAGACTATGGATTGGATGCAGTTTGTTTGGGCGTTTATCGTCGGCGGGGCCATCTGCGTCATCGGACAGCTGCTGATGGACGTGATGCGGCTGACACCGGCGCATACGATGAGCGCGCTGGTCGTCGCAGGCGCGATCGTTGACGGCATTCCGATCGGCAATAAGAGCCTGTACGACCGGTTTATCGAGTTTGCCGGGGCCGGGGCGACCGTGCCGATCACAAGCTTCGGCAATTCGCTCGTTCATGGCGCGTTAGCTGAGCTTAAACTACACGGCGTCATCGGCATTATTACCGGCATCTTCGAGGTGACGAGCGCGGGCATCTCGGCAGCCATCATCTTTTCGTTTCTTGCGGCGCTTGTGTTCAGGCCGCAAGGCTGAGCGGACTTTAACATCATGCCCGGATCGATCCGTCCGTGTGTGCCCCGGCGACTCTCCGGGGCTTTTTGCATTTCGCCGAAGAAATTCATCGATTTTACACGTATCCCCCGTTTTTTGAATCCTGTACAATAAAAGAATAGATGTTTGCGTTTCCTTGTTACATTTTGTTGCAAATCGGAGTAACTTTTGCCATAGGGAACCGTTTTTGACAACTTTATTTCCCTCTCTTACGTATATACTTTGTATGATAACATTTCGAGGAGGCCCGGACGATGGAAACGATGATACGAGAAGATATTCAAGCCTTGAAGCGCATACAAGCGAACTTGGCATCCTGCATCCTCGGCAAAACGGACGAGATTGTGCTGCTGATGACCGCCATGCTGGCAGGAGGCCATGTGCTGCTTGAGGATGTGCCCGGCACCGGCAAGACGGTGCTGATCAAAGCGCTTGCCAAATCGATCCGCGGCCAGTTTCGCCGTATTCAATGCAATCCCGACCTTCTTCCTACCGATATTACGGGGGTTTCGATCTATCATCCGAAGGACGAGGTATTTATTTTCCGTCCCGGACCGATCATGACGCATATTTTGCTGGCGGACGAAATTAACCGGGCGACGACCAAGACGCAATCGGCGCTGCTCGAAGCGATGGAGGAGCGCCATGTGACGGTAGACGGGGAAACGTACGACCTGCCGAAGCCGTTCCTGCTGCTGGCAACGCAAAATCCGATTGATTTCGAAGGCACGTACATTTTGCCGGAAGCCCAACTGGACCGGTTTATGATGAAGTTCAGTCTCGGTTACCCGGATGCGGATACGGAAACGAAGATGATTTTGGCGCAAAGCGTCGTCCATCCGCTCGAAGAGCTGGAGCCGGTCGTGGACAGCGACCAGATTTTGGCGATCCAGAAACAGGTCAAGCAGGTGCATCTCGACGAAGCGGTTGCCGCTTATCTGGTCGCCGTCACCCGCAAGACGCGCGAGCACGGCTCGATCTACCTCGGCGCCAGCCCGCGGGCGACGCTTGCGCTCGTGCAAGCCTCCAAAGCGCTTGCCTTAATTCACGAGCGCGATTACGTCATCCCGGACGATATTAAATTTTTGGTGCCGTACGTGCTCGGCCACCGGATTTTGCTGACGGCCGAAGCCCGGATGGAGGGGGCAACGGTGCTATCCGTTCTGCAATCGGTCGTGCAGCAGGTGAAAGTGCCGGTTCGTTGGGAGAAGTGAGCATGACGAAACCTTCCTTCGTTCACAGGCTCCCGTTCAGGCCGCGGTTCAGCCGCAAATTTTGGGCGGTGGCGACGGCTTTTGCCGGAAGTCTCGGCTTCTTGCTGTTTCAGGGCGGCAAGCTGGCTTTAATGCTGTTCGTGATGATGACGGTTCTGAGTGTGTATTTGCTGCTGGGGCAGTGGAGCGGCATTAAGCGGACCCAAGGGGTACGCTCGCTGTCCAGCGGCGATTATGGCTCCCTGCTGCCGGCGGGCAGCTCGCTCGGCGTCACGATTCAACTGCACATTCCGGGTATATGGCCGATCCCTTATTTGTTTATCAAGGACCGCTTGGTTCACAAAAGCGGACGCGAGCTGGCGTTCGAAGCGACGGTCGTTCCCGACTGGCGGCGGCGCGCGGAATGGGAATACCGGACCCCGGCGATGCGCCGGGGGCGCTATACGTTCGGGCAGACGGAGTGCGTGACCGAGGACGTCTTCGGCTTGTTCGAGCACAAGGGCGGTCTGGAGCTGCCCCAGAGCGTCGCCGTGCTGCCGCAGACGGTGCAGATCCGGGAATGGCAGCAGTACAACCAAATGATGAAAGGAACGAGCCACCATTCGTCCACGACTCGGGCCGTCCGGGAGACGACGCAGATCAACGGGGTTCGCGAATATATTTACGGAGACCGCCTCTCCCGCATTCACTGGAATGCGACCGCCAAGACCGGCACTTGGAAATCGAAGGAGTTCGAGCGCGAATCGCTGCCCAAATCGTATCTGTTTCTCGATCGGGTGGGGCAAGCCTACGGGGACCCCGATCAGTTCGAATTGGCCGTATCCGTAGCCGCGTCCTTGTTTCAATACGGTTCCGAACGGGGGCTTGCGCTTGGGCTCGTCTCCACAGGCGCAGACGACTTTTATCTCGAGCCCAAGACCGGGCAAGCGCTGTATCAGGCGGCGCAGCAGCATTTCATCGATGTGGAAGCCGATGGCGCCCTTGACATTCGCCATGTGCTCAAAACCAAAGTGCATCAGCTGGTGCCCGGCAGCTTCGTTACGCTGATCAGCCCGATGTCCGGCGAACCGATGCTGCAGGCGCTTGCCTGGCTGAAGCAGCAGCAGATGAATCCTTGCCACCTTTGGATCGGCGGCGCCCGCGGCAAAGAGGCCTGGGTCAAAGATTTGTATGCGCGGGGCGTTCCCTGCTATGCCGTCAGGCAGCTGTCGGAGCTGCCCGGCCTGTTGGGAGGTCGGAAGGGATGAAGCGGCAGCGAATGTGGCTTAAGCGTCTGCTGTGGGACGAATGGCCGCACCGATTGTCGGTGCTGTTGTCTGGCTTGATTTTGCTCCAGTTCGTGTACTGGTTTGCCAAAGAAGACGGCTTCTGGCTTCCGGAGACGGTCGTCATCGTGAAGCTGACGCTTCTGGCGATCTTTGCGTTCGAGCATTTGACGCGGCTGCATTGGATCGTTCGCGGCATTTTGCAGCTTGCCTCCGTCGTGGTCATTAACGTGCTCGTGCTCGAGCAATTTGAAGTGATCGCGCCGATGAAGGCGTCCAGCTTTTTGAACTCGAAGCTGTTCTTGAATCTGTACGAGCTTACGCCGTATTTGTGGTTCGGCATGGGCGCCTGGGTCGTGTACGTGACGGTCATTTGGTGGGTGGAAGTCAAGTGGCGGGTCTATATTCTGCTGGTGGTCAGCTTGCTTGCGCTCTGCATCCGCGACTCGTTCTCGTCCATCTATCTGTGGCCGCAAGTGGCCGTGATCGTCGGCTGCGGGCTGCTGCTGCTCATTCTCAATCATTTCGCGCAGCTGCGGCGCAAAGATCCGACCGCTTGGCGGCATTTGGCGGAATATCCAGCTTCCATCGCCATGACGGCCGCCTCTTTAATCGGGGTGACGGTGCTCGCCGGATCGCTCATGCCCGAGGTCGGACCGATGCTGACCGACCCGTATACCGCTTGGCGCGCGTCCCAGGGAGAGTCGATGGCCTTCACTACGGGCAAAGGCGTCACCGTATCCCCCAGCGAGGCGATGGATTCCTCGTCGGGCTATAGCCGGAGCGATGCGAATCTGGGAGGCGGCTTCCGGTTCGACTATACGCCGGTCATGAAGATAGAAACGGATCACCGCGCTTATTGGCGGGGCGAGACGCGATCGCACTATACCGGCAAAGGCTGGGAGGAAAGAGACAGCGAGCGCGGTCCGTGGAACGCGATCAGGCCCGAAGCTTCGCTTCCGGCGGATGCCCGGTTGGCCGGCTCCAAGTCGAAGACGGTGGAGGTGAAGCAAACCGTCACGCTGATGTCGGAACAGCAGTATCCCGTACTGTTCGGAGCTTACTCCATCCAGAAAGTAATGGGGCTGAACGGCGTGAATAACGGCTTCGAGCCGCTGCAGTGGTCGGCTCCTCAATCCGAGATCCGCTACAGCGAGCGCCAGCCGTATCCGCAAACGTACACGATCGTCTCGCAAATGCCGGTTGTCAATGAAGAAGCGCTGCGGAAGCTGCTTCTTGCTCCGCTCGGACCGGATATGGCGGAATTCGTCCAGCTGCCAGGCAGCGTGCCGGAGCGGGTCCACAAGCTGGCCGCGGATCTGACGAAGGATGTGGCCACTCCGTATGACAAAGCGAAGAAGCTGGAGCAATACTTGCGGACGAGCTTTCCATATACGAATAAACCCGATGTCAGCAAGGGTCAAAGCCGGGATTTTGTCGACCGGTTCCTATTTGAGATCAAGGAAGGCTATTGCGATTATTATTCTACCGCGATGGTGGTGCTCTCCCGCTCAATCGGGCTGCCGGCGCGCTGGGTCAAAGGCTATGCGTCAGGGACGCCCGATTTTCAGCACACGGAGCTGCAAAGTTTCGCCCCCAACGAGCTGCTGATGGACCCGGACGGCGGCGGAGTCTACACGGTCCGCAACTCTGACGCCCACTCCTGGGTCGAGATCTATTTCGACGGCTACGGATGGATTCCGTTCGAGCCGACGGCAGGCTTCGCGATGCCGCGCGCCGTGCTGCTGGAAGAAACGTCCGCTTCGCCGGCGGAGCCTCAGCCTGCCCCGAAGCCGGAGACGAAGCCGGCCGAGCCTGCCGTCAAAACGCATCATGCGGCAGCTTGGAGCATTACCGCCGCCGCGATCGCCGTTGCCGCATTTCTTGTCTGGAAGCTGCAGGTTGTCGAGCTGCTGAAGGAACGCGCGCGCCGCCGCCGGGCTTCGCTGCTGAAGCAGAAGGTCATTGTGGAATGCGAACGCCTGCTGCGCATTTTCCGGCGCAAAGGCTATGTGCGCGAGGAGCACGAGACGCTGCGCGAAGCGGTGCGCCGCTGGTCCCGTCAGAGCCGGGGGATGAGCGAAGAGTTGGAGGCCGTGCTTCACGTATTCGAGAAGGCGAAGTACGGTAAAGCGGAAATCACGGAGGAAGACTGGAAACAAACGAATCAAATCGTCGAACGCTTGCGTTCGCAGCTGTAAATGTTAAACGATCGGCAGACCGCGCCTTTGCGGAGGGCGGTTTGCTTTTTTGTTCGCTATTTTGCAACAAAATGGACAGTTATGGTATAGTTTGACGTATACAGCCTAATGTCTCTCGAGGTGAATTCTTTGCTGAAAAAGCTGATTCCGCGTCAACAAGTCAATACGATATTTGACATAGATCTTCAAGCGTTATGGGAGCAGGGATACCGCGGCATCATAACGGACTTGGACAATACGCTGGTAGGAGCCAAAGCGCCTCTTGCCACGCCGGAGTTGCTGGATTGGCTGAAAGTCGTGGGACAAATCGGCTTTCAGGTCGTCATTGTGTCGAACAACCAGCGCAACCGGGTAACCAAGTTCGCCGAGCCGCTGTCCCTGCCTTTCATTTATCGCGCCCGTAAGCCGACAAGCGCCGCGTTCCGGCGGGCCATGAGCATCATGAATCTGCGGGCGGAGCAGACGGTGGTCATCGGGGATCAGATGCTGACCGACGTGCTGGGAGGCAACCGGATGGGGCTTTATACCATCCTCGTCAAGCCGATTTCTCTTGCGGACGAGGGCTTTTTTACGAAGGTAAACCGAAGGATCGAGAAGGCCGCATTAACTATAATGAAAAGGTAGGGAACGTATGACGGCCCATAATCAACACTCCGAAAACAACCACTGCGCGGGCTGCGGCGTAGCGCTCCAAACGGAGCAGCCGGATCAGCTCGGCTATGTCCCGGCTCAAGCGCTTGCGCGCACGCCGATCATTTGCCAGCGGTGTTTCCGCATCAAAAATTACAATGAAGCTTCGGGCATTACGCTTAATCAGGACGATTTTTTGCGGCTGCTCACCCATGTCGGGGGAACGGACTCGCTGGTCGTGAACATTGTCGATATTTTCGATTTCGAGGGCAGTATGATTTCCGGTCTGGCGCGGTTTGTCGGCACGAATCCGGTCATTCTGGTCGTGAACAAAATCGATCTGCTCCCCAAAGTAACGAACTATAACCGGATCGTGAACTGGGTGCAGAGACAGGCGAAGGAAGCGGGACTCCGGGTCGTGGAAGTCGTTCTGTGCTCGGCGAAAAAAAATATGGGCTTCGAGCGGGTTATCGAAGCGTTGGAGCTGCACCGCAAAGGGCGCGACATCTATGTCGTCGGGGCGACGAACGTCGGCAAATCGACGCTCATCAACCGACTTATTCGCGATTACAGCGATTTGGACGCCGAGCTGACGGTTTCGCAGTATCCGGGCACGACGCTCGACCTCGTGCGCATTCCGCTGGACGACGGTGCCTCGATCATCGATACGCCGGGCATCGTGTACAAGCATCGTCTGACGGAGCTCGTCAGCAAGAAAGATTTGATGAAGGTCATGCCGGACAGGCCGATCAAGCCGCTGGTGTTCCAGTTGAACGACCAGCAGACGATCTTCTTCGGCAGCTTTGCGCGCTTCGATTTCGTGCAGGGCGAGCGGCAGTCGTTCACGTTCTACGTCTCCAACGCGCTTGAGGCTCACCGGACGAAGCTGGAGCGGGCGGACGAGCTGTACGAGGAGCACCGGGGCGTACTTCTGTCGCCGCCAAGCCGGGAAGAGCTGGAGGATCTGCCCAAGCTGACCAAGCATCCGATCCGCATTCCGAAGAACGCGAATCTGGACGTTTCGGTCTCGGGACTCGGCTGGATCAAAGTCAACGGCGCCGCCGGAGCGGAACTGGCCATCCACGTCCCCAAAGGCGTGAAGGTCGCGGTTCGGGAATCGGTCATTTAGCGGGGAGCGGGAGGAACGGACGAGAATGAGCAAGCATAAACTGGATAGCCACACGATTTTGTACGGAGTGTTCGGCGATCCGATCCGGCATTCCAAATCGCCGATCATGCTGAACCGGGCATTCGAAGCGGCGGGAGTCAACGCGGCTTACGGAGCGTTTCACATCTTGCCGGGCACGTTGAAGGACGCCGTGGCCGGCATCCGGGCGCTGCAATTCCGCGGAGTCAACGTAACCATTCCGCACAAGGTCGAGGTCATGTCCTATTTGGACGAGATCGACGAAGGAGCCCGCGCCATCGGAGCGGTGAACACCATCGTCAACGAAGGCGGCAGCCTGATCGGCTACAATACCGACGGCATCGGGTATATGCGTTCGCTCCGCGAAGAGACAGGCATCTCGCTGAAGGGTCGCAAGGTTCTAATGATCGGCGCAGGGGGAGCGGCGCGCGGCGTCGGCTACGCGCTGGCCCGCGAAGGCGCGGAGCATATCTACATCGCCAACCGCACCAAGGAGAAGGCGCTAGACCTCGCTTCGTCGATGAGCGAATTCGGCAGCGTATCCGGCCACGGCCTGGACGAGATTCCGAAGCTTGCCGGAGAGGCCGCTTTGATCGTCAACAATACGCTGCTCGGCATGCATCCGAACGTAGACGAAGTGCCGATGGACATTTCGCTGATTCGCCCTGAGACGGTCGTCAGCGATCTGGTGTACAACCCGCTGATCACCCGTTTCCTGCGCGAAGCCCGCGATCAGCGCGGCGTGGTCATTCACAGCGGCCTCGGCATGTTCATTTACCAAGGCGCCTACGCCTTCGAATATTGGACCGGCCAGCCTGCTCCGATCGCCGCCATGCGCGAAGTGGTGGAACAATCTTTCTCGGAGCCGGAGCATTGATTTCAAATTGTTTTGAGCGCTTAAGTATGGATTAGGCATTTGGCAAGGATTTGTTTTGTGGATTTTGGGTTTGTCGGGGTTTTGGAAATTTGCCGTCCAGGGAGCTTCATGACAAAGTCATGAGCCCCTGACGCCCGGTTTGCGCCTTGCGCCGACCGAGAGCTTCATGACAGCGTCATGAGGCGGCTCCTCCCCCGTAGTCCCAGAAAAACCACACGACGCAACGCAGCGCACCCTGGGCATAACGTATGGAGAGAACGCCGCATGTGAGCGTGTCCCGAAGGGACGAAAGCGTTCCTACGCCGACGCATCTTCAACGCCGGCCCCGCAGCAGGCACGCCCCTTTCGGGTGTCCAGAGGGCGCAGCCCTTTGGGGTCCTCCCTACTAGGGAGGATTTAGGAGGGTGCTACTTTAGGAGGGACAAACATGTTAACAGGCAAACAAAAACGGTATTTGCGCTCGTTGGCGCATCATCTGGACCCGATCTTTCAGGTCGGTAAAGGCGGAGTAAACGATCATCTGATCCGGCACATCAGCGAGGCACTGGAAGTCCGCGAGCTGATCAAAGTAACGGTGCTCAACAACTGTACGGAAGACCGGAGCGAAGTAGCCGAGCAGCTGTCGAAAGGTTCCGGCGCGGAACTGGTTCAGGTGATCGGCAAAATCGTCGTGCTCTACAAGGAATCCCGCGAGCATAAAACGATTGAGCTTCCGGTTTAAGCCTACGGCGTCGGAAGCGGCATTTCAGCTAAAAAGAGGGGGATGACGGATGAAGGTCGGTCTGATGGGCGGCACCTTCGATCCCGTTCATATCGGGCATTTGATTGCCGCCCAAAGCGTTTGCGAGAGGCTCAAACTCGATGAAGTATGGTTTATGCCGACGAACGTGCCTCCGCATAAAGAACAATCGCCCGGGGCTTCCCCGCGGCAGCGGCTGGAGATGGTCGAGCTTGCCGTCGAGGGGCACCCGCACTTCCGGGTATCGGATATGGAGCTGCGCAAAGGCGGCGTATCGTACAGCATCGAGACGGTAACGATGCTTCGGGCGCAGCATCCCGGTTATCGGTTTACTTATATTATCGGAGCCGATATGGTCCGATATTTGCCGAAGTGGTACAAGATCGACGAGCTGGTCCGGCTGGTTTCGTTCGCCGGATTGCAGCGGCCGGGCTACGAAACGGGCTATGAAGGGCTTCCCGATGCCATTCGGCAATCGGTGCAGCTTGTGCCGATGCCGCAAATCGAGCTGTCGTCCACGTTAATCCGGCAGCGGCGGGCTTCGGGGCGATCGGTGCGTTACATGGTCCCGGACCAGGTAAATCATTATATCGAGGTGAACCGTTTGTATGAAGCGTGAGGAAATGATCGAATCGGTTCGCTCCCAGATGCCGGAGAAGCGCTGGAATCATACGCTTGGCGTTATGGAAACGGCGGTGCAACTGGCGGAGCGCTATGGGGCGGACCCGGAAAAGGCCGAACTGGCCGCCATCCTTCACGACGTCTGCAAATATTGGCGTGTGGACGAGCAAGCGCGTATCATCCGGGAGAACGGATTGCCTCAAGATTTGCTCGATTACGACAAAGAGTTGTGGCATGCCCATGCGGGCGCGTGGATTGCCCGGGAGCAGTACGGCGTAAGCGACGAGGAGGTATTGGATGCGATCCGTTACCACACCTCGGGACGCGCGCGGATGACACTGCTTGACAAGGTCGTTTGTCTGGCGGATTATATGGAGCCGGGCCGGGATTTTCCGGGCGTGTATAATATTCGCCAAAACGCCGAACATAGTTTAGAGAAGGCACTCATAACCGGCTTTGACGGAACGATCCGTTTTTTATTGGATAAAGGCAAGCGAATTTATCCGCTGACCTTCGAAGCTCGCAACGGACTGATCCGGGAGCTGGAGGAACGCGGAGAATCGGTATGATTCACTTACAGGAGGAAACGATATGACCATTCAACCGGATGAGCTTATGCAGCTCGTGGTCGATGCGGCCGAAGACAAGAAAGCGATGGACGTAACGGCATTAAACCTGCGCGGGATTTCTTTGATTGCGGATTACTTCGTCATTTGCCACGGCAATTCCGAAACGCAGGTGCAGGCAATCGCGACCGAGATTAAGAAACGTTCGGAAGAGCGCGGCGCACGAACTCGCGGCCTCGAAGGCATGGACACGGCCCGTTGGGTGCTTGTCGACTTGGGCGACGTCGTCGTTCACGTGTTCCACCGCGACGAACGCGAATATTACAACATTGAGCGGCTGTGGTCCGACGCGAAAGTGGTCGAACGGGTATGAGGCTGGAAGCCGGAACGATCCGACGTTTGGACGTGGCGAGAGAAATCTCGCCGCACGGCTTTTTTTTGACGGACGGCACGCAGGACGTGCTGCTCCATTACAGCGAAGCCATCGGGGAAGTGAAACCGGGGGAGCAGGTCGATGTATTCTTGTTTCACGACACCGAGGACCGGCTGGCCGCGACGATGCGCAAGCCGCTCGTAACGCTCGGAGAGGTTGCGCTTCTCGAAGTGGTCGACATTCATCCGCGCTTCGGCTGCTTTCTCGAAATGGGGCTCGGGCGTCATTTGCTGCTTCCTTTTAAAGAGCTCCCTGAGCTTAAGGAGCTGCGTCCCGAAGTCGGAGACCGCGTGTTCGTCGTACTCGCTCACGACCGGCAAGGACGGCTCGTCGCCAAAGTGGCCGGAGAAGACCGGCTTAAGCTGCTGTGCTTCGATGCTCCGGCAAGCTGGCGCAGCACCTGGGTCGACGCCCGCGTCTACAAGCCGCTGCAAATGGGCTCGTTCATCGTTTGCGACGGCGGCGTGGTAGGGTTCGGCGTCATCGGCTTTATTCATGCGTCCGAAAGAACTAGGCTGCTTCGTCTTGGCGAACAGGTGAAGGTGCGCGTCACGTTCGTACGTGAGGACGGCAACGTCAACTGCTCGATGCGCGAGCGTAAGGAAGTCGGACGCGACACCGATTCGGAGAAGCTGCTGGCCTTCCTGAAAGAGCGCCCGAATCAGGCGATGCCGTATTCGGACGAAACCCCGGCCGATTTGATCAGCCAGCGCTTCGGCATGAGCAAATCCGCCTTCAAGCGCGCCATCGGCAAGCTGATGAAGGAAGGCCTGGTTTATCAGGAAGGCAGCTGGACATATTTGAAAAAAGAAGCGGCATCGCAGCCGGCATCCGAATGAAGACCCTTCGGAGCCGGCCTTTGTCTGTTCGGTGAAGGAGGAGCAAGCCGTGGCTTACGAACAATTTTCCTATTTATACGACCGGCTGATGGAAGATATGCCCTATGACGATTGGCTCCGCTTTGCGCGGGAATGCTGGGATAAGTTCGGGACACCACGAAGCGTGGTTGATCTGGGCTGCGGCACCGGAAGCATCGCGGTCCCTTTGGCGCAGCTCGGCTACGAAGTCGTCGGCATCGATCTGTCGGAGGACATGCTGTCCATGGCCAGTCAAAAATCGGAAAGCGCCCAGCGGAGCAAGCCTTTTCCTGCAGGAGGAAGCGTGATGTGGCTCCAGCAGGACATGCGCGAATGGGAGCTTGGCCGCACGGTCGACGCGGTCATCTCGTTTTGCGATTGCTTGAACTATTTGCTGGAGGAGGAAGACATCGAGCGGTCCTTCAAGCAGGTATACGATGGGCTTGCTCCGGGCGGGGTGTTCGTGTTCGACATGCATACGCAGAGCCAGCTTCAGAGCTATGCGGAATCGCAGCCGTTTTTCTTGAACGACGACGACGTCGCCTACATCTGGACCTGCGATTTCGACCCGGGCCGCTGTGAAATCGAGCATGAGTTGACGTTTTTTGTGCGGGAAGGGGATGCTTGGGCGGAAGGATCTGATGACGCCATGACGGAGCGTTATCACCGGATCGAGGAGCTGCATGTGCAGCGGGCGTATTCGCTCGATTGGGTGCAGGAGCGGCTGCGTGCGGCCGGATTTTCTGAGACGGCCTGCTATGCCGACTTTTCGTTCGAATCGCCGACGGACGATACGCAGCGGGCGTTTTTTGTGGCCGTGAAGTAGCGGGATTGAGCATGAGGTGGAGGGAAATGGGCGAGAATGCCTCTCGTTAACGTGTTAAGTGGATAATCAGTTGCAGCAGGCACAGGATCATCCCCCATAGCGGGAGCGACAGCATGACCCCGTTGACGAATCCTTTCATGCGGCTCATCCTCCGTAAGCTTCGAATAGAAAACATTTATTACAAAGTATGGCCAAGTTGTGGAGGATGTAACCGGGACGGGCCCGTTTGCGATGGGTCCGTCGGCATTTTATCCCACAGCTCCGGGAAAATCGGGGGCCCAGCTTGACACGAAGGAATCGTTTTTCATATAATGAAACCTAATTGGAGCATATATGCAAAAGGCCGTGACAAGAACTAGTAACTGCAGCGCTTTCTTTCAGAGAGCCGGTGGCAGGTGGGAACCGGTAGAAGCAGCAGCGAACTCATCTTCGAGCCGTTTGGCCAAAAGACCGCAACCGAGCGCAAGCTTCGCCGGTCACAGCCGCAAACGTCCCCCGCGTTAAGGGGAGAGTGGACCCGGGCAAAGCATGCCTGAGTCAACTAGGGTGGTACCACGGGAAATAAGCCTCTCGTCCCTAGCGTTGCGCTAGCGATGAGGGCTTTTTTGTTTGAATCGAAGGAGGTCTACACAATATGGCACAGGAAACTAGAGAACAGCAAGGGTACAACCCCTTGGCGATTGAACCGAAATGGCAGCAATATTGGGAGAAGAACAAAACGTTCAAGATGCTGGACTACGAGAGCAAACCGAAATTTTACGCGCTTGACATGTTCCCGTATCCATCCGGCGCAGGCCTTCACGTCGGGCACCCAGAAGGCTACACGGCAACGGACATCGTATCCCGTTATAAACGGATGCGCGGCTATAACGTTCTGCATCCGATGGGATGGGACGCCTTCGGCTTGCCGGCGGAGCAGCATGCGCTCGATACGGGGCAGCATCCGCGCGACATCACGTTCCGCAATATCGATAATTTCCGCAGACAGATCAAGTCACTCGGCTTCTCTTACGATTGGGACCGCGAATTCAGCACGACCGATCCCGAATATTATAAATGGACGCAATGGATTTTCGTTCAACTGTATAAGAAAGGTCTCGCCTATGTGGACGAAGTGCCAGTGAACTGGTGTCCGGCGCTCGGTACGGTGCTGGCCAACGAAGAAGTCATTGACGGCTTGAGCGAGCGCGGCGGCCATCCGGTCATCCGCAAGCCGATGCGTCAATGGGTGCTGAAGATTACCGAGTATGCGGAGCGCCTGCTGGAGGATCTTGAGGAGCTCGATTGGTCCGAAAGCATCAAGGATATGCAGCGCAACTGGATCGGCAAGTCTACGGGTGCCGAAGTGACGTTTGCCATCGACGGACACGGGAACGATAGCCTGAAAGTATTCACGACCCGTCCGGATACGCTGTTCGGGGCCACCTATTGCGTATTGGCGCCCGAGCATGAGCTTGTAGCCCGCATTACGACGCCGGAGCAAGCTCAAGCGGTGAAAGATTATCAGGAACGTGCGGCCCGTAAAAGCGACTTGGAGCGCACCGATCTTGCGAAGGAAAAAACGGGCGTCTTCACCGGCGCTTATGCGGTTAACCCGGTTAACGGCAGCAAGGTACCGATCTGGATCGCCGACTATGTGCTGGCCGGATATGGTACAGGCGCGATTATGGCAGTGCCGGGGCACGACCAGCGCGACTGGGAATTCGCGAAGCAGTTCGACCTTCCGATTGTGGAAGTAGTGCAGGGCGGCGATGTAAACAAAGAAGCGTACGCCGGCGACGGCGCGCACGTCAATTCCGATTTCCTGAACGGCTTGAATAACGAGCAGGCTGTCGCGCGAATGATCGAGCACCTTGAAGCCAATGGCAAAGGCCAAGGCAAAGTAACCTATCGTCTCCGCGACTGGCTGTTCAGCCGTCAACGGTATTGGGGCGAGCCGATTCCGATCCTCCATCTGGAGGACGGCACGATGAAAACCGTTCCGGAAGATCAGCTGCCGCTGCTTCTGCCGGAAGTGGACGAAATCAAGCCTTCCGGCACGGGTGAATCGCCGCTTGCCAATGTGACGGATTGGGTGAACACGGTAGATCCGGAAACCGGCCTCAAAGCGCGCCGCGAGACGAACACGATGCCGCAGTGGGCGGGAAGCTGCTGGTATTACCTGCGCTTTATCGATCCGAAGAACAAGGACGAGATTTGCTCCAAGGAGCTGCAGCGCAAATGGCTGCCGGTCGACCTGTACATCGGAGGCGCGGAGCATGCCGTGCTTCACCTGCTGTATGCCCGTTTCTGGCACAAAGTACTGTACGACCTCGGCGTTGTGGAAACGAAAGAGCCTTTCTACAAGCTGGTTAACCAAGGCATGATTCTCGGCGAGAACATGGAGAAAATGAGCAAATCGCGCGGCAACGTCATCAACCCGGACGAAATCGTAGGCGAGTATGGCGCGGATACGCTACGTATGTACGAAATGTTCATGGGGCCGCTGGAAGCAACGAAGCCTTGGAACGTGAACGGCGTAGAAGGCACATTCCGCTTCCTGAGCCGCGTTTGGCGCTTGTTCGTCGGCGAAGACGGAGGGCTGAGCGCGAAAATTACAGAAGACGGCGATGCGGGCAGCGAAGCGTTCAAGCGGACCTGGCACCGCACGATTAAGAAAGTAACCGAAGATTACGAGGCGCTGCGCTTCAATACGGCGATCAGCCAGCTGATGATCTTCGTCAACGAAGCGTACAAGACGGACCTTCTGCCGAAAGCGGCGATGGAAAATTTCGTGCAAATGCTGTCTCCAATCGCGCCGCACTTGACGGAAGAGCTGTGGGAGAAGCTTGGTCGTTCCGGTACCGTTGCTTATGAGGCATGGCCTGTATACGATGAAGCATGGACGGTCGACAACGAAGTGGAAATCGTCATCCAAGTGAATGGCAAAATCGCCGACCGTGCCACGATCGCGGCGGATGCCGACGAAGCGATGATGCAGGAGTTGGCGCTTGGCTTGGCCAAAGTCAAGGAAGCGATGGCGGGTAAAACCGTTCGCAAGGTGATTGCCGTCAGAGGCAAGCTTGTCAATATCGTCGTAGGGTAAAAAGCAATGTCGTTCGGGAAAACAAAAAACCGCACTCTGGAATCGGAGCACGGCGGTTCATATCGGAAAAGGACGTGAAAGCATCGCGTTCTGTTCGGCCTATGGGCTGAAAAAACGGGCTTTCACCTTTTCCACATCTTCATCGTATTTAGCATGAGTTGTGCGGATCAGGTCGTCAAAGACCCCGCACAACTCTTTTTGCATTATGCGGAGACCTTCTGCGGTAATGCCGCCGGGAACGGACACCCGCTGCTGCAGGGTAGCGGGCGTAAAGCCTCCGGTGGTCAGCAGCCTGCCGGTGCCGAGCGTCATCTCGGCCGCAAGCTGCGTGGCCTCCGTCTCGGAGATGCCGGTGGCGGCAACGGCGGCCTCGACGAATTTTTGCACGAAAAAGGCCAGAAACGCCGGGCCGCAGCTTGTAATGTCTGAAGAGACGCGCGTATGCTCCTCACGGATGCGAATGGGGGCGCTAATGTGGGACAGAAGCAGCTCCAGCCGCGCTTGATCCTCGTCGGTCATCCGGTCTCCGTAAATACACAGCGTCGCGCCGCTGAGCACATAGTTGGTAATGCTTGGAATGACCTTTGCGATTTTGCAGGGGAGCAGTTCTTCCAAATGACGAACTTGTACCGGGCTTGTAATGGAAACGACGACCGTTTCGGGAGCGACCATATCCCGGATGTCGTCGATGACCGCTTTGAATTCCATCGGCTTAACGCATAGAAAAAGAATCCGGGCTCCGGCTGCAGCTTCTCTATTGGAACGGGTTGTTTGCAGGCCCGGGTAGCTTTCCGCTAACTGCTCCGCTTTGCGGGCGGTGCGATTGGTCACAACAAGCTGCTCCGGGCTGACTGCGCCGGATTGAATGAACGCTTCGATGAGAATACTGCCCATGCTGCCTGTTCCGATAAATCCTATTTGCATGACCATCCCCCCTGACTGGATTGCAGCCTTCTACATGGATATGAGGCGGTGCGTAAAACCATGCATTCGATTTTTCGATCAAGATTCGATGAAGAAACGAGGTGGAGGCATGCCCCATTTTTCAGAAAAAGCTTTGGTTCGTCTTGCCGTCCTGGCACTCGTCGCTGGCGTTGTCATTCTACTGCTGCTTTGGCGTCCTTGGACCTCGGACGGCGTACCGGCGGGCTTTAAGGCGGCGGACGAGGAAATGAGAAAATTGCTTCAGGAGCAGAACGAAGCAAAGCAGGCGAGCGCGCTTCCGGGCGATGCGAAGTCACAGAAGGGAGAAAAGACCGCTACGGCGGAGCCGAAAGGGAACCCGGTCGCGGAGAAGGCTGGCGCAGAGTCATCGGCAAAGCCTCCTGCAGCGGACGTTCCGCCGCAAGAAGCTTCTGCCGCCGGGACGGCTTCCGAACCGGCGAAGGCGGCTGCCGGGAAGCCGGTGGTAAGCGCTCCGGGCAAAATCAATTTGAACACGGCTACCGCCGAACAGTTTGACGAGCTCCCGGGTATCGGGGCCAGTCGGGCCCAAGCGATTGTCGCGCTTCGCAAGAAACTCGGTGGTTCGTTCAAATCTGTGGACCAGCTGCTGGAAGTGAAGGGAATCGGCAAAAAAACGCTGCAAAAAATAAGGCCTCTCGTCACTTTGGAGCCTTGAGTCGGCCAAGTCATGCAATGATGTCTGAAATTGTTTTGCGGAGAAAGCTTTCGTTTTGCTGCGGAATGTGCGAAAATAGGTACGGTTATCCATTATTTCTGTTGATTATAAGGAGGATGCAGTATGTCAGAAGAGCGCAAGCTTTCTTTGGAAACGTTGGCCGTTCACGCTGGACAGGAGATTGACCCAACGACGATGTCCCGAGCAGTTCCTTTGTACCAGACGACGTCCTATGGATTTCGCGATACGGATCACGCCGCTGATTTATTCGCTCTCAAAGAGCCCGGCAACATCTACACGCGCATTATGAATCCGACGACCGACGTGTTCGAAAAACGCGTTGCTGCGCTCGAAGGCGGGGCCGCGGCTCTGGCGACGGCATCCGGTCAAGCGGCCATCACGTACTCGATACTTAACATTGCCGGAGCGGGCGACGAGATCGTTTCATCGTCCAGCCTGTACGGCGGTACCTACAATTTATTTGCAAACACACTGGCGAAAATCGGAATTAAAGTGCATTTCGTCGATGCGAGCGATCCGGAAAATTTCCGGAAAGCCATTACGCCGAAGACGAAAGCCGTGTTCGCGGAGGCGATCGGCAATCCTAAGGGCGATGTGCTTGACATTGCTGCCGTAGCGGCTATTGCGCATGAGAACGGCATTCCGTTGATTATCGACAATACATTCCCGAGCCCATATCTTTGCCGACCGATCGAACATGGAGCGGACATTGTCGTTCATTCCGCGACTAAATTTATCGGCGGACACGGCACCTCGATCGGCGGCATTATCGTCGACGGCGGCCGTTTCGACTGGAAAGCCAGCGGCAAATTTGCCGGTCTGACCGATCCGGACCCGAGCTACAACGGAGTCGTGTATACCGATGCTGTCGGGCCGATCGCTTACATTATCAAGGCGCGTGTGCAGCTTCTGCGCGATATGGGCGCTACGATCTCGCCGTTCAACGCGTTCCTCCTGCTGCAAGGTCTCGAAACGCTTCATCTTCGCATGGAGCGCCACAGCTCAAATGCGCAGAAGGTTGCCGAATTCCTGGAAAAGCACGAAGCTGTGGATTGGGTGAGCTACGCGGGCCTTCCGAGCCATTCGTCGCATGAGCTGGCGAAAAAGTATTTGCCTCAAGGCCAGGGCGCCATCATGACGTTCGGCATCAAAGGCGGTGTGGAAGCAGGGCGCAAAGTGATCAATGCGGTAAAGCTGTTCTCCCATTTGGCGAACGTCGGCGATTCGAAGTCGCTCATCATCCATCCGGCCAGCACCACGCATCAGCAGCTTAGCGAGCAGGAGCAGGCGGCGGCAGGCGTAACGCCGGGCATGATTCGTCTGTCCATCGGGACGGAAGCGATTGACGACATTATTTACGACTTGGATCAAGCGATCCAGGCAAGCCAGAAATAGAGCCGGAAAACATAAAGGAGCTTGAGCAGCATGATGGCACGTAAAGATTGGGATACGTATTTTATGGACATCGCCTATATGGCTTCCACCCGCTCCCAATGCAGCCGAAGGCATGTTGGGGCCGTCCTGGTGCAGGGGAAGAAGCTGCTCGGCACGGCGTACAACGGTGCTCCGATGGGCGTGCCGGATTGCTCGGAAGCGGGCTGCATGCTCGTGGAAGAGTATGAATTGGTCGCATCGGACGGCAAGGAGCAGGTGGTCAAGAAGCAGCGCTGCATCCGGACGATCCATGCGGAGCAAAACCTGCTGTTGTTTACGGACCGAGAGGACCGCGAAGGGTCCGTCGTTTATGTGACCGATCAACCGTGCTGGACGTGCGCGAATATGCTCGCGAACAGCGGCGTGTCGGAAATCGTGTTCCACCGGCCGTATCCGAAGGACAGCGACAAGGTGCGAGCGCTGATGGAGCAGCGTGGAATGACGTTCCGGCAGCTTGATAATTACGAGCCTCCGGCCGGAACGGTCAGCGAAGTGAAAAATTAGAACGATCCAAAGCTTAGGAGGAAGAACCTCTTTTTGGGCGTGCGTCAGCATGCGTCCGGAAGAGGTTCTTTTTTTGTTGCTGGAAGGAGGAGCGGATGTCTCAAAGACCGATCGTTGCGTTCGCGGTTTACTGGGGTATAGGCTATGCCATTACGGTGATCGTGCGGCTGCCATGGATGAATCTGTGGCTGGCTGTGGCTGCAGGAATGCTGTATTGCGCCGCGATGATCATAAGACCAAAGGGGACCGTTTGGCTCCGCAGTCTGTTGATCGTCGCGGCAGCGGCGGGCATATACGGCGACCATGATGCCCGAAACCGGAGCTTGGTCGAATTGCAAACCGATGAAGTAAGCGGCGTGCGTTTTCAAGGGCGGATCGTGACGCCGGTTTCAGTCGACGGAGACCGCGTTTCCTTTCAAGCGGAAGCCGAGTCCGTAGCGATTCCCGAACATGGTGTGCCGCGGGATGGCGGCAAGGGCGAGCGGATGCAGTTTTCGATCCGCTTGCTTGCCCGGGAGGAGCAGGAAACGGTCAGAGGTTGGGAGCGGGGCCACCGGATCGAGCTGGACGGAACGCTGCGCCGCCCGGCGGAAGCGCGTAACTTTGGCGGCTTCGACTACCGGAACTATTTGCGGCTGCAGCATATTCATTGGCAGATGACGGCAAAAGGGACAGCGGGACTCACTGTAACGTCACCGGAATCCGGCGAGTGGGGTGGCTGGCTTGCCATGCGCGGCATCGACCGCTTTCGGGACCGGCTGGCGGGGCAGATCGACCAATTGTTCCCTCCGGATCAAAGCGGCTTTATGAAAGGCATGCTGATCGGCCTGACGGATGAGATCGAACCGAAGCAATTCGAGCAGTTTTCCCGGCTGGGCTTAACCCATATTATCGCAATCTCCGGTCTCAACGTCGCTATTTTTCTGGCATGCTTGATCTGGCTGCTGCGCCGCTTCGGATTGACGCGGGAAACGGTTCTGCTTACCGCGCTGGCGCTAATGCCGCTGTATATCGCCGTCACCGGGGCTTCGCCTTCGATCGTCCGCGCTGGCATAATGGCGATGATCGGCTTGTATGCCGCTTACCGGAACCGGCTCAAGGACGGGCTCCACATCGCGCTGATCGCGGGAGTCGGCATGCTCGTCTGGAATCCGTATTATTTGCTGGATGTCAGCTTCCAGCTTTCGTTTCTCGTGACGTTGGGGCTCATTCTCGGCGTTCCGCAAATGAACAAGCTGCTGCCGGTAAAGCGTGCGAAGCTGAGGGACGCGCTTTCGATTACTGTTGTCGCGCAGCTGATCTCGTTCCCGCTGTCGATTTATTATTTCAACCAATTTTCCCTGCTGTCGTTCGCTGCCAATTTTGCGCTGGTTCCGGCGTTTAGCGTATGGGTGATGCCGGGCGGGACGGCTGCAATGCTGCTTGGTTTCCTTTGGGAGACAGGAGCGGGCTGGCTCGGGTGGTTAATTGCCAAGACGAACGAGCTTCTGTTTTACGTGGTGGAGCAAGCGAGCAAGCTGGATGCTTTCCAAACGATTTGGCCGAGCCCTTCGCCAGTATGGATATTGGCTTATTACGGGCTGCTGTGCGCGGCGCTTGTACTGCTGCAGCCGTTTGCGGCCAAGGATGAGTCGGCTGCGCCCGAACCGATGCTTTATGGAGTAAAAACCAACAAGCTGCCGTTTCTAACCCGACAAACGATGAATCGGTACGTCCTGCTGCCCGCCAGCTTGCTTGGCTTTGCGGGACTGCTCTGGTACGGCTACGATCCTGAACGCGGAACAGCGGAAGGACGCGTGCAGTTTTTGGATGTGGGGCAGGGGGATAGCATCCTGATCCAGACGCTCCCGGGAGGCCATACGATCTTGGTGGACGGGGGAGGAACGGTCTCCTTCCGTAAACCGGAAGATGCGTGGAAGGAAAGGAGAAACCCGTACGAAGTAGGCCGGAAGCTGCTGGTGCCGTTGCTCAAAAAACGCGGTGTGCAGCAAATCGACGAGCTGATTTTGACGCATCAGGATGCCGATCACTTCGGCGGCTTACAGGCGGTGCTCGAGCACATTCCGGTGCGGCGATTTTTGTTTAACGGGACTTTGAAGCCGCTGCCGTCCGTGGAAAAGCTGTTTCAAACCGCATTGGAAAAGGGAACGGAGCTGGTCGAGGTGGAGGCGGGAGATACGCTGCAAGTCGACGCCGGCACGGCGCTTCATTTCCTGTATCCGCTGCCGGAGGGAGAGCGGGAGGGAGTACGTGTAGAGCGGGATCAAAATCCGAGCTCTATCGTGTTTTTAATGGAGATGGCGGGTACTCGCTGGCTGTTCACAGGCGATATCGGGCGGGCCGAGGAGCGAAAGCTGCTCGACCGATGGTCGGCGGTATCGCGGGGACTGTTTCAAGAGGAGGCGCTGGCTCCTGCCGCCCGTGAACCTGCGTCGCCACCGGGGGCGGCAGCGCCGGTACCGGTAGTATACAAGCCTGTCGATGTGCTGAAGGTGGCCCACCACGGAAGCAAGTCGTCCACGGCCGATGAGTGGCTGAACGCCTGGAGGCCCAAGCACGCGGTCATCTCCGCCGGGGTGAATAATATGTACGGGCATCCGAACCCCCAGGTGCTGGATCGGCTGACGTCGTATGGTATAAGCGTACAGAGGACGGACAGGGACGGGGAGGTGCAGATGACCGTACGTGGCGGTAAAATTTATACGCGAACGAAGCTCCGGCCCTGAAAGTATGGCGGGAACGGGCCTCCCACTGTACGCCATAACGCGACGAAAGCCGCCCGGTCCATGCGATGATGGGGCCGAGCGGCTGTTTCGCTGCGGAAAAGCTATTGAAAGTGTGGCCCCCGTTACGAGGCGGCATTGACCGAAGCGACACTGCGGGAACGCCTGCGGATATAAGCATACACGGTAAGGACGACGATCAGCTCCGAAAGCGGAATGGAGAGCCAAATTCCAGTCGTTCCCATGAAATGGGGCAAGGTGAACAGCAGGGCGACCATGATCAGCATCTCACGCGCTATGGTAATCCAAGTCGCCATTTTGACTTGGTCGGTCGATTGAAAGTACGTCATCATGACAAAGTTGACGCCCATGAACAAATAGGCGGTGAAAAACAGACGTATACCGGTAACGGCTAATTCATGAACCTCTCGGGTAAACGAACCGAACAAAGAGACGATGCTGTCCGCCGTAATCAAGCCGATCAGAAACACGCTCACCCCGATGCCGATCGACGTTTTTACCGCGAGGCGAATCGTTTCCCGCTCCCGGGCCTGCTGCTTCGCGCCCCGATAGTAGCTAATCAGCGGCTGAATGCCTGATCCCATACCGATGAACATCATCAGCATCACGCCGTGCACGTAATTTACAATGGAGAAGGCCGAAACGCCTAACGTGCCTGCCCACCGGACCATCGCCATGTTGTAGCCTGCCGTAAAGACGGCGATGCCCAATTCCGCGACGAAGCTCGGAAAGCCGATGGTGAACGTGCTTTTGGCCAGCTTCCACGATAAACGCAGCTTGACGAAGCGGAGCGTTCTGTCCTTGCGCAGAAAATGCGTGAACAGCACGCACGCCCCGATGGTCGATGCGCCGATAAGCGCCCATGCGGACCCGGCTACGCCGAAGCCGAGAACAAACAAGAACACGTAATTTAGCACGATATTGCTGACGGCGTTGGCGATCAGAGAAATCATCGCCAGATTCGGATTGCCGTCATTCCGGACAAAGATGCTGAACGCATTTTGAACGGTGATGACGAAACCGAAGGTCAGCAGCACGTTCATAAATTCCATCGCATAAGGCATCGTCTCGTTGTTGGCTCCGAGAAACAACGCCAGCTTTTCCCGGAACAAATAAGCAATCCCCGCCACTATGAGCGTCAAGCTGAAGATGAGCGTAAGCGAATGAGTAAAGATCGAGCGTGCCTGCGCCGTATCTTTGGCGCCTAACGATCTGGAGTACAGAGCCGCGCCGCCGATGCCGACCCACAGCGATATAGCAAAATAAATCGAAAATAACGGAAAGGCGACGTTAACCCCTGCCAGCGCCACTTCGCCGAGCCGCTGTCCGACGAAAATGCCGTCAATCACGACGTTAATGGACATCATAAACATACCGACAATCGACGGGACCAAATAACGGACGAATACTTTGCCTACGGAATCGGATTCCAGGTCTGATAGTTTGCTGTTTTCAATTTGCATATTACACCTCTAGCTATTTTCTCTATAAAGTATTCCTTTCCACAACAAGGAAAAGGTTGTTTCGGCCGCTTCGATAAAATAATCGGGGCTGTCGAAAATCAGTTTGGTGGTCAAGCCTTCGTAAATCGTATGCACGGCGAGCGCGCCTTCCTTCGGATTGACCCGAAGAGTCGAATCGAGCTGAAAAGCAAGCTCCAACTGATGAAGCAAATGATGCGAATACAATTCGTACATCGTGATGCATAGTTCTTGCAGCGGCTCGGGGGGCATAAACGCCATCAGAAACATCAGCTTCACATTCCGGTTGGTCGCGTAGCGGTCTTTCATCTCCTCAACGAAGGTGCGCAGCAGCGCCCGCAGCGGCTCTCCCTTATGCTCGTGAAAGAACGTGGTCAAATAGGCGATTTCCTGCTTCATTGCGTTCTCGTGAATTTCCACGACCAAATTTTTTTTGTTCTCAAAATGAGCGTACATCGACTGCTTCTTAATCCCTACCTCTCGGGCAATATCCGCCAGCTTCGTGCCCTCGTAACCGTATTGCAGAAGATGCCCCACGGCGGTTTTTTTGATCTCTTCTCTTCGGCTCATCGTACCCACCTTGGCTTCATATAACTTTGTTTACCTTACCCAAGTCAGGTAAATACATCTGTAATATTATCATATTTCCAGCCATTTTCAAACAAAAAACTTACTTCAGTCAGTTTAACAATAAAAAAACAAGTCTTGAATCTCGGCCTGGGGTTTGCTATATTTTTGTTTGTGGGGCTTCCGGTTTTAACGGCCGGAGCCGTCGCGGGTGGGTGAGGGTTAACTAGAACCGAGGATCGGTTATGATTGTTTCGCAGCGATTTAAAGCAAGCCTGTTGGTATTGACCGGCGCTGCATCGTACGGGATATTGTCCACTTTCGTCAAGCTGGCGTATAAGGACGGTTTTTCGCCCGCCGAGGTGACGGGCAGCCAAGTGTTTTTCGGCTTTGTGGCTCTATGGCTTCTGGGCATTCCTTTCTGGGGCTACATGAAGAAGATGCCGAGGATCGTCTTTCTGAAGCTGCTCGGCAGCGGGGTGTTTACGGGCCTGACCGGCGTCTTTTACTACTACACGCTGCAAACGTTGAGCGCGTCGTTCGCGGTGCTGCTGCTGTTCCAATTCACTTGGATGGGGCTGCTCGCGGATTGGCTGTTGCAAAAGAAAGCGCCGAACCGGTTTCAGCTCATCGGCGTTGTAGTCGTGCTGGCCGGCACGCTGTTCGCCTCCGGTTTTCTCGAAGGCAGCATGCCGCAGCTCAGTTGGACAGGAATCGGGCTTGGGCTGCTTGCGGCCGCAAGCTATACGCTGACCGTCTATTTCAGCGGTAGGGTCGCGACAGAGGTGCCTGCGATTTTACGCAGCTCGTGGATGTTGACGGGGGCGGTTATCGTCGTGTCGCTTATTTATCCGCCGACGTTTCTGTGGAGCGGCGCGCTGACGAACGGCCTGTGGGGATGGGCGGTCATTCTCAGCCTGTTCGGCATGATCCTTCCGCCGTACTTGTTTGCCAAGGGCGCTCCGCACCTCAGTACGGGCGTAGCCTCTATCATCGGGGCGATCGAGCTGCCTGTCGTCATTGTGTGCTCCAGCCTGCTGCTTCACGAGCGGACCGGCTTGCTCCAGTGGCTCGGCATCGGCCTTATTTTTGCCGGCATCGTCGTATCTGAATGGAAAAGCAAGCACAATAGCCAAAGCGAACGGAAGCTTGCGGCCCCCGAAACGGACAGGCCGCGATAAGCGACCGGCAGCGACCGTTTTATGTAAATCAAAAAGAGGCATTCTTCCAAGTAGACCAAAAGCTGCTTGAAAGAAGCCTCTTTTTTGTATGCTGGGTACAATCATCCTTCCCGGTATTGGCTTAGCCGCAGCAGCGTATTGGCTGCTTCGCTCATCAGCTCAGCGATCAGCTTGCCTGCGGGCCGAGTCCTACTCAAGCGCAGCGCTTGCCCGGCCCAGAGCGACATATATTGCGGGTTATTTTCGTTCGCCGCTGCCTTCCGGATGTCTTGCGTTAATTTATTTTGAATGGGGTACTCGGGAATGGAGCCCGGATATTGCTTCATCTCCGAAATAAATTCATTTTTGATCCCCCGGGCCGCCTTTCCCGAAAAAGCAACAGTCACCGTCGTGTCCTCTTCGCCGCTTTGAAGGATCGCACGCTTGTGCTGCTCGTGGGCGCCGCTTTCGTCGCAGGTCAGAAAAGCGGTGCCCATCTGCACGCCGGAAGCGCCCAGAGCCAGACTGGCAACGAAACCGCGACCATCCATAATGCCTCCCGAAGCGATGACGGGAGTGCGGACTTGGGCGACGATTTGAGGGACCAGCGCCATCGTTCCCACCAGTCCGTCCTCGTAATGGCTCAAGAACGTGCCGCGGTGTCCGCCGGATTCGCTGCCTTGGGCAACAATAAGATCGATCCCTGCCTCCTCAAGCGCCAGCGCTTCGCGCACCGTGGTCGCGGTCCCGATGAGCTTGATGCCTCGGCTTTTCAGCTTGTCGATAAGCTTCGGCGCAGGAATGCCGAAGGTAAAGCTGAACATGGGCACGCGTTCGTCCAGAACGACTTGAAGCTGCTCTTCAAACGTTTCTTGAAACTTAGCGGGCATAATCCCCGGCGCAAGGTTCAGCCGTTCCCGGTAACGGTTTAACCACTCGTTCATGCGCGCTGCGGTCTCATTGGACGGACCGAACGACTCGGGAGTGAATAAATTGACGGCAAAAGGGCGATCTGTCAGACGGCGGACATCCTCGATGGCGCGTTTGATTTGCACGGGCGGGAGATATCCGGCGCCAATCGTCCCCAGACCGCCGGCTTCCGACACGGCGGCTACGAGCTGCGGAGTCGTCGGTTCCCCGGCCATACCGGCTTGTATGATAGGATAGGAACATCCGACGATGTCTGTCATCGGAGTAGAAAACATGGTACAGCACTCCTTCCAAATGATGACGGCATATCTAAACCTGCTATGTTCTCATCATAAGCAATCTGTTTTGTCACGTAAAATCGCAATAGTCGATACCCGTCATCTCTAATTAAGATGGCTGGCCAAGACCGTCAGGTAATAGAAAGCGATTCTTCATCTCATTCAAAAATAACTTGTAGGCTTGCGACAAATAGGCGTCCTTACGGCGGATAAATACCGTTTGAACCCGTCCGTACCGTTTCGGGATCGGATAGGAGCGGACGAGGCCTTCCTTAGTATTACCCTGCACGATCGATTCGGGAAGCAGGGAGACGCCAAGTCCGGCGGCAACGCAGCCGACAATCGTTTCCAAGGTGCCGAATTCCATAATTTTAACGGGCATGACGCCTTCCTCCTGAAGCCAGCCAAGCAGCTTGGCCCGGTAGGAGCAGCCGGAACGAAACACGAGGACGGTCCGATCCGTCAGTTCCCTTGGAGAATCGAGCTGTGGACGCAATACGTCCGTGACGAGGACAAGCTTTTCCTCGAAGACGAGATCCTGCAGCAGCTCGGGATGTTCTACGGGTCCCATCACAAACGCTCCGTCCAAGCTATAATCGAGCACTGCCTGAATCAATTGCTGAGACGGCCCGGTTACGAAAGATAAATCGACCTCCGGGCACATCCGGTGGTAATCGGCCAGCAAATGGGGCAGTCTGACGGCGGCAGTCGTTTCCATCGAGCCGATCGACAACGGCCCGGTCGGCGTCGACGCATCTTGAACCGCTTTGCGCGCCTCTTCCAATAAGCGCAGCGCTTTGTCGGCGTACTCAAGCAGCGTTTTGCCGGCAGGCGTCAGCGTAATGCCCCGGTTATGCCGGTAAAAGAGCGGGGCGCCAAGCTCTTTTTCGAGCTGCTTGATTTTGGTGGTGACGTTGGATTGCGCATAGTTTAGCTGCTGGGCGGCCTTGGAGACGCTGCCGCTCCGCGCGGCGGCTTGAAATACTTGAAGAGCTGAGGTATCCAGCGGCATGATCGGTTCCTCCTCTGATATATAAAAAAATGATAGATCATATCAAAATCATTTTATTTACATGATATCAGGTTGCGTCTATATAAGTTGAACTAATGAATTCATTAGAATTAGAACCTAACACA